>NZ_JBCOVH010000002.1:0-389630 GCF_040919545.1 Lactobacillus sp. RTP31084st1_F9_RTP31084_210423
GCTTTAGGCGTTATGCGGATGGGGACTAGAACTCCAGAAGAAGGAGCTGCTGCAATTAACGCAGCTTATAAAGCTGGTGTAAATTTTATTGATTCTGCGGATATTTATGGACGCGGAAATTCAGAAAAAGTTTTTGGTAAGGCGTTAAAATTAGCCGATGTTAACCGTGAAGATTTATTTATTCAATCAAAGACTGGAATTGTTGTAGGACCAAATGGAAGCCATGGATCATTAGCTTATGGCTCACGCTATGAATTTACTAAAGAGCACATTTTGGATGCTGTTGATGGTATTTTGAAGAGAATGGATATTAATTACTTAGACTGCCTAGTCTTACACAGACCAGATATTTTGATGAATCTAGAGGGAATTAAACAAGCCTTTGATATTTTACAAGCTACCGGTAAAGTTAGATTCTTTGGTGTATCTAACTTTAATCCTGCTCAATTTAAGATGCTTCAAAATGCAGTAAGTCAGCCTTTAATGTTTGATCAAGTGCAATTCGGATTAATGCACACAGGAATGGTTGACTTTGGCTTGCATACTAATATGACTGATGATGCTTCTATTAACCACGATGGTAGCTTACTGGAGTTTTTACGGATGAATCATATTACTTTGCAAGCGTGGTCACCATTTCAATATGGAACTTTTGCTGGTACATTTATCAATAATCCAGCCTTTCCTGAATTAAATAAGAAATTGCAGGAAATTGGAGATAAATATAGCGTTGGTAAAAATGCAGTTGCGGCAGCTTGGATTCTTAAATGGCCTGGTGAGGTTCAGGTTATTATGGGAACTATGACTCCGGCTCATATTGTCGATTCTGCTAAGGGTGCAGATATTGAGCTGACTAATCAAGAATGGTATGATTTATATTTTGCTGCGGGACACGATTTACCGTAAAAAAGTTTTGCTTTTTATAAAATCATCTGATATACTAGTAGACGTTGTGAGAAATGCTGACTTAGCTCAGTTGGCAGAGCACGTCATTAGTAATGATGAGGTCGAAGGTTCGAATCCTTTAGTCAGCACATGTGAAAAGTCCTAACCTGTCGGTTAGGACTTTTTTTATTGCCTTTTTTAACTTGATATAATAAAAGGTAGAAATATATTACGAAAGATAAATGCTAGAAAAGGTAAAAGCAGATGAAATTAAGTCAAAATAAAGAAACTTTAGATCAAATAGCACCATTAGTGGAATATGCTTTTTTAAAAAATAATGATATACGTGAGGATCCCAACTTTTTAAGTCGTTATAACCATAGTATGGGTTTTGGTGAATATAAGGATAACCATCTTGCTAGCTATATTATGGTAAATGAATTTAAAAGTAGAATTTTTGCTAAAAAAGTTAAAATGGGCGGAGTTGGTTATGTTGCTTCTTATCCCGAAAACCGTGGTCAGGGCGATATTAATCGCTTGATGAAGGAGATTATTTTAGAATTACACGATCAAAATTACGCAATTTCTGACTTAGCTCCATTTTCAGAAACTTTTTATCGTCGTTATGGCTATGAAAATACTATTTATGAAAAAATGTATCAAATTCGGCCTGAATATCTACGTTTCTTTAAGCCTATCAAAGAGGGAAAAGTAGTTCGTGGAAGATGGAGTGATTCATCCCTAAAAGAAGCAGTAATCAAGTTATATCAGGCTAAACTCAATCAAGGTGAACAAAGAAATACAGTTGACCGTGCAGACTGGTGGTGGGATAGATTAGATACGTATTATCCCGGTAGATCAATTTGTGTTTATTTTGATAAATTCCAACAACCACAGGGGTATATGTTTTACCGAATTGTTGAGCGTAACTTCCGAGTAGAAGAGATGTATTATCCAACTCCGCAAGCAGCTCAAGCCCTGTTAAGCATTATTGCAAGCCACAGTTCAAGCGACTTGAAATACTATGTGAAAATGCCTGAGGAAAGTTTGTTAGGAGAATTCTTCCCGGAACAAGAAGGAATCACTATAAAGACAATACCTTACATGATGACTAGAATCATTGATATGAAACAAGTGTTAGAAGCATTGCCTTTAGTTAATAATAAAAAACTGACTATTGAGGTCACTGACGATGATATTATTGCTGAGAATAATGGTATCTGGTTAGTTAACGATGCAGCTGAAGAAACTAGGGTAAGAAAAGTCGAAACAGATCCAGACTATACAGCTTCTCTAACTAACTGGACCCAAGTTTTATTAGGCCACTTAACTTTAAAACAGGCAGTTCAATTAGGTTTTGTTAAAGAAAATCATCCAGTTAATACTGATTTTGTTAAAGGCGAAGTCTCATTTTATGATTACTTTTAATTAAAAATAGTTTTTCTGACTTAAAATAACAGAAAAACTATTTTTTGTTATAGCCAGCAATATCCCAGTCTGTAAATTTGTAGTTTAATTTTTTATGATAGGCTTTTTCATAAGCTTGTTTCTTTTGCTGGTAGTCAATTTCTCGCATTTTTTGTGCATTTTTTGCGATTGAAAGCTTGGGATTAGGATAGATAGTTGGTAAGACATGAAGAATCCAGCGAGTTTTATTAAATTCAGGATGCAATATCTCTCGCTTTTTTGTGTCTTTAATTTCAACAAAACAAGAAATAATAGGAATATTCATTCTAGCTGCATAATAATAGGCACCCTTTTGCAAGGGTCGAGGTTTGCGATAATTTTGCCATAATTCTTGCTCTGGATAAATTACAATCCAATTATTTCTAATCAGAATTCGCTCTAAGTGTCTTGGAAAATCCCGTCCTAAATACTCTATGCTAGCAGTAACGGGAATGCTGTCGATGTTTCTCATTAGGAATCCAATCCAGCTAGGAAGTTTGAGGTTAGTATCTTCAATAACAAAGTACAGTCTTTTATGGTATTTCATTGCTAGGCGTTTGAGTGGTAAGCAATCGAACTGATTGTAGTGGTTACAAGTGACAATAGCTGAAGAAAGATTCTTAAGCGAAGTAGGATTATCAATTTTGGTATTGAAAGTTAATATGGGAGTTCCAACATTGAGAATTCCCCGGGCAATTAAATTAATTATTCTAGAAAACAATTTATCATGATTAGCCCAAAAGTTTTTGACCAAATTCAAGCGTTCTTTTTTACTTAAAATTGGATCATTTGGCTCAACTTTTGCATTAAAATTTTTCTCTTTGACACTTTTTTTGATATTTAAAATAACTTGTCGCCGATTTTTTCCAATAATCATCTGTATTCTCCAAGATTTTATGTGGTAGTTATAAGTTCTATTTTATTTATTTTGCTTTTTAAAACCAAATATTATCCCACCCATTGTTTTTCATGCTAAGCTAAGGTAACAGATAAAACACAGAGAGGAGAAATTATAATGAAAGTAGGTATTATTGGAGCTTCAGGCATGGCAGGAAGTGCAATTTATAAGTTGGCTAGTCAAAATAAAGACTTAGAAGTAACAGGTATTGTTAGAGATAAAGATAAAGCTAAAAGAGTCTTAGGTAAGGATGCTAAGCTTTTAATTGGTGACGTCCTAACAATGGATGATAGTTTGCTTCAAGAATTTAATGTGATTGTTGATGCCTTTGGTACCACACCAGAGAGGGCAAGAGATCAAGTAAAACTTGCTACCAAGTTGTGCGGCTTAGCTAAGAATAAAGATATTAGAGTAATCTTCATTCTAGGAGCTGGTAGTCTTAGAACTGGAATTGATAACCACTTAGTTGTTGAAGATATTAAGAAATTAACTGGCTCTGAAAACTGGATTAATACGCCAAAAGAACAGTTAAATGAGTTGAACTACTTAAAGCAAGTTGAAGATGTAGATTGGCTCGGAATTTCACCAGCCTTAACCTTTGAAGCAGGTCCAGAAGCAGCAGGTTATATGTTAGGTAACGATACGCTGCTCTACAACGATAAAAATGAATCTAAAGTAACTTCGGGTACAATGGCACGCTTAGTTGTAAATGAAATTGTTCATCCAGAGCACCATAAGGAAAGAATTACTTTAGTTGATGAATAAAAAATAACCGCTACAACGCTCAGGCGCTATAGCGGTTATTTTCATGTAATATTTAATTATTAGCAATTAATGAACGATAAAAGTTAGCTTTAGTTTGACGGTAGTAAGGCGTAATCCAAATGAATCCAATACCGCAAGTGATTAAACCAAGTAAGCCCCAACCAATGAAACTTAGGTCTAGAACGAATAAGTCCATCTTATGTCCATCCATTAACTTACGACTTTCGGTAATAGCTTCAGTTGCTCCGATATCAGTTTGACCAGCTGAAAACTTATCTTTCAAAATATATGGAGTCATTGCATAGGAGTAACCCTTAATGAAGCCAGGAATAATGAATAAAATGGTCCATAAACTAACAAATAAGTTAGTCATAAACAGAGTAAACAAACTGTTTTTAAAACGGCCATTGCTATAAGCGCTAAAAATACCAGAGTACCAAGTCTCCATCTTGCCTGTTTCAACAAAGTCTAAGATTGTGTAGGCAACTCCCCATAAAATTAAGCCGGTAATCAAGCCTACAATAATTTCTGAAAGGTTATAGGCTGGCTTATATCCTTGAATTAAGTTGTCTTTATTAAAGCGTAGAACAGTATAAGTAAAATCTTTTCCAGTCCAGATCCAGCGGTTAAGATCCATAATAACGGCGTTAACTAACCAAGCAAAGATAGTTAGGCAAATAGCCCAGCCCCAGTTGCCGCGTAGTTGATCTTTTGCAGCTTGTTTCAATTGTGCACGTGTCATAGTATTACTTCCTCTAACAATATATTAATTTCTGACCATTATAATCTTACCACTAATCTTTAAGTAATTTGAAAAACTAAATTCTACTATCTTCTGGTATAATCAAAATTACTAACTTAAATAGAAGAAGGGTTGCTACTTGAAATATAAACAATTAATTTTTGACGTTGATGATACTCTGATCGACTTCGCGGCTACGGAAGATTCATCTTTGCATGCGCTATTTAAATCACATAAGCTGCCTCTTTCTTCTGATTTGCAGAAGCAATATCATACCTATAATCAAGGACTTTGGCGTAGACTTGAGCTTGGTGAGATTACGTATGATGAGCTAAGTGAGATGACTTTTCATGATTTCATTAAAGAGAATTTTAATTTAGATGTAGATGGTAATGAATGGATGAATGAATATCGCTCTTACTTTGGCGAAGCGCACCAGCTATTGCCTGGTGTGGAAGACACGCTTAAGTTTGCGAAGAAGCAGGGATATAAGTTAACTGTATTAAGTAACGGCGAAAAGTTTATGCAGCGTCATCGCTTAGAGTTAGCAGGAATTAAGGATTATTTTGATTTGATTGTAACGTCTGAAGAAGCTCATTATTCTAAGCCAAATCCACATGCTTTTGATTATTTCTTTAGTAGAACTGAAATTGGTCCAAATGAAACCTTATTCTTCGGGGATGGTTTACAGTCAGATATTTTAGGTGCTGAAAAGTACGGCTTTGACAGCATTTGGTATAACCATCGTCATAGAAAGGATACAATTGGTCTTCATCCCTTATTTGAAGTCGAAACATATCCTGAATTTGTTAAAATAATGCAGAACGATTTTCAAAAAGCATATTAAAAGGAGTGCCTGGAGCACTCCTTTGTGTTATACACTATTCTTTTTCAAAGCCAACCATTAAACCGCCATCTTCAGCGTAGAAACTGCAGAGGGCACCACATTCGCCGATCGTTACTTTAGCATCTGGGAAGTTATCTAAGATAATCTCTTTCATGCTTAGGGCAGAGCCTTCATTTTGAACGTGATCAATTTGAACACGGCCACCTTTATAGCCGGCTTTGACCATTTCATCTAAGAGTTTTCTTCTAGCTTTCTTAGCACCGCGTGCCTTACCCAAAAGTTCAAATTCACCTTTATTGTTGGCAGTTCCGATAACGAAAAGCTTCAATAAACCAGCAATCTTAGCGACTGCTGGTGGGATACGACCATTATTGCCTAGATTAGTTAAGTCTTGCAAGGCAAACATTAAATCAAGCTGGTGTTGGTACTCTTCAGTGGCCTTGACAATTTCTTCAAATGACTTACCCGCATTTGCTAGACTAGCAATTTTCTCAGCCAGTAATCTCAATTGAGGACCAGCTGAGCGAGAATCAAATACTAAGATCTTAGCTTTTGGATTCTTTTCATGATAAATCTTAGCTGCTTGAGTAGCTGAATTATAACTACCGGAAAGGGCGCTAGTTAAAGTAATTACAAAGATCTCGTCGCTACCTTCAAAAGATTTAAGCCAGTCGTTTACATTGGGACAAGCAGAAGTAGACTTGCTCTTAGTGTGTTTTAGCGTATGAAGAAACTTGTCTAAATCAATATCAGGCGTATCCATCCAAAGCTTGCCATCAACGTGAAGCGATAAAGGAACTGTAACGTGATCAATTCCATCAATTTGATCAGCTGTGATATTCGCAGTTGAATCTGTGATAATTTTTATTGGCATATAGATTACCTCGAATTAAATATATTAACCTATTTTCTTTCAGTCTAGAGAAGATAGATAGTAAAGTCAAAGAAAATGCTAGCAAAAAAGACAGCACTGAAGCTGTCTTGATTAACGTGAAAATACTAGGCCCAGAAGACCGCCAAGTGCAATTAATGCTAAAAGCGGTAGTACTAGATAAGAAACGAAGGCAAATAGCAAGCCAACGATGATTAGGAAACCAACGATTTTTAGCATGCCAATTCCTAGTTTCCAGAAAAGCCAAATGATTAATAAGGCTAATAAAATTGAAAACATATTCTAAACCTTCTTATAAAAAATTAAACTATATTTTGATATTAATCATATTACGAAATTGAGAGAAAGTGTAGATAGGTTTTTATTAAGAATATGCTAAAGAAATAAAATAAACCGCTTTCATATTTTGCAAAAACGTGATATATTAATGGTGTGAAATAGCTCAAGTAGAAGTCACGATTAAGATTGTTAGAAGTTATATTTTTTATTAATTAAGTCGACGATACTCTAGCTATTGCAATTCATAAATATAATTCATAAGTAAAAGGAAGTTCTATTTTGAACTTCCTTTTTTTGCTGTATTGCTTGCTATAATAATACTAAAAAATACTATCTATAATTTTTGGAAAATAAACTAATGAAAAAATTAACAATAGGAATTCTAGCTCACGTTGATGCAGGCAAGACTACTTTATCAGAGGGCTTGCTTTATCAAAGTGGTACGTTAAGAAAATTAGGTGCAGTTGATAAAGGAACTGCATATTTAGACAGCGATAATTTAGAAAAGAAACGCGGAATTACGATCTTTTCTCATATGGCTCGCATTCAAACTGAAAATAGCGAATTACTCCTCTTAGATACTCCCGGCCACATTGACTTTGCCCAGGAAATGGAAGAGACGCTTAGCGTATTAGACTATGCAATTTTAGTTGTGTCGGCTAGTGAAGGCGTAACTGCTTATACGCAGACGCTTTGGAACTTATTAAAAAATCACAAGATCCCAACTTTTATTTTTGTTAATAAGATGGATACATTAAAGGCTGATAAAGAGAGGGTTCTTCAGGATTTAAGGACACTCGATGACAACTGTGTTGAGTTTGGGGATGAAGGTTCTGATTTTTATGAAAAAATTGCTACAGCAGATGAGGCAATTTTAGAAGAATATTTAGAATCGGGTCAGATAAAAGATGAAGAAATCAAAGATTTGGTCTTTCAAAGAAAGATCTTTCCAGTATACTTTGGCGCAGCTTTAAAACTAAACGGAGTAGCTGAATTTTTACAGGGACTAGATAAGTGGACTAAGAAAATAGAGTATCCTGAGAAATTTGCTAGCCGTATTTTTAAGATTTCTCACGATGAGAAAGGCGAACGCTTAACTTGGCTTAAAGTTACTGGTGGTGAATTAAGAGCCAAGACTGAGCTAATGCCTGATGAAAAGGTTAATGAAATTCGTCTCTATAACGGTACTAAATATCAAGTAGTTCCTAGTACTCAAGCTAGCGAAATTGTTGCTGTTAGCGGATTGAAAACCACTTATCCTGGTCAGGGTATAGGCTTTGAAAAGGATCAAACGAACTTTACAATGCAGCCAGTTCTAACCTATGCAGTGCAGACTGCACCGGATAAGATGCATGCGACGCTAACAGCTCTAAGACAGCTAGAAGATGAAAATCCGCAATTGCATGTTAAGTGGGACAAGCAAGCAGAAGAGATTAGCATTGATGTGATGGGAAAGATTCAGTTAGAAATTCTCCAACAGATTTTGCACGATCGCTTTGGCTTAAAAGCTGAATTTGCTCAAGGCAAAATTCTTTATCAAGAAAGCATTAAAGATTCAGTTGAAGGAGTAGGACATTTTGAACCTTTAAGACACTATGCGGAAGTTCACTTATTGTTAAAACCGGGTAAGTTAGGCAGCGGCTTAGTTTTCAAAAATGAGTGTAGTCTAGAAGTTCTCCCTAAGAAGTGGCAAGACCAGGTAATGGAAAGTCTAGCAAATAAAGAGCATCTAGGTGTTTTAACCGGTTCTCCTCTAACTGATATGGAAATTACACTAGTTGGCGGTCGCGGTAGCAATGTACACACAGTGGGTGGTGACTTTAGAGAGGCAACCTATCGTGCGCTGCGACAAGGTTTAATGGAATTAAAAGCACAAAATCAAGTATCTTTACTTGAGCCTTGGTATCAATTTACTTTAAGGATCAATCGGGAACAGGTTGGTCGTGCAATTAATGATATCGAGAAAATGGGCGGAAAATTTGAAATCGGAGAAAGCGATCATGATGTCGTGACGATTACTGGTCAAGCCCCAGTAGCACAGATGCAAGATTATGCAACTGAAGTTAGGAACTACACGCACGGCAGTGGTCAACTTGAGTGCTTATTTGCAGGCTATCGGAAATGTAAAAATAGTGCTGAAGTACTTGAGTCAATTAATTATGATCCTGTTTCTGACATTTACAACACCCCTAATTCTGTTTTTTGCTCTCATGGCGCAGGTCATACTGTTGCTTGGAATGAAGTGCCAGATTATGCTCAATATCCGTATTTACAATCTTAAGATTGCTTAGGATCGACTAAAAAGATAGACAAAATTATTTCAAGTAATTCTTTTTTCGCAAAAGCAAAGCTGAAATAATGGCTAAGGCAGCTCCAAATAAGATTACCCATAAAAATCCAAATTCATTATCCTTACCTGGCAATCCGCCAACATTCATCCCCCAGATGCCACTAATTAAAGCCGGAATTGAGATAATTAGAGCAATTGAATCAAGATATTTCATCAAATTGTTTAAATGATTATCCATCATTGCCGAGAAAAGTCCATTAATTGATTCTAAAAGATCGCGGTAAACTTTTATTTTTTTAGTAATCCGGCGCTGAGAAAGTAGTAGATCAATGATAAAAATTGAGTTGGCCGAATGCTGCTTTTTAAGAAAGTCAGTTAGAGCTTCAATAGAAGAAGCTTGGTCATCCATTGTGTGATTAAAATAGACCAAAGTTCTGGTTAAGTCCGTTGCTTCTTTCAAAGACTTAGTTTTGGTAGTAGTTCTTGCTGCATGATCTAACTGATCAAGTTGTTGCTTTATTTTAGTTAATTCTTCATTAAAGCAATGGTTTTGATAGAGTAGTTGCTTAATTAAAAGATCTTCAACTGATAGTTTAGCAATTGCCTTTTGATTTTCTAAAATAGGTGCTGGCTTTTTTTGTAAAACTAAGATTAGTTGCTGAGAATTGAAGATCGCAATTGTGGGATAAATCGCATCTTCAACTTGAGTTTGACCAGCGTCGAAATTAAAGGATACGAAAATTCTGGCATTTTCAATTTTACATTTGGGCAAGACGTTAAAATGTGATACTTCAGTAGCGGACGTTTGTTTAGTAAAGACGTGCGCGTCACAGCCGATTGTTTTTTCTATATTGGTTAATTCTTCAGAAGTAGGATTAACTAAAATAACAAGTTTAGCTGATAATAGATTGTCTGATGTTATGTAGCCATTTTTATCATAAACAGTAAGCATAAGAAAACCTCCTGACTATTGTTTTTTTAGGGTAAATATATCATAGAAGGCACTATAAGTTAGATTTAACGCCTTACAGTTGTTAAAAATGAAAACGATATACGTACAGAAAAATTAATTTATAATTAATGTACATAGCAAGTTATTAAGGAAATATTAAGCTTCTCGTTTTGGAGATGCCATAATATCTTTATCGACTAGTGCATGATATGATTAAGTTAATCAGTCATGAGGATTGAAGATAGCTAGCTAAAACAATCTTTTATGTGTTTTAGGAAAGGATACCTAATTATGATGAAAGATAAACATGGAATTAAAGACAAAGTAGCAGGTAAATTTAAAGAAGTAGAAGGAAAAGTCACTGGCGATAAGGCCCGTGAATTAGAAGGAAAGGCTCAACAAGCTAAAGGAAAGGTAAAATCTAAGGCTACTAAAGTAAAAGAAGACTTAGAATAAATTACTACTAAATTAGAAATAGGAGGCGATCCCCATGCTTCACTGGATTTGGGTTTTGATTGTCGGAGGCGTAATCGGGTTAATTGCAGGTGCCATTACTCATAAGGGTGGCTCAATGAACTGGATTGCAAATATTATTGCTGGGCTAGTAGGCTCATCTCTAGGCGAGGCCTTGCTTGGTGCCTGGGGTCCGCAAGTAGCGGGAATGGCAATTGTTCCATCACTCTTAGGTGCTATTATTCTAGTTATCTTGGTATCATGGATTATGACTATGCTATTTGGCCCTAGGGCTAGCGAATAAATCATATTTAACACAATTAAATAATCTCTCTCAAAAGAGCAGTCCTTAGCAGGCTGCTCTTTTCTATGGTCGGCGTTTTGAGTTTTCATAGTATAATAGATGTGATATAAAAATCTAGGTAAGAAAAGAGATAATAATGCGTTTAATTTCATGGAATATTGATTCGCTAAATGCTGCTTTAACTAGTGATTCAGCACGTGCCAAGCTTACACGTGGCGTTTTAAATACAATTAAAGAAAAAGATCCTGATATTATTGCCATTCAAGAAACTAAATTACGGGCAACTGGCCCGACTAAGAAGCATCAAGAAATTTTAGCTGAGATGTTTCCTGATTATGATTATGTTTGGCGCTCTTCTGAAGAACCTGCACGAAAAGGTTATGCTGGGACAATGTTTTTATATAAAAATACTTTGACTCCAGAAGTAACTAAGCCAGTAATTGGGGCGCCAGAACCAATGGATCATGAAGGCCGCATTTTAACTTTAGAGTTTGATAACTATTATGTTACCCAAGTTTATACGCCAAATTCTGGAAATGAATTGAAGCGATTAGATGATCGTCAGGTTTGGGATGAAAAGTATACAGAGTATTTACAAAAATTAGATCAAGTAAAGCCGGTAATTGCTAGCGGTGACTATAACGTGGCTCATACACCAATTGATTTGAAGCATCCAGAAAATAATCATCATAACGCTGGTTTTACCGATGAGGAACGGCAAGACTTTGATAAGTTGCTCAAGCTTGGCTTTACTGATACATTTAGAAAAATTCATGGCAATGTCGAAGGAGTTTATTCTTGGTGGGCTCAAAGAGTGAGAACCAGCAAGGCTAATAACTCGGGCTGGAGAATTGACTATTACATCGTGTCTAATAGAATTGCTAATCAGGTAACTAAGTCAGAAATGATCGATACTGGTGAGCGAAAAGATCATTGTCCAATTATGTTAGAAATTAATCTGTAATTATCCACTTGTGGATAAATCAAGAAGATCCAAATGATCTTCTTTTTTAGTTTAGGAATGGAAGTGAAAGCTGTGGATAACGTTTTAAAAGATGCAATTTTGAATGGCTTGTATAACAAGAATGAAAATAAGGGGAATGAGTTTATCAGTCCTCAGTTAGTAAATAATGATGATCAAAGTAAAATTTGGCTTACTTTGCGGCAGGAATTAATGTCATGTACCTCTTTTACCTGGGCCGTTGCTTTTATTTCAGAGAATATGCTTGTTCCTTTTAAGTTAGTAATGTCTGAACTAGCTAAAAAAGGAGTTAACGGTACCTTAATTACAGGAACTTATCTTGGCTTTAATAGTCCTAAAGTTTTTAAAGAGTTAATGAAGATTCCTAATCTAACGGTACGCTTAAGTGAGGAAGCTGGTTTTCATGCAAAAGGCTACATTTTTAATCATGAAGATTATCAGACGATTTTAATTGGAAGTGCAAATTTTACTAGAAGTGCCTTATTAAAAAATTGCGAGTGGGGATTAAAAGTAACTTCGCATGAAAATGGGCAATTGGTCGAAGAAGTTAACGATCAAATTAAAAATAATTTAAGTAATAGCTTGATACTTACTAGTTCTTGGATTAAGGAATACGAGCAAAATTGGCAACCGATTAAAGATAATCCGCATCTTCTATTAAGAAAATCCAAGAAAATATCACCTAACCAAATGCAAAAAGAAGCTTTAGCGAATTTAGATGCTTTAGTAAAAGAACAGGCAAAACGTGCCCTTGTTGTTTCAGCGACAGGAACTGGAAAAACATATTTGGGTGCTTTTGCAGTTAAAGAATATAAGCCAAAAAAGTTTCTTTATTTAGTTCACCGAGAACAAATAGCTAAAAAAGCTTTAGAGAGTTTTTATCAAGTAATTGGTGGCAAGAAAAGCGACTATGGCTTATTAACTGGAAATAAACATGATTTTGATAAAAAATATCTTTTTGGAACGGTTCAAACTGTAAGTCAGGAACAAATACTCGGACAATTAAATCCAGAAGAATTTGACTATATTTTAATTGATGAAGCTCATCGAGTGGCAGCACCAACTTATCAGAAGATTTTGAATCATTTTACACCAAAATTTTTATTGGGAATGACGGCAACACCCGAACGAATGGATAAGCAAAATATTTATGAAATATTTGATTATCACTTAGCTTACGAAATTAGACTGAAAGATGCTTTAAATGAGCAGATGCTCACGCCTTTTCATTATGTGGGCGTCGAAGATTATACAGTGGGAAACCAGATTATTACTGAAACTAGTAAATTAAAAGACTTAGTTGCTGAAAAACGAGTAGAGTATGTGCTTAAACAGCTTAATTACTACGGCTATTGCGGAGAAAAGGCAAAGGGCTTAGTATTTTGCAGTCGGCAAGAAGAAGCAAGAGAGCTGGCAAAATTATTTAGTCAAGCTGGTCATCCGTCTCGTGCGCTTACTAATGAGGATAGTCAAAAAAGGCGTGCTGAAGTAACGCAGCAGTTAGAAAATGGTGAATTAGAGTATATTTTTACCGTTGATCTATTTAATGAGGGAATCGATATTCCGTCGCTCAATCAAATTGTTATGTTACGAAATACTCAATCAAGTATTATTTTTATTCAGCAATTAGGTCGAGGCCTGCGTAAATTTCCGGGAAAAGATTATGTCACAGTTATTGATTTCCTGGGAAATTATAAAAATAATTATCTAATTCCAATTGCTTTAAATGGTGATAAAAGTCGTGACAAAGATCAAGCAATTAGAGAAAGTAAATTACCACAGGTAATTGATGTTTCAACAATTACCTTTACCGAGATTGCTTCTCAGAGAATTTTAGCTTCGCTTGAAAAGATAAAACTAGACAGTATGCATGAACTAAGGCAGTCGTATGAAGATTTGAAAGAAAAGATTGATAAAGTGCCACTCTTATGCGATTTTTATCAATATGGTACGACTGCGCCAACGGTTTTTGCTAAAAATCATGCTCTAGCACATTATGGTGCTTTTTTAAAGAAGATGGGAGAAGAGGTAAATTTAGATGATTATCAGAATGCAGTTCTATCTTTTGTAACCAAGGAGTTGCTATTCGGAAAGAGACCGCATGAGTTGCTACTCTTAGAAAGCTGCTTAAATAAAAACATCAGTAAAGCTGATTTTATTAAATTACTTAAGAACAAAAATTGTTATGTCAGTAAAGATGTACTTGAGTCGGTTGAGAAAATTCTGTCGCTTGAATTTTTTGATGTTAAGCAGGGAAAAGCTACCAAGAAAGAGCAATATGGAATTTATCCTTTAATTGAAAAAGAAAATGGAGAATATCATTTATCCAATCAATTATTTCAGGCATTAAATGATAATCAGCAATTTAAAATACTATTTAAAGATGTGCTAAAGACAGGTTTAGAACTGTCAAAAGAATATGATTCACAGTCTCAATTTACTCTGTATAAGCAATATGATCGTAAAGATGTCTGCCGTTTATTAAATTGGCCTAAGGATGTTTCGGCTCCAATGTATGGGTATCGTGTGGGAGAAAAAGAGACACCAATTTTTATCACTTATCAAAAAGACTCTAAGAAAAAGCGTAATGCTTGCTATCAAAATACTTTAGAAAATGGTCATAGTTTACGTTGGTATACCCGCACACCGCGTCATTTAGATTCAGATGAAGTGCAGCGCTTGTTGCATACTGGTGAGATGAAATTACACCTATTTGTGAAGCGAAGTGATGCAGCAGGAAAAGAATTTTATTATTTAGGAACAGCAGATATCCAAAAAGACTCAGTCAAAGAAGAAAAAATTGGACTTAAGCAAAAGAGTGCAGTTGGTATGAACTTAGTTCTCAATCATCCTTTAAAGCAATCAATTTACAATTTGCTTTTTAGTTAGGAAATTAAACATAGTTTAGGATAAATTATAAAAATACATAATAATTATTTGATAAATTTTAAATTGCAAAACTGGAGGAAGAGAGAAAATAAGATTGAAAAATAAACTAGTTTTTGTACTGGCTTTATTAGTGATTGTTTTGACTGGTTGTACTACTCAAGACAAACCAAATCAGGCAGATGCGGCACCTAAGTACTATGTTGAAAAGCGTCAAACACCTAAGACAAACTTGAATGTGATACCAACTCTATTTTTCCATGGTGGCTTAAGCAATTACAAGGGCGAAGAAAACATGGTAAAAGCAGCTCAAAAAGCAGGAGTTACCAATTCAATAATTAGAGCTAATGTAGATGCAAATGGTAAAGTGAAATTAATTGGCACTATTTCTAAGAATGCTATAAACCCAATTGTAGAGGTAAATTATCGCAATAATGTTCAGCTGGATTTTAAAGAGCATGGTCGATATGCTAGAAATGTTGTGCAGACTTTACAAAATGAGTACGGAATAAAAAAGGTAAATATGGTTGGACATTCCCTGGGAAATATTTCGATTATGTATTATTTGTTGCAAACTGCGCATGATCCTGAAATGCCCAAACTAAATAAGCAAGTTTCAATCGGAGGACATTTTGATGGACTTGCTTTTAAACAATTACCAATTGCAATTCGCCAGCCATCGAATTTACATGTTGATGCAGAAGGAAAGCCAAATAAGACCAACTCTACTTATCGTGAGATGATGAAGTTAAGAACTCTTTATCCAAACAAGCAGACTAGTGTTTTAAATATTATTGGTAATATTGGAGGTAATTCAGATGGAATTGTGAAGAATGCTTCGTCACTTTCGCTTGAATATTTGGTTGAACCAATGGCTAAAAGTTACCGAGTAGTTAAAATTGTCGGTAAGAACGCAGAGCACGGACAGCTAACTTACAATAAACAAGTTGAAAAAGAAATTATTAAGTTTTTATGGCTCCAGTAAATTTGAATAATCAAAAAAAAGATGCTTTGATGCATCTTCTTTTTTAAATTTTATTTTCATGTTGATTACTTTTATCAAAATTATGGAGCCACATGCCCCAAGCGGCTTGAAATTCAATAATTAATACACTGGCAGAAATAAGTACCATGATAATTAAGGCATAACTAGCCGTTTCACCTAATTCAGATGTATCGAAATTGTAAGTAAAGAGCTTAATTCCTCCATAGATAAGTAGAATAACCCAATATATATTTGCTCCCCACCATAACTTTTTCATTGCAGATACCGCTTTCATTTACTGTATAAAGCTATTATACCATTCTTATGGTTAATTAAAAGTTTGGTGCATAGCTAAAGCGCCCTTAAGAAGTTGTATAATAAAGAGAAAATAGAGAGGTGAGGTGAATTAGATGGGACAAGCTTGGGAAAAATTTAAAAAGAATACAAACGTGCATCGCCTTGCCACGTTATGCTTAATTATTTTGGTATTATATGCGGCACGTTCAATGATGAATACAATTTTATTAACGTTTATTTTCACATATTTAATTGTGCACTTAATTCGTTTTACGCAAAAGAAATTACCAAACTTGCCCTCGCAAGTAATTGTTGTGTTAGCTTATCTATTAGTAATTGCGATTATTTACTTTGCAATTACCATATATGTGCCAATATTAATTAAACAAATTGTTAAAATGAGTCATTCTTTAATGAAGTTTTATCAATCTGATAATATGGACTGGTTAACGCAATATTTGAATCATTACATTAGCGATAGTGAAATTACAACGCAGGCAAAACATGGTGTAACTATCTTAGTTCATGCCTTGACTAATGTGGGCACATTAACGATTGCGTTCTTTATGTCACTAATTATGAGCTTTTTCTATACTATTGAGCTTGATTCTATGAACGAATTTTCTTATACTTTTTTGAATAGTCGCCATTTATCCTGGTTATTTAAAGATATTGCCTACTTTGGCAACAAGTTTGTTAATACTTTTGGTGTGGTTTTAGAAGCTCAATTCTTCATTGCCTTATGTAATACAGCAATGACAATGATTTGCCTAATTATTATGAAAATGCCGCAGATTATTGCTCTTGGATTAATGGTCTTTATTCTAAGTTTGATCCCAGTTGCTGGTGTAATTATTTCCTTGATTCCGTTAAGTTTTGTGGCTTATTCGGTAGGCGGAATTAGGTATGTAATCTATATCTTCATTGTTATTATGATAATTCATGCAATTGAAGCCTACATTTTGAACCCTAAGTTCATGTCAAGTAAAACAGAATTACCAATTTTCTATACCTTTGTAGTTTTGCTTGCAGGTGAGCATTTTCTTGGAACCTGGGGACTAATTGTTGGGGTACCAATCTTCACCTTCTTGTTGGATATCTTAGGAGTAAAATCAGTTAAAACGAAAAAGCCAAAAATCTTGAAAATTGAAAACAAAAAATAAAAGCAGCTGTCAAAGCTGCTTTTTGCGTATTGTAAATAGGATTGTAGGTCCCAAATGAGAATATATGAAAAATACGAGATATGAATGGAGTTTTTAATTTTGCTATTCACAATACAATATTAATTACGCAAAAAAATCAGATTTTTTGTTATTTCTTATAAAAATTTTCAAGTACTAATAATAGCGGTTTCATATCTTCCTTTGTTAAACTAAAAATGAAAGAAAGATGTGAGGCAATGTTATGAAAAAATATGATTATATAATTTTAGGAACAGGTCCTGCAGCATATCAATTTATTAAGCTCTTAGCTACGCAACATAAATCAATTTTAGTTATTGAAGGTGGCTTATTTGGTGGAACCTGTCCCAATGTCGGTTGTGAACCAAAAATCTATTTAGATGGTGCTGTTCAAGCTGCACTTCTTAGCAAACAACTAGAAGGACATGGTATTGAACAGGCTGCAGCGATGAATTGGTCACAATTAATGAAAGAGAAAAAGGAACGATTTACTAGTTGGCCGGATGAAACGAAAGAAATCATTGGTAAGACTTGCGATGTAATTAGTGGAAGTGCGCATTTTATTAATCGACAAACAATTGCAGTAAATCAAAAATATTTCCAGGGAAATAAGATTATTATCGCAACTGGGAGAAGACCGCATGAATTATCAATTCCAGGAGCAAAGTTTTTGCATGATAGTTCAGATGTATTATCTTTAAATAAAGTCCCAGAACACGCTACTTTTATTGGCGCGGGTTATGTAGCGATGGAGTTGGCTACGTTTTTAGCTGCGGCAGGCAGTCAGGTAACCATTTTGGTTAGAGGAGAGCAAGTATTAAGACATTTTTATCAAAAGTATAGTTCTGACCTAGTTAATCGAATGATGCAGCGCGGGATTCAATTTAGGTTTGCTACTGAGGCGACTCGCATTACTCAATTAAGTGATAAATATGTTGTTGAGTTAAATCAAGATAGTTCCCTTGTAACTGATTATGTTGTAAATGCTAGTGGTCGGACGCCAAATATTGAAAAACTCGACTTATCTGCTGCACAGATTGACTATTCATCTAAGGGAATTGATGTAGATCGCCACTTACAGACAAATGTTAAGAATATTTATGCAATTGGTGATGTTACAAGTCAGGATGTACCTAACTTAACTACGGTGGCAGAATTTCAGGCACGCTATCTTTTCAATTCTCTTGAAAAAGGTTTAAGTCAGCCAATCGACTATCCTGCAATCGGAACCGGTGTATTCGCCTTTCCGCAATTAGCCCAAGCTGGGGTTAATCCTGATAGCGTTTCTGAAGATAGAGATAATTTTGAAATTGTAGAATATGAACTAAGTCAGAGTAGTTTATATGCTGGTCAAAGAGAAAAGGGGCTGCTAACGGTAGTTTATGATAAAGCTAATTATATTGTTGGAGTTAGCGAAATCAGCACAAGTGCAGTTAATGATGTGAATTATTTTGTCCCAATTATTGGACTAAGAATCAGGAGAAATGAATGGCATCGAAATGTATTGCCAATTTATCCAGCCTTAGCTGATAAGATTGAAGGAATTTTGAGATAGAAAAAATGGCACCATTAAGGTGCCATTTAATTATGAATCTAATTTTTACAAGTCGCTTCCACCATAGTTAGGAGCTTCTTTAGCCATTTGAACATCATGTGGGTGAGATTCGCGAAGGCCAGCGTTAGTAATTTGAACAAATTGACTGCTTTCAATCAATTCTTCGATTGTACCAGCACCAACGTAGCCCATACCAGCACGTAAACCACCGTCAATTTGGTAGATAATATTTGAAACGTCACCTTTATAAGGAACTAAAGCTTCAACACCTTCAGGAACTAACTTGTTTGCTTCGTTAACTCCGCCTTGGAAGTAGCGGTCAGAAGAGCCATGTTGTTGTGACATTGCTCCTACTGAACCCATACCGCGGTAAGACTTAAATTTTTTACCTTCATTTGTGAAAATTGTACCAGGTGCTTCAGTAGTACCTGAGAACATTGAACCTAGCATTACTGCATTTCCACCAGCAGCTAAAGCTTTAACCACGTCACCAGAGTACTTAATTCCGCCGTCGGCAATGATCTTCTTGCCGTATTTTTGAGCAACATTAGCAGCATCATAAATAGCAGTAATTTGAGGAACACCGACACCAGCAACAATACGAGTAGTACAAATTGAACCAGGTCCAATTCCGACCTTAACAACATCAACGCCAGCGTCAAATAAGGCAGCAGTTCCTTCGCCAGTAGCAACATTTCCTGCAATCAGAGTAGCTTTAGGGAAGTGATCGCGAATTTCTTTGATCTTACGCAGAACACCAGCAGAGTGACCGTGTGCAGTATCAATAACAATTGCGTCAGCGCCTGCCTCAAGTAAGGCTTCAGCACGTTCAAAAGTATCACTTGTAACGCCAACAGCTGCGGCAGCTAAAAGACGACCTTGATCATCAACTGCAGGGTGAGATAAGTTAGGATCAACAGCTTTAGTTTTAGCCTTTTTAACCTCTTCAACCTGGGCTTCGATTGAAAGGTTTTTGTGAATAACGCCTAAACCACCATTTTCAGCCATGGCAATTGCCATATCACCTTCAGTAACAGTGTCCATTCCAGCAGAAATAAGTGGAATGTGAAGTTGAAGATTAGGCGCTAATTTTGTATCAAGTTTAACTTCATTAGGCAGCACATGACTTTCAGCTGGAATTAAAAGTACATCATCAAAAGTTAATCCTTTTTTGGCAAATTTTGTTTCCCACAAACTCATTGTAAAGTCCTTTCTATAGAAGCAACGTTTTAATATTAAATTAGCTAAACTTTACTCGAATCTGAGCCAGAAGTCAATTGGAAATTTGATTTATTTTTTTAACAATTAGATTGGCTAGTAACTTATAACCATTGACGCCGAAGTGAAGACCATCATTCTTTTTTCCGTTGAAAATTTCGGGAAAGCTTATATTTTCTTGCATTTTACTGGCAAGATCAATAACCGGAAATTTATATTCGCTAGCTACTTTTTTTACTATATTGCTGTATTCCATAACTAAACGGTTGCTTCTTACTCTTTGTTTATTTTCATCAACTGCTGGTGGTGTGATAAAGATAACTTTTTCTGGATAATAAAGCCAAATAATGCTTGAAGCAATTAAATCTAAATTTTTTTCAAATTGACGAAGAGGGACTTGCTTATGCGTTGCTAAGTCATTAGTGCCAACTAAAATAATTAGATAATTACACTTAGGCTGATTAAAGACCAGGTTAGGTAGGGAAAGGGCAAGACCGCCAGAATTAATTCCTGAAATTGCAGTGTTGTAAATATCACAAGAAAGAATTTTTTGTAGCTGAAAATTGAGTTCTGGAATTGAGTGGTTTTCAGAGCGGGCAATAATGCTGTCCCCAGTTAGAAGTAATTTCATATCAGAATCCTTTGGGTAGAAAAAAGACCTTGAGAAAAATCTCAAGATCTTTTTTAATTATCAATAATTTGATCTTTAGAACTTGTTCTTGTCTAAAGCAACTGGTGAATCAGGCTTTTCACCGTTGATTAACTTCAAGTTGTTGTTAAATGCCTTAACAACCATGTTACGTACTGCGTGAGTAGTGTAGAAAGCAGTATGTGGAGTTACTAAAACATTTGGACGATCAATTAAGTCAGCTAAACGAGCATCTGGGAATTCTTTGCCTTCCCAATCCTTGTTAAATACGCCAACTTCGCCTTCGTAAGTGTCCATTACGAAACCAAAGATCTTACCTGAGTCTAAACCACGGATAACAGCATCAGTGTCAACAAGTGGACCACGTGAGCAGTTTACGATTACAACGCCATCTTTCATTTCAGCGATTGACTTATCGTTGATCATGTGAACGTTAGCTGGAACATCTGGTACGTGAAGTGAAATTACATCAGCTTGCTTGTATAAGTCATCAAGTGAGTCAACGTAGTAACCCTTCTTTTCAAGTTCTGGGTTCTTGAAGATATCGTAAGCAATAACCTTTGCGCCGAAACCTTCCATAATTCTCATAAATACTTGACCAATGTGACCAGTACCAACAACACCAACAACTTGGTCACGAACTTCACGACCAATAGTAGGTGCCCAGCGTAAGTCGCGCTTAGCCATCTTTTCATCCATACGCTTGTCTTGACGTAGTACACGAGCAGCTTGGATTGCAGCATGTTCAGCAATTGCGTCAGGAGAGTATACAGGAACGTTAGTGATTTCAAAGCCTAATTCCTTAGCTTTGTCCATGTCAATGTTGTCAACACCAACGTTACGTAATGACATCTTAGTTACGCCAGCATCAGCTAAAGCTTGAAGAGTTTCAGGAGTGTAGTCTAATTGTTGGTAAACAACAACACCGTCAGCACCCTTAGCTAACTTAGCAGTTTCAGGAGTCAAAAGCTTGTCAGTGTATTCAACTTCAACATCCTTGTGAGCATCTTTCCATTCGTTTAAGAAAGGTTCTTCATCTTTACGAATAGCGTAAGCAAAAATCTTTGTCATAAATTCAACCTCCGTCAAAATTAATAGTATGACCGTCTTTTATTATACACTTGACTTTGTTAATAAAAACACAAAATCGAATTTTTTTGAAACTTATTTTAAAGATGTTTCATGTGAAACGATAATTGCAGTTAAAAATAGATTTTCTTTTGCGTATCATTATAGGGTGCCTTATGATAATGGTTAGAAAAAAGAATTGGAAGTAAAGCTGCTAAAATGTTATTAAAAATCAGTCAAAACAGATGAGGGAATAAGTAATGTCAGTTGTTGTGAAATATATAGATTTAGATAATAATTCAGCTGAATTGGCAAGTTCAGAAGAATTGAATGGAAAAGCAGGAGAAAGAATTAACTATCATACAGCAGAAGAAGTCCAAAAGCTAACAGCTGCTGGTTATGTATTGATTAATAATTCGTTTGATCCAAATAATGAAATACATTTTTTTGATGAAACTTCTCAAGAATACAAGCTCACTTTTAAACATGGTCAAGAAGAAGTAACTGCTAAGAATCTAAAATATGATTGTCAATTAAATGATGTACAACTTAAAGGAAAGCAAGTAGTTCATTATACAGGCCTTGAAAAAGATATTCCTGACAATGTAGTTGAAGTCACTTTTAATAGGAAAATTATTTACGACAAAGTTACTAAGCAGAAAGTTTCACTTAGTGCCTGGCAACCAGAAAAGTATTATTTGCCTTTAGTTGCTACTCCTGCCGTTTTAGATTACACGCCAGATAAAGCGGTAATTGGCGGAGAAGCTGTTACAGTTCAAAAACCTAAGCATGAGTATGTCGTTACTTATTTGCCTAATAAGAAAAATGCTAGAAGGCAGAAGGCTGAAATCAAGTTTATTGATATTGATGATAGTAATCAAGAATTAGCTAGCTCTGGCGAATTAAAAGGTAAACCCGGCAAAGAAATTTCTTACAGTACGACAGAAATTTTGAAAGAACTGACAGATAAAGGATATGAAGTCGTTACTAATGACTTTGATTCTAATGACCAGAAGCCTGTCTTTGGAAATAGTAGAGATTACATTCAAACCTTTATTATTGCTTTAAGACATAAAAAGCAAGCCGTTAATTCTGATCATCTTTCTTCCGAAATTGACCATCGTCTTTATGAAAAAGAAGTACATCGCCGAATTACCTTTTCAGGTTTAAACGGTCAACAGTTAGATGATATAGTTCAAACTGCTGTCTTAAAACGTAGTCTAACAATGGACATGGTTACTAAAAAAATTATCCCAGGCGAATACACTAGTCAGTGGCAAAGCACAGAAACATATCCTTCAGTGGCTGTTCCTGTTGTTGCAGGATATCATACTAAAACTAAAGTAGTAGTAGCTTGTCCCGTAATAGAAAAAGACATAAGTGAAGAAGTTAAGTATTATGCAAATGGTTATTTGATTCCAGTTGATGCAAATCATAATAAGCTTTCTGAAATAGATAAGAAGCAATTAATTACTAATTCTATTGATCCAACGAAAGCAATTTTCCCTAAATTAGAGCTTGAAAATGTCGTCTTAAAGCCAATTAAAGAGGTAAAAATTGAAGATCCGGGGCGAGATTATGAGGTTCCATACTTATTAGTTCATAAATATATTGCCGTTGATGAGAAGCATCCTAAAAAGGAAATAAGTCCAGCATATTATAGAAGAATTGTGACAGCTCGCGTTCATTATCAAGGTGCTGGCGATTTGACTCCTGCTGACGCAGAACAGACAGTTACCTGGACAAGAACAGTAACCTATGACGAAGTAAGTAGAGAAATCATTGATAATGGAATGTACACGACAAAATGGTTAGCTGATAAAGATATCTTTGAAGCAACCCCTACGCCAGTTATTAAGGGCTTTTGCGCTGATATTGGCTTAATTGGCGAACATCCAGTTACAGAAACAGACTTGATGGCGACTGTTACTTATGCGCCAGTTGGAAAAATGATCCCAATTGATGAACATGGAAATGAAATAAAAAATGCCATGCGATCACCATATATTAATGATCCATATGATCCAGTACGGGTACTTTTTACCGAGGAAGTTCCAGAAGTACAAGGATATGCTCCGGTTAACAATACAATTTCGGTTAATGATCCATTTTCCGATACCAAGGTAACTTATACCTTGAAGCCCCGTTATATTCCAGTGAATAGTGAACACCCATATCGCCCGATCAAGCCAACGATGTATAGTGTGCCAGTTAAGGAAACAGTCAAATATCAGGGAGCAGGAGAGCAAACACCAACGGCTCGTTTGCAAGCTGCACGATGGACTAGAACATTAACAGCCGATGAAAATACCAGTGAATTAATAGACAATGGTAAATATACAACAGCTTGGAAAGTTGATAAGAATCACTATGCTGCAGTAAAAACGCCGGTAATTGATGGCTATCATGCTGATAAGAATATTATTGAAGCAAAAGAAGTTAAAAAAGCTGATCTTAATTTTTCTGTAGTTTATCAAGCTAATGGACGTATAGTACCAGTGGATGCAAAAGACAATTCGTTAGTCGGTGTTGAGCAACCATCATATGTAACTGATCCAGAAGATGCAACAAAGGTATTACCAAAACAAGGTGTACCTAGAATTTTGAATTATGTACCAGAACAAGAAGTGATTACGGTAGGAGATGCAGGAGAAGATACACGAGTTAAATATTACACATTTAACGAATGGAGTGAATTAAAAGCTAAGAAAAAGGCTGAACAAAAACATAAAAATTTAAAAACAAAGAAACCGATTGAAAATAAAGATGAGCAAGAAAAGAAGGAAAAAGTAGAAGAAAGGCCAAAAGCAGCTAATTCTGATCAAAAAAAGAAGCAAGATCATAAGGTTTTGAAGCATATATTTCCGTGGATGAAATAGAAGATAGAAGGCTAGATTTGTTTAAGCAAATCTAGTTTTTTTATTGCAAAATTTTTAGACCAATTTTTATGAAGAAGTGTATAATTAATTTTCGAAAAAACTTTTTCGGAGGAAATATTGTGTCTGATAAAAGCGAATCACTGACTAAATTAGAAGAGGATGAAAAGTATAACCGACTAACAGCATTGAAGTTATTTGCGATGACTTCATCGATGGTTATTTCAGTTAATGAACTAGCTCCTTTTGGAAAAACTGGACCAACCGCAGTCTTTTATTTACTATTAGCTGGGTTAATATGGTTTGTACCAATTACGCAGATGGCAGGAGAAATGGCTTCTGTTGATGGCTGGGATAAGGGTGGAATTTTCACCTGGGTAAAGGGATCGCTGGGAGATCGTGCTGGCTGGACCGCAATGTTTTATCAGTGGATTCATATTACAGTTGGGATGAACACGATGATGTACGTTATTATTGGTGCATTGTCGATTACCTTTAATACTCCTTGGTTTAATACAACACCAAGTATTAGATTTTTACTGATGATGGTAATTATCTGGTCAATTACTATTGTTGAAATGGTTGGAGTTAAAAAGATTGGTCATATTGCAGAATGGTTATTTGCATTAGGAATTGCGTTACCAGTCATTTTACTAATCGTTACGTTCTTTATATATTTAATTCAAGGCCGTCCCTTATATATGCATTTAAACTGGGATAATATTATTCCACATCATTTAACTGGGACTACCTTAGTAGCTTTTGTGCCATTTGTACTTGCCTTTTGTGGTGGTGAAGCATCTGCACCACATGCTAAATACTTAGAAAATCCAAAGAAGTATTCTACAGTTATGCTTGCTCTAGCGATCACTGCTATTTCTTTTGATTTATTAGGTAGTACGGCAATTGGAATGTCAGTTCCTAAAGATCAAATTCAAAATTCAACTGGCTTTGTTTATACTTTCGGAAAAATTTTAGATTCAATTGGTTTACCTGGCGACTTAATTAAAAAATTTATCGGTGTGTTATTGGCAACGGGTATTATTGGGGAATTAGGCAATTGGCTTGCTGGTCCTAGTCAGGGAATGTTTGAAGCAGCTAAAGAAGGTTATATGCCTAAATTTTTTGCAAAATCTACTAATCGTGATGTTCCGATGAGATTAATTGTTTTACAGACTTTGATTGTAACGGCATCGGCTGTTTTAATTACTTTTACCAGTGGAAAGAACTCAGATTTTGCCTTTAATGTTTCTTTAGCAGCAACTACTGCGCAATATTTAATGGTTTATATTTTGATGTTAATTTCTTATATTGTTTTGAAAATAAAGCATGGAAACTTAAAGCGTAGTTATTATATGACTAAAAATAAAGCGTTAGGCATTACGATTGCGATTATTGCCCTGGTAATAACTGTAGTTGCTTTCTTTATTTCATTTATTCCTGCTCAAGGTACGCCAGCATACTTAAGGGGGGTTTATGTTTGGACGATGATTGGGCTTTGCATGATTGTTACGATTCTGCCACTGGTGATATATCATTATCATCACCACTTTTAAGTAGAATAAATGAAAGTTTGAAAAATATTAATAAAATAAACTTTTTACTTGTAAAAAGTTATTAATAAGATTACATTTAAGATGTATTCAAGTAAGAAGTGTAAAGCAAAAGAGCTATGGTAAATTTGAGGTATCCATAGCTCTTTTGTTTTATTAAATTTAATGACTTAAGGAATAAAAAAGAATGAATAATCCTGAAGAAATACAGCACTTCATTGACGTTTTAATTAAAGAAGATAGCTTTGTCAAAGCTGCTAAAAAATTATATATTTCGCAACCATATTTAACTCAACTGATCAAAAGAATTGAAAGTCATTTAGGTACTCCAATTATTAATCGAGATAAAAAGCCATATTCACTAACGCAAGCAGGGCTACTTTATTACCAATATTTAGAAAATGTTTCTTACGATAAACAGCAATTAAATAAAAAGATTGCTAAATATACACACCCTAATAAGGAAATTATCAAAATTGGTATTCTAGAAAGTTTAGGAACGTATTTACTACCAGAAATATTGCCAGATTTTTTAAAGCAAAATCCGCAAGTAGAGATTCAGCTTTTCGAAAATTTCCCTAGGGAAAATGAAAAGAACTTGCTAAGTGGAAATATTGATTGCTACATTGGACAAACTCCTGAAGCAATTGATTCAAGCCTAGATATTGTTAGTAATGGTGGGGAAAAGTATTATATCGTAATTTCACCAGCTTCTCCTTATTATCAAGCTGGAAAGTTTATACTTGATCCACATGAATTAGATCTAAAAGAGTTACTACAAGAGCCGTTCGTTTTAAGCGTTCCGGGTTCTGCAATTCGCCATCAAGTGAATGGCGTGTTTCAAAGATTTCACTTAGAGCCCAAAGTGATTTTAGAGTCTAAAAGTATTATTACGGCTACTAGTTTGGCAATTCATGGGATGGGGCTCACAATTTCCACTGCTAGTATTATTAAACGAATTGGTGAGACACCCATTAATTTGTTTCCTATTAGCCATGACCTAATTAATGTCGTTTTCTTTATTGCATCTAGGCGGGAAAAAACTAAATCAAAGGCTCTAAAAAATCTAATTAGAGAATTTAAGAATAAAAACCTGCAAGCAATTATCAGGTAATATTCTCTACTGTAAATTAGCTATAACAAATTTGTTATTGGTAAGTTACAAAAAAGATATTTAAGCAGTGCGTTTCAATTACCTATAATTTAGTTATGAAAAAGGTTTAAGAAAGGGCATTAGAATTATGAAATCAGGAAAGTATGAAGTAAGAGCTAAGGGCCATGGCGCAAGTTTCATGCCTATGGAAGTAACCCTCTCTGAAGATAAAATTGAAGATATTAAGGTAGACGCTAAGGGCGAAACTAAAGGTGTGGCAGACGAAGTCTTTAGACGTTTGCCAGAGGAAATTGTTAAAAATCAGACTTTAAATGTTGATACCGTCAGTGGTGCCACTATTTCTAGTCATGGTGTGATTGACGGAGTAGCCACTGCAATTAGTGAAGCTGGTGGTGATCCTGATGAGTGGAAGAAACGTGCTAAGCCTGCAGAACAAAGAGAAAAAGATGAAACGTATACTACTGATGTTACAATTGTAGGTGCTGGTGGTGCCGGTTTAGCTGCAGCAGCAAGAAGCATCCAACATAATAAAAAGGTTATTGTGCTTGAAAAATTCCCACAAATTGGTGGTAATACCAGTCGTGCAGGTGGTCCAATGAATGCGGCTGAACCTGATTGGCAAAAGCAATTTAAAGCTTTAGCTGGTGAAAAGGAAACTCTTGAAGAATTGGCAGCAACTCCAGTTGAAAAAATTGATCCAGAATATCAAACGGATTTTAAGGAGTTGCAAAAGCAGATAAAAAAATATGTTGCTTCTGGAGCTAATTACTTATTCGATTCAAAATTACTTCACGAAATTCAAACTTATTTAGGTGGTAAACGTACAGATTTAAAGGGTAATGAAATTCATGGAAATTATGCCTTAGTTAAAGAATTGGTTGATAATGCTTTAGATTCAGTTCACTGGCTGGCAGATTTAGGAATAGATTTTGATCGTAGCCAAGTGACAATGCCGGTTGGTGCTTTATGGAGAAGAGGACACAAGCCAGTTGAGCCAATGGGTTATGCTTTTATTCATGTTTTAGGTGACTGGGTAAAAGAACATGGTGGCACAATTTTAACCGATACTCGTGCTAAGCATTTAATTATTGAAGATGGCAAAGTTTGCGGTGTAATTGCAAAAAGACCCGATGGCAGTAAAATTACTATTCATGCCAAGGCAGTAATTTTAACTGCTGGAGGATTTGGTGCAAATACGCCAATGGTTCAAAAATACAATACTTACTGGAAACATATTGATGATAATATTGCGACTACTAATTCTCCAGCTATTACTGGTGACGGGATTGGCCTTGGTAAGGAAGCAGGCGCAGATTTGGTTGGAATGGGCTTTATTCAAATGATGCCTGTTTCTGATCCTAAGACTGGTGAATTATTTACTGGTCTTCAAACTCCTCCAGAAAACTATATTATGGTCAATCAAAAGGGAAAGCGTTTCGTAAATGAGTTTGCAGAACGTGATGTTTTAACTAAGGCAGCGATTGATAATGGCGGTTTATTCTACTTAATTGCCGATGACAAGATCAAAGATACTGCTTATAACACAACGCAAGAATCAATTGATGCGCAAGTTAAAGCAGGTACCTTATTTAGAGCAGATAGTTTAGAAGAGTTAGCTAAACAAATCGGTATGGATCCAGATACTTTAGTCGATACAATTAGGAAATATAATTCATATGTCGATGCAGGAAAAGATCCTGATTTTGAAAAGTCCGCCTTTAACTTAAAATGCGAGGTAGCACCATTTTATGCTACGCCAAGAAAGCCAGCCATTCACCATACAATGGGTGGTTTAAAGATTGATACTGGCGCGCATGTTTTAGATAAAACTGGTAAGCAAATTTCTGGTTTGTATGCGGCTGGTGAAGTAGCTGGTGGTATTCATGCCGGCAACCGCCTAGGTGGAAATTCTCTTGCTGATATTTTTACTTTTGGTAGAATTGCCGCAAACAGTGCTATTGATGAATTAGAAAAATAGTATAGATAGATTAAAACGTTGTAAACACTGGAGTTTGCAACGTTTTTTTGCTAAAATACTAAAAATACTTAATTTTTTTGGAGGACTTGAATTGAGAGAAGCGCAGGAAAAAAAGCTAACTACAAAACAGTACTTAATTGTAGCATCAATGATCTTTGCACTGTTCTTTGGTGCAGGAAACTTAATTTTCCCACTTCATT
This sequence comes from Lactobacillus sp. RTP31084st1_F9_RTP31084_210423, assembly GCF_040919545.1. Classification (NCBI taxonomy): domain Bacteria; kingdom Bacillati; phylum Bacillota; class Bacilli; order Lactobacillales; family Lactobacillaceae; genus Lactobacillus; species Lactobacillus sp. RTP31084st1_F9_RTP31084_210423. The sequence continues at coordinate 29,296 of NZ_JBCOVH010000002.1, forward strand.
TAGGTCAGCTTGCTGGTAAAAATTGGGGACCAGCAGCAATTGGCTTCTCAATTACAGGGGTAGTCTTACCTTTACTTTCACTTCTTGCAGTTGCAATTACTCGTAGTAATGGTGTTTATCAAATTGGATTACCAGTAGGAAAGATCTTTGCTCTTTCTTTCATGACCTTAATGCAGCTAGCAATCGGTCCATTATTTGCAGCACCAAGAAATGCCACTGTATCTTATACTGTGGGGATTGCACCGCTTTTGCCTAAGCAATTTCATGGAATTGGTTTGATTGTCTTTACGATTATCTTTTTTGCCATAGTTTATGTGATTGCCTATAACGAGAGTGATATTCTTTCTTCTTTAGGTAAGGTTTTGAATCCGATTTTTTTAATTTTGCTTTTTATTGTCTTTGTAATTGCGTTTGCTCGCCCGCTTGGTAATCCTGATATGGCTACAACTACTAAAGAATATATGAACGGTGCGATAGTTAAAGGCTTTTTAGAGGGCTATAATACTATGGATGTTTTAGCTGGTTTAGCCTTTGGGGTTACTGTAGTAACAGCGATTAAAGAGCTAGTTAATAATGATGAAAAGAAAACTGCTCAAATGACTGCTAAGTCTGGGTTAATTGCAGTTATTGCAATTGGTGTAATCTATACTTTATTAATCGTTATTGGTGCGATGTCATTGGGGCATTTTAAAATAGCGAGTGATGGCGGTATTTTATTTTCAGAGATCGTTAAATATTATGCTGGTATTTTTGGGCAGGCGTTGTTAGCTGTTTTAATCTTTTTAGCCTGTTTAACTACCGCAGTTGGGGTCTTGGCGGCTTTTGCCTTGGATTTCAGTGCCCATTATTCAAAGATTAGTTATAAGGGGTGGCTAACAATCGGATGTCTAGGTTCGTTAGCTACAGCAAATTTGGGCTTGGAAAAAATCATTCATTGGTCGCTTCCTGTTTTAATGTTTTTATATCCCTTGGCTATTGTATTAATTATTCTATCTGTATGTTCACCGCTATTTAAAGACGACATGGTAGTATACAAAATTACGATGCTTTTAACTCTAGTTCCAGCGATTTTTGATTTAATTACTAACTTGCCTGCACCAATTTCTGGAACACAGTTTTATAAAGCAGTAAGTCAGATTCGCTTGCAATATTTACCTTTAGCCAATATTGGCTTATCTTGGGTTGTACCAACAATTTTAGGATTAGTTATCAGTGTCTTGATTCATTTTTGGCGCCGTAAAGCTAATAAAATATAGTAATTCAGCTATGGTTCATTTGAATCATAGCTTTTTTGTTGGGATAATGAAGCTAGGTGATAAAAATGAGTTTAACCAATAAAGTGCCCGAAAAAGATGTGCATGATTTATTTACTCGGGTAGCTCCGCATTATGATCAGATGAATAATTTAATTAGCTTAGGTACGCAAAATGGTTGGCGCAAGAAATTTCTAAAAGAATTAAAAGTAGCACCGGGTGAATTTGTCCTAGATTTATGTTGTGGTACTGGCGATATCACGATTGCTTTGGCAAAACAAGTTGGTCCGTCAGGAAATGTAATTGGACTTGATTTTAACCAAGAAATGCTTGATTTAGCTGAGCAGAAAATACGCCAGCAAGATTTACAAAAAGAAATTCAATTAAAGCAAGGGGATGCAATGGAATTGCCATACCCAGATCAGAGCTTTGATATAGTAACGATTGGTTTTGGCTTACGGAATGTTCCTGATGCAAATCAAGTCCTGAAAGAAATCTATCGAGTATTAAAGCCAACTGGTAAAGTGGGAGTGTTAGAAACATCGCAGCCAACCAACCCGCTTATTAAGTTAGGATGGAAGAGCTATTTTAAGTTATTTCCTAGCTTTGCAAAATTATTAGGTGCTAATGTATCTGATTATCAATATTTGTCTCATACTACCGCCAAATTTGTTTCTGCGGAGCATTTAAAAGCAATGCTTATAAAAAATGGATTTAAAAATGTGCATGTAGATAAATTAAATTTAGGTGCGGGTGCAATTCATATCGGAATTAAGAAGTAAATGAGCTAAAATATAAAATAAAAACTAAAAAAGGAGAATTTTATGAAAACTGGTACTAAAATTATTACTTTAGACAACGGTTATCACTTGTGGACTAATACTCAAGGTGAAGGCGATATTCACTTATTAGCGCTTCATGGTGGACCTGGTGGCAACCATGAGTATTGGGAAGATGCTGCAGACCAATTAAAGAAACAAGGATTGAATGTACAAGTTACTATGTATGATCAATTAGGTTCATTATATTCAGATCAACCAGATTACTCTGATCCAGAAATTGCCCAAAAATATTTAACTTATGAATATTTCTTAGATGAAGTTGATGAAGTTCGTGAAAAACTTGGCTTAGATAATTTTTACTTAATTGGTCAAAGTTGGGGCGGTCTTTTAGTTCAAGAATACGCTGTTAAATATGGTAAGCACTTAAAGGGTGCAATTATTTCATCAATGGTTGATGAGATTGATGAATATGTTGATTCAGTTAACAGAAGAAGACAAGAAGTTCTTCCACAAACAGAAATTGACTTCATGCATGAATGCGAAAAGAATAATGATTATGATAATCAACGCTACCAAGAAGATGTGCAAATTTTAAATATTAATTTTGTGGATCGAAAGCAACCATCAAAGCTTTATCACTTAAAAGACTTAGGTGGCAGCGCAGTTTATAATGTCTTCCAAGGTGATAATGAATTTGTTATTACTGGTAAGCTTAAAGACTGGCATTTTAGAGATCAACTTAAGAATATTAAGGTACCAACATTAATTACTTTTGGTGAAAATGAGACAATGCCAATTTCTACTGCTAAAATTATGCAAAAAGAAATACCAAATTCACGTCTTGTTACTACGCCTAATGGTGGGCACCATCATATGGTTGATAACCCTGACGTTTATTATAGGCACTTAGCTGACTTCATTCGTGAAGTTGAAAATGGCAATTTTAAGGGTGAATAACGATAAAAAGTCCATGCGATAGCTTCTATATTGAAGCTCTAGCATGGACTTTTTAAGCATATAAATCGCTTTCAAGGTATGTATCCTATATAATTAATAGTAAATATAGTTTTATTAATTTAAGGAGAAAAGCCATGAAGAGAAAAATAAGTAAACTGCTAGCAGCAACTGCTTTAATAGGGACATTAGGAATTTCAGTAGTGGCTTGCAACAATAATGATTCAACTAGTAAAACTAAGCAATCAAGTGTAAAGAAGACCGTTAAAGATAAGGCAAGTAATACAAGAAATACAGCAAGAAAAAGTAAGATTAAACTTAGTCAAACTGAAGCAATAAATAAATTTGATAAAAAGTATTCTGATAAAAAATTAAAAGAAATAGATCTAAAATTAGATGGTAATAAGTACTTTTATGAAATTACAGGATTTGATAAAGATAAAGAATATGAAATGACCATCAATGCTACAAGTGGAAAAGAAGTTAAATCTAGTTCTGAAAAATTAGACTTAGATGAACGTCTGCAAAAAGGACTTGATTTAGATAAGGTAATTTCTCGTGATCAAGCAAGTGAAATAGCAGAAAAAGAAGTTAAAAATAGCACTGCTAAAGAATGGACTCTAAAAATGGATCAGGACAAAGCTATTTGGGATGTAACTGTTGAATCAGTTTCAAGCAAACATGAAGTAGAAATTGATGCTATTTCTAAGAAAGTTATTAAATCAGAAAAAGATGATTAAACAAAAAATTCAGAGTTTTTAAGCTCTGAATTTTTTTATTAGTATTTTTGTAGAAATTAATTTAATAAGTAATTAGCTTATCGGCGTTCATTGTTTCATCGTCTAACTTGTAAGTCTTTAATTCAAAATCATTTTCAAAGTTGCAGTAATAAGTCTTAGTAGCAGCAGAATAGCAAGCAGTATAGACAGTGTATTCATTCCTACCTTGTTTGTTAACTACGCTGCCTTTAATCATCGCAACAGACTTTAAGATGTTAAAGAACTTGGCAACGTTAGCTTTTTCACCTTTAACAGTTGGATAATTAACATTTAAGTAAGCTGCTTTAACAAAGCGATCTGCTGGAATGCTATCACCTGGTAAACCTAAGCTGCCAGTGCCAACGCCCCATGGAGCAACTTTTTGACCGTTCCAGCTTTGAGCTGTAGCGTCATGTGGATCTAAGCCAGTATAGTTGCCGAGATTAGTAAGGTGCCAATTAAAGTCTGGGCTGTTAGTTAGAACGCCAAGCTTATCATCAAAGACTTTCATACCGTATTGCTTTGAAACCTCGACAATAATAGCTTCATCTTTGTCACTAATAATCCAGTGAAGAGGAGCAACTGCAAACGATGAATTAATAGCTTCATTAACTAAGTTAACGTTTTTTAAAGCTTCTTTTACGTCGCTGACTTTAGTAAAGTTTTGGGTGACCCAGAGCATAATTTCGTAAGAAGCTAAATTAATTTTTCCATCAATTGGACCGTCACTGAATTTGGCAAAATGCGGGAAGTTTAGACCAGCAATTCCCAAACCATCTTCATTGAAACAGTCAAAGTAAGAAGGATAGCCATCGACTACAATTCCCATGCCGATAACAGCCTTTTTAGTAGTTGTATTATCTAAAAATTTATATGGAAGAGGATAGTTGCGAGGTGTAATAATTACACCTTCACCATAATCTTGTCCAATGTCTAAGTTACGTCCAAAGTATAGATTTCCTTGATCATCAGTAAATCTTAAACCAGTACACATTTTAAAATCCTCCTTAATTATTCAGTAGTAGTTTTAGTTTCTTGCTGAATGATGTATTTCTTTTGACTTCTCTTAATTTGAATAACAGCAAATACTAAGGTGATAAAACCAATTGCTACAAAGGCAATCATGAAGTACCAAGCGACTGTAAAGCTGCCTTTTCCTTTAATAATTCCGAATAATGGAGCACCAATAGCATATCCAATCGCATAAGCCAAACCAACGTATCCTAACATTACACCCTGATCTCTTGAACCAAAGAGGTCCTTAGCCATAAATGCAGGACCAGACATGTAGCTAAATACGGCTAAACCACAGAAGATAGCGTAAGCAATTCCTGCAATTTTACTTACGTGAGCGCCGTAAGGTTGAAAACTGATCAGAACCATCATTAAGATGGATAAAACATACATGCAGCCAGCATAGGTCATTGATTTAGCAGTACCAAATTTATCAAATAAGAAGCCACCGGAAACATTTCCAATTAAACAACCAACACCGTACATTGATCCAATGAGACCAACATCTGTTAGTGAAAGTTTAGTATCAAGAAAGGCTGCATAATCTTCATTTAAGGAAGCTAAGCCTAAGCCAATAATTAGAAAACCAAGACTGAAAATCCAGAACCATTTCATTTGTAAAACTTGTTTACTAGTCCAGCCTTTAAATTCCTTAGCTTTAGCCAATTCTGCTTCTTTCTTGCTTTCAGCTAACTCAGCATCAGAAATAACGATTTCATCTTTCTTAGGAGTTCTAATAAAGCAGGCAATAATTATACCAATTACTAATAGAGCAACTGCGAAGATGAAAAATGGTGCCATTGAAGTCAAGTGACCGGTCTTAGTATTACCAGTCATAAAGTGCTTTAAAATAGCTTGCGTTGCAGGTTGTAAGAAAATATTACCAATTGAGCCACCACAGAAAGCAATTCCTAGAGCAGCTCCACGTCCTTTTGCAGGGAACCAGTGGTTAATAACCCAAGGCACACCTTGACCGGAATAAAAAGTTGAGCCAATCATACAAATGATAGCGGCAATATAGAATCCTGGTAGTTTTGTACTAATTCCAAAGATTACATAGGCAATAGCGGAAAGACCAATACCGATTAAATACATAAGTCTGAAATTAACTTTCTCTAATGCTTTACCAATAAATGGCGAAGCAACTGAAGCAAAAACTGCCCCAAACGTAAAGATTAATGTATATGATGCTAAGGTAAAGTGAAAAGTATTAACTAAAGGGTGGATAAACAAAGGTTGAATATTTTGAGCAATCCCGTAAGGAATGGCTTGGGTTAACATACAAAGGAAAACCATAAAATATTTATAGCCTTTGCTGACGACCTTATCTTTAGTAGCGACATCAGTAGACATGTAATTACCTTCTTTCTAAACTAATTACTTATCTAAAATAATATTTGGTTTGCTGACGACAATATTTTTTTGCATTTGCTTAATTTTAATAGCTGCAAAAATTAATAATATAAAACCAATTGCTACAAAGAAAGTAGTGCAGCACCAAGCAGTTGTAAAACTGGTAGCGCCTTTTATGACGCCAAATAATGGGGCGCCAATTGCAAAACCAACAGCATATGCCAGGCTAATGTAACCTAAGTTAACGCCTTGGGCTTTTGCACCAAATAAGCTTTTTGACATAAATGCGGGACCAGGCATATAGCTAAAGACAGATAGACCACTTGTAAAGGCCCAACCCATACCAGCGTAGAAATTAACGCGATCGCCATAAGGATGGAGGCTAATAAAGATCATCATTAGGATAGCTATAATTAACATTATTCCTGCATATGCCATTGATTTGGCTGTGCCGAACTTATCAAATAAATAACCTCCAGAAATATTTCCGATGATACCAGCGAGTCCAAATACCGAGCCAATCATTCCGACTTCAGTTAAGGATAATTTAGTATCAAGGAAGGCCGCATAGTCTTCGTTTAACGAGGCCAAGCCTAAGCCGATAATTAAAAATCCAATACTAAAAATCCAGAACCATTTCATATGTAGAACTTGTTTACCGCTCCAGCCTTGAAATTCATGTGCTTGCTTTTGAGCAGCTTCGTGCCGGTTTTGCTCAACTTCTTGAGCAGAAGCTAAGATTTCATCTTTCTTTGGTACTCTAATAAAAGCCGTAATAATCAATCCAACTATTAGCAAAGCAATAGCAAAGATAAAGAAAGGTGCCATGGAAGTTAAGTGACCAGTTTTAGTATTACCGGTCATGAAATGCTTTAAAATTTCCTGGGTAATAGGTTGGAGGAAAATATCACCAATCGAGCCACCGCAGAATGCTAAACCTAAAGCAACGCCGCGTCCTTTAAACGGAAACCAGTGGTTGATAATCCATGGAACACCTTGACCAGAATAAAAGGTTGAACCAACCATACAAATAATTCCAGCTAAATAAAAGCCAGGTAACTTTGTGCTAATTCCAAAAATTACATATGCTCCAGCTGAAAGACAAATACCAATCAGATATAAAATTTTAAAGTTTACTTTTTGTAAAGCCTTACCAACTAATGGTGAAACTAAAGACCCTACGACAGCCCCAAAAGTAAAAATTAATGTGTAAGAAGCTAATGTAAAATGAAAAGTATTAACTAGAGGGTGAACAAATAAAGGTTGAATTAATTGAGCGATTCCATATGGAACAGCTTGAGTTAACATGCAGAGAAATACCATAAAGTATTTGTAGCCTTTACTGACCACCTTTTGTCTATCGTTTGACATCGTATCTCTCTTCTTTCTGACAAAATACTATTAGCTTGATAAGTTATATATTATTAAGCGCGTGAGCTTTGACTATAGCCACCTATATTGTGGCTCACTGAATCGAGTAAATCAAAAATAACGGCTTATAATGTTATTTAATAGGTATAATAAAAAGCCTATCTTTTTTTAGATAGACTTAAGAAAATTATTTTTTTACATATCCTGCGATGTCACCATCGTCAAAACTATAGCTTAATTTCTTGCCATATGCCTTTTCATAGGCTTTTTTCTTTTGTAGATAATCAATATCACGCATTCTTTTGGCATTTTGATCAACTGTTAGACGGTCAATTGGATAGATTGTTGGCAAAACGTGAAGAATGTAGCGAGTTTTATGGAACTCGCTACTATTTTTCTCCATTTCAGGAAGATCCTGAATCTCTACAAAACAGGAAATAATTGGAACGTTGGCTTTAGCTGCGTAGTAGTAGGCACCTTTTTGAAGAGGACGCGGCTTTCGATAGTTATACCACATTTCTTGTTCTGGATAGATCAAGACCCAGCCCTTTTTGTCAAAAACTTGCTGCAAATGTTTAGGAAATTCACGCCCCAAATATTGGTAGCTTTGAACAATTGGAATTGCATTAATGTTGTTCATTAAGAAACCAAAGAAACCGGGTAATTTTAAATTAGAATCTTCAATCACAATATAAAGCTTTTTGTGACATTTGTTGGCTAATTTTTTGATTGGAAGACTATCAGTTTGTTTGAAGTGATTACTAGTAACAATTGCGCCATATTTAGGCCCTTGAGCACGATGTTTATTCTTGATTTGCGTGTGGGCCATCAAAATTAAAGTATCAATATTAATAATGCCTTGGGCAATAATATTCTTTAGTTTATGACTAAACTTTTTTTGTTGTTCCCAATAATCATTAACCAGCTTGATTCTTTCGCTTTTAGTTAGGATAGGATCGCCTAATTCGACTTTGGCATGCATTTTTCCTTTTTTAACAGCTGCTTTGATGTTTTCGATAACTTTTGCGCGATTTTCTCCAATAATCATAATTTAACCCTTTCGCCTTTTCTTTTAACTTGAGCCCAATTATTTGGATCAAGTGCTGTGCTAGCTTCTTTTTCAAGCATATGATCTAATTTTGCTCGGTCTTCGGCTCGCTCTTGGTCAGTATAGTTGTCTAATTCTCCCTTTAACTCCTCATAAAAAGGTGTGCTAGAGGCATATTTCCAGAAATAATCATTATATTGGACATCTTTAAAGTGCCAAGGTTTGAAAAACAAATTATAGTGAATTAGCCCAGGTTTAGAAATGGGTTCGGTATTTTCATTAGGCATTGCATCCCAGCGTGGATCAAGATGCAAAATTCTTCCATCACCAATCTCATTTAGGTAGTCTTGATCAGGAGCAATACAATCAAAGTGATATTGTTCAAGTAAATGCATAAAGTGATCGATAAAGTGTTCATCCCTAAAAGCCTTAGAATTTAAGACTAACATCCCCGAATTGATATATTTCTTTGGATCGAGAGATAGAACCTCTTTAATATATTTCACCATTTTATCTACATATTGAATCGATGAGTCTGTACAAGCGGCGAATAGCTTATTATCTAAGTCGTTATTATACAGCTTAGCAATGTCATCAACGACGACGGTGTCACTATCGATGTAAATTGCTTTATCATATTGTGGAAATAGGTCCGGAATAAAGAGACGATAAAAAATAGACATTGTGAAAAAGTCTGCTCGAAGGTAGTTTTCTTTACGATTCTGGATCGGTTTTACTAATTTTTCATCGATATGGAAAAATTTAACATGTACATAGTCATTAGCAAAAGCTGCAAGTTGCTTTTGGTGTTTCTCAGACAGGTCTTGGTTTAAAAAAGTAACTGTGTAATCATTTTGCGGACTAGCATTCTTAACTAAGGAGTTAAGCGAAACAGCCGCATACTTGGTAAAATCATCACTAATACTATAAAAAACAGGGATAGTCATTTTTAGTCCTCTTTATATCTTTACAGATGTTGTTTTCTTAACTTTTGCCCAAGTTACATCTTCATCTTTGATTTCATCAACTTTTTTAATCATCCAATCAAGGTCAGTACGTGCTTTTTTACGGTCCTCATCGGTAAAGCTAGCTAATTGTGCTTTTAGTTCTTCATAATATGGAGACTTCTTAGCAACATCCCAGAAGTATTTGCCATATTGAACATCTGCAAAATGCCAGGGCTTGAAGAAAAGATTATAATGAACAATTTTAGGATTTTTAATTTCATCCATGTGTTCATTAGGCATTGCATCCCATTCAAGTGGTAAATGATAAATTTTATCTTCGCAAATCTCATTCATATAAGCTTGATCAGGATCGATATTATCGAAATGATACTTTTCAATTAATGAATAGAATTTATCGACAAATTTCTTATCTCTAAAGGCTTTCATATTGAAGAGAATAACGCCGTTATTAATATATTTTTCTGGTGGAAAAATACCTTGACATTCCTTGATATAAACTTGAAGTGGTTTAATAAATCTGATTGACATATCTGGTACGCTGGCAAACATGTTATCACCAATTTCGGTGTTGTAAAGCTCAGCGATGTCAGTACAAATAATAGTATCAGCATCTAAATAAACAGCCTTGTCATATTGAGGAAAAAGGTTAGGAATAAATAGACGGTAAAAAATAGACATCGTGAAAAATTGTGCCCGTAAGTAATTCTCTTCACTGTTGTGAATCGGAGCTACCATTTCGTCATCAATATGAAAAATATTAACATGGACATTTTTGGTTGAAAGATCTTCCAAATCTTTCTTATGCATATCACTAATGTTTTGAACTAAGAGAGTAATGGTATAGTCCTTGTTTGGATCAACATGGTCAATTAGTGACTGAATTGAAACAGCTGCGTAAGGTGTGTAGTTGTCGCTAATTGTATAAAAAACAGGTATAGTCATCAAAAATAGACTCCTTATATATTAAAAGTTCCTAGGCCCGCTTTAATTGTGACCTAAGCTCTGTATACTGCTTAAGTAAATCATCATATTCATGTAATTTCAAGACACTGTGCACACGCTCTATATCCCATGGTTTAACAGTTAAAGTATGGAAGTATGGCTTAAAGCGAAAGCTAGTTGTAAAATGTTGAATTTTAGTATCGGGTCGTAAACGATATTGTTCATTGTAGCAGCGCGGAGCAATTTTCTTCTCAGTAGCAAGTTTATTTAGAGCAGACTGATCTGGGAGAAGCATTTTTTTATCACTCATTTTTTCTCTAACTTTGGCAAATAATTGTGTTTTTTTAATTTCAGACATATTAAGAAGCAAGACGCCTGAGTTTAAGTAATCAAATGGCTTATGAGTATGGATATTATGAAAGAAGAAACGACCCCAGAAGTCTAAAACACCAACTAGTTCGATATTAGTTAGATCTTGATTATAAAAGTCGCTAATATCTTTACGCACAATAATATCATCATCTAAATATAAGATACGATCAGGAATTTGTGGTAGTTGATCCGCAAAAAGGCGCAGCATTGCATATGGAGTAAAGCGTGTTTCCATATTTGCTCGTGGAGGTTCTTTTTTAAATAATTCAGTACAATCGATTAATTCAGCAGTATTGTTAGGATCTTTTTCCTTCAGCAGTTTTTTAATTAGTCTAAATGCTTGCTGATTAAAAGCTGTGTATCCCTCTGCGTGCATCGTTAAAATGTAAAAGTGTAGGGGAGTTGATGTGTTTTTTAGTAAAGATAGTGTTGTAATTAAAATACCATCTTCGGCATGAGAATCGCCGCAAAACATAATGTTCATTTTTATCCTCCGATTTTTCGCTGCTGGTAGCGATAATACTCATAGTTGCTTAATTTTGAACGGTCCTTTAATTGAGTAAATACTTGATCATGTAGCTTTTTTTGCTGTATTTTTTTAGGCAGAGAAGTATCTGGGAAAAAAGGCCCATCAATATAGACAGTAATCCTAGGTCGCTTGCTGAATTTTCTTTTCTGGTAGGTTGTCGTCATGACAAAGCTTGGCTTATTCGTTTGAACTGGAAAATTAAAACTAGTTGCTGGAAATGGGCGAATATCAGTATAGTAAGGCCAGACATGTGCTTCTGGGTAAATAATAATATGGGCATCTTCCTTAGTTAGAGTATTAACTGCCTTAAGCAAATGAATTGCTTGTTTAATATTTTTGCCAACTGGTAGTCCTCCATAAGGTAAGAGAATTTTTCCAATTATTGGAATTCCCCAGTTTGCTTGATTAGCAATTGCATAATAATCTTTCCAGCCAAAGAGGGTTAAAGGCATAAAGGCATCATTAACCATTTGAGTGTGATTTCCATAGACAAAATAGCTTTGATGTTTATATTTAAATAACTTATCTCTCCCTATTACTTTGACATGCATTACGCCATAAGTAAAAAGATAAGCAAAACCAGTAGCTAAAAAACGCATTAAATAGTTAAGAGGAGTACGTTTAATGATTTGATAATTGCTAGGTAGGGTGAAATCTTGTTGCTTACTTTTGACAATGTCATCAGTTAAAGAATTATAGTAAATAACATTACGTTGAGATGTTTTAGTATTCATGATATTAATTATAAAAGAAGTTTAAAAACAAAAAAAGACATCGCCACAGCGATGCCTTATAAATATGGGTGGTCAGGGGATCGAACCCTGGACCCACGGATTAAGAGTCCGTTGCTCTGCCAGCTGAGCTAACCACCCAATTGGATAACCAACAAATAGTATTATGCCAGGAAAAGAACTAAAGTGCAAGCTTTTTTTGCATAAGTTTAAAAAAAGTGTGGAAAACAGTATAATATAGTTATTAATATTGAGGAGGCATCATTTATGCCAAAAAAGATTTTAGTCGTTGACGATGAAAAACCAATTTCTGACATTATTAAATTTAACTTGACTAAGGAAGGCTTTGATGTCGACACTGCTTATGACGGCGAAGAAGCGGTAAAAAAAGTTGATGAATATGATCCAGACTTGATGATCCTAGATTTAATGTTGCCTAAAAAAGATGGCTTAGAAGTTGCACGGGAAGTACGTCAAACTCATGATATGCCAATTATTATGGTAACTGCTAAAGATACTGAAATTGATAAGGTATTAGGGCTTGAGATGGGGGCAGATGACTATGTTACTAAGCCTTTCTCCAATCGAGAGCTAGTTGCTAGAGTAAAGGCAAACCTACGTAGACGTGATTTAACCCAAAAAGCTACTGAAGATGATGAAGATAAGAATATTACTATTAGTAATTTAGTAATTATGCCTGAGGCCTATATGGTCGAAAAAAATGGCGAAAGAATTGAATTAACGCATCGTGAATTTGAATTACTTCATTATTTAGCTCAGCATATGGGTCAAGTGATGACTAGAGAACATTTGCTGCAAACCGTTTGGGGCTATGATTACTTCGGGGATGTTAGAACTGTTGACGTAACTGTGAGACGTTTACGTGAAAAAATCGAAGACAATCCGAGTTCGCCAACAATTTTAGTTACACGGCGTGGAGTAGGATATTACGTTAAAAACCCATCAGATGAATAAGGATCAAAGTCACTAGTAATAGTGGCTTTTTTTGCAATTAGGACAAATGAAGAAAATAAAAAGTGTATTAAATTCTATCAATTTTAAAATCGCAGTAATTTTTATGCTGCTCTTATTAGCAACGATTGAAGTGGTTGGTGCGTCTTTTACAAGGCAACTCGAACAAAATTCAATTCAAAATTTTGAATCATCAATTCAAGTTCCCAATATTATTACTAACCAAATTTCTAGTCAATTAAGTAGGGCTAATTCTAAAAAGGCTAATCAACAGTTAAGCCAGATTATTTCAAACTATAATTTAGGCGATATTAGCCAGTTAATGGTAGTTGATAATAAGGGAGTAATTAGAGCTGTTTCAAATGTGAATGATCAAAACCGGATTGGACAGCGAACTAGTAATGTAGATATCAAGAGTGTACTCTCCAATGGCAAGCAAGTTTCAAAAGTTATTAATGACAACGGAAATTATATGGTACAAATTTCACCTTTAACTTCTGCTAATGGAACTAATACTCCTGTAGGAGCAATTTATGTCCGCGCTAGCTTACAAGGTGTCTTTAATAACTTAAGACAGGTATCAATTTACTTTCTGATTGCTTCACTGATTGCAGCTGTTTTGGGAGCAATTGTAGCCTTAGTCATTTCCCGGGCAATAACTAGACCTATTGAGGAGATGCGTAAACAAGCATTAAGAGTTGCAAATGGAGATTATTCTGGACATGTTCGAGTTTATGCGCAAGATGAATTAGGTCAACTAGCTGAGGCCTTCAATACTTTATCAGTAAGAATTGAAAGAACTCAAGAAATTTCAGATAGTGAGCGAAGACGGCTAGATAATGTCTTAACACACATGACAGATGGCGTTATTGCAACAGACAGACATGGAAATATCACGATTATTAATGAAACGGCACTTGATTTTTTAGGAAAAACTGAAAAAGACGTTATTGGAAAGCCAATTACTAATTTACTTGGACTAAAAGATGTCACTATCCAAGATTTATTAAGTACTCAACAAGAATTAATTGTTCGAGTTAATGATAATACGCGCGATGAAATGATTTTGCATGCTAACTTTTCTTTGATTCAGCGTGTAACAGGATTTGTTTCTGGCCTAGTTTGCGTGCTTCATGATATTACCCAACAACAAAAAAATGAACGTGAGCAGCAACAATTCGTTTCAAATGTTTCACATGAGCTTAGAACACCGTTAACAAGCTTAAGGGCATATGTTGAAGCATTGAATGATGGAGCATGGAAAGATCCAAATATTGCACCGCAATTTCTCCATGTTATTCAAGATGAAACTGAGCGAATGATTCGAATGATCAATGATTTGCTTAGCTTATCAAGAATGGATCGAGGAGTAGCAAGGATGGATTTAGAATGGGTTAACTTAAATGACTTTGTTAACCACGTTTTAAATCGGTTTGATATGATGCTCAAGTCTGATTCTGATAAGATGCACAAAAAGAAATATACGATTAAGCGTGAATTTCCTCATCAAGCCTTATGGGTTGAGATTGATACGGACAAGATGATGCAAGTAATTGACAACATTATGAACAATGCTATCAAGTATTCACCTGACGGTGGCGTTATCACAGTTCGCTTATTGCAGGCTCAAAAGCACGTTATCTTAAGTATTTCTGATCAAGGATTAGGAATTCCAAGAAAAGATTTAAACAAAATCTTTGATAGATTTTATCGTGTTGATAAGGCACGTTCTCGTAAACAAGGTGGAACTGGTCTAGGACTGGCTATTTCTAAAGAAATAGTAGAAGCACACCATGGTCGAATTTGGGCAGATAGTGCTGAAGGAGCTGGCTCAACTTTCTACATTTCTTTGCCATATGAAGCAATTAGCGAGGAGGGAGAAAACTGGGATGAGGTTTAAAGATAAGTTTTCTAGAATTACATTACGAATTAGTTTAATTGTAATGGTTGTCTTATCAATTATCTTATCAGCTATTATTTGGGGTTCTGATGCACGATTTTCAAGAATTGAAGAGACGTCTAATCAAACTCAAACTAAAGATTTGGGTCAACGTTCTTTAAGAGATATTTATTTGCCTACTCAAACTTTTTATTTTAAAGATAAGCAAATGTATCAGGTTTACGATACTAAAAATAATCTTCCGCTAGAGTTTTCAAAATTAACTCAATCAGTTAAGCCATTATTGCCAATTAGAGTTTGGTCTAGTCAAAGTAAATATGAAAAGTTATTAAAAAATCCTAACTATGTTCAGTTGACATATCCAGATCAGATAACTATCTCCTTATTCTTAACTAATGTAAGAAAGGCTGATAGTCGGGAATTTAATCGCTTTTTTGTACCCGCTCAATCCAGTAAGTATATCTATTTAGGTAATGACGAAAACTATACTATTTATCGAGTTCGTCTAAGTGATGTATCATTTGACAATTTGGTAGAACATATTCAAAGTGCTAAAACACAGATGCCAGTTACACTTCAAAAAGTTCATGATGATTACTTGCCCTTCTATGACAAGAATTTAAGTTTACCAACGTATAGCTATTTAACTAAGGAAGAGTCAGATTCATACTTTGTGTATCGCTTGCTAGGCTCTAATAATCCTACCCAGCATAGTTCTGGAGAAAGCATTACATATTCTAATGGAGTATATGAGCGGTTGATTGCTGCAAAGCATACCCATAATTATGAATATATTGATTATCAACAAGATCAGGTTCCCAAGACTATTAGTCGAAAATTAAATGATAGTTTATATTTTGTTCGTAAAATTGGATTATCCGAGCCAGATTTAAGGTTCTTTGATGCTGATAATAATACAGTTATTTATCAAAATTATGTTGAAGAATATCCGATCTTTTTGCCAGGAAAATATAAGATGCGGGCGCAAGTTAAGTTTGCTTCTAATGGAATGACAATTAACTTTAATAGCTTAGACTTGCAGATTCCAATTCCAACTAGTGGAGAAAAGAAGACGCTTATTCCGACTAATGAAGCGATGGATGAATTATATCAAAAGGGATACCACCAAAAAGATATTGAGCGCATTGTTATTGGTTATACGGCTAAATCTGATAATAGTAAAAATAAAAAATTAGTAGATCTAGAACCAACTTATTATGTAAAAATTAATAAGCAGTGGAAGACTCTAGATGAATGGCTGAATATTAATAATCAAGTTGTGAATTCTGGAAAGGAGGGGCTAGTAGATGGACTTTAAGAGAATTGAATGGATTTTTTTAGTCGTATTTATTGGAATCAATATCTTTTTGGGTATTGAACTTTGGCAAACGCCGACGCTTTTGTCTGCTGGCTCTACTCCGGCTCAAACTGATATTAAAAGTGAAACAAGCGCAGATCAGATTACTATCCCTAAAGTTAATGATAAGCAAGAGGATGGGTATTATTTAGCTGCCAAAGTGGACAATTCTTGGACAAAAAAAGCAGCAGCACAGGTAAATCAACAAGTAGAAACTAATGCAAGTGAAAATAGTATTTCAGTTAATTTGAGCAAACCAATTGCTCTATCGAAAGATTCCAAAAAAGCCCTGAAAGAAATTATTCACTTTAAAAACAATAGTCAAAACGTGTATGAGGGTAAAGATTATGTCTATCTTTCAGAACTATCTGAAGGGGATGATTATGTCTTTAATCAGAAAACAAAGTATGGAGAAGTTTTTGCTGCAACTGCACGATTGCACATTATTGTTAAAAATAATCAAATTGTATCTTATTCGCAACGCTATGTTAGCAATTTGAACCCGGTACGCGAAAGACAAAATACAATTAGTTCAAAAGCTGCTGTAAATTCCTTATATACTTATAGTGAATTACCAAATAATTCCAAGATTATCTGGTTAAAGCAAGTTTATACCAAGTTGATCACTGTTCGAGGAAGCGAAATTTATATTCCTACTTGGGTGGCAGCGATTGAAAATAATAATTCGCATACGATGACCCTTAAACGCGTAAATGCATTTACAGGGACAATTATCCAAAATAATATTGCTGCTGATGATTCAAAGGAGTAGAGAAATTTGAAAGTATCGGTTTTATCAAGTGGTTCAGCAGGTAATTCTACGTTGATTGAGACTCCGCAGCATAAAATCTTAATGGATGCAGGTTTATCTGGAAAAAAGACTAAAGATTTACTGGCACAAGTAGGCGTTGATATTAAAGATATTGATATGGTATTTATCAGCCACGATCATACTGACCATTCCGGTGGATTAGGCGTATTAATGAGAAGATATCCTAAAATTTCGGCTTATGCGAATTCAGGTACTTGGAATTATTTAATTGAAAGTAATAAGATAGGAAAATTACCTGTTGAACAAATTAATACGTTTGAATCTGGTATAACTAAGACTTTTGGTGATTTAGACGTGACGAGTTTTGCGACGAGCCATGATGCAGCGCAGCCACAATATTATGTCTTTACAAGTGGTGGTAAAAGATTTGCGTGTTTAACAGATACTGGTTATGTTTCAAGTACTGTTAAAGGTGAAATAAAAGATGCAGATGGTTATTTGATGGAATTTAACTATGACGATATGATGCTTAGAAATGGTCCGTATTCTTGGTCATTAAAGCAACGAATTATGTCTGATGTTGGACACCTTTCAAATGATCAAGCAGCAGACACCTTACTTGATGTGGTTTCTCCAAAAACTAAACATATATTTTTAGCGCATCGCAGCCAACATAATAATACCCAGTATTTGGCGCATGAGACGGCTGAAGACTTATTAGTAGCTGGGGATGCAAATTTACCAGCTGATGTTAAGATTATTGATACTAATCCAATGCAAGCTGGCTCTTTAACGAAAATATAAATTTTTAGCAAATAATTTGACTTGAATTCATAAAAAATTCAAAATTTGTGATTAGGCTAGAAATGAAGAGAAAAGGAGAAATTTTTATGGCAGAAAATAATACTAAGCACCCTACTAAACATAACGCTTTAATCAAAACTGGTATTGTTGGAGTGGTTGCCGGACTTCTTGGAGGTGGAGTTGCTTATGCAGGTTTATCTCAAGTTAATGGACAAAATGCACCACAAACAAGTATCGTTCCAACGACAAAAGTTGAAAAGTCTAGCAGAAAAAATAGTAGTCAGATGACTAATGCCTTTAATACTGTAAAAAAATCAGTTGTTTCTGTGGTTAACTTAAAGAGACAAAGTTCATCTTCAAGTAGTGATCCGTTTGGTATTTTTGGCTCTGATAGTTCTAGTTCTTCAAAGAAAAACTCTAAATCTGACTTGGAAACTTATAGTGAAGGCTCAGGTGTTATTTACATGAAGTCTAATGGTAAAGGCTACATTGTAACTAATAACCACGTTGTATCTGGAAGTGATGAGATTCAAGTCATCTTAAGCAATGGTAAAAAAGTAACTGCTAAAAAAGTAGGAACTGATTCAGAAACAGACTTAGCTGTTTTAACCATTGACGGAAAATATGTTACTCAAACTGCGCAATTTGGCTCATCTAAGAATTTAGAGCCAGGTCAGCAAGTTATTGCTGTAGGTTCACCTTTAGGTAGTGAATATGCTACAAGTGTAACTCAAGGTATTATTTCAGCTAAGAATAGAACTGTTGATGTAACTAATTCTGCAGGCCAGGTTACTAATCAGGCAACAGTTATCCAGACTGATGCTGCTATTAATCCGGGTAACTCAGGTGGTCCACTTGTGAATATGTCTGGGCAAGTAATTGGGATTAACTCAATGAAATTGTCCTCTTCTAGTGACGGTACAGCTGTTGAGGGTATGGGATTTGCAATTCCAAGTGATGAAGTTGTTTCTATTATTAATCAATTAGTTAAAAATGGAAAAATTACTCGTCCAAAATTAGGTGTAAGAATTGTATCAGTTGATGAATTAACAGAGTATGGTCGTAAGAAGCTGGGTTTACCTGATAGCGTTAAATCTGGTGTCTATGTAGCTAGCGTTACTAAGAATGGTAGTGCAGATAAAGTAGGAATTAAGTCACATGATGTAATCACCAAGATTGATGGCAAAGCTGTTGATAGTGTTGTTTCACTACATACTGCTCTTTATACACATAAAGTTGGCGATACAGTAACACTTCAGGTTGTTAGAGACGGTAAGTCACAAGATATCAAGGTTACTTTAAGTTAAGTGAATATTATTAAATAGAGATAAAAAAGCTATGATTATGCGTTTTGTAAGCGGTAATCATAGCTTTTTCTTAATATTTAAAGTGTGAAACGTAATAAAGTTCGACTTTTAATGCTGTCAAGAACTGAAAGTTATCCATAAGATTGTGGGAAAATGTGGGAAACTCTGTGGATTGTGCATAACTCGGTTAAAATAAAAATAAATTGTGTGGAAAACCTGTGAATTGTGTGTAAATAAAATTTTAAATTTATCTGTTCTGAACGGCTGTTCAAGTTGACTATGTAGGGAATAGACTAAAAAGTTTGGAAAAATAGTAGTGTTTATAAAAATGTGGAATAAATTCAGTAAAAAAGTTATCCACTTTTTTATAAACCACAATTTATTGATAATCAATTAGTCTGACCACTAAATATAGTTTTTAATAATCCACAGTTAGGGGAAAACTGATGTGGACGCTATGTCAATTAGGGGATAAAATTAAAAACTAGATGCGTGAAAGGTTAGATAGTTATAATGAATATCAAAATTGTTTGTGTAGGTAAACTAAAAGAAAAGTATTTTAAAGATGGAATTGCTGAATACGTCAAAAGAATGGGTCGTTTTGCGAAGATCAAAATAGTTCAAGTACCCGACGAAAAAGCCCCCGAAAAACTAAGTCCTGCTGAAATGGAACAGGTCAAAGAAATCGAGGGGAAAAGAATTCTAGATAAAATAAAAGATAAAGAATATGTGTATGTGACGGCAATTAAGGGCAAAGAAAGAACTAGCGAAGACTTTGCCAAGGAGCTAGCTGACTTGACTACCTATGGACATTCAGATATTACCTTTGTGATTGGGGGAAGTTTAGGAACAAGCGATGCAGTAAATAAACGAGCTGATGATTTAATTAGTTTTGGTAAATTTACAATGCCGCACCAATTAATGCGCTTAGTTTTAGTTGAACAAATTTACCGTGCGTTTATGATTAATAGCGGAAGCCCTTATCATAAATAATTATTTTATAAAGAATAAGATTGGTTGAAGTAGGATTAAAATACTACTAAAAATAAGCCAGTCTTTTTTTGTTAGAGTAATTGGCACGATGATGCTTCGTGCTTTATCTTCACGATATCCATGTGAAATCATCCCTTCAGCTAGGCTATTTGACCAAGAGATAGCTGCTAAAATTGCTTTAAAATATAATATTGGCGAATAAAAGGAGAGATGATAATGGCGCATGTCCCCAACTAAGCGAATACGATTAACTTCAGCATGGATTTTAGGAATTACGTTGAATGCGGCTAAAGTTCCATAGGTAAATTTACTTGGTAGTTTGAAATTTTGTTCTAATGAGCGAGCGAGCGCAAGGACACTGGTGGTTTCAGTAAATGTAGCTCCTAAAAATATATAAGCGTAAATTCGCGTAAATAAGACGCTGGCTTGGTAGAGGCTATGGCCGGGAGTAAAATAATAGATTGTAATAAAGACCACTAAAGCTGCAAATAATGGGATTAAAAAAATCAAGAGTAGTTTTTTAAGACTCAGATGCTTAAATGCGAGGTAGCTAAGACTAGCTACAATAATTATTATATTGGCGATCAAATTAGGAATAAGCGATATTTCAAGCGAAATAATTAAAATCAAAAATAGTTTCAATCCGGGATTCATGTTATTTACCTTTTTTTATTTAGTGTAGAAAAGTTTCTGATCTTTGATAGTTAAGTGATAGTCACAGAGATGCTGAACTTGCTCAAGTTGGTGGCTAATGACAAGTAAGGTGTGGTTAGAATCTAGAAAGTACTTTTTAAGCAAATAAATGACCGCTGAGACGCTTTCTTGATCTAAACCACTAAATGGTTCATCTAGAAGTAAAACCTCAGGATAGGCCATTAACATCACGAGAATTTGCAGCTTTCTTTTTTGTCCTCCAGATAGAGAATAAACAACTTGTTCGTCTAAATTCTGCAAGTTGAGTTTAGTTAGTAGGTGTTCTAGCTTAATTTTATTTAAGGAAAGATTTCGATTGTACTTTAGGCTAAAGTCTAATTCTTCCTTTACTGTAACATTTAAGAATTGGTCATCTGGATTTTGAAAAATTTGTCCTACTTTTGCTAGATAGGGCCTCCGATGCCATTTCTTGATGTCTTTACTTTCAAATATTAATTGTCCTTGATACGGAATAATTTTGGTTAGAGCCTTAAATAAGGATGTCTTACCGCTTCCGTTTTCTCCAGTTAATAAAGTGGCTCTTCCGGGATAGATTTTTAGATTAGTTGGAGAAATTAGATTTTTTTTTGGAAAAGATAGTGAGAATGATTTAAGGAAATAGACTGGATTTTGTTTTAAGTCAGGAAGAGAGAAAGATAATGCTTGATTTTTTAGCGTGTTGTCAGGCAAAGTAATAGTCTTAATATTTTTGTCTTTAATAGCCAAGACCATAGAAGCTAGCTTTTCATAGCCAGAAAAATTATGGTCACTAATTGAAATCGTTTTTCCTTCTTTGTGAAGTGTAGCTAAGCAAGTTAGTAGAAACTGTCGATTGTGAGAGTCGCAATTAGCAAAAGGCTCATCTAATAAGAGTAAGTCGCTTTTCATGGCAATCAGGACGGCTAAGGCAACACGTTGCTTTTCACCACCCGAAAGCTGAAGAAAAGGTTGGTCTAATAAAGATGAAATATTAGTTTTAGTACTTGCGTAATTAATACGCTTTAAAGCAGAAGTACGATCAACTAGTTTGTTTTCTAAGGCAAAAATTAGCTCTTCTCGAGGAGTCGCCATCGTGAATTGTCGACTAGGATCTTGAAACACCATGCCCCAATTAGTGAATGGCTGTTTTAAAGAACCGGCAGTTATTTTGCCATTGAAAGTCGGGTCAAGACCAGAGATAAGCTTTAATAGAGTTGATTTGCCACTACCAGTTGGACCAGTTAATAGAACAAAATCGCCTTGATTTATAATCAAATTTAAATCTTTAAAAATTGGCTGATTTTGATATTGAAAAGATAGCTGATTAAGTTTAATTTGTTTGGACGACATGAGCTTTTACCAAGAGATTAATGATTAATTTAACTAAAACGCAGGTAAATAAAAGCATTGAAAGCCAACGAACTACAAAGTAGAAAATCATGTTAAAAGTTGAGAAGTAGCTGTAGCCGTTCTTAATGAAGTCGTACAGGTAAGTAACAATTGTTGTCGTTGTAGCAGATAAGAAAAGCGTGAACCAATTGTAGCGGTGGTAGCTAGTAAAGGTAAAGCCTAATTCACACCCTAGGCCTTGAACAGCTCCAGAGATTAGATTTACTGCGCCCCATTGTTCTCCAGCAAGTAGTTCAACGCAAGAACCTAAAAATTCTCCTAGAAAAGCAGCCCCAGGAAGTCGAACTAAGAATCCTGCTAAAGGACCTGCCATACACCAGATTCCCATCATAATATCATTGGCTAACATTCCATAGCCAACTGGTGTAAGGAGGGCAGTCAAGACGTTATAAAGACCGTCACTAGCTAAATAAATTAAGCCAAAAATAATAGCAATTAAAGCAATTAGGATAATATCTCGAACATGTAATTTCTTCATTTTTTCCTCCCAAAATAAAAAAAGCCACCTCAAAGAGGTGACTAAATAAAAGTCTAAAAATAAATCATTTTCCCTACGCTGATGTTAATCAAACAGGTTCAATGGGTATATTCTCAGCCATCTGGCACCCCAGTTATATTTCTAGGTTTAGCTTACGCTTAATAAGCCGAAATGACAATTAAAAATAGTAAAAAGGTTATAATTAAAATAGAGTAAAAGCAAAGGGGACCGGTTGAGATGGCAACAGCGACATTAAAAAGTTATTTATCAAGTTTAATGCAAAATACTCAAGGTACTGAAATAGAAATCCGTACTGAAAACCTTCTTTTGCCGTATAGTCTTTATTTAGAAAAAGTGCATTATGATTTTACTGAATATCAATCTAATACTAGTCAATTAATTTACTGCTTAGCGGGTAAGTGTGAGGTTGAAATTAATAATAAAACTTTTTATTTGAAGGCAGGAAATATCTTGCTAATTGAAAAAGACACTGACTATACAATCAAAGTTAGCGATAAAAATGCAATTATTGTTAAATTTAAACTGGATAACGATTTTTCATGGCAAAAACAATTAGAGCAGGTAGATGCCAATACACCTAATGAACAAAGATTGAGTACATTATTTTTAGAAAAGTTAAATCAAGATCGTGCCTTTTTATTTACAACTACTTCTGTGATGTGGGGGAGTCAAAACTTGAAAGGTATAATTCAAGACTATCTTAATAATGTCGCTTTTAACGGAACAATTGGCTTAGAGCTGCTTAAAATTATAATCTTGCGCAATTTGCGTGAACAAAACTTTAAATCTAACGAAGTAAAAGAAAGCACATTTAAGGATGAAGCGTTAGATCAGTACATTGACCAACACTATAATGATATTAGTTTAACGCAAGCTGCCAAATACTTTGGTTTTAATCGAAATTATTTTTCTACAATGGTAAAAGAAAAAACGGGAAAAAGCTTTGTTGAGCATGTTGATGAAAGACGGATGAAAGAAGCTAGAAGGTTATTGGCCAAGCCAAATGTTTCATTAAAAGAAATAATCGAAACTATTGGATATTCAAGCAAATCGTTTTTCTATAAGAAATTTAAACATTATTATGGCATGACTCCAGCAGAAATGAGGAAGAGACTATTTAGAGAGGCTCATATCAATTTGAAATAATAGATACGTAAAAAGGGATGCATGTGCATCCCTTTTATTACATGTTTTCTAATCTCTTAATTCTGTCAGCTGTAGGCGGATGAGTATCAAATAGTGAACTCAACCCCCGCTTATGCAGCGGATTTTCGATGTATAAGCCAGCACTTGACGGATCTGGATCTTTCATCGGTTCACTATTTGAAATCTTTTCTAAAGCTGAAATCAAACCTTGGGGATTTCTAGTAAGCTCAACCGAACTTGCATCAGCTAAATATTCACGATTACGAGAGAGAGCCATCTGAGCTAGTGCGGCAGCAAGAGGTCCTAAAATTAGTGTGAAAACAATGGCCACTATTTTAAAGATTATTTCTAGAGGACTAGAGTCATCGTCATCACGGTCAGAATTGCCGCCCCACCACCAAATACGGGAGGCAAAACTAGAGATAAATGAAATTACAGCAGCTAAAGCAACTCCAATTGTAGATACTAAAATGTCATAATTTCGAATATGAGAAATCTCATGGCCAAGAACGCCCTCTAATTCACTTCGATTAAGTCGCTTTCTTAATCCAGTAGTAACAGCTACGAAGCTGTGTTTAGGATCACGTCCAGTCGCAAAGGCATTGGGACTTTCATCGTTGATAATAAAGACTCTTGGCATTGGAACCTGACCAGCGAGTGCCATATCTTCTACAATATGCCACAGTTCTGGGTCATCTTCTTCATGAATCTCTCGGCCATGATTCATACTCATGACTAAATTTCCCGGATTTTGAAGAACAATAAAAAGATAAATTAGGCTACCAATTAAGGCAATTACAATTCCTGATAGCGGTTCACCGTTAATCAAATATCCTAGCCCACCACCAACAAGAGCTAGAATAATAACGAATATAACAAGCAAAAATGCTGTTTTACGCTTATTGCGTGCTATTTGTTGATAGAGCATTGATAAACCTAAAATTTAACTTTAGGAACAGCCTTTTCTTCAGTTGGTGTTTGAAGGTAATCCATATTCTTAAATCCGTGAATCTTAGCGACTAAGTTAGATGGGAAAGTTAATAGTTTCTCATTAAACATAGCAACAGTTGAGTTGTATAACTGACGTGAATAAGCGATCTTATTTTCGGTGTTTGTAAGTTCTTCTTGAAGTGACATGAAGTTTTGATTTGCTTTTAGGTCTGGGTAATTTTCAGCTAGGGCAAAAATACTCTTCAATGAATCAGTAATTTGGTTAGAAAGCTTAATAGCTTCTTCGTGATCAGAAGTAGGAATATTTACTAATTGATTCCTTAGGGCAACTACTTTTTCTAAAGTGCCACTTTCATGCTTGGCATAACCCTTAACTGTTTCAACTAAGTTAGGAATTAGGTCGTTACGACGTTTTAATTGGACATCAATTTGACTCCATGCTTCATCGGCATGAACTTTAGCTTTTTGTAAGCCATTGTAGATTCCGATATAAACGGCCACCAGTAAAATTAAAATGATAATAATCCATGTTAAAGTCATAGAAGTAAATCCTTTCTATTATCATAAAAATATGGTTAAAATGTTAGGAATATTGTACCAAATAAAGAAAGTTTAGAATATAAAAAAAGCGCAATTTTGCGCTTTTTTATGATATTTAAATAACAAAGTCCAAAACTATCCAACCTAGAATTGTCAGAATAATTAAACCTGCAAATTCTAGTACTGAAAATACCCAGAAAAATTTTCTCTTTGAAACAGTCCCGTTTTCAACAAAACTCTTGAAAACAAGCATATTGGCCATTGAACCAACGATTGAACCAAATCCTCCAATATTTGAGCCAAGGAATAAGGCTTCCGCAAAGTTGGTAAATTTACCAATTAAAATTGTTGAAGGAACGTTAGAAATGAATTGACTTGAAATAATAGAAGTCAAGAATACAGAATGTTCAGAAAACATTGTCTTAGAAATTAAAGTAACAATAAATGGAATTTGCTGGATATCGCTAATAAAAATGAAAAAGCATGTGAAAGTTAGAAGTAGAGCATAATCCACATGTAACATAATAGAGGGATTAATAATAAGAGCAAGGATCACTGCAACAATTGCAGGGACGTATGCGGGTACAATATTGAAAACACCAAAGAAGAAGAAAATTGAAACAGCAATCGTTAAAAGCATTGGTCGAATGCTGATTCTAATGTCTTCTAAAGGCACAGTAGGGATTGGCTTATCTTTAACAAAAAAGATAAACACTAAAACAATAATTAAACTAACTAGTAATAATGGAATTGACCAACTAAAAAACTTAATCGGTGAAACATTATAACGGTTAACAACAAATATATTATGAGGATTTCCCCATGGTGTAAAAGCAGCACCAATGTTTGCGCCCATCCCAATTAAGGTGACAGGCAAGATCTCAGGTAAATGATGGCGTCTAGCAATCGTTAAATATAACGGTATAAGAGTTAAAACAGTTATATCATTAGTTAAAAACATCGCAGAGATAATTGACAAAATTGTGAAGATTGCAGTTAATCTTCGGGTACTCCTAGCGCTTGCAGTTAGTTTGTAGGCTAAGACATCCAAAACGTGTAAGTAGGAAAAAATTTGGATGATTGTAAGCATTGCTAGAATTGAGTAAAGTGTATGAAAGTTAATATCTTCAATACGCGGTCTTGCGAAGAATAAGCTTATGATCGTTATGACAACCGTAATTTGTAAAATACGGTCTTTAGCAATATTTTTGATGACGGTCATTAAGGTCCCCTCTTAAAATTAATTCAACACTACTATTTTGAACTCTTTACGGCAAGTTCGCAACGCTTTTTTCGCATTAGTCCTTCCTATTAGTAAGATTTTGAGCATTTTATTAGGGAAAAAGGTAATTAACCTGCTATATTCAAGTTAGTAAAAGAGGACGGAGGAAAATAAATATGGTTGATTCTAAGAATCTCGAATTAAAAATCAAAGATAGTGCTAAAGACGTTTTAGAAAAGAAAATTAAGCCAGGACAAGTTGTTTTGCTGGCTTTAAATGATGGTTCAAATGGTTATTCTAAATTAGGGGGAACTTGTACTATCGGTGCTAATTTTCAACTGGTGTTATTAGATCATCCGGATTCAGAGTTTTCAATTAAGGTTAAAAACAACATGGGTTTAGATATGTATACATCTGATAAAGAATTAGCATTTCTAGACGATGGCTTAGTTCTTAATGCGCGCAATGCTACTCTATCCTTATCTTCTAATGAAGGAATCATCGATGGTGGAGTTACTATTTCTGAATTCAAAGGCGAAAAACTTTCTGCTGATGAGATGAAAAAATTAGGTGGAAAGATCTGCTAGGTATTGAAGTGACGTGCTTCTTCGTGGTATGATAATAAAAGATTTTCGAAAATTTTATTTGAGAGGAAGTATAGATCTATGCGTAAAGGTGAAAACTACAACACTGGTGTTACACCAAACTTAAGACCTAAGAACAAGAAAAACTCTAAGGCTCGTGTTAAGAGAGCTGCTGAAGTAGTTGCTTTCTTAAACAAAGCTGCTAAAGATGAAAACAAGTAATTAAATTTACTGCATAAGATAAAGAGAGACGCTAGTTAGCGTCTCTCTTTTTTTGCATGTAAAAGTTATATAAATCCTAGTTTATTTAATAACATTTTGTTGTAAATGAAATTATATTACTATATAAAAAGACTTATAAAATGTGACAAATTAAGCATAGGATAGAATTTTAAATGAATAACATTTCAAGAAAAGGGGTAGAAGTAAAAGCAATTTTTGCCCTTGTTTTGCCGTCTATTTTTTTAGGACTGGCAAGTAACTTTTCTCGCAATATTTTTTTAGGGGTTATGCTGCTCTTAATTCTAGGAGCAGTTATTGGATTGAGCGCACCAACTATTGTTAGTACCTGGCTTATTTTAATTTTGACTGTGCTAGGAATTAGTGCTCTAACTCTTGGATATGTAGCGATAGATTTTTATGGGAAGGCCTTGCTACTTGTTTCCTTTCCCTTAGAAACATATTTAACTAGTCAAATTAAAGAGTGCATCTTTAGATGGCAAATATTTAAGAAAAATCAGTCTAGCGCCTATCGATATCTCAAGCACTATGATCAAAATGTAAAATTACAAACGACCTATAATGCAGAAAAGTTATATAAAAAGATTAAGAAAATTTTAACAGAGAAAAATTATTTACCACTGTGGTGTGATTTTACAATTATTGATTGGGAACATGATCAGCAATTTGCGCAATTTAATTTAGAAGATCATGACGAGATTTTGCGGCAGATAGCAAGAGTACTTAAAAAGAGCAGGTTAGTTGATGAGAATTTATATTACCTGGGAAATGGTCAATTTCTGATTATCTCTAATACGATCGCACCGGGTACATTAATGGTTTTAAATGATGAACTAAAAGCTGAGTTAAAAAGGCTACAGTACAAGGAATATCAGCCTGCTTTTAAGATGGCAACTCAGCATATTACAGAGAAAGATTTACTTGAGTATCCTGACTTTAAAGCCATTCTTAAACGTCTAAAAAGAAAACTTGAAACAGACTTAGTTGTTGAATATTTAAAGGGAGTAGAAGTATGAGTAATTGGTTCTTTTTCTTAGTAATTTTGATTACTTTAACATTTTTAGTGGCATTTTTTGCTATGTTTCGTAACCTCTGGACTATTTATCATCAAACCGAGCATACAGTACGTCATTTAGGAAGAAAGCATAATGTTAAATGATTTTTTAGCTGTTTCAACTTTAGTTTCAATTTGGTTTTCGCTT
This sequence comes from Lactobacillus sp. RTP31084st1_F9_RTP31084_210423, assembly GCF_040919545.1. NCBI lineage: Bacteria > Bacillati > Bacillota > Bacilli > Lactobacillales > Lactobacillaceae > Lactobacillus > Lactobacillus sp. RTP31084st1_F9_RTP31084_210423. The sequence goes on from NZ_JBCOVH010000002.1 coordinate 57,942, forward strand.
TTAGCCTCATTAGTTACGCTTTATGGTGCAACTTGTTTTTGGCTTAAGCATAGTAAAAAAGTTATTTCAATTACGCCATTAAAGCGTTATCCCACAATTACGATTGTTGTTCCAGCACATAATGAAGAAGTGGTGATTGCAAATACCACCAAGGGAATTCTTAACTTGAATTATCCTGCATCAAAGATCGAGCTCCTCTTATATGCCGACAATTGTCAAGATAAAACTGCAGCTGAAATGCGTAAGGCGACAGATTTACCTCAATATAGATACAGAAATATACAAATAATTGAACGTCATGGTTCAGGCGGTAAAGCAGGTGTCTTAAATGATGCTTTAAAGATAGCGCAGGGAGAATATATTTGTGTTTATGATGCCGATGCATTACCTGAACAAAATGCTCTCTATTTTTTAGTGAAAAAAGTTTTAGAGAATCCCCAGCGATATATGGCAACTTTTGGCAGAAATAAAACACGAAATGCAAAACAAAATTTTTTAACTAAATGCATTAACCAAGAAGTTATTGTATCTCAAAGACTTCAACATGTAGGCGTTTGGAATTTATTTAAAATTGGGCGAATTCCAGGAACGAATTTCATCATTAATACAGAATATGTAAAAAAGATTGGTGGCTGGCAAAGCGGCGCCTTAACTGAAGATACCGAAATTTCTTTTCGGATTATGGAAGATGGGTACTTGATTGCTCTGGCATATAATTCAGAAGCTTTTGAGCAGGAGCCTGAACATTTACGTGATTATTATTATCAACGATTACGTTGGGCTAAGGGTAATTATCAAGTGGTGATGAATAACTTTAAGCACTTATTTGATAAGAGTAACTGGCGTGTGAAATTAGAAACTTTTTATTTAACATGTACTTTCTTTTGGTTTAATTTAGCTGTTATTCTTTCAGATATTATTTTTTTTGTGGATTTGGGATGTATAATTGCACGATTTTTTAATCCAGAAATTCCAATTATCTTTGCGATGAATTCTAATGTTCTCTTAATGCAGCTACTATTAATTAACTGGTTATTAATGATCTTGCTCTATGTAATTCAAATAAATCTAGCTTTAGCTACCCAATATGGTCAAGCCACTAGTGACCAGATCTGGCTAGCTTTAGTGTCATATTTTACTTATTCACAGCTCTTCATTGCTATTTCTCTTCAAGCAGTCTGCTCAGTAATTGGAGATAAGTTGTTTAGACGTGATGGTACTAAGTGGGTGAAAACCAAGAGGTTTGCAGATTAGGAATAAGAAATGAAAGTAAAGAATTTAATACTAATTTTAGGAACTATTATTGCTTATTTAGGAATCATTGGCTATGTGAGGATGAGCAATGATCGAACTCTAGAAGAGCGATATTATCATGAGTGGCGTGAAGATTATATAAAAAATAAAAATCAAAATGAACAATACGTAAATGCAGCAGGGGGAAAGGCCCCTTCGTGTGCTTTATCTGAAGCGCAAGGCTATGGAATGTTATTGGCTGCTAAAGCAGGAGAGAAACATCTAGGAAGCCGGATTGATTTTCAAAAGCTAGACAATTATTACTTGGCTCATCGCTTAATAAATTCAAATTTGATGAGCTGGAGACAGAAAGATAGGAAAAATATTTGGCGTGATAATCCTGTGAGTGCAAGTGATGGTGACATAATGATTGCTCAAGCTTTGCTACATGCTAATAGAGTTTGGCCAGGACATGGCTACAAGTCACAAGCTGTTAACTTAATTAATGATATAAAAAGGTTTGAGATTAATCAGAAAGCTAAAATGGTAACTGTCGGAAATTGGGCTAATAAAGACTCACGCTTTTATAATGTCCTGAGGACATCAGATGTAATGCCAAAAGCGTTTGAAGAATTTTACCAAGCGACCGGTGATCGGGAATGGCTAACAATTAAAAGCAAAATGCTTAACTATTTGCAAAAATTAAGCAAGGAACACGATACTGGTTTAGTTCCTGACTTTGCATGGGTTTCTAATAATTATGTGAAACCCGCAAAAGCTAATGAAGTGGCGACTAATGATGATGGTCACTATAGTGCAAATGCTTGCCGAGTCCCAATGCTATTAGCGGAAAGTAATGATAAGAATGCGGCTCAAGTAGTAAAGAAAATGCTAAAATTTTTTAAGAAAAAAGGAACTTCGGCTGGTTTTACCTTAAAAGGTAAAAAATTACATTATTATCAATCAGCGAGCTTTAGTGCACCAATCTTTGTAGCAGCTAATAAGTATCGTAATCAAGGCTATGACACTTTGGTTGAACAAGAAAAGTATATCTTTTCAAGACCCCTTCCGAAAGATAACTATTACGATGCTACTTTAACGACTTTAGCTGCTTTAAATACAAATGAGTTGACTGGATTAGAAAAATAGAGAAAGATTAAGTTGTTGAATCTTTCTCTATTTTTGATTTGCAAGAGTAGAACGGTTTTGCTATGATAGTAGAAATTTTAGACATTTTTATATTTCTGGAAGGGGTAAGTTTTTATGGGATTAAATGCATATATTCAAGGTTTTAATAGTTTAGAGTCAATCGATCGTGCACCAGGTTATTTTAAATATCAGCATCATTCTGTCGCTGATCATAGTTTTAGAACGGCTGAACTTGCTCAAATGATGGGAGATATTGAAGAAGTTGTTGGTAAGCAAAAGATAAATTGGAAAGCTCTATATGAAAAGAGTCTTAACCATGATTATACTGAGCGGTTTATTGGTGACATTAAGACTCCAGTTAAATATGCAACTCCACAATTGCGAAAGATGATTGGAGACGTTGAAGAAACAATGACTGCCAAATTTATTAAGGACGAAATTCCAAAAGAATTTCAAAAAATTTACACTAAGCGTCTATCTGAAGGTAAAGATGATACTTTAGAAGGTAAAATTTTATCTATTTGTGATAAGTTAGATTTACTTTATGAAGCTTATGGTGAAATTGAATTAGGAAATCCCAATCCAGTTTTCATGCAAATGTTTAAAGAAAGTCTTGAAACGATTAAAAAGTTTGATGACTTAACTTGTGTTCAATATTTTATTAAGAAAATTTTGCCAGACTTATTTAAAGGCGACTTTGCTGGTAAAGATAAGATGCAAAGAATTGCTTTTAGTATTTTACTAATGGGGGAAGAATAGTTTGAAATTACAATGCGCATCCTGCGGGTTGCGACTTGATAGCCTTCATTTTAAGCAAGAAGGATTAATGAATCCCAAGTTAACAAGCATTTGTGATATTTGCTTAACACGCAATCTGGATGCAGAAGATTATGAAAACTTAGTAATTGAAAATATTTCCCAGGTAATGCTCTATGGCTTTGTAGGAAAGAAAAATACTGGCAACGCTAATCCGGAGGCTTTAAATCAGTATCTTGTAGGAAGCGATCATAGACGCCAATATGAATCTTTTATTCAAGACTATGATGGTAATGAAGTAGCTTTGCAGCAATTGCCACGATTCAAATTTAATCAGGCAATTATTAAGAGCGAAGATAAAGAAATAGATTATATTCCTAATAGCAATGTTGATTTTGCTGTTAATATGAAAAACATGGGAATTGAAGTCGACTTCTCCTTAAATGAAGTAGATTTTGTTGACCGTGAAAGAATTCGTCACAAATATAATTATCGTTGCCAATATTGTGGTAGACGCGGAACAAGCGTAGATCACAAAGATCCAGTTTCTTTATCGCATGATAATTCTTTTGATAATCTGATTTTGTCATGTAGCGAGTGTAATCGAATTAAATCTAATATGCCCTATAAATTATTTATTAAGTTGAATAATCAACTTAGTGTTGTAAATAAAAAATTGGTTAAGTACGAAGACACTCTTGCTAATTTAAAAGAAGAATTTCAGCAGGCAAAACGTGATTTAGCTGGACAAGTTCATTTGAAGGGAATAGTTAATGACCCTGAATTAAATGCGATGAGAAAGCAAAATAAAAAGCTTCAAGATGCGATTGATAGCTTACAAAGTGATTATGATGCCTTAAGAAAATTGCGTAAGACATATTTTGAAACCGGTTGGAAGCTAGCACAAGAAAAAGAAAATAGTGAGATTATATAGAAAAAATGCATTGGACAAAAATCCAATGCATTTTTTTACTATCTTAAAGTTCATTGCTTCTAAAGTTACGTAAGAACTTCTTAGTCTTCTCTTCTTGAGGATTATTAAAGATCTCTTGTGGTGTACCTTGTTCCGTAATAACTCCATCGCTCATAAAGATAACTTGATCAGAAACGTCACGAGCAAATCCCATTTCGTGAGTAACAATGACCATTGTTAATCCAGTTTTAGCTAGTAACTGGATGGTATTAAGTACTTCACCAACCATTTCAGGATCTAGCGCACTAGTTGGTTCATCGAAAAGTAAAATTTCTGGATCCATCGAAATTGCCCGCGCAATAGCAACACGTTGTTGCTGTCCACCAGATAGTTGTTGAGGCTTTGCAGTTAAGAAAGGCTCCATACCAACTTTCTTTAAGTTTTCAATTGCAATTTTCTTGGCTTCCTCTTTAGAGCGTCCAAGAACCATTTCTTGACCGATCATACAGTTTTGAAGCACATTTTTATTATTAAACAAATTAAATTGCTGGAAAACCATACCAACCTTTGATCGAAATTTATTACGATCAAAATGAGAATCTAGAATATTGTTGCCATGGAATAAAATCTTACCATTACTTGGTTCTTCAAGAAGGTTAATACATCTAAGCATGGTTGATTTACCACCACCAGATGGACCAATAATGGTCATTACTTCACCTTTATTGATATCAAAAGAAATGTCTTTTAATACTGTGTGATCGCCGTATTTCTTTTGTAAATGTTGTACTTGTAAAATGTTTTCTTCGTTATTATTGTTCATGTTCAAATCCAGTCTCCTTTGGATCTTCTACTTGTAATTGATTAGCCATTAAGTTGTAGTTCTTTGGACCTTCAAGCTTCTTTTCAATGAAATTAAAAATTCTAGTGATTGAGAATGTCAAAATTAAGTAGATCATTGAAATAATGAAGTAAGTTTGGAAGAATTGGAAGGTTTGACTGGCAACAGTTGTACCAACAAAGAACAATTCTGATACAGAAATAATACTTAATACTGAAGTATCCTTAATGTTAACAATAAATTCATTAGTAATTGATGGTAAACAGTTTCTGATTGCTTGCGGTAAGATAATATGCCACATTTGTTGTGAGTGAGTCATACCGATAGCTGAAGCTGCTTCAAATTGACCTTTAGGAGTAGCATTAATACCACCACGAATAACTTCGGCTAAGTAAGCACCAGTATTAATTGAAACAATTACTAGAGCAGCTACTGTACGGTTTAAGTTAAGATGCCATAATTGGGCAATTCCATAGTAAATAACGGCTGCTTGAACCATCATAGGAGTTCCACGGAACACTTCAATATAAACTGCTAAAATCCAGTCAACGATCTTTAAGCCCCACTTTTTACCAGTAGACTTAGGGGTTGGGATAGTTCTAACAATCCCAACAAGTAAACCGATGAAGAAACCAACAATAGTACCAACTAAAGCTAAAAGAAGAGTCATTCCAACACCGCCAAGGATCATTGAACCATAGCGATGCATAATTGATATGAACCAGTTTTCTTTCTTGCTGCTACCGGCTTGAGGCTGCTCTTTTACAGCATCAGCCATTAATTGGTCGCGCTTTTTCTTAGAAATACCGTTTAAAATGCTGTTAACTTGGTTAAGTAATTCAGTGTTGCCTTTCTTAACACCAATTGAAGTAATTGAATCATCGTGGGCAACCTTGAATCCTTGCATCTTGTTTAGGTTAACGGCAACGATGTTAGGGTTAACTGCCTTATAACTTTGGTATTCAATATCTTCTGCAACATAACCATCAATAGTACCTGATTGCAAGCTTTGATGCATTGCAGAAAAGCTTCTCATTGCTGGTTCACGCTTAGCACCATGTAATTGCTTAATTAAGTCATAGTGCAACGTACCTTGTTGAGCAGTTAATTTTGCTCCCTTAAAGTCATTTAAGCCTTTTGCTTGAGCAAATTTTCCAGTCTTGCTTGTAATAACAACGAAAGTACTCTTTCTGTATGGTTCAGAGAAATTGATTGCCTTTCTACGTTCAGCAGTAGGAGACATACCAGCAATAATTAGGTCGATTTTGCCAGAAGTTAAAGCTGGCAATAAACCATCCCACTCGGTTTTTTCAACGACAACTTTACGATGAAGCTTTTTACCGATAATTTTTGCGATTTGTACATCATATCCATTTGCATATTGCTTAGATCCATCAATTGGAACTGCGCCATTTGCATCTGTAGTTTGAGTCCAATTGTATGGTGGATAATTAGCTTCCATACCTATTTTTAGGGGTGCTTCCTTTTTAGCCGCTTCAGTTTGGGTAGAATTAGAACTAAAACCGATAACCAAACTTAAAATTAGGGCTAATAAAGCACTAAACCATCTTATTTTTGACTTCACTTTGAAATACCTCCAAAAATTATTTCAAATAAAGCCAATACAATAAAAGCGTAAATAAAAAGCCTCGCTGTTTACCAAAAACAACGAGGTTTGAAAATCATCAGTAATTAAACCAAATCATATAGCGCTCCCTGGGAACTACCAGGACAGTATGTAAGATATGCTCTCACATCCCAACAAGCTTAATTCGCGAAAGTAAGCTTGTTTCGGCGATAATCCTAAAAAACTACTGTCAATGTATTCGCGTACTCAAGTAGATTTTGTGGTTATCGCAACCTCTATTGCATTGGGGATTTATTTAACTGATGAAAAGATTAAACGATTTTTAATCTTTTGTCAAATAAATCCGTGATTTTTTTTAACATCTTTTTTCTTAATATCTGAAACATAGGGATTACCAGCAACTATAAATCTTAGTTTTTTCTTGGCCCATTTAGGATCTGACTGATTGATCCCGACTCTTGGAAGAGCAGTAATTTCTTCAATTTTACGTTTATGATTAATGTCAATATCGAAGGGAGAATCTTCTAACCGAGCTAAATCCCATTTTCTACTAGTAATTCCTAAAGCCTGCATCATCTTTCCAGGACCATTAGTTAAAAGTGGACCAGTTTTGCCATTACGGTTTTTAATCATGGTATCAATTCCAGTTAGTGGGTCAATGGCCCTAATTAAAACTCCTTGTGGTTCTCCTGCTGCTTGGCAGGCAACATCAAAGAAAAAATGTTGCCGCTGAGAATAGATATATAAACTGCCACCAGGACGATATAAGCCTTCATTTGCCTGACTGCGTCTACCACCATAAGAATGAGCAGCACGATCTTTTACACCAACATAGGCTTCTGCTTCAACTATTGTGCCTGATAAAATTTCGTTTCCATTATTGAAAGATAGAGTTCTACCCAACAGATCTTTGCTAATTTCACTAGTAGACCGATTAGTAAAAAAATCTTCATAGTTCATATTACTGCTTCTTTCTAAAAATGTTGTACACTCGTATTTGAAAGTAAATATAAATTGTAAGGAGGAACTAAAAAGTGAATGAGATAAAAGTTGTTAGAATTTATGATCATGAGCAACCCGCAGGTTATAGAATCTTAGTAGATCGTTTGTGGCCAAGAGGAATGAGCAAGGTAAAGGCTCATTTAGATGAATGGGATAAGGAAATTGGACCAACTAATGAATTAAGAAAATGGTTTAATCATGAAGACGATAAGTTTCCTGAATTCAAGACTAAGTATATAGCGCAACTGAAAGCTAATCCAGTAACCCCGAATTTTATTAAGAATGTGAAAGAAAAGTTAGCTCAAGAAGATGTTATTTTCTTATATGGTGCTAAAAATAAAAAGCACAACCAGGCCGTTGTGCTTAAAGATTTTATTGATAGTCAATTAGGTTAAGGCATTTTTTTGCCATGTAAGTTTTGTCGAACGTAATGAAAAATAATTGTTAAAATAACTGTACCAAAAACAATGCAGGCAAAGATTGCATCGGGCAATTTAAAGTTTAGCGGTGGCAATGAAACAAGTAGTTTAACTGCAATAATTGTAATTAAAACATAGGCCATTGTTTGAAGTTCAGGAATAATTTCCATTAATTTGATAATAACTTCTGCAACTCCTCGCATGCATAAAATACCAATCATTCCGCCAACTAAGACGACAACTGGATTATTTGACATTGCTAAAGCTGCTAAAACAGAATCAATTGAGAAGACGATATCCATTGACTCAATTGAAATAACAGTTCTCCAAAATAATGAAAGATGGTGCGTTCTTGTTTTGGAGTTCTTTTTCTTGTGGGCTTCTTTTTTTGCCGCTTCTTTCTTAGCAACTTGTGCAGGATGGCGAACATCATAAAAATACTTATAAACTAAATAAAGTAAATATAAACCACCTAAGAGTTTGATTTCCCAGAAATTAATTAGGTAAGTACCGATCCCAATTACAATAAAACGGAATAGATAAGCACCCCAAAGTCCATAGACCAATGATTTCCTTTGCTCATCTTTAGTTGGTAAAACTTGCGTTTGTGCGGCTAAAACTACCGCATTATCAACTGATAGCAAACACTCCATTAGAATTAGAGTCAGAATCATCATCCAATCTTGTCCGCTAGTTAGGACATGAGCCCAGTTATTAGCGTCAAAAAAAGGTTGATAAAGTTTAATCAATTGCATTCAAATAGCCTTCTTCAAGTTTTATTAAGCGTTGCTTTTCCTTTTCTCCCATTCTATAACTTCCCACCTTGTCTGATGCTAAAATTACGCGATGACTTGGAATAAAAATTAGGGATGGATTTAGGGCTACCGCATGTGCAACTGTTCGAACTGAAGTTGAGCCATTAATAGCAGAGGCTAAATCATTGTATGAAATGGTTGTTCCGTAAGGAATATTTTCAATCATTTTAACAACTTGATTTTGAAATGGAGTACCAAAGCTTGAATAGTCGATAGGAACGGTAAAAGAGCGACGCGTGCCTGCAAAATATTCTTTTAATTGTTGAACATAAGGAGCTAATTTCTTTGAATCTTGAACAAGAATGTGGTTAGGATAAAATCCTAAAATAGAAGATTCAATATTACTATTCTTGGAACCAACGAATGCTAATCCCAAGTTACTGATGACTAATTCATAGGTCCATGGCTTAATTTCAACAAAATCATAATAAAAAACTTTTGCTTGGGCAAGTGGCATTTAATCCTAACCTTTCTTTTAATTAATATATTAACTCCATCTTATATTGTACAACAAAAAATAACAGAAAGAGCTATGGATAAATTAAATAAAATGTTAGTTAAGATAATATCGGTTATATATATAATTTGTCAAATACTTTTTCAGCATTTTCAATAATTGTTAAAACTTCTTTAGGAGCTGGTACAGGAGTATTATTGATAACCCATACTTTAGCAGCAGCTTGTCGATAAGCAAGAAGTTGAGCGAAAGGATAGACAACAAAACTAGTTCCAGCAATAATAACTAAGTCACTATTTTGAATTGCTTTGATTGATTCAGTTAAAACCATTTCATTAATTGGTTCGCCGTATAAAACAATGCCAGGACGAATTATTCCGTGGTCTTTTGCGTGTAGATATGATTCTTTATATTCTTCGTATGAAATTTTTTCATGACACTTAGTACAAAAAATATTATAAAGATTGCCATGAAATTCAATGACATGTTTGTTGCCGGCTTTTTTGTCCAAGCCATCAACATTTTGGGTAATTAAAGTGCCATTTTTATTACAGCTAGCTGTAATTTTTTGGTGAATAATATTTGGCTGAGCATTAGGAAAATACATATTCTCCATTACAAAGTGATGGAACTTAGCTGGTTCGTGAAAGAGGGTGTCCTCGCTTAAAATTTGTTCCGGGCTTTCAGATATGCCATTATAAATGCCATTTTTTGATCTGTAGTCAGGAATATGAGAGGGCGTAGAAACTCCGGCACCAGTTAAGTACGTGACATGGTGAGCATTGTTGAGATCTGCTTGCAGAGCAGCAATTTGATTGTCTAAATCCATATGAAACCTCCTATACTTTTAATTTTCAACTAAGTCAATTATAGAATGCTGAGAGAAAAAGTGGTATTTGTTATAATTGAAGTAAGAATTTTAACGTTAATAAATAATTTTAGAAGGAAAGATATGTCACTTTTGTATATTGCTTTTGATATTTTGCTAATTGGCTATATTTTTTATAGTTGGTATTGGCAAGCAAACATTGATTATAAGGCTCGCTTTAGAAGTTCATCGGTTATTTGGGCCTTGATTTTTCTATTAATTGGATTTTATTTAGATTACTTTACTGATCCAACTTTACTCATGAATGTGTTTATTGCAACATTCTTGTTAATGAGCATTATTGATGGCGTTAGTGGATTAGCTAAAAAGAGATTAGTTGTAAGTGGATATTTTAAACGAACAGTTAAGTATAGCGACATTGCACATGTTACTTTAATTGCAGTTCCTAATCCTAAAAAGCCTACTGTAATGGCGATATTTCAGACTAATAATCGGCAAGCGTATTATCTACGCTTTTCACAGCAAATTAGTGATGTAATTGCTAACATCAGAAAATATTTAGGTTCAAATGTTGGTATTGAAGTGCAGTCAATGATGTAAATGTAAAAATACGAATAAAAAAAAGGATAAGTACTCTGATCACTACACGAAGAAGCGAAAGAGTGCTTATCCTTTTTTGTTTTTTATAAAATTGGAGAAAGTAATCTAGAAAAGGCCTGTTTAAAGCGAAGATAACGAGACCAATTATTGGTGATGTCTAAAGTTAATTCAGTACAGTTAGTAAGATCCTTTTCAAAAATCTGATTTAATTCCCGGGTAATATTTTTATCGTAGAAAACGGCATCGGTTTCAAAATTCAGACTATATGAGCGAAAGTCTTGATTCATAGAACCAACTGCTGAAAATCGTTCATCAACCATGACAGTCTTAGCATGAATAAAGCCATTGTTATAGACATAAATTTTTATTCCCTCATGTAATAAGTAGTTTGCATACCACTGAGTAGCGCGGTAAATGAAGGGGTGATCGGGCATTGAAGGAATCATGATTCTGACGTCAACTCCTGAACGGGCAGCAATAACCCAGGTCGCGATCATTGGATCGTCTGGAACTAGGTAAGGCGTTTGAATCCAGAGCGTTTTTCTTGCCATCATCATCATTCTAATCATCCCATTACGTAAGTAAGGGGTAGAGGTATCAGGTCCATCTGACACGATTTGCGTTGCAACATCATCTTCAGTTAGCTTATTTTCTTCAATCTTGGGAAAAAGTTTTTCATTGAATGAAATTGTCTCATTCTTATTAGTAACTGAAGCATTCCAGTCCATTACAAAACGTTCTTGGAGCAGTAGTGAGGCTGATCCTACAATTCTAAGATGTGTGTCGCGCCAGTAACCGAACTTTTTGCTTTTACTTACATATTGGTCGCCAACGTTGAAACCACCCGTCCAAGATATTCGGCCATCAACAACAACAATCTTACGGTGAAGGTGATAATTCATCCGATATTTTTTGATCATATTCTGAGACGTGATAAAAGCTGCCACTTCTCCCCCTAGATCAGTTAAAGGCTTAAACCAAGCTTTTGAAGCACCTGGCGATCCCCACGGATCATAAATCAATCTTATTTTCACGCCTTCACGAGCTTTTTTGATTAATAAATTAAGAAACTTGTTTCCTAAATCATCATTCATGAAGGAATAATATTCAACATTGATTGTTTCTTTAGCCTGATTAATATCCTTAAAAAGAGCTTTGAATTTTTCTTCTCCATCAGTATAGAAACTAATTTTATTGTTTTTAGAAAGCGGGGAGTCATGTTTAAAGTTGAAATAGTCAATTAAAATTTTTGCTTCTTTAGAAGTATCTGTTGGTCCAGTATCCTTAGGGATACGCGGAATCATCTTATTTACTTTATTTAAGCCGATGTGTTTTTGATTATTAATTGCAAAAAGGTTTTCTTGCGATAATCCACGCCCAATAAAACCGTAAAGAATAAAGCCGAGTACAGGAAAAATAAGTAAAATAATTAGCCAGGCCCAAGAGGTAGCGACCGATCTTTTTCTATGGAACACTACGTAAAAGGCTAAAAGTGTATTAACTGCCCAAAGAAGTGTCCAAAATTCATTTGAAAAAATAATTATCCCTCCCTGTTAACTCAGTTGTTATCGTTGTTATGTCCTCCAAAAATAAGAAGAAGTCTAAATAATTGTAGCATGCTTGTTAAAACTGCTGCGACATAAGTTAAAGCTGCCGCAAATAATACTTTACGTGCCATCGGCATCTCTTGTGGAGCGCCATTATTTAGCATTCTTAGTGCACGGTGTGAAGCATTAAATTCGACTGGTAAAGTTACTACCTGAAAAAGAAGAACTAGTGCAAAACACCAAATGCCAATTCTAATCAAAGTTTGATTCATTCCTAAGACTAGTCCCAGAAGAATTAATGGCATTGATAAGTTAGAACCAAGAGAAACAATTGGCACTAAGGCAGACCGCATACGCATTGGTGCATAGTTGCTAGCATCTTGTAAAGCATGTCCGACTTCATGTGCTGCTACTCCAACCGCAGCAATAGAAGAAGAGTTATAAACAGACTGCGAAAGACTGAGAACTTTATTAGTAGGATTGTAATTATCGGTTAAGTTTCCAGCAACCTCACGAATTTCTACTTCATATAAACCAGCTTGGTCTAGAATATAACGAGCTGCTACTTTACCAGTGTAATTACCTTGATTTTGAACCTGATCGTAACGGTTAAAAGTCGAATTAACATTCATTGAGGCCCAGCCGGAAATTGCTACGCCTAAAATAATCATCCAAAAATATGGGTCATAGAAAAATGGCATATAGTACATAACGATTTTCTTTCTTTATAAAATTAATCAGTTAACTTCAAAAACTTATTGATAATATTAATTACAAAAGGATTATCATGTAGAACACTATGCTCAGCTGCGTCCCCGCGAACTTCGACTTCTTGGAAGGTGTGGGCACCAGGAGCGAGGATATAGCGAATTGATTTAGCAGAAACAACAGAAATAAACCTATCCGTATTAGTTTCATCTAAGATATTTCCATAAATATTTAAAACAGAAATATTAGGATTAAAGCGACGCTGATTGAATAGCATTCCTAAGTAGGAAATACTCATCAAAATAGGACGTCCTTTTTCATTAAGACGATTAACATTGGGTAAATCACCTAAATACATTACTCCATCAAAAGGACCAGCAATTAAAGCACAATGATCTAGGTGGGGAAAGTTCTTTCTTAAGCTTGTTTTCATTTCAACCTTTACTACTGAAGGGGCGCCTAGAGAATGGGCGACCGCACTATATTTTTTGAAATGGTATCTCTTACTTAAGTAAGACAAGGCAATGCGCAAGTAATAGGAACTTGCATAAACGCCAGCAATTCGGTCTTTAAAAACTAATTGAACGATGGGTTGTGGATCAGCTGTCCAAGTTCCTTCCAAAATAAAATTACCAAAGGGATCAATTGTAACTTTAAGAAATTTATCTGTGCCTTTTGCCTTGCAAGCAGCATGAACCATTTTGTTAGTTGTATAATCGCCTCCGCGAAAACCATGTACGTAAAAAATTGGCGTTTGCGTAATTGTAGAAGTTGCTGCTTCTGTTGTTGAACTATCTTCAACTTTGCGTTTGTGCATTCTGAGCAGCCAGCGAGTAGGAGTAAAAGTAGCCATTAAACCTAAAAAAGTCATTCTTGCAATACTAGGTTCTTTATTTTTATGTTTATTATTCTTTTCAACTTCTTCGCTATATCTTTTTTGAATAAAAAACATGCTACATCCTCCCTTCGTATTAGTTTTAGCGTTAAAATTATTCTAACATTTTATCAGCTAGAGCAGATAGGAAAGGAATATTTATGAAATACTATGCAGTAAAAAAAGGTCGTACACCTGGTGTTTACCGAACATGGGAAGATGCTAAAAAACAAGTTGATGGCTTTTCCGGTGCGGAGTATAAGTCTTTTGAAAAGATAACTGATGCGACTGAGTATTTAGACTGGAATAAAGAAACACAACCAGATATTGTTAAAGAAGATTCTTTAAGCAATGCGATTAAGAAAATCCAAGCTGCTAACATCACACACCAGTCTAAGAAGCAAAAAGTAAAAAAGACTAGTTCTAATAATTCAGCAGACTATTTTGCAACAATTTATACAGATGGTGGATCACGAAATACTGGGGTACATAAAGGTGGGCACGTTAATAAGACTGATAGAGCAGCTTGGGCTTATTTAATTGAATGGCAAGATGGCCGTACTTATGGATCTGGCGGAGAATTCGGCGCTACGAATAATAAGATGGAATTATTGGGTCTAATTAATGCTTTAGAAAAATTGCTTGAGTTGAAATTTAATGACAAACATCTTTTATTTGTTTTAGATTCACAATATGTTTTAAATGGAATTAATAAACACTGGATTGAGGGATGGAAGAAACGTGGCTGGAAGCGATCAAATGGCCCTTTAATTAATGCTACCGAATGGAAAAGGCTAGATAGTTTACTAGGTCATTTTCCGGATAGTACTTTTAGCTGGACCAAGGGACACGCTGATAATGAAGGCAACGTTTTTGTGGACCATGAATTAAATCGTTATATGGATAAAATGAAGTAATAATCTGCTTAGTAAACAAAAAAAGTCTGCAATTTGCAGACTTTTTTAATGCACTTTTTTTAGTAGTTGCTATAATAATAACTGAAAGACTAGAACGCACGCAGGTACTAGTTTTTGACGACGGAGACGGCTATTTTAAGCCGTCTTTTTTTAACGTTTTAGTTTAAGATAATGACACCGCCAAAGATACTTCTAAACCAGCTAACGATTGAATCAATTAATTTTTGAAACCAGTTACGAGTTTCAGGAGTATTAAATTTTGAAAAGATGTTCTTAGCACCAGATTGAATTTGGTCTGCTAGTTGACCAGCTTGTTGTTGGAAGTTTTTGTCTTTTAATGCACCAGAATTTTTAATCTTAATTAAGACATTAATAATTTGTTCTTTTTGATTATTGGTAATAGTATCACCGAGGTGGTTAATGTTAATTTGGTTATTAACAATATCCCTGATTTGGCTATCAGAAATATTTTGCCCCTGTTTAGCCATTTCTTTTTTTGCACCAGCTATGGCATTGTTTAATTGGGCGTCAGAATAGCCATCTTTTCCCTTGTTTTGGCTAGTAATCTTACTTAAGGTATTCATTTCAGTTTGTGCTGCATTAATTTGATTTTGATTTAAAGAATTGCCATTTTTAGCATATGCGGCATAAACGCCGGCTAGGGCACCTGATCCGTCAATTGGTGTAGCAGAAGTGACGTAAATGTCCGCGTCAGAAATACCAGCAGTTAAAGCAGCATTTTTGTATTGGTTAGCGGTAATAGTTGTAATGTTATTATGGCCATTATAAGGTAAAATATGAACATTAATCCCGCTACCAGAGCTAGTTTTTTGGATCATGGCACTAGACCAAACGCCCGAATTATTAGTGAAGTCATAGCCTGAAGGATTAAGATATTTTACAAGATCTGCGCCAGTAATAGTGATGGTGGTATAATTACTACCATTTAAGGACTGCGTCAGAGTGTTAATTGTTCCCTGCTTTTGAGAAGAGGTAAGGGATGTACCTAAGGTTACAACAGGAGTGTCATTTTCATTTGCCTTAACTGTTTTAGTATTACTAATAGCAGTTAACCCTAAAATTCCACTTGTTAAGATAGCTACAAGCGCAGTTAGTATTTTTTTCATAATAAAATTTTCTCCTTATGAATAAAATATACTCAATGTGATGGCTATATTATAACCTAAATAGCTAACTGAATTATGTAAATAAGTATTAAGATGCTATAATCATAAGCAAAAGGAGGCAGACGCTGTGTTACGCCAGCCAATGTTAACGGTAATTATGCCTGTCTACAATATGGAAAAATATTTGGGCCGGGCATTAGAAGCTTTAGCAAAACAAAAAGATAAAAATTTTAAATTATTAATTGTTAATGACGGATCAAAAGATAAAACTCGCGAAGTAGCTGAGAAGTATCGTGATCGGTTTCTTTATTTTGACATTATTAATAAAAAGAATGGTGGCCTTTCTGATGCTAGAAACGTTGGAATGGCTCATGTAACTACCCCATATTTCACTTTTCATGATGGGGATGACTGGGTTGATCCTGGCTATACTGCTTATTTTGTAAGAGCATTTGATGAGCATCCAGATGTAGATATTGTTTCTTGTGGTTTTTGGATTGATTCAGAAAAAAGACATGAAAGTCATCCAGTAGGAAGTAAGCAAAGCGGGGGCTTGATCGACAAGAGAGAAGCTTATTTGAAGATGACTAATGTCTTTGGGTCACCTGTAAAAGGATATACCTGGAATAAGGGATATAAAATTAGTGTCATTAAGAAGTATCATTTGCGTTTTGTTGAAGATTTAGCCTTTATGGAAGATCAAATCTTCAACGTTAAGTACGTATCATTGACTAATGGTTTTTACTATAGTTCAACACCTTACTATCATTATTGGCAACGTGCGGATAGTATGGTGCATGATCTTAATCCCAAGAAAATACCAGATAATTTCCGAGCTAATTATCGTGTATGGCACCAAATTATTAAAAGCTTGATGGCAGAGCGTGAAGCTCAAAAAGAGAATAAAAAGATTGCAAAAAAAGCATCTTTAAGTGATTTGGATCATCAAGATTTATAAGAATTTATAGCTAAAGGAATTGGTATGAAAGTAAAAGTTAATGGAGTTGAAATTTACTATCAGAAATTAGGTAAAGGGCATCCTTTAATTTTGTTACATGGGCACCACCAAGATGGTGGAATCTTCGATAAATTAGTTGCGCCGCTTTCTTTATATTACACAGTTGTGGTTCCTGATATGCGAGGCCACGGTTTAAGTGAAGGAGAAGCAAGCGAGCATTATCAAACTGAAGTTGAAGATTTACGGGCTTTTATTAGCACGCTTAAACTTGAAAAGCCTTATATCTTAGGCTTTGGGTCTGGAGGTTTAGTTGCTCTTTCTTTGGCCGCCCAAGCACCAGAACTGGTTTCTAAAATAATTGTTGCTGGAACTTACGTTAATGGAAATGGCGTGAATGCAAAGCACATTGCGGCTAATACTATTCAAGGCTTTTTTAAGGGAGATCGTGACAGCAGAGTGGCTTTAAGAGAGAGTCATATTCCGGTTGAAACGTTAAAACGGATTAAGACGCCTACTTTATGCGTAGTAGGTGAAAAGGATTGGGTTAAGGTTGAACATGTTCGCTGGTATAGTCAATTGCTTCCTAATTGTCGTTTAGTTTTAATGCCTCGTCAGACGCATTATAGTTATGTTGTTCATAGTTTAAAGTTACTAGATTTAATTAAAGATTTTTGTAAAGAGAGCTAAAAAAGTAGCGCTCTTTTTCTTTTTGATCTAAAAATTCGATAGAATTAATATATAAATGGAATTTAATAAATAGCAGAAGGTTAGAATAATGACAAAAATAGTGGTTCAAGGGATGAATGGCGAGATGTCTATAAATGATGACAAAATTACAATTAAGCATACTGCGCCGTTATTTCCAGGTAAACGAGAAGTAATACTAGATATTCACAGTTTACAAGCTGTTGTATATAAAAAAGCGCACATCTTAATTAATGGTTTTCTAAAATTGGTTCCTAAAGGTGATAATCCCATGATTTATCAAACGGCTAGTTTACACCAAATGGGAAAAGATGAGCTGGCAATTGTTTTGAGAGCTTTTGAAAATACAAATCCCAAAGATGCAGAGGATTTTTATAATTATGTCGTTGGTCGCTTAGATCAAATCAAGGCAGCAGAAAATAATCAGTTATAATCTATAGCTAGAAAAGTAGAGCAAAACAGGAATTTTTAGTTATAATAAAACTAGCTGTTAATTTTACAAGGAAGGGCAAATTGATGAATAAAGAAGAATTGCACGAAATGTTGCACCCAATGAAATTAATCGGTCTTGGTGGAAACCAAGCTTTAGCAGAGAGAATTGCGGCAGCTTTGGATAAACCATTGTTAGAGACTGCTGTTCAACACTTTAGTGATGGAGAAATTCAAGTTAACATTACGGAAAGTGTTAGAGGCTGTGATGTCTACGTAATTCAATCTATTCAAGATCCAGTAAATGAAAACTTTATGGAATTGATGATTGTATTGGATGCTTTACACCGTGCATCTGCTCACTCTGTTAACGTAGTAATTCCTTATATGGCATATTCACGTCAAGATACTAAGAATCGTTCACGTGAACCAATCACTGCTAAATTATTAGCTAACTTGCTTCAATTGACTGATATTGATGACTTGATTGCTGTTGACTTACATGCATCACAAATTCAAGGCTTCTACAATATTCCTGTTGATCACTTGCACGCTATGCCAATCTTAGCTCAATACTTCTTAGATAACGGTATTGCAAGTAAGGATGATGATGATGTAGTAGTTGTTTCTCCAGATCACTCTGGTGCAAAACTTGCACGTACTTTTGGCTCATACTTTGACGCACCGATTGCAATTGTTGATCAACGTGGTGCACGCTACGATGCAGAAGCTCATGATATGATTGGAGACGTTAAGGATAAGACTGTTATTATCGTTGACGACTTAATTGATACTGGTTCTAGAATTGCTTCTTCAACTAAGTCAGTTTTAGCTGCTGGAGCTAAGAAAGTTTATGTTGCAGCAACTCATGCTTTGCTTTCTCAAAATGCGACTGAGGTTTTAAATGGATTACCCGTTGAACAAATCGTTGTAACTGATACTATCAAGCACAAGAAGTATCCAGATAGAATGGTTCGTTTATCTGTTGCGCGTTTACTTGCTAAGGGTATTGATTACATTTACAACGATAAGTCAATTCACCGAATCTTTGATGAGCAAAATAGGATCCAAGGATAATTCACATTAAATTTTAATATTTATTAAAGGCTGAAAATTAGTAACTATGCTAATCTTCGACCTTTTTTATTTACGATAAATTTTATCCTATTGTTGAATCTTCATTAATAATTAAGATATAATTAAGCAAAAATTAGCATAAATGAGGTGATGAGGATGAAGAAAGTGTTTCAGGCGCAGCTATATCTAAATATTTTGATGGCTGTAATTATTTTGATTAATTATCGTACAGTTAAAGATTGGATTTATCTTGGAATTTTAGCTGTAGCAGTTGTAGTAAGTAAAAATAAAAGGATTTCGCAGCTAATAAATACAGTACTTATACCCATGGTTTTTATCGATCAAGTTAGAAACTTGAGTGATATTCTCATTCAGCACTTTTCTCAGTTAACACTACTCATCTTTTGGATTTATGCTGTTGGGACCATAATAGTATTGATTCCGGTTACAATAGTCGAATATGGGAAAATTAAAAAGCCAATTTGGCGATTGATAGCATCGGTCTGGATGATTAATTTTGTTATTATGTTTTGCTATCTTTTAACCTTAAAAAATGTAAATCCAGACGGCTTTTTAGTGAGTTTAAATAAATCTGGCTTGGTTTATGCTTTAGCAATTTTAGTTTATGTATATTTTGCTGTTAAAAGTTGGGGTTATGAATTTTGTTTTAATTTACCAACTTTTAAAGGTAAAAAATTGCAGCTGCTTTCATTTATTTTAATTTTTGGGATAGCGATTTGGCTTTCATTTTTCCAAACATTCAGTAGATTTGCTCAGAGATGGCAAGAATTATTCTGGAATTGGGATTTTTCTTTACTTGATCCTACTGAGTCGGTCCGTCTAAAAAACGCTTGGTCTGTCTTTCTCTACTCAATAGAAGCGGGAATTGGTGAGGAAGCAGCCCGATATATAAACTTAGTTTTATTATTAGTGATTTTTAAAAGCAAAAAGTGGCAAATTAATGGTGCAGTTTTAGGCAGTGCAATTCTATTTGCATTACCTCATATTGGAAATGCCTTTGCCTCAGAGCTTAAGCAAACGCCACTAGCAACTGCTTTTCAAGTGATTGATACATTTGGCTTTGGGTGTTTTGCGGCAGTGCTAATTTTATATAGCGGTAAATTATGGCCGACAATGGTAATCCATGCACTATATGATATTCTTACATTTTCTGAAACCCCATTGACTCAAGATGGCGTGGGAATTTTTGGTGGAAATATAGGTTCGCTTATTCATGTAATTATTAATTTAGTATTTTGGGTAAGTTTTGCTGCTTTTCTCTTAATCAGGAATAGAAAGTTAATAAAACAGAATGTCCAAATCTTGACCCAAGTTCAAAAAACAGATTTGACAATTTCATGAAGCAAGTTATAATACAAGCAAATAAAATAGCTAATTGATTTACTATACAAGAATTTTAATTTCATAAAATAGAAATGCCTCTAGTATAAGTTAAGTACTAGAGGCATTTTTGTCTTTAAGGGGGGAGTATAAAATGGATGAAAAGGAGAAGCTAAAACTAAAGAGATCGCTTAAGAGCCGTCATGTAACAATGATTGCAATTGGTGGAGCTATCGGTACGGGGCTGTTTTTAGGATCTGGTACAGCTATTCAAAGTGCTGGTCCATCAATTATCTTGTCTTATTTGATTGTTGGTATTATTAGCTTTTTCATGATGAGAGCGTTGGGAGAGCTAATCTTAGCTGAGCCTGATCAACATTCATTTATTGAATCAGTGAAAAAGTATCTAGGAAATAGAATGGAATTTGTTGCGGGGTGGACTTATTGGTTATGCTGGCTTAGTTTAGCAATGGCTGATTTAACTGCAACTGGAATTTATTTGAAATATTGGTTTAAAGATTTACCTCAATGGGTAGGGCCGTTAGTCATTGTTGTGCTGCTAATGCTTGTTAACATGGTTAATGTTGGACTATTTGGCGAGCTTGAAAGTTGGTTTTCAATGATTAAGGTTCTAGCTATCTTAGCCTTGATCATTACTGGAGCGATTCTACTCGTTATGCATACCAAAATTGACTCTAGAACAGTTTCTCTTACTAATCTGGTAAATTATGGGGGCTTTTTTCCAACAGGCTCATGGGGCTTTTTAAAGACATTTCAGATGGTAGTTTTTGCCTTTGTCGGAATAGAAATTGTCGGTTTAACAGCAGGTGAAACAGCCAATCCAGACAAGGATATTCCCAAGGCAATTAATACTTTGCCAGTCAGAATTGGACTATTCTATGTTGGTTCCATGATTGCTATTATGGCTGTTTATCCTTGGAATAAGATTGTTACTACAACTAGTCCGTTTGTACAGGTTTTTGGCGCAATTGGGATTCCTGCAGCAGCTGGGATTTTAAACTTTGTTGTTTTAACGGCAGCAATGTCCGCTACTAATAGTGCTATCTTTTCAACTAGTAGATCACTATATGCACTTTCACGTGGAAATAATGCCCCTAAAAGATTTGGAAAGTTAAGTAGAAAAGCGGTTCCTAATAATGCCTTGACCTTTTCATCGTTAATTTTATTTGTCGTTGTAATTCTGAATTATATTATGCCAGCACAAGTTTTCGATATTATTTCTAGTGTATCAACAATCAACTTTATTATGGTATGGATAATTATTATGTGGACGCATTTGAAATATCGCGCAGAAAATAAAGGAAAACTAGGTAGCTTTAGAATGCCGGGATTTCCAATAACTAGCTGGGTTACAATCATTTTCTACTTAGTAATTTTAATAATTTTGGCGCTAATCCCAGCAACGAGACTACCATTACTTATCTCAATTATTTTTATTTTAGCTTTATCATTGAGCTACACTTTTTTAGAAAGAAAAAATTAAATATCACGTAAAGACTGACAAATAAAATTGTCGGTCTTTTATATAGCATTAAATTTGAAAAAAAACAAAATCCTATCTCGTTATTAGTAATAGGGCTTGGTATAATGATTGTAATTAATGCTGTGAAAACGCTATACTGTATAGGAATAGAATAATAACGAGGCAAAGGATATGGCAAGACAAAAAAATTTAGCAAGACGACATGAAATACTGCGCAATACTTTTATGCTCCTGAAAAAAAGAGGCATGGAAAATGTATCACTACAAATGATTGTAGATAAATCTGGCATTTCTAAATCACTACTCCAGTCATATTACCCACATAAGAATCTATTAATTACCGAAATTGTTACTAATTTTATGACAGCAGTCTTAAAGAGTTTAAATGCGACTGATTTCAAAAATTTGAATACATATTCTAAGATGAAAATCTTTATTTATTTGATTTTAGAACAAGGTATCCAAGATGAAGGCGTTGAACGCGTTGTCAAAAGTATTTTAAGTGATGGTGATTCATTGGATCGCTGGAGCCAGATTCTTGATGATTGGCTTAAGCATGAAGGCGTTAAGCATGATTTGGGAAATGATCGTCAAGTTCAGATTGGTTTAAACTTTATTGTTACAGCTGGAGGAGGTCTATACGTAAAACGGACTGAATTTGATTTAGATGCTGATCAAATTTCTGATATAATGGTAAAAACTTTTATGTCAACATTTTTATCAATAGATGAGTCAAAGATAAGTCAAACACTTGCAGAGGCTAAATCTGCCTTACAAAAATACGAATTAACTACTTTAACTCAGGCTATTAATAAAATGTTCGACAATTAATTTTAAGGAAGGTCGAGGAAATGGCAGTACGCACACGCAGTGAGCTGCGTAGAATTGATCAGGCTCAAACTGTGCATGATAAAAGATCTTTTGGAATTGCAATCTTTACAATTGTGGTTTTGTTTTTCAGCTTAGTAACTTTTATGAACCCGATTTTTATGAGGAGTCAGATTGCCAAAGAAAGCAATGGAGTTGTAGCTGAACGCTATATCAATCAGAAGTTTGATAATTTCGCTGCAGCAATTGGTGCTGATCGAAGTAGTAACAACAGTACTAATAATCTATTAACTGTTGAGCAAACAAGACCGATTGCGAATGCAATGATTGACTATACTTTGGGAATTCATTTATTTAGAGCAGAAAATTCTAGCTTAGCTAGTCAAATTCGTAAGGTTATCTTGACTAAAATTGATGACAATTCTTCCATGGAAGCTAAGTCTGTTCAGGAAAAATTGAAGAAGAATAAGGAAAGTGGGCTTTACGCAATTATTACAAGCTTTGGCTTGGCTAATGCCACTTTAGCAGCAAATGTTGAGCTTGTATTTTTGATTTTAAATATCTTGGTTATCATTTTTGTGGGCATCTTAGCTTATCAACAAATTAAAAGACTCAAAGAAATTGTTTCAACTGGGCGCTTAATTAATATGTTTGCCGCTGGAGGGATGAGAGCATCACTAGGATTGATCGTGATTTTTGGACTATTGGCGTTCATTCCGACAATTTTCAATGTTGAAGGTTTGATCTTGAATATTGGCTATTTTTTGGAGATAGCGAGTGGCATTTTCTTAGAGTTAGTAATTGTCGGAGTAGTTTTGTTTGTAATTAGCACTGTTACTTGGCAGCTTACGAGTGCAAAATAATAAGAAGTTAACGAATATACAAAAAAGGTCTCAGGTTTTTACCTGAGGCCTTTTTCTGGGAAATGGCGCCGGATTGGATGATCTTAATTGTATTCAAGTAAGTGTAAAGTAGTTAGGGTATAAAATAATTGTAATATGCAACAGCCATAACGGCTCTTGTAAGGGTCCTCAACCATTTCTCACTACTTATTTTTACAGTAATTAGGGTTTAAATCAAGTTGAAAGGCCTAATTATTCTTAAATAATATAATATGTTTAGCTTGTGCTGAAAGAATATTCTAAAATTATAAATTCATTACTTTAAAGCCTTTTTCAAGATGTTAGTTCATTAATTATTCTGCCTGATCCACTGGTTTTTGCCGAGATAATACCAAGTTATATGATCGGTAGTAATTGATTGACCATAAGCGTAACTTTTTCCAGAAGTAACATGATTGGCAGTGCGTTTTCGTAGATTTGGATAAGGACTAGTATAAATATTTGTATCAAATGACTGGTTATTGATATTGACTACACCAGCAGTAAAATCTGGATTGTTGTAAACATAAAAATTATGGAACCACTGATCATTGCCTAAGTTGTAGTAAGAATAACCATCTTGATAAGAACGGCCAAAAATCACTGTATTCATCTGGCGCTTTTTATTTAAAGAATCACGTAGTTTTTCTGCTTGAAGTAAAAGAGCTGATTTAATTGTTGTAGATGAATCAGGATCAGCTACTTGGTTTAAAATTTTGCGAGTTGTCTTGTCATTGCTATCTTTAATATTTTGCGAGGAGGATATTTTTTCAGAGCTCTTTTCTCCGTTCTTAGTCTTAGTGTTATCGTTTGAAGTTTTTAGTTTAGGCTGATTAGCAGCAACTTGATTAAATAATTTAAAACTATATTGGTAGACATTATCAATATTTACGTTATATTCATGCCCTGAAATTAACTTAATATCTCCTGGAAAGTAAGTGATAATTGTTTTGAAGTAGCCATATGCCTTATTACTGAAATTATTAACATTTGTGGCTTGGCTAACTTCGCCTGTATCTAAATCGGTGACGGTGATTTTAGAAATACCGGAGGTAGTTTTATCAGATAAATAAAGAGACCAAGCAATGTTATTTCCTTGAAGTAATTCTATTGGGAAAACGCCACTATTAGGATAGGCAACGGCACTTTTAGCAGCAGCCTTATAGCCATCGCTTGAATATGCAACTTGCTGGACTGAATAGCGGTAGCTATTTTCACCGTATGCTGCACCAATACCAGTGGTAGTAAGTCTACTTGATAAAAGCCACGCACGATGTCCAGTATCCGATCCATCAAGATTATAGGTATCAGTTAATAAATCTGTGATTACATCACCAGCAGATTGATTGCTTACATTAAAATTCAAATTAGAGCTAGCAGAAACATTTTTGGCAATTGTCCAGTAAGTATCGCTAATATAGTTCGGTCGTGTTTCACTAGGTAACCCGTGTTGATTAGTAAATGGGTTAGCCTTAATTGCAGCCATAACACTTGCGGTAATTTGCGCGTTGTCATTATCTGTCTTATTTGTAGAAATACTTGGCAGATCAAACAAACCACGATAAAAATTAATATAGTCTAATTGAGAATTAATATAAGAATTAGTAACAGAACCAGGTGAAAATGGTGCTGTTAAGTGAGGGCTACTTGCATAAAGATTACCAGAATTAAAAGTTTGTTTTGGTAATCTTGAATATTGATTTTGAATTCGATGAACTTCTTGGATTTCATCTTTGGTAAATGTTGCGGCCAGCGCTTCGCTAATCGTAACGGTACTAGTTGTAGCACTGAGTGTAATAGCAACTAAAAAAGCGGTGGCTTTTTTTGTAAAATTCATCTTATCTCCTTTGCGGGATTTATTATTAGAGTAATAGTAATATATATAACTTAATTATAAAAAATTTTCATTCTTTTGAGACTTTTTTTCAAAAATAATGCATTATAGCGTCACGATTGTTTATAATAAGGTTTCGAGGACAAAAAGGAGATAAAGATATGACTGACAAAATTAAGGTAGGTTTGATCTTCGGTGGAAATTCTTCAGAATATGAAGTTTCTATCATGTCTGCCCACAACATTTATGAGGAAATTGATACTAATAAATTTGATGTTTATCCAATGTGGATTACGAATGATGGGTATTTGGCTGACGATGCCGATTCTCGCAGAGTCTTAGACAATCCTAAAATGGAAGTAGCTAACCCTCATAAAGTAGCAAATATTTCTAATATTGTTGAATTAAAAGATCGTCCTGAAATTGACGTATTTTTCCCAATTGTACACGGAAACTTGGGTGAGGATGGTTGTTTACAAGGTTTATTTAGAGTTCTAGATAAGCCATTTGTTGGGGATGATGTCTTAGCTGCAGCTGTAACGATGGACAAGGAAATGACCAAAATTTTAGCTCAACGTGCTGGTGTTCCTGTCGCAAAGTGGATTGCAGTTAAGCGTTTTGAATATAACGATCCAGATAATGAAAAGTTAGACTATGAATACGTAGCTAGTCAATTAGGCTCAGATTTATTCGTTAAGCCATCAAATCAAGGATCTTCAGTTGGTGTAAGTCACGTTACTAACGAAAAAGAATACAAGGTCGCTTTAGCTGAAGCTTTTAAATATGATGATAAGGTTTTAGTTGAAGAAACTGTTCACGGTACTGAAGTAGAAACTGCTGTTTTAGGTAATGATAAGCCAATCGTTGCTGGTGTTGGTCAAATTATTAACGCCAAGGATTCATTCTATACTTATGAAAATAAGTATGATGATGATTCAACTTCAACTTTAGAGATTCCAGCTAAATTGCCTGAAGGGATTGTTGAAAAGGTTAGAAAAAATGCTTTAAAGGTATTTCAAGCAACTGAATGTAGTGGCTTAGCACGTATTGACTCAATGCTTCGTACGGAAGACAAGGAAGTTGTTTTAACAGAAGTAAATGCTCTTCCAGGATTCACTAATATTAGTATGTATCCTAAACTATTTGAAGAGGTTGGAATTCCATATACTGATTTGATTACTAAATTAATTGACTACGCAATGGAACGCTACGATCACAAGAAAACTTTGTTACATAAACATGATTAAACTTAGTTTAAGTAAAGGGAGAATTTAGGATGGCAAGCGACCATAATTTTGAAGAACTTGAGGCCCCAGCAAAAACGGCGGAAGAACTTCATATTAGCGTAGCAACATTAAGAAAGTATTCCTTAATTGTTGAAAAAGTTACTGGAAATAAAGACTACTATGAGAGGACTAAGCAGAAGTCTCGCTTATATTCAGCTAAAGATATTGAAGACCTAAAAGCTTTTAAAGCTCTGTCTAAAAAAGCTGATCTGACTTTACAGGAAGCAGCAAGACAAGTTTTTGCAGTGAGTGATAAAAAAGCTGAAGAAGCCAAAAAGGCTGCAAAAATGCAAAAAGAAGTTGCAACTAAGACTGCTACTGTAGACGCTGATCAAGTAGTTAAGCTTTTGACTATGCTCCAAAATACGATTGCAAGTCAAAATCAAGCAATTCAGGATTTGCAAAAGCAAGTAGCGCGCGTTGAAGCTCAAAATAAGAAGTTAATTGATAGCTCACACCAATTAGCTGAGCCAGAATCAACAGATTCACAAAAAGAAGTTCAAGCTAATAAAGATCAGGAAGCTGCCGATAAGATTACTGAAGAACAAAAGAGTGAGCAAGAGGCTCATGAAGAAATCTTAAGAAAAGCTAGAGAGAACGAAGAAAAGCGTCGTAAGCAAAAAGTAGAAGAGAATATTCATCGTACTTTAGCTCAGATGCAAATTCATCCCAAGAAAAAACACAATTGGTGGGATCGCTTTTTTAATTAAAAAATAGGATGCCTGTTTGTAGGCATCCTATTTTTATTCGTCTTCAGGTTCAATAATTAATGACTCTGCTAACAAAACGTCGTTATATAGATTTAAAATATAGGTTCGATATTTGCCTTCCTTTTGTCCAATCATTTCTAGATATTCGCGTTCAATCGCAAAAGCCCTAAAAAAAGCAAGACGCTGTAGATACTGTTCTGATTTGCTTAGGTTAGGCTGGTCAATTGTCTTTAGCAGAACTCGCATATACTCACGCGTTTTAACAACTCGTTTTTGATTAAGTAGGGTATAGATAACATGGCGTTTTACTCTTTGCGGTAAATACATTTTATGAACAGCAACTAAGGCGCGTTTAACCATTTCACTTCGTATTTTATCCATTACGATGTGGGCCTCTTCGTCACTGACATTATGCGGAAGAATAAATTGAAAGACAATTGTTGGAACAAGCATACTTAAAATAATTAAAACAGCCTCAGACATGATGACTAGGTTATAACTTTGACTTCCTAGAAAGTCAACGCTTATCGTTAATGCTAACGCTAAAGTAACTGCACCATGAATCCCTCCAAGTGAAAAGACTATGCTTTCTCTTCGATCATAACGAATAATTAAGCGACCATATAGGTAACGAACTAGCAAGTTGGCAAGGTAGACTATAATGCCAACAATAATCCATTTAGCTAGATCTCCATTAAAGAGCTTATTACGTGAAATTCTTACCATCATCAATCCTAAAATAATGAAAACCATACTATTAAAGATATCAGAAATAAGATTTTGTAAGTCTTGGCTCATATGAACCTGTCTTGAATTAAGCAATAAGCTTTGTTGAGATTCTGCATTATGTAAGAGACCAGCAACCACCACCGCGATAATTCCAGAGACATGGAGATGTTCTGCTAGAGCATACAAGGCTAATGGGGTAAGAATATAAATAAGATTTTGAGCATTTTAGGAATTAAATCTGGATCTGACAAGAGTCTGACGAAAAATAATTATTACCCATGCTACAGCGAAACCTAGAATTGCACCGCCAATCGAAGAAATACAAAAGTCCTGAATTGTCTGTCCATAATTAATATATCCATTTGCAAACCAAAGAAGGCTCATGTTGAGCAAGATAATTCCAGATGCATCATTAAAAAGTGATTCAGCTTTTAATGCTGACGTTACACGGCGAGGCATTCTTAGGCCATTAGTTACTGCTTCACTTGCTGTGGCGTCTGTTGGCGTACTAATACTGCCAATAATAAATGCAAGCGGTAAGCTAACGTCAGCAAGCAGATGAATGCTAAAGCCGCTTACAATTAAAGCTAGTAAAACCATGATAATAGTTAGCCCAATTATCTCTTTAATACGTCTACCAACGTTATGAATCCTAGTCTTTTGTCCTTCAAAAAATAAAAGTGGCGCAACGATCAACTCCATAAAAATTTCTGAATCAAAACTAGCTATTTGTTGGTTTAAAAAGGGAATAAGACCAATAATAATTCCGATGATCATACTTATATAGTTAACTGATACTTTATCAATTGCTTGAGCAATAATAATACTGATAGCAGCTGCAATTGCTAGAGTAAAAGTTGAAATCATAAGTTCCATAGTTTAGATTTACCTCAGATAAATTACTATTTTTTAATAATTAGTAAAAACTTTTAATGCTACTATATTAGCATACTCACCATTTAGGTTATTAGGGAAGGTGAAGATGTGAAAAAGAATCAAAAAGTTTGGCTTAGTTTAACGACTTTAATTGTTGGCGTAGTTTTTACGGTGATTACGTATTTTTCTACAACTTTTGCTAGCAAGCCAATTGCTGTAATTACCGATAATCACATTCAAGACACGCTAATTAATAAAACCAAAGACAATTATGAAAATAAAGATGAAGTTAGGCAACAAATATTGCATTTAAAAATCATCTCAGGAAAATACCGAGGTAAGAGATTCGTTGTTACCAATACCTACTCTCCTTCACAGGCTGTTTCACAAAAATATCGTCCTCATCAACGTGTGATTGTATCTTTTATTAAAGAAAAGCCAAAATTAGTTGAACCTAAACGCGATTGGGTAGTTGTCTTGAGCATGTTTTTAACTATTAGTCTGATCATTTTAATCACTGGAAAACAAGCTAGTTTATTGTTAATTTCAATGATTTTGAATAGTATTATTTTTTATTTTGTGATTAAGAATGATATTAAAGAAAATGGAACCAAAATTTTCTTAGTTTATGGTATTGCAGCTATTTTGTTTACTTTTATTTCCCTGATAATTGTACAAGGATTTAATCAAAAGATGCTTGTTACACTAGTTGCTACGCTTCTAGGTGTTTTTGTGTCATTTGGAATTTTTTATTTAGTTATGAGATTGACACATGAACGCGGGATTGACTATGAAGCAGTTGATTATGCAACGCAAGATCCACGAGCACTATTTTTATCTCAGACCATTTTAGGAGTTCTTGGGGCAGTAATGGATGAAGCAACTGATATTGTTTCGAGTCTTTATGCGTTAGCTAAACATAAGGTTGACTTAACCTTTAAGGAGTTATTTCTTAGTGGCCGTACATTAGGACAAGAAATTATGGGACCATTAATAAATGTATTAGTACTGATTTTTATGGCCGAAGCACTGCCGATGACAATTTTGTATCTAAGAGATAATAATACTTTAGTTTATACTTTTAAATATACTCTTTCTTTAGGTGTAATTCAGAGCTTAAGTTCAGCGATAGGCATAGTTTTAACTGTGATTTTTGCCACTCTTGCTAGTTCTGTCTTTTTAAAAAATAAAAAAATAGAGGAGGCAGCGAAATGACAACTTTAACGGCTCTATTGATAATTCTCTTAATTTTAATGATTATTGTTGGTGGAAAAACGGGCCTTAAAAGTTATCTTAGTGTGGTTATTAATGCCTGTTTGATAATTCTTGTTGCTTTGTTAATTTCTTGGGGAGTAAATATAATCTTGGTAGGAATAATTTTTATTCCTTTAAAATTATTAACAATTATTTATTTAGGGACACACGATTATACTGTAGCTAAGAACGCGTTTTTAACCGCTTTATGCGTGAGCTTGATCGTAATGCTGATAATTATCCTGCTTGAAAGCTTAGCTCAAACTCAGGGCTTTGGAGACCAAGCAGGAGAAGAATTAATTGGTTTATCGTTGAATGTAGGAATTAGTTTCGCTCAAATAGCTATTTTAGTTGCAATTTTTTCAATGCTAGGGGCAATTGCAGAAGCAAGTGTAGCGATGAGTGCAGGCTTACTTGAATTAAAAAGGCACGATCCGAATATTACGCAGAAGCAATTGATCAAGAGCGGAAATGAAGTTGGTTCTGATGTGTTAGGAACAGCCATGAACACAATTTTATTTGGTTTATTTGGTAGCTTTTTGCCAATATTTATTTGGTATATGAGGTTAAATTATTCATTATTTGAGATTTTAAATGATAAACTTTTTGTAGATGAATTCTTAATTATTGTGTATTCATTTATCGGCGTACTTTTAACAGTCCCACTGACAACAATATTTTTAGCACATACGTTGACGCATAATGAACTTAAGAAATAAATAGCATAGAGGCTTAGCAAGATGAAAGTAGAGTATTTAACACAAAAAAATTTTAATAATCGCGAATTTAAAATCACGTATTATGGATTACAAGATAATCCGCAGCTTTTGCAAAAAAAGAGACCATTGATACTCGTTTTCCCTGGAGGAAGCTTTGACCATTTATCTTTAAGAGAAGGGGAACCAGTAGCATTGGCATATGCAGCTCATGGTTTTAATGCTGCCGTTGTTTCATATAATCTAACTACCGATCCAGGTAAAATATATCCTGATGCAGCCTTATCAGGATTAAAAGCTGTTTCTTATTTTAGAGAAAATAGTGAAAAGTTAGGAATTGATCAAGAGCGAATTACTACAATTGGATTTTCTGCTGGCGGTCATGTTGTTAGTTCAATGAACGTGATGGCAGAAAGTGAAAAATGGCAGGCAAAATATGATTTTAACCATGATCAAGTAGCGCCTAATGCCACAATCTTCGGCTATCCTTTAATTAATATTAAAGATATTGGTTTTCCGTTGCCAGCTGATGCTAATCAAAAAATGCCTACTGCTAAAGAGTTATTAGATACAGCTTTAGGAGTGACGCCTGATACGCCCCCCGACTTTTATTTTCCAAGCTGTTGATGATCCAGTTGTCTTGATTGATAATACAATCGAATATATTACAGCTTTAAGAAAGAAAAAAGTTCATTTTGAAGCACATTTGTTTAATAAAGGCGGCCATGGCTTTTCACTTGCTACTCCTGAAGTGGCTGTGGCTGGACGTGAGCCCGATTCGCATCTTGCACATTGGTTTAAACTAAGCCTTGAATGGTTAAAAGATAGAAAAATTTATATTTAGTTTCACGTGAAACAAGACCTGATTTTATATAAAAAAGTCCGAAAAGAAAATGAAGTTAATCATTTTGCTTTTCGGACTTTTTGTTTAATATTAGATGTTTTTATTCTTTAGCCATAAAGAATAAAACTTCTTTACCAGAAGCTAAATTATCAGAGGTAGCTAAAATTCTAAGTTTAATTGCTTTTGCTACTACGTCTCTTAAACCGATTACTTTGTTTTTAGCATCATTTGGCCAATTAATTTCTTTACTGAAATCGCTGAAGTTTTCACCGTCTTTTGAAATGGCAACTTGAACTCGCAAAATATGACCTATCCGGTCTCGTGAACGAGGTACGTAAACCATCCGGCTCAGCTTATAAATGTGATTGAAATTAAAAGTCAAGTCTAGTGGACTATCTTTACTAATTTGGTCTTTTGAGAGCCATTCACTAGCTAGCTTAAGATCAGTTAAGTTTTCGACTGGAGAATCTTTTTCACTTTCTGCTGTGCTAGTA
The DNA here is from genome assembly GCF_040919545.1 of Lactobacillus sp. RTP31084st1_F9_RTP31084_210423. Lineage (NCBI taxonomy): Bacteria > Bacillati > Bacillota > Bacilli > Lactobacillales > Lactobacillaceae > Lactobacillus > Lactobacillus sp. RTP31084st1_F9_RTP31084_210423. The sequence continues at coordinate 90,183 of NZ_JBCOVH010000002.1, forward strand.
ACTTTTACATTAGAAATTGCATAATCCATTTGATCGCGCTTGGTATGAGTTCCAAAGTATTCAGACCAATCTGATACCTTGTTACCGAATTTATTTCTAATTCTAAACCGATAGCGTGTGTTAGGTTCAAGCTCGTGGAAAGTGAAGGTATCTCCATCAATATTAGTATGAACCATTCCATTAACTTCGATATCAGCCATTATATTTTTACCGACGAAGTTAGTTGGATTAGTCCAAGTAATGGTGATGCTCTTTGAAGTTAAACGGTCCGTCAAAATTGCGGCACTTCTTGGTGAAGCCATAGCTGAATCGATAATAGCATGTTGTTCGACTTCACTACCATAACTAAAGTTTTCAATCGTAAGTTCAAATTTATTGTCATGGATGTCAACAGCTGGCATTTTTACCTTAAGAGCAGGCTGCAGTTGACCTGTAAATTGACCAAATTCTTTGCATGGCACGTAATCTTGCTGGTAGAAAATACCTTCTTCTGATTTGTTAAAACTATCTAAATCATTATATTCAGGTAGTGGAATAATTTGATCATTTAATTTAAGTGAAACTTTACCAGGATAGCGATCGGCCATGATTGTTAAGATAGTAGCTTGTTTTTCTTCAAGTCCTTCATAGCTTCCCTCGGTTGGATAAACCGTAATATGAAGTTTAGATCCATTAACCGAACTGGTAATTTGTGTTGTAGCTGCATTTCCCTTTTCATAATCATTAGTTTGATTATCATCTTCATATAAGATGGCAGAACTCTTATTTTGTGGGTAAACAAGGGCACTTCTAAGTGATTCCTGTAAGATTGCCCCTCCGCGAACGTAAACAGGAAGATGCCACAATGGATAGTGTAACTTATCGTAAATTCTGCCACCGATTAATTTTTTACCAGTAAAGAGATCGATCCACATAGTTCGATGATCAGGCAGGTAAAGATTGTCTTTTAATGAAGCTCCACTTGGATCTTCTCGACCATTAGTAATTGGGGCTATTAATAAGTTGTTTCCTAGCATAAACTCATGTTTTACCTGATTTGTGTAGTTAACTTTTTCGTGCGGGAAGGACAAAAACAGAGGTCTAACAATCGGCATGCCATCTTGAGCAGCTCGGGTAAGAGTATAGAGATAAGGCGTAATTTCTTCTCTAAGTTTTAGGTAAGCGCGAGTAATTCGCGTCATTTTTGCATTAAATGCAAACGGTGTTTTTTGGATATTGCCGTAATTATCAATTGAGTAAAGCAGAGGCGTGAAGACTTTCCACTGTAGGTCACGGATGTTTACTTGAGCATTACCGCCGCCTTCTTTTCCATCAATAGCACTTCCGATATTTGGTTGACCAGAAAGAGACATACTTAAGAAACTAGCAATCTCTGTTGCAATTTGTTCCCACTCGCCTCCTACACCTTCATTTGCGGTGGTAGCTAAGGTTTGAACAGCGCTCCAGCCATTACTTGCCATTGCCCAAGGACGATTAGTTTGGTTTTTATCAACTAAAGGCTCACTAGCAATTGCAAAATCTTGCATAATTTTGTCATTAGCTAAATTAGGAGCTTCTGTCTTAAATTTTAAGAAATTAGCTGGTGCATTTGCAGGTAAAGCTCCGTAGAAACCAAGCTTTATATTTTGCTCCTTGGCAAAATCAACTAAGTTAGCTAATTCGGTTTCATTTAAAGTTTGCTTACTGTTGTAGTTAGGAACAAACCAGCTAAGTGGAAAATGATGTGAGCGGTAACGTTCAATCATTGCACGAGCAGAAAATTGATACTGCTCTTCACCATTAAGAGAAGACTTAGCAACAATTTCATTATCAGCATGGGCAATTTTATAAGTATTACCATCTTCAAATTTAATGGCATTATTTTCTTGAGGCTTCGCAACACTCCAGCAAGTATCAAGATAGTTACCTAAGTATCCTAGGCCAAGAGCATATTTAGGCAAGAAGAGGGGAGAGCCGGTAATTTTGTAGTACTGACGTAAAATTTCAGCTGGAGAATCTCCTAAAAGATAAAAATTATCAAAAATAGGAGTTTGATGGGTAAGAATAGCAGTATTGCCATTTTCACCTTTAAAGTCATAAATTCCGTTTTTCCAAGTATTGCGCAATTCTGCAAAGCCAGCATTGGACCAGAAAAAGCCTTCTGGACAAGCAACTGCACCAGGACCGGTTAAATTCGTATTTTTGATTTCAATTATTTTTCCTTTATGACTAAAGCTTCCATTTTGCATTCCGCCGCCATAATAGAATTCATTTTTATTTTGACGTAAGAATTCACTAGAATAATCTGCTCCTAGTTCAATCGGACTACTTTGCATCATACGATAGCGATGAAGTTGATCATCAAAAATACTAAAGATTGCAGGATTTTTTTGTAAACGAAGTGAAAATTGACCACTTTTAATCGTGAAAGTTTCATCAGTGACTAAAAGTTGTGATTCTTCAAAAGGACGCAAACTAAAGTTACCTGCGGCAATCGTTAAAGACGGCGACAAAGGTTTAAATTCTGCTGCCGGATCGATAATTAAGCGAAAGATTCCTTTAGCAATAATGTATAGACGTGCTCTTTTTCCATCTGCAAATTGCAGATCGTAGTAGCGAGTACCTTTCGCTACTTGCACTAAACGACTTAATTGTTGTGGTTGTTGGTTGTTAGTAATTTCAGACATATTACATTTCTTCTTTAAATTAAATTTTTCATTTACGTATAGTTCATATTATAACGAAAAAATGCATTTCGTGTTTTTTTAGATTTGACATAAAGCGCTTTCTAGAATATTCTGTAGAAGGTGGTACTAACCAGTTGAAGATTGGATGGGGTTAGAAGATGAAAAAGCCACTTTATCAGCAAGTAATTTTAGATCTTGAAAAGAAAATTAAGACTGAAATGAAGCCAAATAATCGACTGCCTAGTGAAAGGCAACTTTTAAAAGAATATGGTGTGAGTCGAAATACGATTCGATTAGCATTAAATAATTTAGAAGAACGAGGCATTATTTATCGATTGCATGGAAAAGGTACATTTGTTTCCACAATTTATCTAGATCAGACCAACTTAGGAAGTATGTATTCATTTAGTGAACAGATGTCAGAAGCAGGACACAAGCCAACAACACAAAACCGCACATTAGAGCTTGTTGTTCCCGACGCAGCTGTCGCAAATCAGCTTAATTTGAAAGCTCAAGAAAAAGCGTACAAGTTAGTTAGGTTACGTCTAGCTGATGGAGTACCACTAATGTATGGAGAAACATATTTACCAGAAAGTATTTTTCCGGATCTAAAAATGTCGGATTTAAATGAAAATCATTTGTACACTGTTATGAAGCAAAAATACAATGAACAAAGTGTTCTTGCCTTTGAAGATGTACAAGCGGTTAATTTAGATGAAAGAGACAGTAAGATTTTAGGCGTAAAGCCCGGGGATGCTAGTTTAAAAATTTTTAGACGGGCAATCAATGATAAAAACGTGCCGATTGAATTTACCATTTCTCTAGCTAGAGGGGATAGATTCATTTATCGATCACGGCAATACAATCATTTAGTTTAGTTATCGAAAGGAATAGGCCAATGTTTACAAAAAGTGATGCAGAACTAAAAAAGATGGGCGCAGATATTACTACTAGAGAAATTCAGCAACAACCTTCTTTATGGAAAGAGACTTTTAAGATTTATCAAGAAAAGAAACAAGAAATTGATGAATTTTTAGCTAAAATCAATCAAAAATTTAATAAAGTAAAAGTCATTTTTACAGGTGCAGGAACAAGTGCTTATGTTGGCAACACTGTGATGCCATATTTGAGAAAGCATGCCGATCGTACTAAGTATGACTTTGAAGCAATTGATACTACTAAGATTGTTTCAACACCAGAAGATTATCTTGAAGCAGAAACACCAACAATTCTAGTTTCTTTTGCTCGGAGTGGTAATTCTCCTGAATCAGTTGCAACTGTTGAACTTGCTAAGCAATTAGTTACGAATTTATACCAAATTGCTATTACATGTGCTCCAGAAGGACACTTAGCTCAAGACTTAAAAGATGATCCAAATGGACTTGTTCTTTTAATGCCTGCTAAGTCATTAGATCAAGGTTTTGCGATGACAGGTTCATTTTCATGTATGAGCTTAGCTACTTTATTGGTATTTGATACTAGAAGTGATGCAGAAAAAGAAACAATTGTTAATGAAATTGCTAAGATGGGCGAAAGCGTAGTTGATCGTGAAGCGGAAATTCAAAAATTAGTTGATACTGACTTTGACAGAATTACTTATATCGGTAGTGGTGCTTTAGGCGGCTTAGCTGAAGAAGCTCGACTTAAAATTTTGGAATTAACAGCTGGAAAAGTTGCGGCTTTATTTGATACTTCAATGGGATTAAGACATGGTCCTAAGTCATTTTTAGATAAGAAGACGATTGTTTTTGACTTTGTTTCAAATAATTCTTACACCAGAAAGTACGATTTAGATATTTTAGATGAGATTAAAGCTGATGAAATAGTTCCATTGGTAATGGGGGTAGGACAACTTAAGAAGGGACAAGACTTTGATGGTAAATTCTTCGCCTTTTCTGGAGAAGAGTTACCAGATGCATATTTAGCATTGCCAGATATTATGTTTGGTCAAACAATTGCGTTGCTTACTTCGGTTAAGGTTGGAAATACTCCAGATACTCCTTCACCAACCGGTACAGTTAACCGTGTTGTTAAGGGAGTAACAATTCACAAATTCATCAAATAAAATTCAAATTTAGAAAACACTTTCAATTTAGAATAGAAGTTAATTTAAGGAGTTAAATACTATGTCATATTATATTCATGCCGGAAAGTTCTTTTTAGAAAATAAAACTGAAAATGGTGGTTATCTTGAAGTTCAAGATGATGGAAACTTTGGTTTATATTATCGAGAAGATGAAAAGCCAAGTCATGGTCTAATTAAGGAATATGGCGATCAATGGATTGCACCTGGTTATGTTGACACGCATATTCATGGCTTGCTTGATGAAGATACGATGAAGAGCGACTGGGAAGGCGTTAATAAGATTTCTGAAGGTTTGCTTCAAGCTGGTGTAACTAGTTGGCTACCAACTACAATTACTGCAAGCGATAAAGAATTAACTGAAACTTGTGAAAAGTTTGCGGCACATAAGGGTGAAGAAACTGGTGCTAAAATTCAAGGATTACACTTTGAAGGTCCATTCTTTACTCCTAAGCATGGTGGGGCAGAAAATCCTAAGTATATGACTGATCCTTCGATTATGCTTTTAAAGAAGTGGCGTAAAGCTTCAGATAACATGTTGATTAAGATCTCAATGGCACCTGAAAGAAAGAATGCCCGTCAATTTGTACGTGAAGCTGTAAAGATGGGCTTAGTAGTTGCTTTGGGACATTCAGATTCTGATTTTGAAGATGCTATTGCTTGTGTTGAAGCTGGAGCTAGCGTCTTTACACATACTTTCAATGGGATGAATGGATTGTCACAACACTCACCTAACATTATTGGTGCTGCATTTTCTTCTCGTTTAACAACGGATGAATTAATTTGTGATGGTCACCACGTTGAAGAGCCAGCTGTTCGCGCCTTAGTAAATGCACGTGGGCCAGAGCATATTGCCTTGATTACTGATTGTATGCAGGCTGGATTAATGCCTGATGGTGATTATGTTTTAGGTGAATTGCCAGTTTATGTTAAGGACGGTATGGCTCGTTTGAAAGATACTAATAACTTAGCCGGCAGTATTTTGCTCTTAAAGGATGCAGTTAAGAATGTAGTGGACTGGAATGTTGCAACACCTGAAGATGCAGTTATGATGGCTAGTTATGTACCAGCTAAGAGTTGTAACTTACTCGATAAGTGTGGTGTGATTAAACCTGATCACCCAGCTGACTTTGTTGTTTTGAATCATGATATGACTGTCAGTGAAACTTATCTAAATGGTGAGTCACGTTACAAGGCTTAAAAGAGTATACTTTTAGTAGGAACTTTAGAAATCCTTAAAAAAGTGGTCACAACCAGTTGACTAGTAAAAGTTAATATACTAAGATTGAAACTGTAGAAAGCGTTTACAGAAATATTTTACGGAATATGGAGGAATCTATATGAATATTGTGGGAGCTAGAATTGATGGACGGCTGGTCCATGGTCAAGTAGCTAATCTTTGGACCCCGAAGCTTCAGGCGGATCGCATTATGGTTGTTGATGAAGATGCAGCAAAAAGCGATATCCAAAAAAGTGGTTTGAGAATGGCTACGCCTCTTACGACTCGTCTTAGCGTTTTGCCAGCACAGGTTGCAGCAGATCATTTGATTCATGAGCGTTATGGTAATCAGCGAATATTTATTGTCGCTAAAAAGCCAGCAGCCTTCTTAGATTTACTTAACTTAGGTCTTAAGCTTGATACTTTAAATGTAGGTACAATGTCTCAAACAGATACTACTAAGCAAGTAACTAAGCAGATTAATGTTGAAGAAAAAGATGTCGAAGATTTTAAAAAGATAGCAGATAAGGGCGTGAAAATCACAGCTCAGTTAACTCCAAGTGATGATTCTCATGACTTTATGAAATTAATGAATGAAAAGATTAAATAGGAGGTCTAACGATGGCTTGGTGGCAAATATTACTACTTACCCTCTATGCTGGTTATGAAATTCTTGATGAATTGCAAATTTATTCATCTTTGAATACACCAGTTGGTGCCGGCTTAATTGCTGGTTTAGTTATGGGCGATTTAAAGACTGGTTTAATTATTGGTGGTGCCATGCAACTTACTGTGCTAGGTGTTGGTACTTTCGGTGGTGCTTCTAAGATTGATGCAACTACCGGTACAGTTTTAGCAACAGCATTCTCTGTAAGTATTAAAGGAATGAGCCCACAAGTAGCTATTTCTTCAATTGCGGTTCCAGTAGCTGCAATTATGGTTCAATTGGATGTTTTAGCAAGATTTGCTAACACTTACTTTGCACACAGAATTGACCACTTAATTGAAGAGAACAACTACAAGGGTATTGAAAGAAACTTCCTCTATGGTGCAATTCCTTGGGCTTTATCTCGTGCAATCCCTGTATTTATTGCTTTAGCATTTGGACGTGGTTTAGTTCAAACTATTGCTAACTCATTAAACGGAAACTTGAAGTGGTTAGGTACTGGTTTAACAGTAGCTGGTGCGGTACTTCCTGCAGTTGGTTTTGCTATTTTGCTTCGCTACTTACCAGTTAAGAAACACATTGCTTACCTAATTATGGGATTCACATTTACTACTTTATTCTCAGTCTTATTCACAAGTATTCAAACTTTAGGTACAGGTCTTCAAGCAGCAAACAAGTCATTTACTGCAACTTTCAACGGCTTGCCAATGCTTGCAATGGCTTTAATTGGATTAGCATTTGCAATCTTGCACTACAAGGATGAAATTAGTGGTAAAGGTGGCAGCGGTAAAGGTGGAACCAAAGAAGCCGCAGCTACTACAGAATCAACTAATGTAGCTTCAGAGGGGGAAATCACCGATGATGAACTCTAAACCAAAATATAAATTAACTGACAAAGACTTTAATCAAATTAACAGACGTTCTTTATTTGGTTTCCAACTAGGTTGGAACTATGAAAGAATGCAAAACACTGGATATTTATTCTTGATCTTGCCACAACTTCGTAAGATTTATGGCGATAATACTCCAGAATTACAAGAAATGATGAAGACACACGTACAGTTCTTTAACACTTCTAACTTCTTTAACACAATTATCACTGGTATTGACTTAGCCATTGAGGAAAATGAAGGTGTTGAAGGTAAAGATACTGTTACTGGTTTGAAGGTTGGTTTAATGGGACCATTTGCCGCAATTGGTGACTCAATCTTTGCTGCTTTGATTCCAACCATCTTCGGTGCCTTGGCTGCTTCTATGGCTTCACAAGGAAACCCAGTAGGTGTATTTATTTGGATTGCCGCTCAAATTGCGATCTGTTTCTTCAGATGGAAGCAACTACGTTTTGCTTATGATAAGGGTGTAACTCTTGTTACTGAAATGAGAGACCGCTTGAATGCTTTAACTGATGCTGCTACAGTACTTGGTGTGTTCATGGTAGGTGCTTTAGTTGCTACAATGGTTAATGTTAAGTTTGCTTGGGTACCACAAATCGGTAAAGTTACGATGGATATCCAAAACAACTTAGATATGATCATTCCTAAGTTATTACCTGCCTTGATCGTCGGCTTTGTTTACTGGTTACTTGGAAAGAAGAAGATGACTTCAACTAAGGCTATTTTAATTGTTTTAGTTCTATCAGTTGTTCTTGGCGGTCTTGGCGTTCTTGGCGTTCTTGCTAAGATTTAGCAGTCAATTAAAGGAAAAATATTATGGCAAAAGAATTAGTATTGATCAGTCACGGTAAGATGGCTGAAGAAGTTAAAAAGAGTGCAGAATTAATTATGGGTCCCCAAGAGCATATTCATGCTGTATGCTTGCTTCCTGAAGAAGGACCTGAAGATTTTGAAAAGAAGTTTCAAGATACTATTAATGGCATTCCTGAAGAAGATTTAACAGTATTTGCTGATTTAATGGGAGGTACTCCTGCTAATACAGTTAGTCGTTTGATTATGGGTGGTCAAAATATTCATTTAGTTGCAGGGATGAACCTAGCAATGGTGATTGATTGGCTCAATAGTCAAATGATTGGCAATGATTCAGATGCTGTTAATGCTGGTAAAGCTGGAATTGTGGATATCAATCAAATGCTTGCTAGCATGAAGAAATAGATTATTTAGATAGATGTTGAAAACGACTCACGGTGGTAAAACCACACGTGGGTCGTTTTTTATAATAAAAAAATTTATAGATTTATGCGTAATAAACATATGGGATAACCCCTCAAATATTTTTAGAGAGGATTCTATGAGTCGTACCATACTTATTCTGATCAAGATAGATCAAAACAATTGCAGGATGGCGTAACAAAGATTATTATTAATTCACAAGTTTCAGCTGAAGGTCAGAGCGAAGACTTAAAAGCCTTGGCTAAACTGATGAATAATGAGCCAGTTAAATTAAATAAATATTTCGATTACGCGCAAAGAAGAATCAAAGAAATCAACGAAGATCCGGAAATGAGGGAAAAGATCATGCTTTACGAAACAAGGATGCTAGAACGTGAACAAGCTGCTGGGAAAGCAGGATATGAGCAAGGAAAAGCCGATTCTGCCAAAATTATTCTCGAAAATCAACTGAATAATGGTAAAACTTTGGAGCAAGCTACAGAATTTGTTAGAAATTTGAAATTGATTTCTGATAAAGAGTTAGAAAAAATAATCGATCTTTATAAATAATAAAAAATGCTTAGGACATTTATATCCTGAGCATTGTACAAGTGATTTATAAGTATTTAATAGTGATAAAAGCTGATAGATTTCATTTCTATCAGCTTTTTTTGTCGAGTAATTTGTTACAATATAAATAATTTAATGATAGCGCTATAATTTACCCTTTTAGAAAGGTCAAGATATGAATAAATTTTGTCCCCATTGTGGGAAACCAATTAAGCCTACGGATCGATTCTGTTCACATTGTGGAAAGTCAGTTATATCTTCCAAATCTGGAAAACAATCGATGCCTAAAAGAAGTGAAATTCACAGCAATAAATTAAAATCACAAAAACGAAATATCATTATTGGAGCAATTATCGCTGTATTTGTCCTTATTCTTGGCGGCTGGGGATTATATCAACATGGTCGAAATTCAGCGGAAAGCACAGTAATTGGTGGCAACGGAAGGCTAACTAATGCTGAGATTAAAAAGATCCCGCGTAAGCAATTAGCAGCTTGGGCAATTCTTTATGCTGATAAAAAATATGGCAAAAAATGGGGCGAAGCAGCCGATGATCTAAGAAGTGGTCACTTGACAATCAGAAGTTATTCAAAATATCGTTTTGGAGATTATGAAATCAGTGCTACTGACGGAAGTACTTTATATGTTATAAATGATCAGGTTGGCTATTTGGTTTCTAAAGATAACAAAGAGATAACTTATGTTGGAAATAAGTCTAGCTATAGTAACAGAAGTGTTTTAAGTCAGATTTATCCAGAAATTAAATCTGAAAATACGGATAAAAATGTAAATATTTGGAATGATAATCTATCGATTGTTGCTGGTAAAGCAGATGATAGCGATGAAGATGCTAGGAAACAAAGTTCCAAGGCTAGAACAAAATCTAAGCAATCTACGTCTGAAGATAAATTATGGTCAAGCACTCAAAATGATGAACTAATTAGTTACATGGATGAATTTGGGGAGAAAATGCATCAATCGTATGAGCATTATATTGATGGCAAAGATGATCTAGTAACGTTAGCTGGAGAACATTTTCCAAGTGATATTAATGAAAATACTTATCCATTTAAATTGGGCTCTGGAGATCATGATAGTAGGGATCCTAAAGATATGGACAGCATTAAATTGAAATGGAATCCGCAAGTAACTAGTAAAGATAATGACAGTGATACATATAATGTGGTTGCTATTTTTAATCATAATGGCAAAAGTGCAGAAGATCATATAACTTATTTGTTCTGTTTTTACCATGGAGAACCTGTTGCCTTGGTTGATCAGACAACAAATGGAGGTTATGTAGTAGTTCACCCAACGGCTAACCAAGACTTAGCTTCTCATTTTGAAGAAATTGCGAATAATGATTAAAAAAATACTTGGAGATAAAAATGAAAAATAGAGTATTTACTTTTTTACTAGTAGGATCTGCTGTTTTAGCTATGGCTGGATGTCAAAGCCGTTATAAGCAAGAAAAAGGCAGTAATGAACAAGCTAAAATTATTAAACAAAGTAAAACAAATAAAAATGTAAGTATCGTAGGAAGTTATCGTGATGATACTGATGGAGCAGCAATTGCTTTTAATTCTGATCATACTGGAAGATATGTATATGCTGATCCTAAGAATTCAGATACTGATGATCGGTTAACCTGGAAGAAAACTGGTAAAAATACTTATATAATTAGACTTAATGACAATGATGTAAATAGTGCCTTAACTGCTAAGCTTACTGGTAGCACTTTGGTTATATCAGGGGATGACGACTGGAATACAGAAACGTTTAATAAAACAAAGAATAAACTTAATTTGGATGACTTTCTTTCAAGCAAGAAAGTAGAAAGTTCAACATCAAGTAAGTCTAAAGATAATGTAAAAAATTCTAAGTCTACAAATGGTGTTCCAGGTGATGAAGGACTATTTGATATGCCAAATGAATTACGTGGTACATGGTATTTAGCAAATGAAAGTGACGGAAGCGTAAGTAAACTGATAATTGATAAGAATACCATTACTGGTGAGGGATTTATAGAAAAATTGCATAAAATGAATAAGAACTTTGATTTTACCAGTTATGCTCAAAATCATCCGTCTTATCAAGATTTGACGAAGGACTGGGCAAGAGTAGTTGTTTTATCTGAAAATGGCGAAAGTAAAGTTAACGTTCGTGGTTGGTTGCAAAGTGCTGGAGCTGGAGAATATTATAATTTAGCTACAGAACATGGACAAAAAGTTTTAGTAATAGGTGGCGGTGCTGAGGCTTGGGTAGATGGCATTGGCTGGAGAAATAAAACCGATGCCGAAAAATATGGAAAAGAAAAATTTAATGATCTTCATTATCGAGAAGACATTAGTTTAGAAAATAATGACGATTCTGATAGCGCTGCTACAAATGACGAGGATTAACCAATGAATAATTGGAGAAGTTCTTTGGATAATAATCTATGTACAAAAATAAGCTAATAGAGTAAAAGAACTCTACCAGCTTATTTTATCTAATTAATATACCGCACCATCGTAGAAGTTGTATCTTGGACGGTTGAAATCAAATGTAGCTAATTCGCTCATCTTGATTACGTTGTCTGCAACACCCCAGCTCATCAAGTTGATTGATTCGCCGTATAATTCATCAGGAATTACAAGTAAAACGTATTTACCTTGAGACATTGCATAACCTAATTCCATACCTAAACCAACATCTTCTTCTTTAGGAACGTAAACGCCAAGCATGATGTCGCTAGTTTTAATTCCGACTAAATCTCCATTGTAGGTAGCTTGAGCCCATTCTTTGTCGTGTAAATATTCAGGGTGTTCATCAACACGAATGTCTTTGTATTGATTTTGAAGTGGAACATAGCTGTTTTCTAGATCAATAGTTGGGTTAGCATTTAAAGCACTCATTGCATCTTTGTATGCCTTGTTTTGAGTTTCAGTGAACCAACCAGCACCAAAGTAAACTGTCTTTTGTTTTGTCATGGAAAAACCTTTCTTTCTTATCGGTGGAACATTTTTACATTAACTAACTTTAACAAAATTTGAACAAAAGGAACACCCACTTTTGTGTTTTTGAAATCGGTTTTATATAATGAAACTAGAAATTTTTGCTTAGGAAAGGCGGAACCTACTACGAATACTAAAAAAAATCTTTTCGATCCAGAAGCTGTTTTTGTGACAGATCTAACTGATCGAAATGAAATCTTCAAGACCGTTTCTCAAAAATTATATGACTTAGGCTATGTTAAAGAAGATTTTTTAGGCGATATTATTGAACGCGAAGATAAGTACCCAACGGGAATTTCAATGAGACCATTATCACGGAAATTACCTGATGTCGCTGTACCGCATACTGAGGGAGACTATGTAAGTACTCAATTAATTGTTCCAATTGCTCTTAGAAACTCTGCAACCTTTAATAACATGGTTAATCCAACTGAAAAGTTAAAGGTAAAATTTCTATTTCTGATTTTGAATAATGACCCAGATATGCATTCAACTATTTTGGCTAAGATTATGGACTTTTTAGCTGGAACTTCAGTTGATGATCTAAATGAATTATTTAATTCGGATTCAAATGAAGAAATTTATGATTTCTTAGAAACTAATTTTGAAACTGAGAAATAAAAAAAGAAGCTGCTTAGCAGCTTCTTTTTGTCTCCAGATTAAATTATTAAACTCCCGGATAGTCAGTACTTGAGAATGAAAGTGAAAAGTAATCGCAACGCTTATAGCCAACGACTAATTCAACTACTTCTCCTGTAGAAGATAAAATAGTTTTCTTGACTTGGCGTACAACGGGATAATCTTTAGCAATTTTGAGTTGCTGGCTAATTTCACTATCAGCTTTTACAATTGTATCCGTTTCTGTAAAGGGCTCATCGAATAAGTATAATTGCTTATCTTTTTGAAGCGTTTCATAAATACTATGATAGTTATTAGGATCTTTAGCTAAATTTTTATTAATGAATTTAGCTGGAATAAAAGAACAGTGCACCATAAAAGGTGCGTCGTCAATTAAACGCAAGCGTTCAATATAGTAATAACTCTCATATTTTGGTAAACCAAGTTTTTTTAACATTTTAGCTTGGTTATCTTCTTGTAGCTTTAAAACTTTAACTCTGTCTTCTTCTTGTTTATCAGAGAAAACTTCATTATCACTTAAACGGACTAATTTATCCTTTCTTGAGCGTGAAATGAATGTGCCTTTACCTTGATGACGAACTAAGTATCCTGCCTTAACTAGATCTTTAACAGATCTAATAACAGTAATAGATGAAACATTAAACTTTTCTTTTAATTGAGCTTCACTATAGAATTTGTCTCCGTATTTAAATTTGCCAGAGATAATTTCTTTCTTTAGCTCGTTTTCAATTTGTAAATATTTTGGAATATCCATAATATATCAATCCTTAAGATAGATTCTCCTAAGATCCATGATATCACGGCTTGAGAGCTTCATGGTAGAACGAAGGTATTCATTGATTCCACCATATTGCTGGTTTAGAACGTGTATGGCATTATCTAAGTATTCTGGATAGACTGACTGAATATCCTTAATAGATTGCAAGACGCGCTTGCTAGAGCCGTCAGTGGCAGCTTGCTTAAGCATTCCATCAACGAAATCTTTCGTGGTAACATTTGTTAAAGTGTAGTCATATTTGATAGTAGTAAAAGGTACACCTAATGCTGATAAAACTAGCAATGCACCGAATCCAGTTCTGTCTTTTCCTGCGGTACAGTGGAAGAGCAGGGCATTTTTCTCTTGATCGTTAGCAAGTAAAAGATCGAAAAACTTACGATAGGCTTTTTGAGCTGTTTGTCCATTAATCATATCTTCATATGCAAAGAACATATGCTTAAAGCCGAATTCGGGATCCTTTTCCGCATTTTCTTCTAAAGCAAAAATCCCTTTAGAAGCGTTAGTTAAGTCATCGCTGAAAACTGGATCAAAAATATATTTTGCACCTTCAGGTACACGATCAGGATGCTCAGTTTTTTCTTTTTCGGTTCTAAAGTCAACGTCATATTTTACGCCGTGTTTTTGCAATAAATCTAAGTCTGATGAAGAAAGATCAGCTAAATTTCCGGTTCTAAGCAATTTATTGTATTTGATAGTTTGACCAGATACGGTTTTATAGCCCCCAAGTTCGCGGAAATTGCGACCATTTTGGATGCCAATTAATTTTGTCTCATAATTTTCGCTCATTAATATTTTTCCTCACTAAAGTTATTTAAATACAGTATTATTACTTTAACATATTTTTTCATAAATATTTTAGATTTATTAGATCTATAAAAAGAAAACAAATTTATTAATTGTTATAATTAATGGTAAAATTACAATGTAAAGATGCAAATTCCATTTGGAGATGATTACTTATGGTAAAAGATTATAACAATATTTTAGTTCCTGTTGATGGATCTGAAACAGCAGAGCGTGCATTTGATAAGGCAGTAAAGATTGCTCTTGATAATAACGCTCACTTGGATGTATTAAACGTTATCGATACTCGTCAATTCATGGGGGAAATGCAAGATACTTTGATTTCTGGAGACACCATTTATCAAATGACCCAAGATTCTGAGGAGTATCTTAAGAGCTTAAAAGAATGGGCTAAGGAACATTTTAACTTTACTGATGTTTCTTATCACATTCGTTACGGTTCGCCTAAGAGAATCATTGCGGTTGATTTTATTAAGGACCACCACAATGACTTAATTATTATGGGTGCAACTGGTATGAATGCAGTGGAAAGAATGCTAATGGGAAGCGTTACTGCTTACGTTAACCAACATGCTTTATCTGATGTTTTAATTATTAAGACTGATATTGATAACAAAAAAGTCGCAAAACCTAAGAAAAAATATTTCTAAAAAGCGAACATTAAAAAATCACTCTATTATTTACTAATGGAGTGATTTTTTTATAAAGTGGATCGATCCAATTCAATCAATTAAAAATTACGAGCGCTTTCATTAAAATAATAGTACCCAAGTACGAATATTTTTGGTATGATACATAAGAACGAACGTTAGTACTAGGGAAGGAAGAGCGATGATGGTGAATTTCGATTACAACATTATAAAACGTAACCAAGATTCAGTGGCTCGTTCTTGGGCTGGTTCTTTCTGGGGATCAGTCTTCATTGGTGTTGGCGCTTTCGTTGGTTTTTTAGCGACTTTTAAGACTCGATGTGATTAGCTATTTTTGTCAGCTTATCATATTGAGTCTTTTTTTGTATTTGTCATTTAATGTGTTTCATTAGGAGGAAACGATGAAAAAGTTCAAAAAAGTCTTGGTTGGCCTTTTTGCAATTTTACTTGCTGTTGTTGCAACTGCTTGTTCTAACAAGTCAAATAGTTCAAAAGATGGTTATACGCCTAAGTCATTAACTATCCAATTTGTACCTAGTCAAGCTGCTAATAAACTTGAAGCTCGTGCTAAGCCTTTAGAAAAGATGCTTTCAAAGAAACTTGGTATCCCAGTTCATGTTTCAATGTCAACTGACTACAACACTGTTGTTGAAGCAATGAAATCTAAAAAGGTTGATGTTGGTTTCTTGCCACCAGATGGTTACGTATTAGCTCACAAGCAAGGAGCAGCTAATGTTTTACTTCAAGCACAACGCTACGGTGTAAAACAACCAGGTGGTCAAGCTACTAAGAACTTGGTTAACTCTTATAGAGCCGAAATTCTTGTTAAGAAGGGTTCTAAGATTAAGTCTTGGAAAGATTTAAAGGGTAAGAGTATTTCAGTTCAAAACCCAACTTCTTCAGCAGGATATGTTTTCCCAGTTGCTGAACTTGAAGAAAAAGGATTAAACGTTCCAAAAGATTGTAAGTTAGTTACTGTTACTGGACACGACCAAGCAGTGCTTAACGTATTAAATGGCGATACTGACGCAGCATTTGTTTTTGAAGATGCTCGTAACATCGTTAAAAAAGATAACCCTAAGATTATGGACCAAGTTGTTCCAATTTACTTCACTAAGCCAATTCCTAACGATACTATTTCTATTAGAAGCGATATGTCTAAGTCATTCCAAAAGAAACTTGCAAAGGCATTTATTGAAGTTGGTCAATCTAAAGAAGGTAAGAAGATTATCGAATCTGTTTACAGTCACGAGGGCTACACTAAGTCTAAAGACAGTAACTTCGATATTGTTCGTAAATATGACAAGATTATTGCCAAGGACAAGAAATAGTCAATTAAATATAGCTTAGTTAGTAAAAAGATAATTGTCTCTAAAAGATGATTATCTTTTTATGCACTGTAAACAATATAAATATGTTAAGGAGAAATTTAGATTAAATGGCAGCTACTAATCAGCCAATGATTCAACTTAAAGACGTTAGCAAAATTTATGATAACGGAACAGTTGGTTTAAAGGATATTAACTTAAATATTGATAAGGGAGAATTTGTAGTAGTGGTAGGTTTATCTGGTGCAGGTAAATCAACATTACTTCGCTCTATTAATCGTCTACAAGATGTTTCTAAGGGAGATATCTTAATTGATGGTAAATCAATTACGTCTGCTAAAGGAAAAGACTTGCGTGAAATCCGTCGTGATATCGGTATGATTTTCCAAAGTTTTAACTTGGTTAAACGTTCAAGCGTTTTGCGAAATGTTTTAACTGGTCGAGTTGCATATTATCCAACTTGGAAGACAACTTTTAACTTATTTACTAAAGAAGATAAGCAAAAAGCGTATGAAGCATTGCAACGTGTTGATTTGGCAGATAAGGTTTATACTCGCGCAGACCAACTTTCTGGTGGACAACAACAACGTGTTGCTATTGCTCGTGTGCTTACTCAAAATCCTAAAATTATTTTAGCCGATGAACCAACAGCTTCTCTAGATCCTCAAACTTCACGTCGAGTTATGCATGACTTAAAGATGCTTAATGAAGAATACGGTATGACAGTTGTTGCTAACCTTCACAGCGTTGAACTTGCTAAAGAGTTTGGAGATCGAGTAATCGGTGTCCGTGCCGGTCAAATTGTTTATGATGGCAAGATGAGTGAAACTTCTCAAGCTGTCTTTGACGATATTTACAATGGCGGAAACGGCAAGAAAGGGGAAGAAGATGCCTAAATCTAAGGAACAGCATTTAGCTGAATTACCTAAAAAGAAATTTAAAATTATGAACCTTGTTTGGGTCGTAATTATGGTTTTAGGTCTCTTTCTTTCGGTAAATGTAACCAATACGCACATTAGCGTTTTGTTTAATAACTTTAGCCAATTTACCGATATTTTTGTGCAAATGTGTCACCCAGACTGGGGATATGCTGCTACAGCAGTTCCGCTTTTAATTGAAACAATTAAAATGGCTATCTTAGGAACTGTGATTGGTTCAGCTATTGCATTTGTATATTCGCTTTTAATTGCAAGAAATATTGTTAAAAATAAGGCAGTTACTGGCATTTTAAGAGTGATCATGAACATTGTTAGAACTATTCCAGATTTACTTTTGGGTGCAATCTTTGTTGCAATTGTTGGTATTGGCCCAGTTGCCGGTGTGTTAGCCTTATCAGTATTTACTTTCGGTGTAGTTGTTAAATTGTTTTATGAAGCAATTGAAACCATTGATCCAGGTCCAATTGAAGCTTTAACTGCTGTTGGGGCAAACAAGCTTCAAATTATCCATTTTGCTGTGATGCCACAAATTATTACTTACTTTATTTCTTATGTTTTATATGCATTTGAAATTAACGTCAGAGCTTCAACAGTTCTTGGATATATCGGTGCTGGTGGTATCGGTCTTTACTTGCAACAAACTCTACAAGTCTTTGACTATGCTAAAACTGGTCTAATTATTTTGATTATTATCGTCGTCGTAGTTCTTATCGACTATGTTTCTACTAAATCTCGGGAGGCGTTGATGAAATAATGGATACTACAATGAAAAAACTACCTCCTAAACCAATTGACACTAAGAAAAAAATTAAGCATTGGGTAATTGCAATTGTTACTGTAGCTTTAATTATTTGGTCATTTGTAGGAATGAACTTTGGTGGAATAAAAGCGACTGCTGGTCAAATTGCCGGTGCTATTTTGGCTGGTATTTTCCATCCAGATTGGTCTTATGTATATAACGGAAGCGGCGAAGATCTAATTTCTCAATTATGGGAAACAATCTGTATTGCTTTCTTGGGTACTTTTATTTCTGCAGTTATCTCATTACCTTTTGCTTTCTGGGCAGCTAACACGCGCCACAAAAAATGGTATACTTCCCGCTCGGGAAAAATTGTTTTAGCTGTTATTCGGTCTTTCCCAGAAATTGTTTTGGCTTTGATGTTTATTAAAGCTGTTGGACCTGGTTCGGCAGCCGGTGTTTTAGCTTTAGGTTTTCACTCCGTGGGGATGCTTGCTAAATTGTTCTCGGAAGCAATTGAGAACCTTGAAGAAGGAGCTAATGAAGCTGTTACAGCAGCTGGTGGATCTAAGTTTAACATTATTATGTTTGCAACAATGCCAAACTTAATGCCAGCTTTAATTTCTAATACTTTGTACCGCTTTGACGTTTCAATTCGTTCAGCATCCATTCTAGGTTTAGTTGGTGCTGGTGGTATTGGTTATCCATTAATTATTGCCTTGCAATATCGTCAATGGAACCGTGTAGGTGTTATCTTAGTTGGTATTATTGTCATGGTTGTCATTATTGACTGGATTTCTGGCTGGATTCGAAAGAAATTAGTCTAATTTATTATTTAAACGAGTAGAATTTTTAGCTACTCGTTTTTATTTTTGTCAAATTCTAAATTTTTTTGTAATATCTACCTATAATAATGATAAGTAAAGGAAAAAAAGAACTTTTTTGTTATAATGGAAGTTGTATTTCAAGGAGGACAATGATGGATAATTTAACTACCATGACATTGGCTGATGATATTGCTTTATCACAAGAAAAAATTATCAACGGTCAACAAGACCTGAATACCAAAAGAATTTATAATGAAATTAATAGTCTAGGCATTCTTGATAAGCCAATCGAAGAATACTTTGATATGACTCAAGATGAATACTACAACAGTGAATCTGATGGTAAATTAACTCTACTTCATTTAGATCAACCACTAAGTGAATTAAGCGATCGCATTTTGACTAATCATGTAGATGGCTATGTTGATAAGGATGAAATTAATTTAACCTATAATCATGAAGATCCATTGCAAGATGGTAGCTATGATCGTGCTACTGACTTACATGTACTTTTATATAGTTTGAAAGTTATTGGTGCTGTCAGAGCAATTGCTCCAGATGACTTAAAAAAGGTTTTGTCTAAAGATGCGGTTTTATCATTGGGTCTTGCCGCAGCTGCTTTGGCAAAAAATTAACCCCAAGGCCAATTAAAGGCCTTTTTTGTGTGATGAGTGGGGAAGAGTATCATGAAAATTATCAACAAAACCAAAGGTATGATTGATAAGTTTTCCGGGATGACTCGGAAGATGATGCGAAAGAAAAATAATGTTCCATTTGACGGAATGCAAAAATACATGACTGTCGGTGAGTATAACGTTGGAGCACCAGAAGGCACGCCACATGGCGAAGAATATAAGCTTATTGTTTACAAAGATACTGATAATGTTTTGCACCAAGCTTTGCGTTCAGTGAACGCTTCTGATTTAGCACCAGCTTATGTCAGAAAGTTTGATAAAAGGTTAAATCGGTATACTGCCTTTGTTAATAAGCGGACCGGGCGTCGTTATATCGTTGAAGATCAGTTAGATCAATTAGTCGACTATGTAAAAAAGCATAGCAGAAAAGGCTATAATTCGATTAATATTGGCGTTTTAACTGATACTCATTATAAAGATACTGATAGTATTGATTTTTATGGCCATAACGGTTTAAGACATGTTAAGGAATTTAATTATCTTGAAGACAAAGACATTTTAGACTTAAAAGCTCATTTAGGCGATTGGATGGATGGGTCTGATCCAGGCTTAGTAGGTGAAGCCGAATTAATTTCCTTATCACGAACATTTCGCTCTAAAAAGACTAATTTTGCTGTGATTAAGGGGAATCATGATGAAAATGACAAATTTGATGAACATCATGATTTAAGGGCTAGTTTTCCTGAAAATGAATTCGAAGATATTATGTGGCCAAGCATGTATGCACAAGATGGCATTCATTACATCACGCGTAAACATGGTGTCGCATACTTCGATAAAGATGATGTCAGAATTATTACCGTTAATACTTCTGACTTACCCTATGAATTAGACGATCAAGGAAAGAAAAAGTATGATACGAAGCTTTCTTTAGCTATTCGTGAAGACCAGATGCAAGAAATTATCGAAATTCTTGAAAATTCAAATGGTAAAACGATTATTTTCATGAGTCATGCTAACCCTATTACTCGCAAGGGAACAAATGCCCTAAAATTCAATGGCCGTTCGCTACATGAATTGATGGTTGCTTTTAATCAACATGAAAAAGGATACCTTAATTCTAGAGACGTTCCTCCTGAATTTACCTTAGCTAATAGCTTTGATTTTACGAAAATTAAGAATGCAAAAATAGTTGCATATTTCTGTGGACACCGTCATACTGAGGACCAATATCGGATTAATGGTATCCAATATATATTTTTTAATTGTTCGGCCCTTATGGGACCAAACCATGCGCTTACTACGCAATATAATAAGCGCTGGAATAGACAAATGGATCATGCTAATGAAGCAGCAGGCTACATTGTAAATGTTGATATTAAAAGACATTTACTACAGGTATTTGGTTATGGTGCGGCTTCTAAGAGAAGATTCTATCGAATTTAGTTTTTGAAATGTAAATAGCTTATAATAAGACTACTGTTTATTTTGAGGTGAAAGTTACTTATGTGTGGAATTTGTGCGTTTTTCGATCCTGAATTGAAGGATAAAGACTGTGCTATTCAAGGAATGATGGACACGATCAAGCACCGTGGACCATCTTCAGATGGAAAGTATACCAATGATCAGGTGGCTTTAGGTTTTAGACGTTTATCAATTATTGATTTGCGTGGCGGAAGTCAACCTATTTTTAATGAAGATAAAAGTAGAGCAATTATTTTCAATGGTGAAATTTATAACTTTAAACCATTAAGAAAAGAATTAATTGATGCTGGTCACACCTTTACTACTAAAGCTGATACTGAAGTTTTACTTCACGGCTATGAAGAATGGGGAATGGACGGCTTATTGAAGCGCGTTCGTGGTATGTTTGCCTTTGTAATTTGGGATGATAATACTAAGACTTTATATGGTGCACGTGATTTCTTTGGAATTAAGCCAATGTATTATTCAGACCAAAATGGTAAGTTGATCGTTGGTAGTGAATTGAAGAGTTTCTTAGCTTATCCTGGCTTTAAGAAGGAATTAAATACTGAAGCAGTTAAGCCATACTTAATGAATCAATACAATGACTTAAAGGAAACTTTCTTTAAGGGTGTTTACCGCTTCCCAGCAGGTCACTGGTTTGAATATAAAGATGGTAAAATGAAGACTCATCAATACTGGGATGCTAAGTATGTTGAGAATAGCTTAAGCTTTGACGAAACTTTAGATAAGATCAACGAAGATTTAAAGGAAACTGTTGACTTATATAGAAACGCTGACGTACCAGTTGGTGCGTTCTTATCTGAAGGTATTGATTCTTCTTACTTAACTAGCTTACTTGATCCTGAAGATGTCTTTTCAGTTTCTTTTGATGATTCAACTTATAACGAAGCATCGAAGGCTAAGGCACTTTCTGATTTACATGGCTGGAAGTTCTTCGCTGATAAGGTTGATGCAGATGAAGCCATGCGCGACTTTCCAGAAATGCAATATCACATGGATGAACCAGATGCTAACCCATCAATTATTCCATTATGGTACTTGTGTAAATTGGCTAGAAAGCATGTTACTGTTGCTCTTTCTGGTGAAGGTGCTGATGAATTATTTGCTGGTTATGTAAACTATGGAATGCATACGCATAACGACGTAATCAAGGTCTTTACTGCCGGTTTGAAGAAATTACCTAAGAAGAGCCGTGTTCGCTTAGCTCATAAGATTAAGAAGATGCCTAACTTCCCAGGTAAGGTACATATGTACACTAACTTAGCAGAACCAAGCGAGTTTTACGTTGGTCAATCCGTAATTTATGATATGGATTATCCGACTATCTTTACTTCTAAAGATGCTAATAATATCTTACGTGATAAGTACAAGAATGATTTGACAGTTAATGGCATTTATCAAGAAGACTTCAAGAAAGTTAAGAATATTGATGAAGTTAAGCAAATGCAATATATTGATCTTCACCACTTTATGCTTAATGATATTGAGCAAAAAGCAGATAAGATCTCAATGGCTCACTCATTAGAGTTACGTGTGCCATATCTTGATAAGAAGATTGCAGAGCTTGCTAACTCAATTCCAACTAAGTATTTAGTTAACCGTCATGATACTAAATATGCTCTTCGTAAGGCCTCTGAAAAAGTCTTGCCAGAAGAATGGGCACAAAGACCAAAGCTTGGCTTCCCAACACCAATCAAGCAATGGCTTAAGGAGCCTAGATTCTATAAGCAAGTTAGAGAATTGTTTACTGAAGACTTTGTAAATGATATTTTTGACCAAAAGAAGATTGTTAAATTACTTGATGATAACTACAAAGGCGATGGCTCAGCTCGTCGTCAAATCTGGGCAATTTACACTTTCTTAGTATGGTACAAGTTGTTCTTTGTTGACTATGATGAAACTGTTAAAAAGTATCAGCATGTTCAACCAGAGGTTGCAGAGTTAATTGAAAGTGGCAGACTTGTTTAATTAAAGTTAGAGAGAAGTACGGATACGAAATGGTACAAGCAAAATTTACTCCTATTTTATTAGGTAGCGACATCAATGTTTATGGAATGGCACGTTCATTCAATGAAGCCTATGGAATTAAGGTTCAAGCATGGGCAGCTAGCCAATTAGCAGCAACGCGTTACTCTAAAATTGTTGATGTGGAAGTTCATGAAGGCTTTGAAGAAGATCCAGGCTTTATGAACGTAATGAAGCAGAAAATTGAAGAATACAAGAATCACCCAGAACCAGTTATTTTAATCGCTTGTGGGGATGGATATGCAGAATTACTTGCTAAGCACAAAGATGAATTAAAGGATACTTTCGTTGTTCCTTATATTGATTATGACTTGCTAGAGAAGTTAATTTCTAAAGAGGGATTCTACGAAATTGCTGAAAAATATGGTCTTCCATATCCACATACTAAGATTGTGACCATGGATGACTACAAGGCTGAAAATTACTTAAATTTACCATTTGATTATCCAATTGAATTAAAGCCAGAAGATCCTGTTTCTTGGTTAAATTGTCAATTTGAAGGCCGTAAAAAGGCATTTACTATTCACGATGAGACTGAATTAGTCGATATTGTGGGCAAGATTTATACTAACGGTTATACTGAAGACTTGATTTTGCAAGACTTTATCCCAGGCGATGATTCTAACATGCGTGTTCTTAATGCCTACGTTGATAAAGACCACAAGGTTAAGATGATGTGTCTAGGCCATCCACTTCTTGAAGACCCTACTCCACAATCAATCGGTAACTACATGGCAATTTTGCCAGCATTTAGTCAAAAACTTTATGATACAGTTCAATCATTCCTTGAGAAGTTGAATTATACAGGAATGGCCAATTTTGACATTAAATATGATCCAAGAGATGGAGAATACAAGTTCTTTGAAATTAACTTGCGTCAAGGTCGTTCAAGTTTCTATGTAACTTTAAATGGCTATAACTTGGCTAAGTGGTATGTAGATGATTATGTAGAAGATAATTTAAAAGATAAGCCAACTGTATACGGCAACAAAGATGGTGCTAACTACATGCTTTGGCTTGGGGTTCCTAAGAAAATCTTTAAGGAATATGCTTATGATAACGGCTCAAAGCGTTTAGCTGAAAAATTAATTGATGAAGGTCATTATGGTACTACTGTCTTTTATGATAAAGATCGGAGTTTCAAACGTTGGCTATTAATGCGTTATATGTTCCACAACTACTATGCTAGATACAAGAAGTACTATGAGGTAAATAAGGGACAATATTTTGAAGAAGAAGCTAAGAAGTTAAAAAAACAAGCACTTCGTGATGGTCAACAAGAAAACCATGAAAATGAAATTTAGTTAAGAAATACCCTCTAAGTAGAATGAGATTGCTTAGAGGGTATTTTTGTATCTAAAAGTATTAAAATAAAGATGATAGGAAAGCTACTTGAGAAAGTAGGAAAATAGAATGATTGACTGGGGATTAATGGCTCTATGCATAGTAACGATGTTACTAGGATTTTTTGAGCTGTACCGTACTTTTAGATTTTATAAATGGGATAAAAAAACTAAAGAAATGCCAACTGCACCTTATGTGATTTATTTTGGAACGTTTTTTAGTGGGATATTAATTGTCGTGTCAGCTATGTTTATGATGGGGAATACTTCATTGACACTTCCTAAAATTTTTTACATAATTTTGGGAATTATTCTAGTGGTCGTGGCAGTTTTAATGTATCGTCGTGGGCACCAAATGGCGAAGAAATTAGGTAAGGATGATAGTAACATTGCTGTTTGGCAAACCTATTTGATTAGCACAGTAATTTTAATTACTGGCTTAATTAATTTTCTTAGATGATAAAAGAGAGCTGAAATTCAGCTCTTTTTTTGTCCAATAAATTGTGGCTTATTATTTGCTAATAATTTTCTACTTTACTGATTATAGAAAAAGTTTAAAATTCTCTTCTTTCTTGTCTGACGTGAATTTTGCTAAATACAATATATATGTTCTGAAAAGTCAATACCTACAATATCATGTAGTTTTTGGTAGAATATAACCATACATATTGTGAAAGAAGAGAATGACCATGTTACAACAAGATGCTCAAATTAAATCAATTACTCAAATGACCCTTCCAGAAACAGCCATTAAAAGAGATGGTAGCATCTATCCTTTTGCTCTTTACAAAATTGAAATGGTCTTAGACAACTTGCATCTTACAGAACATGAAGCAGATATTTTACCTTCTATTTTGAAAAAATTAAATGGTGTAAAACAAACTTCTACGAAAGATATTGCAGATGCCTTTGTCCAAACTTTAACAGAACTAGGATTTGATGATGAAGCCAATGCTTACGTAGATTATCGCAGGGAAGACGAAGCTAATTTTGAAAAGCAAACGGAAACTACCAACCGTCTGGATCGTTTAGTCCACCATGATCCAACGATTGTTAATGAAAACGCCAATAAAGACTCACGTGTTTTTTCAACTCAGCGTGATTTAACTGCTGGTGTTGTTGGTAAGACGATTGGATTGACAATGATGCCTGAACATATTGCTAAGGCGCATCTACGCGGCGATATTCACTGGCATGATTTAGACTATACTCCACTTAGCCCGTTAACTAATTGCTGTTTGATTGATTTTAAAGAAATGCTTAGTCATGGCTTTACGATTGGAAATGCCAATATTGAGTCTCCTCATTCAATTGAAACTGCTACGGCGCAAATGTCGCAAATTATTGCTAATGTAGCTTCCAGTCAATATGGTGGCTGCTCAGCTGATAGAGTTGATGAAGTTTTAGCTCCTTATGCTGAAAAGAATTACCATAAGAATATTAATGAAGCGCGCGAATTTTTTGATGATGAAGAAAAAATCAAGGCTTTTGCAATCAAGAGAACTAAGAAAGACATCTACGATGCTATGCAAGCT
Organism: Lactobacillus sp. RTP31084st1_F9_RTP31084_210423; assembly: GCF_040919545.1. Taxonomy (NCBI): domain Bacteria; kingdom Bacillati; phylum Bacillota; class Bacilli; order Lactobacillales; family Lactobacillaceae; genus Lactobacillus; species Lactobacillus sp. RTP31084st1_F9_RTP31084_210423. The sequence continues at coordinate 116,216 of NZ_JBCOVH010000002.1, forward strand.
CTTGAATACGAAATTAATACCTTATTTTCAAGTCAGGGACAAACTCCATTTACTACTTTAGGATTTGGGTTAGGAACTTCATGGATTGAGCGCGAAATTCAAAAGGCTATCTTGAAGATTAGAATTGAAGGTTTAGGTAAAGATAAAAGAACTGCTATCTTTCCTAAATTAGTTTTCACCTTAAAGAAGGGGCTTAACTTACATCCTGGCGATCCAAACTACGATATTAAGGAATTAGCCTTAGAATGTTCAACTAAGCGGATGTACCCAGATATTGTTAGCTATGACATGATTAAGAAAATCACAGGTTCATTTAAGGCTCCAATGGGTTGTCGTTCATTTTTACAGGGCTGGAAAGATCCAGAAACTGGTAAGGAAGTAAATTCTGGTCGAATGAACTTAGGTGTTGTTACTTTGAATTTACCTAGAATTGCAATGGAATCAAAGGGTGACAAAGATTTATTCTGGCAAATCTTTAGAGAAAAAGTTCAAACAGCGCATGAAGCTTTACAAATTAAGGCTAAGCGTTGTACTGAAGCCGGTCCTGATAATGCCCCAATTCTTTACGAATATGGTGCTTTTGGAAAGCGTCTGAATGCAGAAGATAATGTAAATGACTTATTTAAAAATGGTCGTTGTACTGTTTCTTTAGGTTATATCGGCTTATATGAAGTCGGTACCGTTTTTTACGGGCCAAACTGGGAACACAATGAAGAAGCTCATCAATTTACAATTAATATTGTTAAAGAGCTTCATGACTACTGCGCTAAGTGGGAAAAAGAAGATCCAAATCACTACCATTACAGTGTTTACTCAACTCCAAGTGAAAGTTTAACTGATAGATTTTGCCGTTTAGATACTAAGAAATTCGGTAAAGTGAAAGATATTACTGACAAGGAGTACTACACTAATTCTTTCCACTATGATGTTAGAAAACACCCAACTCCATTTGAAAAATTAGCCTTTGAAGCACCATATCCATTTTATGCGGCTGGTGGCTTTATTCACTATTGTGAGTACCCAAACCTTAAACAAAATCCTAAGGCTTTAGAAGCTGTTTGGGATTGGGCTTATGACAAGGTAGGATACTTAGGAACTAACACTCCAATTGATCAATGCTATAAGTGTGGTTTTAAGGGTGAATTTAAGGCAACTGCTAAAGGATTTGAATGTCCTCAATGCGGCAACCACGACCCAGAAACTTGTGATTGTGTAAAACGTACTTGTGGCTATCTTGGTAATCCTTTGAAGCGTCCGATGGTTCATGGTCGTCACGAAGAAATTGTTCACCGTGTAAAGCACTTGAACTTAGGAATGGAAGAAAAAATGGCTAAGGATGAAGTTAGAAAGAATGACGAATATTAATGCCAGAAAAAGATAAAAACAGTCAAGAAGGTCCTGATGTTCGAGGTAACTTAATTAAAGTTAATGTTGGCGGCGATACAATTTTTGTTGATTCTAACCAATATAAGCCGCAAGTTGAACATGCTAAAAAATTAAAGCAGCAACATAGGAAACCTAAAAATCCTAAACCACAAGAATGGATATCGGAAGAATATTCTAAGCATAAAATTGCGGACTATAAACCATTTAACTTTGTTGATGGGGAAGGCGTTAGATGCAGTTTATATGTAAGCGGATGTTTATTTGATTGCCCTGGCTGCTATAATTTGGCAGCGCAGAACTTTAATTATGGACGTCCTTATACCCAAGAGTTAGAAGATAAAATTATTGAAGATATGTCTCAATCTTATGTGCAAGGATTGACTTTATTAGGCGGAGAACCATTTTTGAATACTTGGGTTTGTTTAAAATTGATAAACCGGGTGCGCAAAGAATTCGGACATACTAAAGATATTTGGTCTTGGTCAGGTTATACTTGGGATGAACTCCAAAAAGAAACGCCAGATAAGAAAGAAATGCTTTCAAAAATTGATATTCTGGTTGATGGCCGCTTTATGGATGACTTAAAGGATCTTACTTTACAGTTTCGTGGTTCAAGTAACCAAAGAATTATCGATGTTCAAAAGTCTCTTAAAGCTAAGAAAGTCATTATTTGGGACAAGCTAGTTAGATAAGTTTGATAGAATAAGGGAAACGATAAAGTTTCTCTTATTTTTTTAGGTGAAAAAGATGCAAGAAAAGAATTTGAAATTAGTCGATAAAATTATGACAGCTCTTCAAAAAGTAGAAGATCCTGAACTACTAGTTGATGTGGTTAATCTAGGCTTGATTTATGGAATTGATATTGAAGGAGATCATGCCACGATTAAGATGACTTTAACTATTGTTGGCTGTCCCTTGTCGACATATTTACAAAATGCAATTGAAAAGGCAGTTTTGACGGTTCCTGAGATTAAGACTTGTGATGTGAAATTAGTTTGGTACCCGGTTTGGAGTCCAGAAAGAATGACGACAGCTGCTAAGCAGCAATTAGGGATGCTTGATAATGAACAAGCTCTTGATCAAGAAGAAGAAATTGAAGACACCGAAGAAAAGCAAAAAATCGTTGACTTTTCAGTGCCGATTAAGAAACTAGCTGAAGAATATCCGGATTTCGTTCAAATTATGTATGATTGTGGTTTTACTAGAATTAAAATTCCGGGCTTATTATCAACAGTCGGACGTGTGATGACCATTCCGCTTGGAGCACAGGCAATGAAAATTGATCTGAATAAGATAAAGCAGGCTTTTGAAAATAAAGGCTACAAGGTGATTGATAAATGAAAGAATTAGATAAACAACGCCAAGAGGCAATTTTGAAAATTTTAAATTTTATTCAAAATGGTGGAGAATTAGAAGAAGCAAAAAAAATGTTTCAAGCTGCTTTTGATCAGGTTGATGTGGCTGAGATTACAGCAGCTGAAAGAGAATTAATTGCGCAAGGACTTGATCCAAGAAAGATTCAATACCTGTGTAATGTTCATGCGGATGTTTTTAAAGGCAATATTAAAGAAAATAAAGAAAGTCCAGAATTCGAAACGCCTGGCCATCCTGTTCATACTTTTAAACTAGAAAATATTGTAATTAAATCTTTAATTAATGATGCCTTGCTTCCTGATTTGGCTAAGTGGGAAGCTGGATCTTCTGATGCTCTACCTAAGTTGAAGCAAGAGTTAAAAGATCTGGCAAAAATTCACTATCACTATGCCCGTAAAGAAACTTCTATGTTTCCACTTATGACTAAGTATGGTATTACTGCTCCACCTAAAGTTATGTGGGGTGTTGACGATAAAATTAGAAAATTAATTGGTCAAGCTAATATGCTTGTTAATCAAAAAAATGTGGATCCAAGTGAAGTTGCTAGTGTAATAAAAAGTGCTGCTCATGAAGTTCTTGAGATGATTTTCAAAGAAGAAAAAATTATGCTTCCAATGCTTGATGAAGTTGCTAGTGAAGAAGACTGGGGCAATGTTAAGAATGAAGAAGAGCAGATTGGCTATACTTTAATTCAAAAGCCGATGAACTGGAAGCCAAAGATAAAGCCAAAAGCTGCAGGGCCGATCTCTTTAGATAAGTTAAGCAGTTTAGCCTTGAACTTTGCAGAAGGTAGCTTAAATTTAGAACAGCTGTCAGCAATCTTAGACTTATTGCCATTTGCGATAACGTTTGTCGATGAACATGACAAGGTTGCATATTTTGGTGGGGGAGTAAGTATTTTTCCGCATTCTAAAAATGCGATTGGCAATAGTGTATATTCTTGTCATCTTCCTGAGAGTGTGCCACGAGTTAAGAAAATTTTTGATGATTTCCATCAAGGAAAGAAAGATAAGTATGAATTTTGGTTTGAGCCGCGGCATATGGGGCGATATTTATATTTGCAATATTTAGCCGTTCGAAAAGATGGAAAGTATTTGGGATGCTTAGAGGTTGCACAGGATGTAACAGAAATTAGAAGCTGGACAGAAGAAAAAAGATAAAAAATAGCTCGTATTTTGCGAGCTATTTTTGTTTGGAATCTATTGTGTGTTATGTTAAAAATGTAATCTATAAAACTTAATTTTGTTTTCCATTAATTTACGCGAATGTCAATCATAACTTTTATTTAACCTGTAAAGTATATGTATTGGAAATTCGTAATAATGTAATAATTGATAAAATTCTAGTATAATAAGAATAGCAATCTCTAGAGTTAATACTGATAAAGTAGTAAATTGAGTTGTTATAATAAATTAATCAAAAATCCTATAAGAATTATTTTTAACGCGTTAAAATAACTATAGAAATCTTATAACTATTACCAATTTAAAATTGAAGGGACAGGCTAAAATGTTATTCAATAAAAAAGACTTTGATTCTAAACAACGTTTTAGTATTAGAAAATTGAGCGTTGGTGTTTGTTCTGTTTTACTTTCAACTTTATTTCTAACTTTTAATGAAGGTCAGACAGTTCACGCAAGTACGAATGTTAATGCGGCGGACACTACAACGACTAGTGTATCATCTAATACTACTAATAATAGTTCTGATAATAATACTGATAAAAAAGATGACTCAAAAGTAGAGGCATCTTTTTTGGCAACCGCTGAAAAGCATGCCCCAATTCCAATTGCTGCTGAAATTAAGAGTAACAAGTCAGAAGATCAGACAAATAGTGCATCTGCTGAAACTGCTACTCAAGTAAGTAAATCTAAGCAAGCGCAAAGTCAAACAACTACTAATATTGTTAAAGCTACTGATACTCAAGCGGCAACTTCTTCAAAAGATAGCTCTGACACAGCAAGTTCTAAGGATAATTCTGCTCAAAATACTGTTGAAAAAAATAGATCAACCTCAACTTCAAAATATACACCTGTCTTAACTAGCGAAACTTCCGTTTCTACTAAAGCTAATCAAAGTAATAGTAATTCTGCTACTCAAGAAAAATCGAATATTAAACCTGTTATCCCACACGCTGATTCAACTGAACATATTGCACCAGAGCCTTACAGGATGGATAGCGACTCACCTGCTTATGTAGTTGCTGGAAGTGATTTAACGAATTTAGCTTCAAAATTTATTTCCAATGCGGATGCTTTAACTCAAAGCGGGGCTACTTTTTCTTGGGATGGCAATGTTCCAACTGCAACGCAACAAGATGCCATTGATGGTAATACGATATCTGGAACTATCAGAGTAACGTATAAAGATGGTACAAGCACAACTATTGATATTGAATCTTACGTTGAAGCACGATCACAGCTTCAACCAAGTACCTTCTACTATGTGAATAGGGTAAACGATACCCCAGACTTTAATACCGCCGATGCTAATGGCAATGATTTTTCTACAATTCTTAACAATACATACGTATATGATCCGACTGCCTTTTCTTACAAGATATTAGGGACACTGGATACAAGTAGTTTAGGTATCCACTGGGCCAATGTTCAAGTTACGGATAACAATACTTTTGCTGGTGATCCCGATGCTCCTAAAGTTATCGGTGGTCTTTATGTTGTTAAGGTTCCTTACGTAGTTCAAGGGCTTAAATTACGGGATGATATTCCAACTGATGATAATGGTAATCCTGTAATTAATGCTCAGCTAGCAACAATGCCGAGGTCAACATCTGCAACACCGACAACACCAGAAGTTGCTTTTGATCCTGTCCGAGGTGGTGTGAATGGCTTATGGGGACAATATTTCTACCAAGATTATGCTTTGGCTTATGCATTAGGTATCAAAGTCTCGGCAAGCAATTGGACCGCTCCAACGGATTTAGTCAATACTAAGACCAACCACTTCGCAATAACTTTTAACAAGTTGTCTAATGCTACCCAGCAGGAAGTAGACGTAAATTATGTATCTGCTCCACATGCTGAGGATATGTATATCTATAATGCCACAAACAAAACTTATATGACTGGTCGACCAGAAAATGCGCAAGCAATTAAGGATTTGCTTGCTGCCGGCTACATGAATGATAAAGTTGGGGTAACGTTAGCTGATGGCACTAAGGTTTATGCTTCTAAGCTTGAGTATATTGAAAATCGTAATAACTTTGTTGTTGGTGGTGCAAGAAGCGGCAAATACAACATTAACTTCAATGCTAGTTTTGACCAGAAAAATAGCGCTGGTCAACCGTTGATTTTTTCAAATAACATTTTTAATACAGCAAGTGCTGACTTTAATGATGAGCTAAATAAGTGGTATCAAAAGACTAACAATATGACAGTTGCTAATTATGCTGCACCTACTGCTACAACATGGGATAAGGTTTCAACTAATGGGATTTCTTTAGCACCAACGCTCAAAGCTAGAGATGATCCCTACGTTCAAAACTTAACCGACGGCCCAGTTACTTTTGATAGTGAGGCACTCGAAAAATTGGTAAAAAACCCAAGTACGGGTGCAGAGGTAAAGAAAGTCCAGGGGACTTGGATAGTCAATATGACGCCTAACTCAATTCTGGAAAATAACACGAAATGGCCAGAAGGTACTAACCTCACTTGGGCCGGTAATGACGGCAGTACCAAATTAACCTTCGATAAAGCCGGTGAAAGCAAGACCGGGGATGTAACAATTACTCTTCCAAGTGGTTCGTCGTACACGGTTAAAGACATTACAGTTATCTCTAAAGCTAATGTGATCGCAAAGAGTGAAACTGTCGACTACGGAACTACTCTAACAGCCGCCGACTTAGTAACTAATAAAAATGTTTTCCCAGATGGTACGACTTATCAATTCGTCGATAATTCGGAACCAACTTGGGGTAAATCGGGTTCATATAATAATGTTAAAATTACAGCTACTTATCCTGGACCGGATGGTAAGCCAGTCACTACTGACGTTGCAAACTGTGCGGTTGCTATTAACGATAGCCGCAGCATCAAGGTATTAGTTGGCAGTGATGTTCCTTCAGTTGATAGTGTCTTGAACTTGCCAAGCACTTGGGAAGAACATACTGCATCTTGGACTACTTCACCTAACACCAACTCGACTAATGAGGGTGTAATTACGATCCATTATCCAGCTAGCAATTTGGATCAACAAATTAAGGTTTATGTAACGGTTATTCCGAAGACCACCGCAGTTGATGGACAAAACTTCTTCACCAATGGCGAGAAGTATGATGGAACTACTGGCAGCATTGCTAACGGCAATAACCAGGGAGCAATTTTAACCCAAGCTAATGGTCAAGCAATTGACTATACCACTTATAGTGGTCAAAAGACGCCGGGTGAGCAAACAGTTTATGATACGAAGACGACCAGTTACACACCAACTTACAGTTTGTCTGGTCTTGAAACCAATAGTGATGGTAGTTTAGTTAGTGGCGTTCAAACCGCAACAGTTCGCGTATCTGTACCTGAAGGCACGATTGGTGCCAAAGTAGACGCTGATGGCATTTACTACTATGAAGTAAATGCGAAGGTAAATATTGCTCAAAAAGTTAATTTTGAGTTTGTGGATGAATATAATGATAACAATGTTGTTGGTGAAACTTACTCACAAGAATTTGTTCCTGGAGTTGAAACAAATCTTAAATTCCATATGGCAATGCCAGACGGCTATGAACTAGGAAACGGTGCGTCAATTCCAAGTCAGTATACTTTGGCTGCTTTTAGTCAAACTACACCTGTTGTTCAAGTGCCAATTCACCAAAAGATGCACTTCTACATTACTTTCCATGATGAAGATTCAAATACTAATCTTGGGACGGTAGAAGTGTCAGGCAGTGCTGCAGCAGGAACTGGTGGCTATTATCCAAGCATTAACACGAAATTGACATTCCCAGCAGGTGCTAATGCAGGAGACTACTATTCTGTCTCAACTTCTGGAGTGCCAGATGGGGTACAGCTACTTGGAAGTTATGGAGTACCACTTACTGATCCAAAAGCTGATTGGACTACTCCAAACTATCAGTGGGAGAATACTTTCTCCGTTCTTAAGGCTTTAACCGGTGCAACGATGACCATTAATCTTAAGCACAAGATCCAGGAAACACAAGAACAACAAACTCGTAAGCCGACTGTGAACTATATTAAGGCTAAAGTTAATGCCGATGGTACTTATACGCCAGACGGGTCTGCATTTACTTCTGCTGTCCTTGATGTGTACTACTCAAGAACTAAGTCAAAGGATCTGGTTACTAAGAAAGTTACCTACACTCCATGGCTTTGGGATACCAAGCAAGGGCAGAATGGTTACCATGTTGAATCAGGTACTTGGACTAGCCTTCCACAAAGCTGGGGGAGCAGTTGTAGCTGATGTGCCGACATTGGATGGTTACACCGCTGCAACGGTTACTGATCAATCGGGTCAACCAGCAAATCAATTTGTTTACCCAACTTGGAATAAGGCAGGGACATCCGACGAAGGTAAGGAATCCTTAGCATATACTGAGAACGCTCCAATTTATGAAGCACGTCCAGTTCATACTGTTTTGTATATTCCAGTTGAACAACAAAAGAGAACGGTAACTGCTCATATGAAGTATGCTGATGCTGGTAGTTTAACTGGTCAGGATGTATTTCCAGATGAACAAATTAACCTTATTTATCAAAGAACTGGCAGTTTAGATCCTCAAACTAATAAGATTTCTTATGGTAATTGGACTTGGGCTACTAATGCTGGAAATAAGAATACTCCAGGATTTGAAGTGGTTTCAGGGAACGATTGGGCTAACTTAGGTAGTGAAGGTCATCCGCAAACTGGTTCTTGGAGGTTTAATGCGCCTAATAAACAAGGCTATACTACAGTTACTCATGCTCAAGATGGTAATTACAATACTGAGTGGAAAAGACAACCGACTTCTACCAGCTTTACTAACGGCACTAACACTGATTATTACTGGGCATATCGCAATGATTTTACAGTGTACTATGTGCCAAATTCGGAACTTAGCAAGACTGTAACTAGAACGATCAATATAACTGAACCTGAAAAAGCTACGCAAACTGTAACGCAAACTGCAACTATTAGTAGAAATTCGTATTTAAATAATAACGATAATGGCGTTGTTTATAGTGATTGGTCAACTGGCAACTGGTCTGCACAAAATGTTCCAACTCATGAAGGCTACACTATGTCAGCTACTCAAACAGTAAATGGTGTTACGACTCCACTTACATTGGTAAATGGTCAAATTCGAGCTGAAACAGTAACTGGTACTACACAAAATACGACTATTAACATCACTTGGGGTGCTGTAGCTACGGCAACCTTAACCGGTAATGGCGAAAGCACTTATAATGGTCAAGCAATTACTAATAGTGAACTTAATGATGGCTTGAAAGTAACCATTACCGGACCAACTGCAAGTTCAGGTACTTATACTTTGCAAAATGGGGACGTTGAATTTTCAACTGACGGTACAACTTGGTCAACTAACATGCCAATTAATGCTGGCAAGTATCAAGTTCGTTTAACCACACAAGGTGAAACTGGCATTAAGAACCAGTTCGGCAATAACAGTATTGTTTGGACTAGTGATGGGAAATCAACAATTACCAGCAATGCAACTTATACGATCAATAAGCTTGATAGTGCGGCCACAATGGCTAATGCCCAAACTGGCAATTATGATATGACCTACAATGGTGCAGCTCCAAACGCAATTGATCCTGCGAAGTTCCAATTTACAGCTATTGTGAATGGTCAAAGCGTTGTCTTAGATGCAACTGGGTTAACAAGTAATGACTTTGATTGGGTTGAAGGCGCTGCTCCAGTAAACGTTGGTATTTACCAAGTTATATTGAATAATGCTGGTTTAGCAAAACTGCAAAAAAACAATTCAAACTTTACTTTAACTAATGCTGGCAACGGAACATTCACTATTAATCAAGCTAATGCGTCAGCTACTTTGTCTGGCAGTGGAACTCGTCCATACAACGGCAATGCTGTTAGCGTTGATGATTTAAACGTAAGTAATGATAATAACCACATTACTTTGACCTTGCATTATCCAAAAGATGGCAACGCAGATTACTCAACTACGGTTAAGTTAAACGCGGGCGACTTTACTTGGAATACACCAAATGGTCAAGCTCCAGTTAATGCAGATAGTCAACCTTATACAATTGTTCTGAATTCAGATGCAATTGAAGGAATAATCAAGCAAGCTGTTGGCAGCGGTCAAAATGATGTAAGTAACGTTAAATTTGCTAGTGATTCAATCAGTGGTAGTGCAAATTACACAATCACACCATTAGAAAGTTCAGCAGAACTTTCTAATATTACTGATGGTAATTACACGAAAGTTTATAACGCTAAAACTACTAACCAGATTGATGCTTCGAAGTTGCACATTACTGCAAATCTTGGCGGTCAAAATGTGGACTTAGATACTACAGGAATCACTGGTAGCGACTATCAATGGGTTGATGCAAGTGGTACAGCGTTAACTTCTAATCCAAAGAACGTTGGTACTTACTACATCAAGTTAAGCGATACTGCTTTTGCTAAGTTGCAAGCACAGAACCCTAACTTTAAGTTAACTAACACTGGTTTGGGTGTTTACACAATTACACAAGCTAATGCAAGTGGTGAATTGACTGGTTCAAATAGCAAGGTATACAACGGCAGTGCAATTAGCCTTAACGAGCTTAACAGTAATGGTTCCATTAAGGTGACGCTTAACTTCCCAGGAGTAAACGGTCAAACTTACACTTTAAAGTCAGGCGACTACACGATTTCTGGTAATGCTACCGATGCTGGTGAGTATACGGTTACTCTGACAGATGCTGGTAAGACTAATGTTGAAAACTACATCAAGTCCTTAGCTGGCACTGGGCAAGGTGATGAAAGTAACGTTAAGTTCGCAGATAATGCAATTAGCGGTAGCGCAAGCTTTGAAATTACACCATCTGCTAATACGGTTAGCGTTTCTGGTACCCAAACCGAAACCTACAATGGTTCACCGATTAATGTGGTCTACGATGCTGACGACACTAACAGTGTGAAGGTTTCAATCACTCAAACTAGCGGTAATACTACCGGCGCTGTTGCAAGCTTAGCCGATGTAACTCTTGATTCAGGTGACTTTGCGATCGTTAACGGTCCAGCCGAAAATGTCGGTAGCTACCAAGTGAAGTTGACTGCTGCTGGATTAGCTAAGATTCAGAATGCTGTTGGTGATAACTATAGCCTGAGTCTTGCCGACACAACCGGTACGCTAGTTATTAATAAGGCAAAGGCCAGTGCAGTCTTTAGTGGTGATCCTTCATACACTTACACTGGTACTCCAGTAAGTACTGATGATTACCTAGGCCAATACTCAATTAAATTGAATGAACCAAATAATCCAACTTACAAGCTGGTTGCTGGCGATATTGAATTTAATGTTGACGGCAATTGGACAAGCCAAGCCCCTGTTAAAGTCGGAACGTATCAAGTTCGCTTATCACAGTCAGGCTGGAACCACATTAAGGCAATTAATAGCGATAATGTTGAGTGGGCTGCTACTGCTTCTGCAGGTAAAGGATCTTACACGATTGACCAGGCTAAAGTTACCGCTGATCTTAGTGGTAATAACTCAATGATTTACAATGGCTCACATGTAACTACTGCTGACTTGTATACTGAGGGTTCAACAATTAAGGTAGCTATTAACGGTACTGGAATTGCCAACTTGCCAAAGAGCTTCACTTTAGAAGATGGTGACTATACTTGGTCAACGAGTGATAACCAATCGCCAGTAAACGTTGGTAATTACACGATTAAGTTGACACAGGCTGGTATCAATAAGATCCAAAGTCAGATTGATCAGGTTGTGGGTGCTGGTAACGTGGTCCTTACGACAACAGCTGACGACGGAGGTTCTGCAAGCTTTGAGATTAAGCAGGCAGTTGCCGCTAATGTTCAGCTATATGGTAGAGAAAATACTATCTATAATGGCAATCCAGTCAGCTTTGATCCAACTAAGACTGAAACAGCTAACAACTTTGGCTTCCATAACGTTGAAAACTTAACAGTTCCTACTTTCACAGCTAGTGACTTTACTTGGTATGATGGTCAAGGCAATAAACTTTCATCTGCACCAACTAATGCTGGTACTTATTACTTGAAGCTGAATACTCAAGGTGAAAAGGCCTTTGCGGATGCTAACCCTAATTACACTTTTGAAGAAAATGGTAAGAGCACAATTTCTGGGGAAATCCCATATGTAGTAACTCCAGCTGAATTAACAATTGGTGTTTCAGGTAGTGCTTCTAAAGTCTTTAATGACAAGAATGCTGAAATTACGCAAGAGCAAATCAACAATGGCGATATTAAATTAGTTTGGGGCAATTCAACTACTGAGCCAACTGATTTAGGTAAATTTACTTTAACTCCATCTGATCTTGAAGTAGTTGATGCCAACGGCAAACATGCTATCCATGCTAATGCCGGGATTGGTGCCGATGGTCAACCTGTAAAAGGTAATCCTTACAAGGTTCAATTGACTGCTGACGCTATTAAAAGAATTAAGCAATTATCAGGTGCTGCTAATTATAAGATTAGTCAGTCAGCTAAGAGCGGTGAGTACTTCATTTATGAACATAAAGCTGAATTAACCTTAACTGGTAATCAAACGACTGTTTATGGAACAGCAATGCCATTTAGTCCAAGTAAGTATCAATTAGCCTTTACTAATTGGCTTTCTACTGATTTACCAGTTCCAAACTTAACTTGGAAAGACAATAAGCTTTTAAATAATGATAATGATACTGGACTTACCTGGACAGTTGGTGACTTATATGTTGAAGGCTATCCGGATGGTGGTGTTCCAACTAATGTCGGCACTTACCGCGTAAAAATTTCTAAGCAGCTAACTGATAAGTTACGCCAATTATTCCCAGACTATGACTTCTCGGGTAACATTGGGGAAAACGGTGTTGATGAACAGGATAATGAAGAGTTTGTTGAACCAAGTCATACACCAGCTTCATATGTTATTACGCCAGCTAATACAACGGTAAAAATTACTGGGGCTCAACATGTGAAATATGGTGAATCGACTAACATTAATGTTGGTGATTACAGTATTTCTATCACCGCACCTGTTCACAATGAAACTGTTGATAATAATGCAGAACGAATTTATACAAACGTAACTTTAGCTGCTGGTGATCTTGAGTTTGTTACTGTACCTACTAATGTGGGTACTTATCAAGTTAAGTTATCAGCACAAGGTTTGCAAAAGCTTAAAGATTTAACGGGTTCAAGCAACTATGATTGGACGCAAGCTGCGGATGCTAAGGCTAACTTCTTTGTTGAACAAATGCCAGTAACTATTGCTGTTTCAGGTCAATCAAGTGTAACTTATGGTACGCAAGATTGGCTCAATGCAATTAAAGTAAACCCATCTGGCTATGTATTAACAATTACCACTGAAAATGGGGCTGCTCTAAGTTATCACACAGTTGATGGTGATCTAGTATTTAACCAAACCCCAGGTAATGTTGGTGAATACCAAGTAGAATTGTCTGCACAAGGTTTGGCTAACATTGAAGAAAAGCTCGGCACTAATTACTCATACCCACAAACCGCTGCTGATGTAACTGCGAAGGGAACATTCACGGTTAAACAAGGTGAAGTTACTGTTACTCTTAATGGTAGTGACGGCAAAACTTATAATGCCGTACCAACCTTATCAAGTGGTCTTAACTTAGATAAGTACAACGTAACTTACTCTGCTACGGTTTACTCCGCTGATGGTAAAGCACAGACTCTAACTTTGACAGCTAATGATTTACAAATTATTGGTGATGCAACTAATGTCGGTACTTATCAAGTAAAACTATCAGAAATTGGCCAAGAAAAGCTAAAAGCATTAACTGGTAATCAGGGTGCTAACTACAAGTGGGCATTTAATACTAATGCTGATTATGTAGTAAAAGCAGCCACAGCTAGTGCAGAACTTAGTGGCTCTAACCAAAAGACTTTTGATGGAACTGCTGTAACAACTGCTGAAGTTAATAGCAATGGGCAGATTTTAGTTCACCTTACTTACCCAGGCTCTAATGTTCAAAGTACTTACACTTTGCAAGACGGTGACTACATTTGGGAGACTGAGGATGGTCAAATAATTTCTGCACCGACAAATACTGGTACTTACACTATTAAGTTGAACAAGCAGGCTATCTTAGTTCACTTACAAGCTGCTCTGAACCAGCAAGCTGGTTTAGGTGACAATGATCAGTCTAATGTGACTGTTTCAGCAGATAAACTAAGTGGTCAAGCAAGCTTTAAAATTAATCCACAAACACTCACTGACGTAACAATTTCTGCACCTGATCAAAGTAAGACTTATGATGCTCAAGCAGCGGATCTTGATGTTAATGGAATAACTATTACTGCAAATGGAATCGTTGCTAATAATCCATTAGTAAATCCGGGTATTAGCGCTAGCGACTTCACTTGGTATGATGAAACTGGTAATAAGCTTGAAAGTGCACCGGTTGATGTTGGAACTTACCAGGCACGCTTAAATGCAAGTACGCTTGCTGAATTGCAAAATGCAAATTCAAACTATCAATTTAGCTCTGTAGCTGGTTTGATTAACTACACAATTAATCCAGCTCCTGCCACTGCAAAAATTAGTGGTTCAGCTGATCGTGACTACAATGCTCAAACTACTTCTGTTTCGGATGTAATGAACAATATCAAGTGGAAGGCAACAGGTTTAGTTACTGACCAAGAGCTTAATCTTAATGGTTTAACTGCTAATAGTTATGCTTGGTACAGTAAAGATGCTGACGGTAACTACGTTGCAATGACTGGTAATCCAGTAAACGCTGGCACTTACTACTTACGCTTGACTAAGGATGCAATTGCACAAGTAAAAGTTGATAATTCAAATTACAACTTTACTTCAGTTGATGGCGAATTTACTTACACGATCAACGTTGTAAACGGTACTGCAACTCTTAGTGGCTCATCTTCTAAGACTTATGATGGTCAAGCTGCAACTACTGCTGAAGTGAATAGTACAAACGGTGATATTATTGTTAACTTTGCTTTCCCAGGATCAAGTGCTCAAAGTACTTATGCTTTGCAAGCTGGAGATTACATTTGGGAGAACAAGGATGGTCAAGAAATATCAGCACCAACTAATGCTGGTACTTACACTATTAAGTTAAGTGCAGATGGTATTACAAACTTGCAAAACGCAATCAACCAATATGCTGGCCAAGGAAATGTAACTTTAGACGCACAAGATCTTTTAGGTGCTGCTGTTTACACAATTAAGCAAAAAGCTCTTAATGTAATCCTTGGTAATAATGGTACTGGTACAGATGGCAAGACTTACGATGGTCAGCCAGCAGTAATCAATACTCAAGCTGAAAACTTTGGCGTGTTCACCACTAGTGGCCTAGTAAATGGTGAGAACTTGAATGCCGCTAACTTGACTAATGACGACTACGAATGGGTAGACGCAAATGGTAAGGCAATATCAGCACCAACTAATGCTGGTACTTACTACATTTCTTTGACCGCAAATGGATTGAAGAAATTACAAGCTGACAATCCTAACTACGCAATTTCTGAAAGTGGACAATTTACTTACGTAATTAGTCCAGCTGAAGAAAATGTAACAATTTCTGGTAGTCAGGAAAGCACATCAACCTCAATTGATAATGCAAACTTCACGGTTCACGCTCCAGCAGGTATTACAGTTCCAACAGGGATGACTTATGAGTTTGCAACTGGAGTTCCATCTGAATCTGGCGTTTATGTAATTAAATTAACTCCAGAAAGTATCGCTGCTCTTGAAAAAACAAATCCAAACTACAAGCTGAATATTTCTTCAGACGCTAGATTTACCTTGGATGCAACTTTAAGTATTGAGTTTGAAGATACACAAGATGGTAATAAGCAAGTCGGTAAGACAATTACTAAGACAGGTGTTGCTAATTCAACTATCAATGATCTTAAATTAGTTGTTCCTGACAATTACGAATTAGCTCCAGATCAAGAATTACCAACTAGTTATACTTTTGGTAAGACATTGAATCAAAACTTGTATATCAAGTTAGTTCATAAGTTGAATGAGCTTAATCCAACTGATCCAAGTACTAATCCACATCCAACTAATAAGAATTGGTTAAGAGAAAATGGCTTAGTTAAGGACGTTACTCGGACAATCAACTACGAAGGATTAAGTACAGCCCAATTAGCTCAAATTCCAGAAACTCAAAAAGCTCAAACTGTTGAGTTTACTAGAACTGCTAAGTATGACTTAGTTACTGGTAAGATTGTTGTAAATAGTGAAGGTTCATGGACTGCAGTAGATGGTAAAGATATCTTCGCTGGCTTTACTCCATTTGCCTTTGCTGGATACACAGCAGCTCCTGCTAAGGTTGAGCAAGTGAAAGTAACTGGTAATGATAAGAATAGTCAAATTACTGTTACTTACACTGCAAATAATCAAACAGGTAAGATTTCTTACGTTGATAGTGATGGTAAAGAAGTTGGTCAAACCACAATTAGTGGTAAGACTGGCGAAACTGTCAAGATAACACCAGAAGCTCCAACAGGCTGGCAAATTGTTTCAGGTCAAGATATTCCTGAAACAGTAGTCGCTACTCCAACTGGAGTGCCAACAGTAGTTGTGAAAGTAACGCATAGCACAATTACTGTTACTCCAGAAACACCAGAAAAAGATACTCCAACAGGTCCAGTACCGGGCGATCCAAGCAAGAACTACGAGAAGATGGAAAGTTTAACTGCTTCACCAACTCGTACGATTGTTGTAACTGATCCAAGCGGTAGGACTACTAAAGTCACTCAAACTGTAAACTTTACTAGAACGGCAACGTTTGATGAAGTAACAGGCGAGATAACTTACAGTGACTGGACAAGTTCTGAACCAGCAGAATGGTCAGAATACACAGCACCAGAAGTGGCAGGCTACACCGCAACTCAAATGGTAAAATCACAAGCTGTTAGCGCTGAAACTAAGAATGAAACAGTAAGCATTTCTTACACTGCAAATAACCAAACGGGTAAGATTTCTTACGTTGATAGTCAAGGCAATGAAGTTGGTCAAACTGCATTAACAGGCAAGACTGATCAAAGCGTTGCAGTAACTCCAGAAGCACCAACAGGCTGGATAATTGTAGCAGGCCAAGATATTCCTAAGAGTGTTACAGCAACAGCTACTGGTATTCCAACAGTAACTGTTAGAGTAGAGCACAGTACAACGATCGTTACTCCGAAAACCCCTGAAAAGGATATTCCAACAGGTCCAGTACCTGGTGATCCAAGCAAGAATTACGAGAAGATGGAAAGCTTAACAGCTTCACCAACTCGAACAATTGTTGTAACTGACCCAAGCGGTAAGACTACTAAGGTCACTCAAACTGTAAACTTCACTAGAACAGCAACGTTTGATGAAGTAACAGGCGAGATAACTTACAGTAACTGGGCAAGTTCTGAACCAACAGAATGGTCAGAATACACAGCACCAGAAGTGGCAGGTTACACTGCAACTTCAAGTGTTAGTGCAAAACCAGTGACTGCCAAAACTGCAGATGAAACAGTAAGCATTTCTTACACTGCAAACAACCAAACAGGTAAGATCTCTTATGTTGATGGCGATGGTAAGGAAGTCGGTCAAACCACAATATCTGGCAAGGCTGGCGAAACAGTCAACGTAACTCCACAAGTTCCATCGGGTTGGAAGATTGTACCAGGTCAAGATATTCCTAAGACAATAACAATTAGCGAAAATGGTATTCCAACAGTAACTGTAAAAGTAGAGCATGGAACAGTTATCGTAACTCCAGACACACCAGAAAAGGATATCCCAACAGGTCCAGTACCTGGTGATCCAAGCAAGAATTACGAGAAGATGGAAAGTTTAACAGCTACACCAACTCGTACGATTGTTGTAACTGACCCAAGCGGTAAGACTACTAAGGTCACTCAAACTGTAAACTTCACTAGAACGGCAACGTTTGATGAAGTAACAGGTAGAGTTACTTACAGCGATTGGAAACTTCAAAATTCAAATGCTTCTAATCATGCAGCCCAATGGGATAGTTACACTCCTCATGTCATTACTCACTATGTTCCAAGCGTAGCTGAAGTACCTGCTAAAGTAGTTAATTCACATACTGCTAATAGCCAAGTTGAAATTACTTACGCTCCTGCTTCAGAAAGCCAAGTAATTCGCTATGTTGATCAGAATGGTAAAGAAATTAGTACCCAAATTGTTTCAGGTAAGTACGGCTTAGATACAACATTTACACCAAAATTACCTAACAACTGGCAAGCTGCTAATACTATTCCAACTTCAATCAAGATTGGTGAAAATGGTGGTTTAACTACAATTGTCGTTGAAGCTAAGACTGAAAAAGTACAACAATCTAAGACTGTTACTGAAACTATCCATTATCACACTGCTAATGGCAAACAAATCGTTGCCGATAAGGAAATGAAAGTTAACTTCACTAGAACTGGTGTAAAGAATCTTGTAACTGGTGAGATTACTTGGAATAACTGGAATAAAGATAAAGAAAGCTTTAATGAAGTTCCTTCTCCAAAAGTTTCTGGATACACGGCTTCTCCAGCTAAAGTTGCAGCTCAAACTGTAACTCCTAACTCAGAAGACTTAGTCTTCACAGTAACGTACACTAAAGATCAACAAACTCATCCAACAATTCCAGATAACAAACCAAATAAACCGCAAAAAGAAACTGTTCCTAAGCATGAACAAAAGACTCAAGATAAACTCATTCACGAATATGGATATAAGAAACGTGCAGATGGTCGTTTAGTAGACCATACTGGTCATGTATATCCAGCAAGTAGCAAAGTTAAAGAAAATGGAGCTATCTACAGTGAAAAGGGTGAACTATTATCAGTTGGTTCAAGAAGAAAACATGAATTGCCGCAAACTGGTCTTCATGACAATAGTTTAATTGCTGCAATTGGATCACTTCTTGCTGGTATTAGTATCTTTGGTTTACTTGGTGGACGGAAGAAAAAGGATGATGATAAATAAAACTGAATAGGTTTTGAAAGAGGCAATTTGCCTCTTTTTTTTAACTCTCGTGCAAAATAGCTCATTAATTGCTAGACTGAATGTAAGAGTTTTAGAGAAAAGGGTGAAAAAATGCACGGCAAACAGAATATTCAACCAGATGATGAGATTAAGCTTCATTGGCTTCTATTAGGTGAGTTATTTACCTGGATTGGAGCTAGTTTTATCTGGCCATTGACTTCGGTTTATTTAAATAAGAGATTACACGTATCTTTGGCGATGATTGGAATTGTACTGCTCTTTAACTGTTTAGCTAATATGCTTGGCTCCTTTGTTGCAGGTTGGGCGTATGATCATTTCAATCCCTATTATTTAATTATTGCAGGAGCAGGTTTAGATGCCTTAGTTTTGTTTGGAATGGCTGCTAATCACACTTGGCCGATTTATTGGGTTTGGATGACTTTGACTGGGCTACTTGGTGGCTGGAATGGGGCTTTAATTAATTCAATTGCAACTAGCATTAAGTCTAAGCCTGGCAGGTATGTTTTCAATACGATCTATTTTGCACAAAATCTAGGTGTGGTACTTGGTACTTTAATCGTAGGTTATATTTATGATTACTCTGTTACGATTTTATTCATTATTGCGGCTAGTCTTTTCGTAATTGTATGTATAAACTCAATTATTAATTATCGTCCAATTATTAAGTTCCATTTGGAAAGAAAAGCTCAGCAAAATACTAATAGTAAAAATAAGATAACCCCAATGCCTAGTGCTAATCTAAAATTAACTATTGGCTTTTTTACTACTTTGGCTGTGATCTGGCTAATGTACATGAACTGGGAGTCTAATCTTTCAGTTTATATGGTTTCTTTGGGCATTCCATTTCACTTATATAGTTTACTTTGGACAATTAATGCCAGCATTATTGTGATTGTACAGGCTTTTTTAAGTCGTTTTCCTAATACTTTTAAGAATTTATTCCATCAAGTTGTGTTCGGAGTTACAATGTTTGCTATCTCTTTTGTAACTTTAATTTTCGCAAAAGATTATGCACATTTTGTATTCTCAATGGTTACTTTGACTTTAGGTGAATCCACTGCGATGCCCGCAATGCCAGCCTATGTAAATGATTTATCTCCAGTTGAAAGTAAAGGAAAATACCAAGGATTAACAATTTCAACGTCTGCGATTGGTAGAGCCTTTGGTCCTTTATTTGGAGGACTAGTGATTGATAAGTTCGGCTATATCAATTTCTTTATTGTAGCTGCAGCTGGAATCTTTATGATGTTGGCAATTATTGTGCCGCTCCACGCACAATTGAAAGATAAGTTGAAAATATTTAGGTAAACTTTTACATGATTTTTCTCTTTAGATGAAAACCTTTACAGAATGTAAGCGATCTCTTCTATTTGTGAAAGCGCCATCTTATAATATAGATGTGCGGTTAAGTAAAAGGAGATACACAATGAGAAAAATTTCACCTGAAGTTGCAAAACATATGGACAATTTATCTAATGAAACTGGAGTAATCAGCGCATTAGCAATTGACCAAAGAGGATCATTAAAGAGAATGTTAGCTGAAGCAGCAAATAAACCTGCCGATGAAACAACAATCGTAGATTTTAAAGAAGCTGTTTCTAAAGAATTAACACCATATGCTTCCGCAATTTTAACGGATCCAGAATATGGTCTTCCTGCAACTAAGGTAAGGGATAAGAATTGTGGTTTATTACTATCTTATGAAAAGACAGGTTATGACACCACTGAACCAGGTAGAATGTGTGATTTAATTGCCGACCAATCAGCTTTAAGAATTAAAAATGATGGTGCCGATGCAGTTAAATTCTTGCTTTACTACGATCCAGACGAAAGTGATGAAATTAATGATAAGAAGAAGGCTTTCGTTGAAAGAGTAGGAGCTGAAACTAAAGCAAACGGTCTTCCATTTTTCCTTGAATTATTAACTTATGATGGCAAGATGGATGACGTTAAGAGCGAGGAATATGCTAAAGTAAAGCCTGAAAAAGTATTTAAGACAATTGAAGAATTTTCAAAACCTCAATATGACGTTACTGTTCTTAAGGTTGAAATTCCATTCAATGTTAAGTATGTAGAAGGTTTCAATGGCGACAACAATGTTGTTTATACTCAAGAAGAAGCAAAGAAGATGTTGAAGAAACAATCAGACTTAACTGATTTACCATACATCTTCTTATCAGCTGGTGTAACAAGTGAAGAATTTATCGCTGAAATTAAGATGGCTGAAGAAGCTGATGCAGACTTCAACGGTGTTCTTTGTGGACGTGCAACTTGGAAGCCAGCAATTAAGCCATTTGCTGCCGAAGGTGAAAAGCAAGGTAGAGAATGGTTATCAACTGAAGGTAAGAAGAATATCGAGAACTTGAACGATGCACTTAAGGGTGCTAAGTCATGGAAAGATAAGCTCGAAGTTGAAGATTAATAGATTAGTTTAGTAACTAATGAAAAACAAGGCTAGAAATTTAGCCTTGTTTTTTTGTGGAAAATTTAGCTTGATTTTTATATGTAAAATGCCAATGTTTATGCACTTGAAAAGCCATTTATAAGTTATTAGAATAAAAGAGTAATGTTAATTGGAGGAGAAAAAATGAAAGGATTAAAATACACAAGTTTAGCTGTGGCAGCATTAACTGCTACTATTTTGGCAAGCACCAATAATGGTAAAGTTCAAGCTGCATCAACTAATGAAAACGATACTGTTACTGTAGCAAAATCAGATCAAGAAAATGCTCAAGCAGCTGTTAATGAAGCACAGAATTCAGTTAATAATGCTCAAGCAGCTGTTGATAGCAAGAAGAGTGCATTAACTGATGCTCAAGCAAAAGCTAAAGCACCGGATAATGCTTACTCTGCTCAACAAGCTAAAGTAAATGACAGTCAAAAGAATCTTTCTGCTAAGCAAGCTATCGCAAAACAAGCACAAGATAAATTAAATAGTGTCACTGAAATTTCAAAGAAAGCTACTCCAGAAAATATTCAAAAAGCACAAAAGAGTATTGCCGCTCAACAAGATGCAATTAAAAATGCTAAGCAAAATGTTAGTGATGCAAATGTAGATTTGAATAAAGCACAAGCTCAATTAGCAACTGCTAAGCAAAAACAAGCTGATGCACAAAATGTAGTTAATGCTGAGCAATCAGCTAAACAAGTAGCTGATAATAATGTTGCTAAGGCAGAAAATGATGTTAAGAACAGCGGTTTAGATGAAGCTAAACAAAACGTTGAAAAAGTTCAAAACGCTTTAAATAATATTAAAAAGACGAATGCTAACAATGAATCTATTTTAACTACAAATAAATCTGCTTTAGCTGAAAACAATCAAAAGATTGCAGCTGTTAATAATAATATTGTGGCTGCAAATAAATCTGTAACAGATGCACAAAATAATGTTAATGCTAAGCAACAAGCATTGGCTGATGCTAAAAAGGCTTTAAAAGATTTACAAGATCAAGTTGCTAAAGATCAAGCAAGTGGTGCAGCTGGCTTCTTTAAGTCAATTGCAGATAATAAAGATAATTCTGATAGCTTAAGAGAAGATGCACGTACTGCATATAACATTATTACTGGCCAACCAAATGCTTACCAAGATATTACTGTAAAATGGGTTAAACAAGCTGTTGAATTGGGTCAAGAACAAGATTCTACTTCATTAAGTAATATAGAAAAAGCTCTAGGTTATTATGAGCACTGGATGACATACCGTGATAAGTATGGTTTGAGTCATCCATCAATTTCATTGACTGCTGTTGCAATTGCAATGCTTAGTTCTGATTTTCAACATTACTCTGATGAATTTAATCACCCTATTTTATTAACTGCTAAGTATGGTCCATTTTATGAAGATGAAGAAGATATATCAGCTGGGGATGTTAATCCAATTGATAACTGGATGAGTGAAAAAGAAGATATCGATAACTATATTAAAGATCATCCAGATGCAGCTGCTTATAGTTTTGAAAGCAGTCATCCTTTAACTGAAGATGATTGGGTAAGAAACGTTGATTTCTGGAGTAACAAGCCAGTAAATATTGGTCACTATACTTCTATGATTAAGCCGGATGCCAACTATGTTGGATTAGCTGGAAATGAATATGAGATTGAACCATTCATGGATAATGCAGATAGCATGGATGAAATTGAATTTGACCCAATTAACGGTATGGACTTCAATAGTTACAAAAATTTAGTTCATTCATACTTGCAAAACGTTAAACAAGAAGATCAAATCAACACTCTCAAAGCCAATGTAGAAACCGCAAGCCAAAACTTAACTGCTGCACAAAATGCCGTTCAAGCAGCACAAAACAACGTTAAGAGCTTACAAGCTAACTTAGCAGACTTAAACAATGGCTCTACTAAAATCAACAAGGCAATTGCTGATACTGAAGCTGCTCTTAAAAAGGGCAAAGAAAACCTTGAATTTGAACAACAGCAACTAGATCAAGCAAACAAGAATTTAGCAGCTGTACAAGCTAAAGTTGGCGCAAAGGCAAAAGCATTAGATGATGCAAAAGCTGCTCAAGCCAAGGCTTCTGATGCTTTAACTCAAGCACAAAATGTTTTAGCTGGAGCTACTGCTGCTGTGAAGTCAGCTCAAACAACTGTTGATAATGCACAAGGTAATGTTAATGCCAAGAACAAGGATCTTAAGGCTGCACAAGCAAGTCTAGAATCGTTGAAGCAAACATTAAGTAGCTTAGAAAATGCTAAGGCTAACTTAGCAGCAGCTCAAGCAGCGTTAACTACCGCAAACAATGATGTATTAACAGCTGATAAAGATGTAAAAGCACAAGAATTAATTTTATCTTCTTTAGGAGAAGCCAAGGGTAAGTCAGATTCTCAAGTTGCAAGTGCAGAAAAAGATTTGGAGAAGGCTGAGTCAGATTTAGCTAATGAACAAAGTAAATT
The DNA here is from genome assembly GCF_040919545.1 of Lactobacillus sp. RTP31084st1_F9_RTP31084_210423. NCBI lineage: Bacteria > Bacillati > Bacillota > Bacilli > Lactobacillales > Lactobacillaceae > Lactobacillus > Lactobacillus sp. RTP31084st1_F9_RTP31084_210423. The sequence continues at coordinate 140,061 of NZ_JBCOVH010000002.1, forward strand.
GGCTGCCGCAAAAGCTAAATTAGCTGAATTGAATAAAAAAGCCAACGACAATACTAGTAAGTCCGATTCAAAAACTGAAATTAATAATCAAAAACCTGTCAAGCCAGTAACTAAGCCAGGTTCAGAAATTTCAAATTCTGAAAAACCAGCCAACAAGCCAGAGCTTGGTGTGCCAGGTGATAACGAATCAGATTCAAGGAAAGAACAAAGTTCTGCAGATAATGTAAAATCAGATATTAAATCTAAAGCTAAGTCAAATAAGACTAAGGAAGAAGCAAAATCATCATCTTCTGTAAAGATTGTTGATAATGCTGATAGCTCAACTGCTTCTGTCGTTTTAGCTGGTTCTAATACTGCAGTTAAAGTCTATGGTGAAAAGACCGTGAATGGCACAACTTACTACAAGGTTGAAGCAAATCGCTGGGTTAAAGCTGATAAAGCACATGTTGTTTCTATTGGTGGTCAAGCAACTACTAAACACTTGCCACAGACTGGTGCTAAGAATGAAATTATTGCAGCAATCTCAGGCTTAACAGTTGCTTCAGTTGGTATTGCTAGTGCAATGGGCATGAGCCGTAAGAAAAAGAATAACTAATTTATAAAATTTAAACATTTATACAGAAAGAGTTGATAAACAAATGGTTTATCAACTCTTTTTTCTATCTTTAAAATCAAGTGTTAACAATAATTATTGCCTAGCAAAACCTGTTCTAACTGAATAAGCATCTGAAAAGATCCGAGTCATAATCTGTAAAGGTAGTCTAGAACGTACTTCATAGTCGGGGAAGTAGTTGGTTTTAGACATGTATCCCATAAAAGTTAATGTCGAAAGCGAAGCGAGTTGGCCGTTGGGATTAGTAGTAAAGGTAATAATAGGAACATCGTGGTGAGATAAGCTTTTAGCTGCATCAACTAGTTCGGGCGTATTACCGTTTAGGCTAATAAAAATAACCAGAGCATCTTGTTTAATTCGCTTAGAAGCTGTTTTGATAATGTTAGGATCAGCATGAAATTCGACATATTTACCAGTTAGTTGAAGTTTGACCATTATTTCTTGACCAATCGATTCAGATAAGCCTCGCGCAAAGATATAAACTACTTTGGCTTGTTTAGTCATGGAGATACTATCTTCAATATTACTGTAGCTAAGATTATGGAGAGTATTGTTCATCTCAATTTCATTTTTAGTGATTACGCTCTTAATTTTATCGTCGGCCTCATTTAAGACGTCAAAATTGCTGTTAGAACGATCCTGTAACTTCAAAGATTCCCGATAGGAAGTGTAGCCACTGTAGCCCATTTTTTGCATTGTTCTAACAATTGTGGCTGTTGAAACATGGGCAAACTGGCTCAGTTTGACAATCGACATTTTTGCAATTTTTTGCGGATTATTTTGAACTATTTCCCATAAATGTAGTTCCGCATTGCTAAGATCATTATTTTGCATATTAGTACTTCCCCTTCTGTAAAACTTTACCACTTATTTCATAAAACGCTTTCAATTCAGAAAATCCTTACGTTCTTATCTAAGTATACTAATAATGTAAGCGGTAAGAAAAGGGAGAAAACTCATGATTTATACAATAACACTTAATCCAGCGATCGATTTGGTAATCATTACTAAAAAATTAGAAGCAAATACTGTTAATCGAACTGAAAATTTTGAGCTTCAACCTAATGGTAAGGGTGTAAATGTATCGTTTATTTTGAAAAAAATGGGTATAAAAAATATGGCGACCGGAATTGGAGGCGGTTTTACTCTTGATTACATTACAGCAGGTTTAGAAGAAAAAGGCATCAAGACTAAGTTTCTTAAGGTGAAAGAACCAACTAGGATTAACGTCTTTACTCGAGTTTTAGATCAGAATGTGGAATATAAAGAAGTAAATCCTGGTCCAGAAGTTGGTCCAGAGGTTCAAGATAAGTTCTTGAAGTACTTAAAAGACACCTTGAAAGCAGACGATACTTTAATTATTTCAGGTAGTTTTTCAAGAGGAATTAAAGCAGAATACTTGGTTGAAATTGCGAAGATTACAGCAGAAAAGGATGTCAAACTAGTAATTGATTCTAGTTCTAAAGTTGTGTTAGATACGCTGCAGTATCAGCCGTATTTATTAAAACCAAACGATCAAGAGCTAGCTAGTTTCTTTGATCTAAATGAAAAATTAGATCAGGAAAAGATCATTGAGTTAGCTCGTAAGTTAATTAGCGCTGGCTGTCAGAATGTCTTGGTTTCACTTGGCGAGAATGGAGCAGCCTTAATTAATAAAGATCATGCCTACTTTGGCAATGCACCGAAAATTCAAGCACTTAATACGGCTGGTGCTGGTGATACAATGCTTGGAACCTTTATTGGAGAAAAAGAAAAAGAAAAAAGTGATACTGCAGCTTTAAAATCTGCAATAGCAGCGGGTAGCGATACAGCTAGCCGATCTGGGTTAACAGATTTTAAATTAGAAAAATATTTAAACGAAATTCAAGTAAGTGAAATTAAGTAGTAGGAAGGATGAAATAAGATGGCTCAATATGATTTAGTTGGGGCAACGGGATGTGCTACTGGAGTTGCCCATACTTTTATGGCTGAAGAAGCTTTAGAAAAAGCTGCCCAAAAATTAGGCTATAAGATCAAAATTGAAACACACGGGCAAACTGGTGTTGAACACCAACTTACACCAGAAGAAATAAAAGAGGCAAAAGGTGTTGTTATTGCTTCTGATGTTGACGTTGATCCAGATCGGTTCGCTGGAAAAAGAGTGGTAATTGTTCCAGTTGCCAGAGGTATTAAAGAACCTGAAACTTTAATTAGAGAGGCATTAAGTTCGGACACGCCAATTTATAAGCCAGGGCAAACGGCTAAAAGTTCTACTGGAAAAAGTAGTGCTGGTGCTGAGAAATTAGGTACTAAAATTTATACTTCATTAATGAATGGTGTTTCCCACATGTTGCCATTTGTTGTGGCTGGTGGTGTTTTAATTGCTGTTTCATTCTTCTGGGGTATTTATTCAGCTGACCCTAAGAGTAGCCAGTATAATCAATTTGCCTACATGCTAAATACAATTGGTAGCACAACAATGGGATTGATGGTTCCAATTTTAGGTGCTTTTATTGCAGAAGCTTTAGCTAAAAGATCAGGGCTAGTTGTTGGTTTTGCAGCCGGGATGATTACCAGCGTTGGTGGTGGTGGCTTCTTAGGTGCGATCATTGGTGGTTATTTAGCTGCTGTTGTAGTACTTTTATTGCAAAAATTAATGAAACCATTGCCAGACAAAGAATTTAGAGGATTAAAATCAATTTTCTTATTGCCTGTATTAGGGGTATTCATCACTGGTGCGATTATGTTCTGGTTGAATGGACCAATTAAGGCAATTAATACAGGAATGATGTCTTGGCTAAAAGGTTTTGAAAATTCAAGTCCAATTCTTTTAGGTATTATCATTGGTGTAATGTGTGCCTCTGACTTTGGTGGACCAATTAACAAGGCTGCTTATGTAACTGGTACTGCACTTCTTGCTCAAGGTAATTACTACTTCATGGCAGGTGTATCTGCTGCATGTATTGCACCGCCTCTAGCAACTGGTTTTGCAGTTTTGTTAAACAAGAAAGCATATTCTAAGAACGAGCGTACTGCTGGATATGTTAACTTCTTATTAGGATCAACGCACATTACAGAAGGTGCAATTCCATTTGCTGCTAAACACCCATTATGGAATATTCCAGCATTTATGGTCGGTTCCGCAATTGCAGCAGCTTTGACTTATGTTTCTAGAATTCAAGTTCCAGCTCCTCATGGTGGTTTTATTATTTTGCCACTCGTTAACAAGCCATTTCTATGGGTATTATGGATCGTAGTCGGTGCACTAGTTTCCGGAATTTTACTAGCTTTAATTGCCGGTAGATTTGCTAAGAAAGAACCACAATTTGAAGATGGTCCAGATATTGATGTCTTTGGTGAAGAAGAAAATGTTAACAAACCAGTAGCTGAAAAAGAAACTACTGACTATAACCCTAAAGATATTTTGGATACTCAAAATATTAAAATTAATGTTGATGTTCCAGATAAAGATTCAGCACTAAAGTATTTAGCTAACTTAGCTGTAAAGAATGGCTTAGCTTCTGATAGCGAGGAAGTTTATGATAAATATTTAGCTAGAGAAAAGGAAAGCCCTACAGGGATGACTGATGGTTTTGCAATTCCACATGCACAATCTACTGCTATTAAGCAATCTGCCATGCTTGTTTTGAAGTTGAAAAATCCGATTGATTGGAATTCCTTAGATGGGCAAAAGATTGATACGGTGATTTCTTTCTTAATTCCAGCAAAGGATAGTAAGACTCACTTACAGTACTTATCTAATACAGCTAAGTTGCTTACTCATAAAGACTTTATTGAAAAATTGAAGCAAGCTAACACGCCAGAAGGAATTAAGAAGTTATTTGATAAGGAATAGAAAGTTAGATTTTAATAATAGACTAAAAATTTTAATAATGATATCATCTATATAACCACTTATGAATTACAAGGAGGAATTAATTAATGGCATTATTCAATGTACGTGGCGGTGCTGGTGATATCACTAAGCCAGATCTTAACGCAAGACCACAAGATAATCTTTACTTAGCAGTGAACTCTGAATGGATTGAAAAAGCAAAGATTCCTTCAGACCGTTCAAGAATTAGCTCATTTGACGGCATTGACTTGAATATTGAGAAGAGCTTAATGCAAGACTTTGCTGATTTTGCAGATGGTAAAAAGAAATTGCCAGAAGTTCCTAATTTTGAAAAGGCAGTTGAACTTTATAAGATTGCTAATAATTTTGATAAAAGAAACGAAGATGGTGCGAAGCCAATTAAGGCTGACCTTGAAGAAATTACTAGTTTGCGCAACTTAGCTGATTTGAACTTAAGAGCAGCTGATTTCTATAAGAATGCCTTTGACTTGCCAATTAGCGTTTCTGTTGATGCCGACATGAAGGATACAAAAGTTCACGTTGTTTACTTTGGCGGACCTGGTTTGTTCTTGCCTGATACAACTACTTATGACAATCCTGCAGCTGCTGATTTATTAAAGGTATTGCAAGACCAATCTGAAAACTTGTTGAAGATGGCTGGTGTAAGTGAAGCGGATGCTAAGAAGTATGTCGAAGATGCATTGAAGTTTGATAAGAAACTTTCTAAAGTTCTTAAGTCAACTGAAGAATGGGCAGATTATCCAGCAATGTACAACCCAATGTCTTTGGCTGAATTTGAAGCAAAATTTGATAGCTTTAAGATTGATAACTTCTTAACTAGTTTATTTGCTCAAAAACCTGAAAAGGTTATCGTAACTGAACCAAGATTCTTAGATCATGTTGAAGAATTGATCAACGAAGATAATTTTGACGAAATTAAGGGATGGATGGTTGTTAAGTTCATTAACGGCGTAGCTGCATATCTTTCTCAAGATTTCCGTGAAGCTGCATTTCCATTTAGTCAAGCTTTATCAGGTCAACCTGAATTATCTTCTGGCACTAAGCAAGCTTATCGCTTAGCTAATGGTATGTTTAGTGAAGTAGTTGGTGTCTACTACGGCCAAACTTACTTTGGTGCTGAAGCAAAAGCTGATGTCGAAGATATGATTCATAAGATGATTGACGTTTATGAAAAGCGTATCTCTAAAAATGACTGGCTATCTGAAGACACTAAGAAGAAGGCAATCGTTAAGTTACGTGCTTTAATTTTGAAGATTGGTTATCCAGAAAAAATTGAAAAAATTTATGATCGTCTTCAAGTTACTCCTGAATCAGAAGGTGGCAGTCTTTACTCAAATGAAAGTGCCGCTGCTGTTGAATCAGTTAAGTACAACCTTGAAAAATTAAACGAACCAGTTGATAGAACTGTTTGGTTAATGCCTGGTAACTTAGTCAATGCATGTTACGATCCACAAAGAAACGATATTACTTTCCCAGCTGCAATTTTGCAAAAGCCATTCTATGACTTAAAGCAATCACGTAGCTTGAATTACGGTGGTATTGGTGTGGTTATCGCCCATGAAATTTCTCACGCTTTTGACAACAATGGTGCTAAGTTTGATGAATTCGGTAACTTAAAGAACTGGTGGACTGATGAAGACTTTGCTGAATTTAAGAAGCGTACACAAGATGAAATTGACTTATTTAATGGAATTGAATATGGTCCAGTTACCTTGAATGGTAAGCAAATTGTTTCTGAAAATATTGCAGACCAAGGTGGTTTAACTGCTGCTGTTGAAGCTAATAAGGGCGAAAATGGCAACATGAAGGAAGTCTTTGAAAACTTCGCTCGTGTTTGGGCAAACAAGCAACTTCCAGAATCAATTAAGACGCAAGTCTCAGTTGACGTTCACGCTCCTGGTCCTGAAAGAGCTAATGTTCAATCACAATGCCAAGAAGAATTCTACAAGGCATTTGATGTGAAACCAGAAGATGGTATGTGGCTTGATCCAGAAAAACGTGTTGTAATTTGGTAGGAATTAAATAAGAATTATTAAGAATCAAATGGTAAAAAGCTGTTTGATTCTTTTTTCATAGTTTGCAAAAAAATTTCGTTAATAATATTATGAATTGGTATTCTTATTATCTAAGATAATCTTCTTAATTAGAAAAGGTTAAAAATGTTAGAAAAAATAAAAACTAATAAGTTCTGCCAATTTATTTGGCCATATCTATTAATTGCTTTGGCCACTACAATCGTTATCTCGCCACAATTAATTTCGCATACTATTCTAGCTAGCGATGATACAGCAGATACTTTGTTTCACTATAGTCGTTTTTATGATGCAGGAATGCAGTTAAAAACTGGAATTTTTAGTATCTTTCAAACTAATTTTACTTTCCAGCAAAGCGGCAGAATTATTAATGCGATTTACGGGCCATTATTTGCCTACTTTAATGGAATTTTAGTTCTTATTGCTGGTAATTGGTTTAACTACCAAGTCATTTTAGCCTATGTCATTTCGCTATTAGGCGCTGGTAGTATGTATTACTTACTTCAAAAAGTAGGTATTAATAAGCTACTAGCTACAGTAATGGGAATTATTTACATTAATATCGGGATGATTCCAGCCTTTATTAACCGTAGTTCATTTAACGGTTGGGGACAAGCATTAATGCCGTTAGTTGTGTTATGCGGCGTACGCATGATTCAAGATAGAGAAAAGCCAATTAACTGGATTCAGTTAATGTTAGTAATGAGTTTGTTAGTGCAGGTTCATGTTTTAAGTACCTTAATGGCAGCTCTTTTATTACTTCCTTTCTTTATCTATTCCTTAATTATTAATCAAAATTCTAAAAAGATATGGATACCTTTTATTAAGGCTGTTGTCGGAACAATTGTACTATCAGCTAATGTCATTGGGGCCTTTTTAGTTTTAATGCCGAATAATCACCTAGCTGCAAATACTGAATTTGATCTATCTCGTGGTGGCTTACGTCCACATGTGCTATGGCATAATGAATATGGCACAGCCTTTGCCTATATTTTGCCAATTTTTGTTTTATTAATTATTGCGCAATTTGTCTATGTTGTAATGCACTACAAAAAAGATAAATTAAATACTTTCGTGACTATTTGGGGTACGGTCTTACTAGGATTATCTTCATTTGTTTTTCCTTGGGGATTGGTTCAAAGTATTTTTCCAAGTTTAAAGTCATACTTCCAATTTCCGTTTAGATTAACTGTTGTTGCCTATCCACTAATTCTGCTAGGGATGACGCTAACTGTTAATCATTTACTAAAGCAAGGAGTTAAGCCAAGGGCAGTTGGAATTAGTTTAGTAGTAGTTCTTCTTTTAGAAGCTGCTTTGCCGAATATCATTACTAATCACATCTTTACTGTTGCTTGTGGAAAAGATGCGCAAGTTCAAACAGTAGCTAAAGCATCAAACAGTGATCAGATGCTTAAGATATTGAAATGGCACTACTTGCCTGATTATTTACCAACTAAAGACAAGTCTATTGACCAAAACGCAGCTTATCTTTACAAAATAAATGTAGTTGATCAATATCAAAAATTTAATCATAAAGTTGCTAAAAATGGTGATTTGATTCTTTCTTGGAAAGGAAAAAAGGATAAAGATATTGTTTTGCCCGTTGTTTTATACAAGCAAAGTGAATTAACTGTGAACAGTAAAAAATTCACTGGTGCAAAAAACGTAATTGGAAATCCAATTATTTCTCAAAAATCAGGTCTAAATCGTGCTGTTTTACACTTTATTGCTCCGGCTTGGTTCTATGTAGTCAGCGCAATTTCGTTAATAGCATGGCTTAGCGTACTCGTATTTTACTTGTGGAAGAAGTTTATTAATAATAAAAACAATAAAATAAAAGTTGCTTAATCATATATAAAAGTAGTCTTTTAATAAGATAGTCTTATTAAGAGGCTGCTTTTTCTTTGTATGGTTTTACTTACTATTAATATCAATTTATTTTTTGATTATTACATGGCTATAGCTGTCTTGTTATGTTATGATTTAATTGTAATCATTGAAACCGCTTTCTATGGTTTCAGAGGAGGAAAAATAAGTTGAGTACACAAGAACGTTATTCTCATGATGAGTTAAGAAAAGCTAACAAAAAATTTAGTCGGATTCGTTCTACTATTGAATCTGCCTTTTATGGCAACAATGTACACGAAGTAACTAGTGTTGCTGAAGCTTATAATTTAGCTAAGAAACAATCTGGTGTTATCGAAACTGACCTACCAATTTTACATACTAAGGAACTAGGTTTGCCACAAGGAGCAAAGCAGTTAGTTTATAACCACGGTAAAATTTTGGGTAGAACAGCAAGTGCACGTCACTTTGTTGATGATCCAAAAGAAGATCCAGAGGCGTTAGCAGGTAACTTACGTGAAGATATTTATAAGGGCCACGATCAAAAATTCTTAAAGGCAACAGTTCTAGTGGGATTAGACCCAAGCTTTACTGTTAAGGCACATATTATGATACCAGAGGATCAAGCCTTTAACTTACTTTCATATATTTTGAATTTCCACTTCTTTGATGAAGAAGCAGAGAAGATTTACAAGAATTCTAAAGTATATGACGAAGGAGATATTTACTTCTACTTCGATCCAAATACTCAAGATGAAGATTATCCTAAAGGTTTTGGCGTCTTTGACGCACCACATAACTGTGCTGCAGTCTTTGGCTTACGTTACTTTGGTGAATTGAAGAAGGGTACTTTAACTCTTGCTTGGGCTATGGCTCACAGAAATGGTTATACTGCTTGTCACGGTGGTGAAAAGTCATTCCACTTTAAAGATAAGGACGATAAAGTATTTGCCTTCTATGGCTTATCTGGTTCAGGTAAATCTACTTTGACTCATGAAATGTATGATGGTAAATATGATATCACCGTTTTACACGATGACGCATTTATTATTTCTCGTGAAGATGGTTCTTCAGTAGCATTGGAGCCTTCATACTTTGATAAGACTCACGACTATCCAGCAGGTCACCACGAGACCAAGTACTACACTACAATTATGAACTGTGCAGTTACTCAAGATGAAGATGGTAAGAAAGTTATTGTAACTGAAGACTTACGTAACAACAATGGTCGTGTCATTAAGACTCGTTACACTTCACCACATAGAGTTGACTATGAAGATGCACCAATTACTGCTTTGTTCTGGATTATGAAGGATGGATCACTACCACCAATCTTAAAAGTTGATGATCCAGTTTTAGCAACAACAATGGGACTTACTTTAGCTACTAAGAGAACTAGTGCTGAAAACTTACCAAAGGGCTTTGACATGAATACTTTGGTAATTGAACCATTCGCAGACCCATTCCGTGCTTATCCAGTATCTGGTGACTACTCAGACTTCAAGGAATTATTCACTAAGCGTGGAGCTTCTTGTTACATCTTGAACACCGATGCCTTTATGGGTAAGGACATTCCAAAGGAAGTAACTAAGAAGCTAGTAGAAGATCTTGCTAATGGCAGTATCAAAGATAGTGATTGGAAGCCATTTGGTAACTTCAAGGGTGTATCTTACTTGCCAATTGAAGGTTATGAAGTTCACCTAGAAGATCCTGAATACCAAAAGACCTTAGCTAAGAGAATGCAAGACCGTTTAGACTGGTTGAACAAATATGATGAAGAACATCCTACTCAACCAATCCAAGAAGAAGCTAAGAAGACTTTGGAAGGTATCATTAAAGAATTAAATTAGTTAATTGAAAAAATCCCCTATCAATTTCTATATTAGAACATTGAAAAACGCATCCCAATTGGGATGCGTTTTTTGTATATCTATATATATTTATTACTCTTTGAGTTCGCCTTCAGCTCGAAGTCTCTTTTTGATATCTTCAAATTTCTTGGGTGCAATGCGAGTAATATGTTGTCTTCGTTGGTCTCCTAAGATCAATGGTACACGTTCAATAACTGTATCAGCATAATCTAAGCCAAACCATGAAGCTGGGTTAGAAGATAGATTTTGAAGCCATACACGTGCTTCAACTAAGAATTTTTCATAACTTCTAAGTTGTGTTTGTGGACTAATTACATCGTTAACGATGACGAATGAAAAATCACCAACATCTCTACCAGGTGTAGTAGTGTATTCCTGCGGCTGTGATTCAATCGTGCCATCAGCAATTAGATCATGTACGATTTGACGTAAGTATACATTCACACTAGTTTGCTGCTTGAATCCTAGGAAGAGCTGAACGTTAATTACGTTCTTAGTTCCGTAAGTATTAACGGCGTATTCAGCAGTAAATGGCTCATTAGTAACGTTAACTGTTACGAACCAGTATGCTCGTGCACGTTTTGGACGTTTATCTAAGATAGAGTAGAGAATTTCTCGCTTAATGAATTTATTGTATTTAACTTTGGCCATGTAAACGAGGTTAGTAGCAAAAGTAGGGTAATCTTCATCATGACTCAAGTTTGTTAACATATCTACATATTCATCAAGCCTTACATAAGCATTGCGCGATTCACGTTTGTCTCTGATCTTATTACCATAGAACCAAACATACATAATGATTCCGATGAAACCGGCAATAATTAATGATACGTAACCACCATGTGTAAATTTACTCAAGCTGGCCAACATAAACATGATGTCTAAGAAACCGAAGAAAATTAAGAAGATCCAGTTCCAGATTGTACGAATGCCCTTCATTGCTAACCATTCGTAAAGCAAGATCGTTGTCATTAACATTGAAATAGTAATTGACAAACCATAGGCTGCTTCCATGTGAGCGGAAGTTTGGAAGAAAAGAACAATCGCAATTGTTGCAATACAGATCATCTTATTAACAGAAGGAATATAAATCTGTCCCTTTTTAGTTGAAGGATACATAATATTCATTCTTGGTAAGAACTTCAATCCACTAGCTTCAGCTACTAAAGTAAATGAACCAGTAATTAAAGCTTGTGAGGCAATAACGGCGGCAATAGTAGCTAAGACAATGGCAGCTAGACGAATGTTTTGTGGGATGATTTCAAAGAATGGGTTGAAATCACCGTTTCCAGCGTTATAGTTAGGATTATTTAGAATCCAAACGCCTTGACCAAAGTAATTGAGTGATAAACAAACAAAGACATATGGCCAAGAGCCAATAATATTTCCTTTACCGACGTGACCAACGTCAGAATATAAGGCTTCTGCACCAGTAGTAGCAAGGAAGATGGATCCTAAAATAAAGATTCCAACCTTGTTATATGGACTAAATAGAAGCTTAATTGCGTAATAAGGGTTAAGAGCTTGTAAGATAGATAAGTCACCCATCATATTCATCAAGCCCATAACACCTAAAAAGGTAAACCAGATAAACATAATTGGTCCAAAAGCTTTACCAATAATACTTGTTCCCATTCGCTGAATCGAAAACAGAATCAGCAAAATTACTACCGTAATTGCAATAACAGCTCCCTGCGTAGAAACTGGAACGTTGCCGTGACCAACAAATTCAATTCCTTTTAACCCTTCAATAGCTGTTGTAACAGTAACAGCAGGAGTTAATGTACCATCAGCTAAAATTGCAGCTCCACCAATTAAAGCGGGAAGCACTAACCATTTTGCACGTTTACGTACTAAAGTATAGAGAGCAAAAATACCACCTTCACCGTGGTTAGTAGCCTTTAATGCAATAAAGACAGTCTGCAAAGTTGTTAATAAAGTAACTGTCCAAAGTACTAGGGAAATAGATCCGACAATGAAGTCACGATTTACGTGAGCAATCCCACCATTTCCGGCGACAATCGACTTCATAACATATAACGGACTGGTTCCAATATCACCATAGACAATACCAATCGCAATTAATAATCCCGCGGCCGATATATTTTTCCGTGTTTTTTCATTCATTTTTATTCTCCCAATAAATAGCCAAAATGACTAAATATCTAAATAACGTAAAAAAAGAATGCCAAAAAAGGGACATTCTTCTTTAAACATATCTATTTTCATCTATTTATGCAAGAGTTGCAAGTATCTATCGGAGAATAATTTAAAATAATTATCTTAGTTTGGTTCTGTGAATGGATTTAACATCTTGCGAACCTAGAATTAATGGTACGCGTTCAATTACTGTATCGGCATATTCTAATCCAAACCAAACAGCAGGATTAGAGGATAAGTTTTGAAGCCAAACCCGGCTTTCAACGAGCCACTTTTCATAAGAACTTAGTTGAGTTTGAGGACTAATTACGTCATTTACAATTACAAACTTAAAGTCACCAACATCTCTACCTGGAGTAGTAGTGTATTCTTGTGGTTGCGATTCAATTGTGCCATCTTTAATTAAGTCATGAACAATCTGACGTAAGTAAACATTAACTTTTTGCTGCTGCTTAAATCCTAAGTATAGTTGAACGTTAATTACGTTTTTGGTGCCATAGGTATTAACTGCATATTCAGCAGTAAAAGGTTCGTTAGTTACGTTTACAGTTACAAACCAATAAGCATGAGCTCGCTTGGGACGCTTATCTAAGATTGAATACAGCATATCACGCTTAATAAACTTGTTGTATTTAACTTTTGCCATGTAGACCAAGTTTGTTGCATATAGCGGAATACTTTCGTCATGGCTTAGATTGCTGAGCATAGTTGTATATTCGTCTAAGCGAACATAAGCATTTTCGGCTTCACGTTTATCACGAACTTTATTACCAAAATACCAAACATACATAATTGCCCCAATAAAGGCTGCAATAATTACCGTGACATAACCACCATGTAAGAATTTAGCTAAACTAGAAATCAAGAACATGGTTTCAATTGCCCCGAATAAAAGCAAAAAGATTAGTCGCAAACTAAAGTTAACTTTTCTAAGTGATAGGTATTCAAAGAGCAGAACTGTCGTCATGAGCATGGTTACAGTGATTGCTAAACCATAAGCTGCTTCCATGTGTTCAGAGGTTCTAAATAAGAAGACAATTCCGATTGTAGCAGCGCAAAGCATCTTATTAATTGACGGAATGAAAAGCTGTCCCTGTTCAGTAGAAGGATAAATAATTTTCATTCTCGGTAAAAACTTCAAACCACTAGCTTCAGAAACTAGGGTAAAGGAGCCAGTAATTAAAGCTTGCGAGGCAATGATTGCGGCTAGGGTAGCTAGAATTATTGCAAAGAACTTCCACTGGCTTGGTAGAGCTTCAAAGAATGGGTTAAAGTCTGTGGCACCAGCATGATAATTAGGGTTTTCTAAGATCCAAACGCCTTGACCAAGATAGTTTAGGGCTAAGCAAATAAAAACGTAAGGCCAAGAACCCATAATATTACCTTTACCAACGTGTCCAACATCTGAATAAAGGGCTTCTGCACCAGTAGTAGCTAAGAATACTGCTCCTAGAATTAAAACACCGACTTTATTAGCAGGACTAAATAAAATTTTGATAGCTAAAAGTGGATTGAGTGCTTCAAGTAAAGACCAGTCATGACTTAAGTTCATAATTCCAGTTAACCCTAAGAAGGTAAACCAGGCCAGCATGATTGGCCCAAATGTCTTACCGATAACGCTCGTTCCCATTCTTTGGATAGAGAATAGGAAAAGCAAGATGACAATTGTGATCATAATGACACTATTTTGATTTGGCACTGGAATATCGTTACCAAATTTCATATTTTTAAGACCTTCAATAGCGGTTGTAACAGTAACTGCTGGTGTTAAAGTGCCATCAGCCAGTAAAGCAGCTCCTCCAACTAAGGCAGGGATAACTAGCCATTTAGCCTTTTTTCTAACTAAAGCATAAAGAGAGAAAATTCCACCTTCACCATGGTTAGTTGCTTTAAGGGCGATTAAAACATACTTAACAGTGGTTAAAAGTGTAATCGTCCAAAGAATAAGTGAGATGGAACCAACAATATATTCGCGGTTAACATGGGCAATTCCACCATTTTCGTTTACGATTGCTTTCATAACATAAAGTGGACTTGTACCAATGTCGCCGTAAACAATTCCAATTGAAACTAAAAGTCCCGCTAAGGTGACTTTTTTACGTAAATTACTATTCATAATGAGCTTTCCTCTTAAAAAGTATTAAATAACATTTTGAATAAACAAAAAAGAATGTATTGTAATAATACATTCTTTTTATTTTCGTTAGCACTATTTTGGCTCTTTGGAACCTAATATGCAAATAATAAATTGTGATTTTTTTATGAAAGAGTTTGTTTGATTTCGTTACGACGATCAGTGTACCATTTGTTCCAATCTTCGTAAGTCTTCATATTTTGTGGATCTATGCCAGTTTGCTTTTGAATATTGTTAAGCATATCCATAAAGCGTTCTGCATGAATATTTAATACGTGCTTGACTAAGTTTTGACGGCTGAAGGCCATGTTGTTAGTTAAGTAAGTGTTAATTTCAATAACGTCATGATTACCATCGTAAACATCCATAATTTCAAGATCGCTTTCGTCGAATTTTGAAATATAGAAGTTAGCAAATGTCTTTAAGTAATCAGGTTGTTCTTTAAATTCAGTAGCTGGCATTTCTACACGATTTGCCTCTGGCATAACTACTTCAAATTCTTCTTTTTCTTGAGTTTCTTCGGTGTTCTTCTTGTCTTCAGTCAAAGTTAAGAGCTCCTTTACTGTTTAGCTGTACAAAAATTCAATATAATCTTACATTGAATTACAAGCAAAAGCAAATTTTGTAGGGTTTATTGGAAGTTTTCTACATCTTGTTTAGTGTATGAATCAATTGTAGTGTGACCATTATTAGCAGCTGATCTCATGAAGTTAACTACTTTTTGGTCAGACCAAGAGCTAGTATCAACACCAAGTGAACTTAATTGGTTACGAGTTTGTGCAATTACTCGACCAGTAACTGTTTGACCATCGATCATCATGCCACTATTTGAGTTTGATGAAGAATTAGTATTTGAGCTATTGTTAGCATTACTATTTGAAGTGGTAGCATGGGATGATTGTTTGCTTGCTGCAGAGTTGTTTTGAGTGTTAGCAGTATTTGAATTACTTTGGTTAGAGCTAGAACTAGTATTGGTATTACTACTATTAGATGAATTAGATTTTGAACTAGTAGATTTGTGTGAAGCAGTTGCTTCATCGTCATCATTAGCATCTAAATTATCAGTATCAATATCGTCGTTAACGTCTTCGCCATTTAATTTAGCATTAGCAACTTTACGTAAATGCTTTACATTTTTCTTTACTTTTTTGTAGTACTTACCATTAATGTAAGATAAATCTAAAATTTGATCGCAAGATTCAACTGTTGCTTGATAGTTACCATCACGATAGCTTAATTTAGCTTGCTTGTATAAAGGATTGATATCGTGAGTGATATGGTCTTGTACCTTGTTAATCGTCTTATAAAGCTTAGCAGCTTGCTTAGTCATTACAGAATAGCCATTAGTTTTGTTAGCTGCCTTGTTTAATTCACCTAAAGCATCTTTAAATTCGTACTCTCTGATTTCTTCTTGAGCATCCTTCATAGCGCCTGCTTGATCGGCATAGGCTTTTGATTCAGAAGTTGCTTTTACATCGTGAGCATCTTCAAATTTTTCTTCAGCTGCTTCGTACTTTTGACTAGAGGCAGCATCTTTTCCTTGACTCATATAAGTAGTGTACTTGTCTGAGCCATTATTAGATGAGCTATTTGATGAATTAGAACATCCAACTGCGAATAAGGTAATAAAGAATGCCATAATGGCAACTCCGATTTTTGATCGTTTCATTGTTTCTTCCTCCTATAAAAATGAATTTATCTTACTTAAATTATACCAAATTTAACTCATAAAAAATTCATTGAAAAAATTGGCACAAATCTTTGTGGTAAATCGTTAGTAATAGTGTAAGGCAATTCACCGGTGATGACTTACAAAATATATTTAGTTACTAATTAGATTATCAGAGGTAGGAAAATGGAATTTGTTTTAAAAGATCAATCAGTTCAATTTACTTTTGCAGGTGAAAAATACAGCAATGGTAAGAAAAACAGAATTTTGAAGAACGTTAAAAAGCAAGCTAGTGCTGAAGACGTAATGAAAGTTGGCAAGGCTTTGTCTAAATTGCAAAAAGATGATGGTATTAAAAGTGCTAGATTAATTTCTTATTCAGATATTCAAGCTTAAGAAATGAAAGAATAATATATAGAAAATTTTAAAGGAGAATTCAAAATGACTACTACTAAAACTTTAAGACTTACATTTAAAAATGCTAAAAATAAAAAAGTAAACTTATCATTACCTGATGCAGCAGAAAATTTAACCGAAGAAGAGGTTAAAACTGCCATGAACGAAATCTGTGAAGCTAACTTGTTTGTCAAGGAAGAAGTTGATCAATATCAGGCTCCTTTATCTGCTCAATATGTTGAACGTACAGTTACTTCTGTGTTTGATGATAGTGAAAAGAATTAGAGCAATATTTTATGAGATAAGGGTCTTAATTAAGTTATTAAATAAACTCTTGAAAGGGTAATGTTTCGGCATTACCTTTTTTATTTTGAGACGAAAGTATGTAATTTATGTTACTTTTTTATTTCAGAATGTCTGTTCGGTTGTATCTGACAACTTGCCACACTACAATAAAGGGTGTATGTAAATTGGAGGGAGTTTAAGCAATGAAAAAAAGAACATTCACTGGTATTGCTACCGCGGCACTTATCACAACTGCCGGTATATCAGTTACCAACAACCTTAAACCAGAAAATCCATTAAAAACTGGTGAAGGTACTGTTCAAGCTGCAACATATCAACAAGAATTTTTAAACAAAGCTATTCCAGCTGCTACAACTGCATCATCTAAGTATGGTACTTATACTTCAGTTATGCTTGCTCAAGCAGCGGTCGAATCAGCTTGGGGTCAATCAGGTTTGGCACAATCGCCTAATAATAACTTATTCGGTATTAAGGGCTCTTACAATGGGCAATCAGTAAATATGAATACTGGTGAGTACGGCAGCAATGGTTATTACACTACTAACGCTGGATTTAGAAAGTATCCATCATATACTGAATCATTTGAAGATAATGGCTCTTTATTACGTAACCAAATGGGTAACTATTACTCTGGTACTTGGGTAGAAAATTCAAAGAACTACGCTCAAGCAACTCAAAATGGTTTACAAGGTAAGTATGCAACTGCACCAAACTATGCTCAGACACTTAATAGTGTTATTGCAGCTAATGGATTTGATAAGTACGATCCCGTTACCCAAGTTGTTAACGAAAATCGTACAGTCGCACAAACCACACCAATTATGAGTGCCCCAGTTGACGCTAGCGTTGGTACTCAAGTTGGTACTGCAAGAACTGGTCAAAACGTAAATGTTACTAAGTACATCACTTATAACAATGGTGTTAAGCGTGCATATATTGGTACTGGCTGGATTAACGCACTTGCATTTAGTCCAATTACTACTAATACAACTACTAAGCAAAATACTGCCGCTAATACTAATAGTCAAGCAAGTCAAGCAGTTAAGACGCCAGTAGCACAAACTCAACAAGTTAAGAGTCAAGCACCTGCAGCTCCAGTAAAAACTGCAACTGTAAAAGTAAAGAGTGCCGCTGAAGTTAAAACTCCAGTTCAAGCTACCACTTTAAACGTTAAAACTGAAAATAAAGCAGCACAACCTGTAAAGCAATTAGCTGTTTCATTAGCTGTTGTACCTAAGAAGGTTGAAGTTAAGAAGAACGTTGTGAAAGCTGAACCAGCTAAGACAACTCCAGTAAAAACTGAAACTACTAAAACTGAAAACAAAGAAGTTAAGACTGCAACTCCAGTAGTTAAAACTACTGATACAGTTAAAAAAGTTGAAACTCCAGCAGTTAAACCAGTTGAATCTGTAAAGAAGGAATCAATTCCAGTTGTTAAGACTGCTCCAGTTACTGTAACTAAAGAAGCTGCAAAGACCACCGAAGCTCCAGTAGTTAAACCTAAGAAAGTTGAAGTTAAGGAAATTAAGACAACTCCAGTAACTACTAGTGCTAAAACTGTTGTAAAGCCTGTTCAAAGTTACCAAAGTGCAGTAACTACTGCTGCAAACAATAACTATGGTACTCAATGGATTAGTACTAATACTGCTCCTAAGGCTGCATCTACTGTTTTAATTAAGGTTACTAAGACTGTTGATGTTTTATCAGCACCAGATGGTCAAAAATTAGACCAACAAGTTGAAGCTGGCTCAGAATTTGTTGTTATTGCTTCTAAGTACTACAATGGCAACTTATATTACGAAATTAGTAATGGTAAATGGATTATGGCAAAATATACTACTCAAGAAGCACAAATTACTGCAAAATCTGGTGTATTAACTATTAATTCTAAGCCAGACTATGGTGTACCAGTATGGCGTGTTCCAGGTCAAGATCAAATTGCTGGTAAGTTCTTGAAAGACGGCTCAAGCTGGAGATACTTCCGTGTAGCAAACGTTCAAGGACAAACTTGGTATGACCTTGGCGGAAATCAATGGGTATCTGCCAGGTCTGTACTAGTTCGTTAATGTATAAATTGGGATAGAATTTAATTCATTAAAATTTTTTGGAGGAGAAGTTTTTAATGCGTTCAACAAATAAAAGATTTATTAGTGCATTGGCTTGTGCTAGTGCTATGACAGCTTTGGCAATTGCTGATCCAATGGGTATTACTAAGACCCATCAAGTAGTACAGGCCGCAACTGATAATGTACCTGCAAGATCTGCAGGTGTGGATGTTTCAAGCTGGCAAGGTACTAATTTGACTCAACAAGCTAAGTCAGGTGCTAAATTTGCTGTAGTTAAAGTATCTGAAAGTACAAACTACCAAAACCCACATGCTCAAGGTCAAATTAATAATGCTGAACAAAACAATATGATGCCAATGGGTTACCACTATGCTCACTTTGGTGCTGATAGCAACAGAGCTGTTCAAGAAGGTAATTATGCTGTTAATTCAGCTCAACAAGCTGGTTTGCCACAAGGTTCATATTTAGCAGCTGACTGGGAACAAGATGCACATAACAACACTAACGGTGGTCGTGAAGCAAGTGCTAACGCAATTACAGCTTTATGGATACTGTTCACAATGGTGGCTATAACCCAATGCTTTATTCAAGTGAATGGTTATTAAAGGCTAAGGTTGATACTAACAAGGTTACTCAAAAGTATCCAAATTCATTATGGGTAGCTTCTTATAAAACTATGGGTCGTCAAGATCAACCTGACTATAACTACTTCCCATCAATGAATAATGTTGCTATTTGGCAGTATACTCAAAATTGGCGTGGTCAAAACGTTGACGGAAATGTTAACGTACTCCCTCTTTCAAATAAGAGTAACAACGCTAGCCAAGCTAACACCAACACTTTGAACGTTCATACTAATGGCCAAAGCAGTAGTCAAGCCCCTTCGAATCCATTTGTTAATACTTCTAACAAGGCAGTTAATACTAACTGGGTTAAACAAGAAGGTACTTTCACTACTGGTGGTGCAATTAACTTGAGAACAGGTGCAAGTACTAATAGTAGTATCATTGCTCAACTTCCAGCAAACAGTGAAGTTAAATACGATGCTTATAGCACTAGGGGTAACTACACATGGTTAAGACAGCCACGTGCTAACAACCAATATGGCTACTTAGTGGGACGCGCAAATGGTCAAGATTGGGGTACTTTTAAAGTTGCTCCAGTTACTAACCATGTAACTAAACCAACTACTAACACTGTTAAGCCAGCTAACAAGCCAAGTCAACCAGTACACGTAAATACAAACAATAATGTAAACAATAACTGGACTAAGCAAAACGGTGTATTTATTACCGGTGGAACAATTAACTTAAGAACAGGTGCAAGCACCAATAGTAAGGTAATTGCATTATTACCAACCAATACTGAAATTAAGTACGATGCTTACCGTACTGAAGGCCAATATACATGGTTGAGACAACCACGTGCAAATGGTCAATACGGTTATTTAGTAGGACGTGATAATGGTCGTGCATGGGGCACTTTCAAAGCAGGCTCTGCTGTTGCAACTAAACCAGCAACTAATAATAAGCCAGCTCAACACGCTACTAGTAACAATAAGTCAGCTCAAAAACCAGCAACTAACAATAGTGACTGGACTAAGCAAAACGGTGTATTTATCACAGGCGGCGCAATTAACTTAAGAACAGGTGCAAGCACTAACAGCAAGGTAATTGCATTACTTCCAACAAACACTGAAATTAAGTACGATGCTTACCGTACTACTGGTCAATACACATGGTTGAGACAACCACGTGCTAACGGTCAATACGGTTACTTAGTAGGACGTAACAACGGCAATGCATGGGGTACTTTCAAAGCAGGTTCTGCTGCAGCAAGTAAGCCAGCAACAAATAATAAGCCTGCACAAAACACTAACAAGCCAAGTCAACCAGTACACACTAATACAAGCAATAATGTAAATAGTAACTGGACTAAGCAAAATGGCGTATTTATCACAGGCGGCGCAATCAACTTAAGAACAGGTGCAAGCACTAACAGTAAGGTAATTGCATTATTGCCAACAAATACTGAAATTAAATACGATGCTTACCGTACTGAAGGTCAATATACCTGGTTAAGACAACCACGTGCAAACGGTCAATACGGTTACTTAGTAGGACGTAACAATGGCAATGCATGGGGCACATTCAAGGTCGGTTCCGCTACTTCAAATAAACCAGTAACAAATAATAAGCCTGCACAAAATACTAACAAGCCAAGTCAACCAGTACATACTAATACAAACAACAATGTAAATAGTGACTGGACTAAACAAAATGGCGTATTTATTACCGGTGGCGCAATTAACTTAAGAACAGGTGCAAGCACTAACAGTAAAGTAATTGCATTATTGCCAACAAACACTGAAATTAAGTACGATGCTTACCGTACTACTGGTCAATACACATGGTTAAGACAACCACGTGCAAATGGCCAATACGGTTACTTAGTAGGACGTAACAACGGCAATGCATGGGGCACTTTCAAAGCAGGTTCTGCTAAGGCTACAACTCCTGTTGTTCACCAAAATACTCAAAAAGTAGTAGCTACAACTAACAATAATGCTACTTGGACTAAGCAAAACGGTACCTTCATTACCGGTGGCGCAATCAATTTGAGAACAGGTGCAAGTACCAAGAGTCCAATTATTGAAACTTTACCAATCAACACTGTAATTAAGTATGATGCTTACTACCGTGCTGGTAAATATGTATGGTTAAGACAACCACGTGCCAACGGTCAATACGGCTATTTAGTAGGTCGTTTAAACAACCAAGCATGGGGGAACTTACAGATAGTTTTCAAAAATAAATGAATAACTTGAAAAGACATGATCCGAATAGGAATCATGTCTTTTTTGTCTTATAATAAATTATGAAAAAAGTATGGAGGACATAGTTTTGATTTATACAGTAACTTTAGATCCTAGCGAAAGTGTAGTAGGTAAGGGAATTAATATTTCACTTGTTTTAAAGAAATTAGGTATTGAATCGATTGCAACTGGTATTGTGAATCATAAAAACGTAGAACAAGTTGCAGAAGAACTTGATAAAGCAGAGATTGAAAATCAATTTATTGAACAAAAGCGTGGAATTAAGATCACCGCTAAAAATCAACAAAAGTTATTAGATTATTTGAAAGTCTTAAAAGCCGGCGACATTTTAGTTATTGCCGGTGGTTTTGCCAAAGGAATTGATCCAGTTTACTTAACCGATCTTGCAAAAGTAGCTGATAAAAAGGCAGCAGGCTTAGTAGTGGATGTTCCTTATGAAAACGTACTTGATATCTTACCAATGAATCCTTTATTGATTAAGCCAAATGAAACGGAATTAAAGCATTGGTTTGAAAAAGATAATCAAAAGGTAACTACGAAAGAATTAATTAATATGGCGCATGACTTAGTAGCTAAGGGTGCACAGCATGTTCTTTTGTCTTTAGGTGCAAATGGCGCTGCAATTGTTAATATGATGGATGCCCTGATGGCACATGCACCTGAAATTGAAGAAGTAGTTGATAGTACGGGTAGTGGTGATGCGCTCCTTGGTACTTTTCTTGCTGGGATGCTAAAAGGCTATATGCCAGTTAAAAATTTGTCAGATGCAATCGCAGCAGGAAGCGATACAGCTCGAAGCGACTGGCTTACTGATTTTAGAACTACACCAGCACTTCAAAAGCAGGTGATTGCAAGACGTATTACCTTTGAAGAAGCAGAATAAAGAAAATAAGTTGGCTTTTTAGGGCCGACTTATTTTTTGATGCTTTTTTTAGTATAATGACAGTAATTTTATAATAAGGGAGAAGAAAAGTGGACTTATCTCTATTTATTGTTAGTCTAGCTGCTCTAGTTATTCCAATTATTATGGCACGGTTCAAGATCAATGCTATTCCAACTGCCGTTGCTGAAATTGTAACTGGAATAATTTTAGGTAAGAGCTTATTAAATACAATTAAAATTACCAGTAGCGTATCACTTCTATCGAATTTAGGCGTGATATTACTGATGTTTCTATCTGGAATGGAAATCAATTTTGACTTATTCAAGAAAAAAGATTTACCTGATACTAAGCAAAGTAGCATTAATCCAGCTCGGATAGCAGTTTTTTCTTTCGCAATGATTACAGCTATGGCACTTATTTTAGCTGAGGTATTAAAATTAATCGGACTCTTTAGCGATGTAATGCTAGCAATGATCATCTTTATGACTGTAGCTTTAGGAGTGGTTATTGCAACCTTAAAAGAAAAAGAAATCTTATCTCGTCCAATTGGACAAACAATTTTGCTAACGGCAGTTTTAGGAGAAGTAATACCATTACTGCTTTTAACTATCTATGCTTCGATTAATGGTGGTAATGCAGGAAAATTATGGTTAATCATTTTATTATTCCTAGTGGCAATTCTTCTACTAAAAAGATTTAAACAGCCATATCAGTGGTTTAACCGAATATCTAAATCTACTACGCAATTGGATATTAGACTAGCCTTTTTCTTAATTTTCACTTTAGTGACAGTTGCCGAACGAGTAGGTGCTGAAAATATTCTTGGAGCCTTCTTAGCCGGAATGGTTATGAAATTACTTGAACCAAGCGAAGCAACGATGGATAAATTGACTTCTATTGGTTATGGTTTTTTTATTCCGATTTTCTTTATTACAACTGGTGTTAAGCTAGATCTTAAGACTTTAATCACTAATCCGAATGCCTTAATGTTAATTCCAGTTTTGGTTTTATTCCTGCTTTTATCAAAGCTGCCAATCTTTTTAGTTTATGTTCGTAGCTTTAATAAGCGTAATAGTATTGCAGGAACATTTTTAATTATGACTACGATTACGATCGTGCTTCCAACGTTAGAAGTTGCTCGTAAGTTAAATGCAATTACAGAAACTCAATCAGATGCCTTTATTTTAGCAGCCGTTGTGGTATGTATTTTAGGACCAATTTTGTTTAACTCAATCTTTAAGCTGACTAAAGAAGATAAGATTAAGCAAAGAGTTGTTATTATGGGGACAAATGTGATGACTGTACCGGTTGCGCAGGAATTACATGATAACTGGTACGACGTTCTTTTAGTAACTCATAAGCAAGAAAATTATGATACTTATAAGAGTAAGGTCGCTAATTTAAAGTTGATTTCAAGTCTTGAAGAAACTTGTTTAGAAAAAGCCGGCGTCTTTAACTGTGATATTTTGGTAGCTGGATTTATTGAAGATGAATTGAACCGTAAAATTGCTCGAATGGCTAAAGAACATGGCGTTCAAAGAGTAATTGCAAGTCAAGAGCGACCAAAGCCAGAAACAATTAAGAACTTAACCAATGAAAAGATTGAAATCTATAATCTCTTTAATGTTCAAACTTCAGTTTTACGTGCTTTGATTGAATCGCCATCTATTCTAAGAATTCTAACTGATACTAAAAATGGTCTTTTTGAAGTTACGGTTAGAAATCATAAATATGCTGGTCAAAAGTTGATGAATCTTGACTTTATTGAACAAATGACGGTAAGTCGAATTTGGAGAAATGGTACTTGGTTAGTACCGCATGGTAATACGATTATTGAAACTGGTGATCATTTGATCTTTACAGCTAAAGGTGAAGATGCAGAAAGAGTACGAGAAGAACTAGGAAGAAAAAATTAGTAAAATAAAAGGGCAGGATTTTAATTCCTGTCCTTTTGGTTAACGTTGACTTTTAGCTTCTTGTAAAACAGATAAGGTATTTAAACTATGGACAAAGGCGTGATCAGCTTCTTTGAACTTATGCTGATCAATAATTTTAATAAATTCAATAAATTCAGCCACCATTCGGTGAGAATACTTATTGTTGTTGATAACTTTAACTTCTTGTCCTTTTAATTGCATTCCGACTTTAGGTATTTCATTAGGATGACCATAAATAATAAGTGCACCTTTTTCACCTTCAATAGTGCTGACATTAGGTGAGAAACTGTCTTTAGCGGCGATTGAACTAGCTTGTTTGTTAGAATAATTGAGGTGCAGGATGCCTGAGGTGTCGATATTTTTCTGCATTGTAGGGAAATAATTGATAGATTCTGGTTTACCAAATAACTTGATAATAATATGCAAATTGTAAATTCCTAGATCCATCAAAGCGCCACCGTCTTTTTTAGGATCAAAGGCTGGTTGAATATCTCCAGCTAGAAAGGCATCATAACGGCTAGAATATTGAGTGTAATTAAGGTTAACTACGTGAATTGGAGCAATTTTATCTAGATTTTCTTCGATAAATTTAAAGTTTTCCAAATAAATGTTAGTTATGGCTTCAATGATGATCAGCTTCTTTTGATCAGCAATTGCTTTTAATTCTCTTGCTTCATCAACAGTTGCAACAAAAGGCTTTTCGCAAATAACATTTTTACCTGCTTCAAGGGCTTCTTTTGAAATAGAAAAGTGCAAACTGTTTGGTACCGCTACATAAACAGTATCAACATCAGGATCATTAAATAAGTCAGCATTATTATCGTACAATTTAGTAATCTGATACTCTTTTTGTAAATCTAGGCCAATTTTATGACTTCTCTTAGTAGTTGCAAGAGCTGTAAGTTCGAGATCGGGAATTTGATCAGCAATTGTTAGAAAATCATGGACAATTTTTCCAGAACCAATAATACCTAATTTCATAAGTTTCTCCTTTAATTTGATTTAATATTTAGTTTTTTTGCATTTTTAGTAACCGAGGTTGGAATCTTTAGTTTCTTAACTTGGTTAACATCGTATAAATGAAGTGATAAGGTGCCTTCTTTTTTACTATAGTAAGTAACTTTGTAGTAGAGATCGGTTAGTTCTTTTTGGCGGTTAACCTTAACTCGAAGTTCAATTCTTTTTACATTACTTGACTGCGGGTCACTTGTGGAAGCTACTGAAGTGGCTTTTTGCATGCTTTTAATGACATCTTGATCATCGCCATGGTAAAAAATTACATAGCCATTGAAGCCATTAGATTTGAGTTTTAACTGCTTAAAAGCATCATCAGAGAATTGCTTGAAGTTATGAGCTGTATAGAGTTTTTTGTAGCCAGAGTAAACTTCATTAAAGATTGCATTTTGCTTAATATAATTCCACGCTTCATTATTATCACGATGGTAGACATAGTGATCGTTAGACCAGAGCTCGGAATTTGTATCTGATTTTGGAATACTTTTCATTGTGATATGAATTGTATTATTAGGACCAACGACGTAATTTGAGTACATTTTGCCTTTTGAATTGGTAGTTTTAACATCAACACGAGCTGTTTTGATAGCAGTATCTGCTGCTTTAGTTAAGGCAGCTTTAGGACTAGGCTTGCCAAAGGCGAAGATGGCACCCCAAATAATTACTACTAAAATAATAATGGCTAAAATTAAAGCGGCAATTTTGCCGCCTTGATTGTTAGGAAAAATAATCTTTTTATTTTTTGCTTTATTTTTCTGCATTAGTTTTTCTTTCTAAAATGATTATTGATTGTTTTGCTCAGCTTGAGCTTTCTTGATCTCTTCAGCGTCAATCGCATTCTTCTGAATATCAGCAGGAACTGCTAAGTCGGCATGTTGGCCAAGTTGATCATAAGTTAAGTTCCAAGTGAAGTTATATTTTCCACCAGCAGTGTATTGAGCCTTGAAAGTCATCGACTCAATCTTTTTTGTTGCAGGATCAACTAAATAAGTAATTTTTAAGTTCTGTACTTGAGCTGATTTAACTAGACGAGCTACTTGCATGTTTTGTGAGCCTGGAGTGTTCATAGCGTCAATGACAAGTGAATTAACTGCATTCCATAGGCTAGAATCAGTACCGTTAAAACTGATTTCATAGTTGCCGTTTTTCTTTTGAACAGTAGCCTTTTTAGCAAGTGCTTTATTGATTTTCTTAAAAGTTGCAGGATCAAATCTTTCTTTTACTTGATCTGGATCAAAAGTATCGGCATTAACCGAATTTTTAATCCAGTGCCCTTTATTTTGCTCTAAAAGAAGGTACATGTCTTTTTTAGTTAACCACATTTGTTCCGTTTGTGATTTTTTCTTTTGAGTCAAGGTGTAAGTAAGATTCGTTACATCGCCTTTATCTTTAAAAAGACCTTCCGATTTTGATTTTTGACTCATTTCATCAGAATTAATTGTTTGAGTGAAATGACCGTTGGCTAAGCTAGAATTAAATTTGGCATTAATTAGCGAACTTGCAGAAGGCTCAGGACTAGTTTTTGGTTTACTGGTATTCTTTGAACAAGCTGTAGTTATAGAAACTAAAATTGCTCCCAATAAAAGTAGCAAGCCGAATTTTTTCTTCATAAAAATATTCCCCCAATAAATGTATCTATCGTATACTATTTTACTCTATTTTCTGTTGAAAAAAGTATTATAAGAGCTTAACTTTAGTGCTTTTTAAGGACATTTAAAATATTTCGTAACTTACTACCCTTGACTTGCAAATTTTTAACTGCTTGTGTTACTTCGATGCAACCAATATATTTTCCATCTTCGTTGTGGAGACTATAGAAAGAAATATTTATTGGCTGTTCATCTTTAGTGATCATAATTGAAATATTTTTACGATTACCTGCGTGCATTTGGTTTAAAACTTCTTTAACGTGTCTTTGGCTATGGCCGGGATGCACCTCAAAAACAGTTTTACCAATATCTTTTTTTGTTCGCTTGAAGAGGCGATTTTTATTCATTGATGACCAGACAATGCGGTCATTTTCATCTAAAACGTCCATTTCTTGTGGAACAGTTCTAAAGATTGCATTTAGCTGTTCAAGTGAGAGATGACCTCCGTCTAAATTGATATTATCCATAGGTAATTCTTCCAATCTATCCAAATTAATATATCTATTGTTATTTTAACATTAAAAAATTGTGGATTAATAAAGCTTTTTTTCGTAATTCCTATGAAAATTTCTCATAAGCGTGTAAAATAGTTAATGAAACATTGAATTTTAAAGGAGATACAGTTCATGTCGAAATTAGTTTTAATTCGTCACGGTCAAAGTGAATGGAACCTTTCTAACCAATTTACTGGTTGGGTTGATGTAAACCTTTCAGAAAAAGGTGTTGAAGAAGCTAAGAAGGCTGGTCGTTTAATTAAGGAACACGGTCTTGAATTTGATCAAGCTTACACTTCATTATTAACTCGTGCTATCAAGACTTTGCACTATGCACTTGAAGAAAGTGACCAACTTTGGATTCCAGAAACTAAGACTTGGAGATTAAATGAACGTCATTACGGTGCTCTTCAAGGTTTAAACAAGAAAGCTACTGCTGAAAAATATGGTGACGAACAAGTTCACATTTGGCGTCGTTCATACGATGTTTTGCCACCAGCTATTGATGATGACAACGAATTTAGTCAAGCACATGACCGTCGTTACGCAAACTTGGATCCACACATCGTTCCTAAGGCAGAAAACTTACACGTATGTCTTGACCGTGTAATGCCATTCTGGGAAGATCACATTGCTCCAGATTTACTTGACGGCAAGAACGTTATTATTGCTGCACATGGTAACTCACTTCGTGCTTTAACTAAGTACATTGAAAACATCTCAGATGATGATATCATGAACTTAGAAATGAAGACTGGTGAACCAGTTGTTTACACATTTGACGACAAGTTAGATGTTGTTAACAAGGAAAAGCTTGACGACTAATTTTTAGTTATTGAGTATTAAAGAACTCCGACGAAAGTCGGAGTTTTTTTGTTATAAAAAATTTTTTACTCTTTTGCGTAATTAAATATGTAGCAAAAATTTATAATTTATGCGCATGTGTGTATAATTATTAGCAAGGAGAGAAAAATTGGTTAAGCGAAGAGACATCATCAAGGATCTACTTAGTAAGGGAATGATAATTGATGAAGGTAAGAGAAATAATAGACACGCCCGAGTGGTAAATCCCTCAAATGGGATGAAAGCACCTTTAGCTCGCCATAGGGAAATATCATTTTTTACAGTTAAGGCACTTTATAAGGAATTAGATCTTGAGGTGCCTGATAATTTAAATAGATAATGATTGGAGAAAAGATTGATATGAAAAAAAGAATCGTAACTTATCCAGCAATTTTTAAGCCAATTGCAAAAGATGTTTACTTTATCAGTTTTCCCGACGTTAAAGGTGCTATAACAGAAGGACATGGATTGGCAGATGCTTTTGATATGGCTTCTGATGCATTAGCAACAGTTTTATTTGATGAAAAAGAATTTCCAAAAATGACTGATCCTTCAAAAATTAAGGTTAATGATGAAGGAGCTTTCGTTGCTTTGGTATCAGCTGATTTGTCAAAAGCAGCTTCTAATTTTGAAAAAACAATTCGCAAAAATGTAACAGTTCCTTTGAATCTAGCAACAGAAGCTGAAAAACATCATTTGAATTTTTCTAAAGTACTAACAGAAGCTTTGAGAAAAAAGTTAAGCTATCAGAATTAAAAAAATAAGCAAAAAGCCTCCCAAACGGGAGGCTTTTTAAGTGTGACTATTATATTTTTATATTTAAGTTTTGATTTAACTAAGAGCTAGTCTTATAATTTTTACCAACTAGCCTTACGTACACCAGGAAGTTGTCCCTTATGTGCTAGTTCTTTGAAGCGTAAACGTGACATACCAAACTTACGCATATAACCATGTGGTCTACCATCGTGTAAATCACGGTTGTGGTAGTGAGTTGGATGAGCATCAAGTGGCAGTTTCGCTAATGCTTCTACGTCACCAGCTTCTTTTAATTTGTAGTATTTTTTAATTAATTCGCGCTGCTTAGCAGCTTTAACAATTTTTGATTTTTTTGCCATATATCTTTCCTTTCGAATATAGAATTTGAATGTGATAAAGATTAACTATAATAATTTGAGCTAACTTAAAGTAAGCATATTGTATTAAATTATTAATAATTTGTCAAAAAGAAAGTATTTTAAAAAGAATTAGTTTAAAATAAGTAATGACTGATTAAAGAAGGGAAAAGAAGCCGTGGGTATTTTTAAAAGAATACTTCATAATGAAGACTTGCGACAGCTGATTATTTATGTATTAATTGGTGTGTTAGGATTAGGTGTTGATTTTGGAATTTTCGCACTCCTTACCCATTTTAAAATGCAAGTCGAAGTAGCTAATTTTATTTCATCATCTTGTGGGTTAATCAATAACTTTTTTTGGAATAGTTTTCTTAACTTTAAGGTTCACGATAAGTTGTTAATAAGATTCGTTTCTTACTATTTAGTTGGACAAATTACGACTTTATTTACTACATTATGTTTATTTATCTTCGTAACTCAGTTAGGCTTTAATCAACTAATTGTTAAGGCCGTTTCTACATTTATCGCTACCTTAATTCAATTCGTAATTAATAAGTTACTTACATTTAGAAAAATTAAAACTACTAAGTCAAAAGTAGACGTTAGAAAGTAATCAGAAAGCCTGTTAAAATATGAAAAAATTGTCAATTATTGTTCCGTGTTATAACGAAGAGGAATCTGTACCACTTTTTTATCCAGCTGTGAATAAAGTAATGGATACAATTCCAGATTTAGAGCCAGAATATTGGTTCATTAATGATGGTTCAAAAGATAATACTCTTAAGGAAATTAAAGAATTACGTAAAAAAGATCCAGAACATGTTCACTTTGTTTCATTTTCAAGAAACTTTGGTAAGGAGTCTGCGCTTTATGCTGGACTTCAAGCTGCAACTGGAGATTATGTAGTCGTAATGGACGTTGACTTACAAGATCCACCTAAGTTTTTACCACAAATGTATGATTTGATTAAGACTGGAGAATATGACTGTATTGGAACTCGTCGTGTTGACCGTACAGGGGAAGCCAAGTTTAAGTCTTTCTTAAGCGATATGTTCTATAAGGTTGTTAATAAGATTTCTGATACTGAAATTGTACCAGGTGCTCGTGACTACCGAATGATGACTCGTCAAATGGTAAATGCGGTTTTAGATATGCCTGAATACAATCGTTTTTCAAAGGGAATCTTCTCTTGGGTTGGATTTAAGACTAAGTATTTGGACTATCACAATGTTGAACGTGTAGCTGGCGAAAGTGATTGGAACACTTGGAAATTGTTCAAATATGCAATGGACGGAAT
Source organism: Lactobacillus sp. RTP31084st1_F9_RTP31084_210423 (assembly GCF_040919545.1). Lineage (NCBI taxonomy): Bacteria > Bacillati > Bacillota > Bacilli > Lactobacillales > Lactobacillaceae > Lactobacillus > Lactobacillus sp. RTP31084st1_F9_RTP31084_210423. The sequence goes on from NZ_JBCOVH010000002.1 coordinate 171,078, forward strand.
TGCGGACTTTTCACAAGCACCACTTAACTTAGCTGTTTGGATTGGTACTGGATCATTTGTTTTATCAATTATTGGCTTGATCATTGTGATTATTCGCAGAGCACTCTACCCTGGTTCAAGCATCTTTGGTTGGGCTTCGATGGTATGCATTATTTTGCTGCTGGGTGGTTTGCAACTACTCTGCATTGGTATTTTAGGTAAATATATCGGCAGGGTATATATCCAAGTTAAGAATCGACCAATTTATATTATTAAAGAGAAAAAATAAACATGGCAAAAAGTTTCGGAATTATCATCTAAATTCCGAAACTTTTTTTGTGAGATTATAAATTTGAAAAGTGAGATAATCTTAACGAGGGAGAATTTTAGAATGAAAAACTTTAGTCAAAATACGTGGATAAAAATTGCTTTATCTATTCTTGAAGTTTTGGCTGCAATTTTGGTTTATGTGCCTAACTACGCAGCAGTTGATCAGGGACTTAAGGGTAGATGTGCAATTTTCTTTATTATTGCAGTGGTCTTACTCTGGCTACCAATGGAATTAAAAAGCAGTATCTTTGCTTTGAATTTCTATTATGAATTAGGATTGATTTTAATTATTGTCTTTTTAATGACTAATCAAATGGCAATGAATTTCGTTATTGGTCTAGTTATTGCTTTGCTTTTATTAACCTGGATTGGGATGGTAATTTTTAAAAATAATCTTGTAATGAAACAAAAGAATAGTGAATTGTTAATTATTAGGTTAGTGATGATGCTGGTTTTAGCCTATTTGGCCTATATCAGCGGTTTTGCGGCACTAATGGGTGCTGAAATTTTTACTGTACAAGGACAAACTTGGCTACTTATTTTAGGATTTCTACTTTGTGTATACTATCTAGTTTTAGCAGGAAGTATTTGGCAGCCTTGGTTTAGAAGATGGACTTCTTGGATCATGATTTTAGCGGCAGTTGTCCTGCACATGATCTTTGCAAGTGCAACCTCGTTAAATATTATCTTTTTGCCAATAATCGGTGAAATAATTATGCTAATTTTAGTCTGGCGTAGCAATCGGATCTTAATGAAAAAGAAAAGGATTTCATAATTGACTCTTGCCAGACAGTATTAATCCCTGATAGAATAAATTGTTTAAAAGTTTAGGGAGAGATACAAAATTATGAAATATGTTTATTTGTTTTTACCAGCAATTGGCTGGGGACTGATGCCCCTTGTTATTGCTAGTGTAAAGAATAGTACAGTTTATAATCAAATCGTTGGTACAGTTGCAGCTTCATTTATTTTTGGTGCAATTGTAATGGCAATTATGCATCCAGCAATGAGCTGGTCACTATTTTTGCTTTCTGCATTAGGTGGTGCTTGCTGGGTAATTGGTCAAGTTGGTCAATACATTTCTTATGAAAAAATTGGTGTTTCTGAAACAATGCCGATTTCAACCGGTTTACAGTTAATTGGTGTACCTCTTGTAGGTGTGCTTGCTTTTGGTGAATGGGCTAGTCCGCAAGCTAAGCTTTATGGCTTTATTGGTATTCTAGTATTAATTATTGGAGTTGTTTTAACTTCATTAACTGATCGCGGAACAAGCGAAGGTAATAAGTCTAATCAGATAAGTACAATTATTTTGCTTGTTTTAACTTCACTTGGCTACATTACTTCAAGCTCAATTCCAAAGGCTTTACATGGAAGCAGTATTTCAATCTTCTTTGGTCAAACCTTTGGTATGCTTGTAGCTGTGTTTATCTATACGCTTGTTACTAAAAATTTACATGTTTGGAAAGAAAAATCTACTGTTCAAAGTGGTGGAGCAGGCATTCTATATGCAATTGCTGCTTTAGCTTACATTCTTTCCGTTCAAGATAACGGAGTTAACATGGCCTTCGTTATTTCTCAACTTTGCGTAGTTATTTCTACTTTAGGTGGCTTGATTTTCTTACATGAAAAGAAAACTCGCAACGGTTTGATTTTTACCATTGCAGGCCTAGTTTTAATTATTGGCGGTGCAATGTTAACTACATTATTCTAGAAATGAAAAAAGGCATCCCAGAGGGATGCCTTCTTTGTATCAACTTGTCCTAATTCTTAAATATTTTTAGTATTAGAACACTTTTAATTGTATTAGAACCAAATTAAAAGTCAAGTTAAATACAATAGAGGTTTAAAAGGTATATTGTACGTAAAAATTAAATAACAAATTAAGAAATAAAGAATCCAATAATAAACTATATGTTATCGCTTACAGTTGACATATTGAGTGTGGCGTGATATTTTCAGAATAGGATCGGTCGAAATTGTTTAGGAGGACAATGGATGCTAACAATTGAAAACAACCAGTTAAAGGTTGAAATTAATGAGGTCGGTGCTCAGCTTACGCACGTAGTCGATAAGACTACTAATGCCGACTACATTTGGAATGGGAGCGAGTGGGAAAGACATGCTCCAATTCTTTTTCCGGCAATCGGAAGATCAAATGACAATAAATATATTTTAAATGGGAAAACATATGAAATGAAGCAACATGGCTTCGCTCGTGACTATCCTTGGACAGTTGTTGATAAGGGAGACGATCGAGTAAGTCTGACTTTAACTGAAAATGAAGAAACTCTAGCTGTTTATCCATTTCATTTTAGTCTGATGGTTACCTATACGCTAGAAGCTAATCAATTAAAGGTAGAATTTTTGGTTAAAAATAATTCAGAAGAAACGATGCCATTTGGACTTGGTTTTCACCCAGGCTTTAATGTGCCAATAGCTGGAGATGAATTGAAATTTTCAGATCATGAGTTAACTTTGAGCCCAGAAGTGACAGAATTAACTCAATTTCAAATTGATCCAATTCCATTTAGAAATGGTAAGGTCATTCCAGTACCTAATGCACAAAAGGGAACTTTGCCGCTATCGTATTCAGAATTTGATGATGGTTTGATCATTATTAATAATCCAGGTTTAACCGGGATTGAGTTAAGTAGTGCCAAATCAGAACATAAAATTTCTTTAACGTTGGAAGATTTCCCATATGTAGCGCTATGGACCATGACTGATCCAGAAGCTAAGTTTTTATGTATGGAACCTTTTGCTGGCTTGCCAGATATTAAGAGCAGTGAATTGACCGACTGGATGGAAAAAGAAGGCAATAACTTCCTAGCACCAGATGAAAATTCACATTTTTCAACTACAATTACTTTAGAATAAATATGAAAAGAGGGAAGCTGTGTGAAGTTTTCCTCTTTTTTTACTAATTGTTTAAGATTTGGCATAATAAAGTTTTCAGAGTGTAATTTTGCTATAATATCCTTGTTTTAAGAAAGTTTGAGAAAGAATATTATGGATAATAAGCCCAAAGAACCTGTTCTCTCAAGAGTTGAGCTGAACAAAGAAAAACATAGTAAGAAAAAGCCAATCCGTATTATTATTGCGGTTATTTTAGTGCTGGTTTTAGGACTTGGAGCCTATGCAGGATCTGTTTATTTAAAAGCTAAAAATGCCTTTGATAAAACATATGACCCAAAGACTGCTGTAAAACAAGATAGCTTTTCTGGTAAAGAACCATTCAATATTTTATTATTAGGGACAGATACGGGAGCTTTTGGTAGAAAAGAAGTTCGCGGGAACTCAGATACAATGATTTTGGTAACCGTTAATCCGGCTAAAAAGAAACTTTCTCTAATGTCGATTCCGCGTGACACCATGGCAAGAATGATTGGCACCGAAAACTTTAGCGTTCATAAGATTAATGCCGCTTATAATATTGACGGTGCCAAAATGGCAATGAAGACTACAAGTAAGGTCCTTAATGTGCCAATAAAATACTATATTTCAATGAATATGGGCGGAATGAGAAAGATTGTAGACGGCGTTGGTGGCGTTACAGTGACGCCGCCTCTTACCTTTACTTACGATGGCTACACCTTTACCAAAGGTAAAAAGGTACACTTAAATGGTAGTCAAGCCTTAGCTTACTCTCGAATGCGCTATGACGATCCTCGCGGAGACTATGGTAGACAATTACGGCAGCGTGAAGTAATTATGTCCGTTTTAGAACATGCAATGTCATTTAGTACGCTAAAGAATTTAGATTCAATCTTAGGCTCTGTTTCAACTAGTTTGAGAACTAACTTAACTTTTGATTCAATGGTCAAAATTAGTAAAAACTACCGTAAATGTACTCAAAACATGTCTAGCGACTATTTGCATGGAGTAGGAGCAATGATTGGAGATGCTTCATATCAAGTAATGTCTGATAGAGAATTGCAACGAACATCTAATATTGTGAGAAATGATCTTGGTTTAGATTCAATGAATATTGATAATAATGAAACTTATCAAAATTCAATGAATTCTCAATTTGATTGGACCAGTGGTGATTCTAATCAGGTATACTACATATATGATCCTTATACGGATGAATTATGGAACGGAGATCGTGCTTATTAATGAATGAATTAATTTCACTAGTAATAGGATATTTCCTCGGAAATATCCTTTTTGCTATGATTGTCGCAAAAATATTTTTACATAAAGATCCGACTAAATATGGCTCAGGTAATCCTGGTACAGCTAATATTGGTGCAGTTTTTGGTAAAAAATGGGGTATTCTCACTTGTATTGGAGACTTAGCTAAAACTTTGGCAGCGTTATTAATTGTCTACTTTCTTTATCATGGTAATCGCTTAGATTTATCTTTTGCTGGTATTGGAGTCGTCTTAGGGCATTCATTTCCGTTCTGGAATCACTTCAAGGGTGGTAAAGGAGTGGCAGTTACTGCATTGTGGATTGTCTTTTTTGACTGGCGAGCTGGTTTGATTGCTTTATTAATTGGCTTGTTTTTAGTGATTATTATGAAAAATCTTACTATTCCGCCACTTGTATATATGTTGGGGTTCAGTATTTTTACTTGGCTTAACTTTGGCTGGGAACAAGGATTAATCTTTTTAATTGCTACTTTAATCATGATTTTTCAATTTAGAAAAGATATTGTCGACTTCTTTACTGGACACGGTAAGCGAGTAGATGTTTTGGTAACAATTAAGAAAAAGTTAGGGATATACAAATGAAATCAGCTTTAAGAAAAACAATCCAGTGGATCTTACTTTTGTGTTTGTTGCTGGGAATATTAATTCAAACCTTAGGCTTTTGGAATTATAATCCAACGTCAGTTTCTACTAAAACGCGAATTGGCATGGTAATTAGCTTAATTCAATTGATAGTGGTTGTCTGGTATGGGATGAGTTACGGCAATAAGGAGTATAGCTTTAAAGAGGCAGTTAAGAACTGGCTTGAAGGCGTTGTTACTCTTATTATTTTCTATTTAGTATTTGTCATTTCGTTGCCGCAGTTTTTCTCAGCTTGGAATTTATGGGGAATCTTTTTCCCAGTTTTAACTAGTACATCAGCTTTATTTAGCGGAATTATAATTTCTTTATTCTTTCAACCATTTATTTTTAGATTACAAGAGAAATTAAATACTAAGCAAAATGTGTTGCTGCTGACAGCCATTACAGTTTTGATTTTTGCCTTAAGTGCAGGAAATTCGCTTTTAACTAGTTATAGTATTTTTGGCCTTTACTTAGCTGTACCTTTTGCCTGGGGAATGCTTATTTCAAAGATTAAGGCATCTAAGAAAGTAGTTCTTGGCTTAGTAGTAGCAACGATTATTTTGCTACCAGCAGTTTATTATCTTACGATTAAATTAATGCCGATTCAGACGCCGCAAGGATTCATCTTTTCTCAGATGAATATGTCTTGGAATACTAGTCTTTTAATGGCGCCATCATCACCGTTGATGATTTTATTTGTCGTTGCTGGAGCATTATTATTTAGAAGTTCAATGCTTGGAGTATCTCACAGATTATTTTCAATTCTAATTCCAGCAATTATCTTTGGCACTACTTCTTATGGGATGAGTTTGTGGAAGGAAAAATTGCAACTTTTGCTTGCACCTGTAAGTAAGAAAGTTACTGTTTTATTGATTCTTTCTTTATTAGTTGCAAGTTTCATTATTAATTTTGTTTTTGTTAAATTTTTCCTTTCAAATAAGCGCGTTCAGAAATTTTTGAATAAATTTGATGAAAATAATCTGGATGGCCTTATTAAACTTTTAGAAGCGGGAGTAGACTTTTTAAAGCGACACTCTAAATCAATTATCTTATTTGCATTCCTGATGTTCTTAAGTGTCATTGGCTTTTATACTGTTCGAGACATTCAATCTGCAAGTGACTTTTGGGCTGCTCTAGTCTTTATTTTTACTAGCAAATTTGGCACCTTAGTTTTATCGTCGATTTTCTTATTTGCAATTTATGAGATCTTCTATGTAATCACTACTAGGTTCTGGGTATCCGCAAGTATTCCAACTGTTTTGGCTTTAGGAATTGCAATTGCAGATGGAATTAAGATGGATTTAAGAGAAGAGCCAGTTTATCCAAATGAAATTAGTGAGATCGTTAATTGGAAGACGCTGATTCCAATGATTGGTGTGCAAACCTTAATTTATATTTTATTAGGTATTGCACTCTTAGTCGCTGTTATTGTCTATCTTGAATTAAAGCATCCATGTAATTTGAAGAGAAAGAAAAAGAGTTGGCTTGTTTTAATTGGTAGTCTCTTAATTTTGATTACACCGGTGTGGTTTAATGATGAAAATTCAGCGATTTACTATATTTCAAAGGGGTTTGATAATAATCCTGACTTTAGAAATCCACCGGATAGTACAGCTAATAACGGTGCTGTCTTAACTTTCTTAGATTTCATCAAAGTGCCAATTATGGAAAAAGTTGATGGTTATTCTGAACATGCCATCAAGCAAATTACTAAAAAGTATGAAAAAGAAGCTATTGCTATTAATAAGACTAGAAAGAACAAGTTATCCGATCAAACAATTGTCTTTAATCTTAGTGAAAGCTTTGTAGATCCAAAAGAATTCCCAGGAGTCAAAATTTCTGATAATGTTAGAGATCCGATGAAGTATATCCGTAGCTTAATGTCGCAAACGACTTCTGGCAAGATGCTTAGTGCTGGATATGGTGGTGGAACTGGAAATATGGAATATGAGTCCTTGACTGGATTTAATATGGGAAACTTCTTGAGTGCTCTTACTCCATATACTCAGGTAACTTCACGTTATAATTTTTATCCAACAATTGGGATGAATTTCCCTTATAGTAGTGCAATTCATCCGTTTAATGGTACTTATTATGGCCGAATTGATAATTATCGCCGGTTTAAATTTAATAAGTTTGCTTATTTAGGCTCTAAATATAAGATCTATGATAAAAAGTCGCTTGGAACGAGTCCATATCTTTCTGATGAGACGGCTTACCAGAATGGCTTGAGACAAATTAAGAGTAGAAAAAATGGTCAATTTATTAACTTGATCTCAATGCAAAACCATATGCCATATGGTGATTATTATTCACCAAATGAATATAAGGATAATGTCAGTGGCTCTTCTCTTGCAGATGATAATGTTAAGACTAGCTTTGCGGCATATACAAAGGGTGTTGAATATACTGATAAGGCAGTGAAGAAGTTTATTAAAGAAATCGATGAAATTAATAAGCCAATCACGCTTGTCTTTTATGGCGATCATTATCCATCAATTATTGATCAATCGTTATTATCTAAGTATCCAATTAAAATGCATTCTACTACTTACTTTATTTATTCAAATAAGTACGCTCGTGAGCATGGTGCTAAGAATAAAATTGTTCCAGATAAGTATATTGCAACGAGTTCCTTTATTCCGATGGCTTTAGAGCAAACGAATTCTAAAGTTACAGCTTACCAAGCATTACTTACTCGGATCTACAAGGATCTTCCTGCAATGACAATTAACTATAGTAGCAGTGATGGTTTTGAACTAGTTGATCAAAACGGAAAGAAAGTTTCTGAAAAGAAGTTAACTAAGAAACAAAAAGAATTATTGAAGGACTATCAATTGATTCAATATGATATGTCAGCGGGTAAGGGATACACTTTGGACGTTAAAAGCTTTTATAAATAAGCAGTTGACTAAATAACTATTCTCCCTTATTATCATAGGTAAATAAAAAGTAGCAGCTTAATTCAGTGTCCAGAGAACTAGCGGTTGGTGTGAGCTAGACAGGTTGAGTTTGCGAATTACAATAATGGGGTTGTTCCCTTATCAACTGTTTTAAGGCGCATTAAGCGCAAACGTGGGTGGTACCACGGCTAATGAAGTAATTTAGTCGTCCCTAGATTTCGAGAGAAGTCTAGGGACGTTTTTTGTTAGGAGAAATTATTATGGCAAAATTTGACATTTTAGAAGATTTAAAATGGCGCGGTGCTATTAACCAAGAAACCGATGAGGAAGGTTTACGCAAGTACTTAGCAGAGCATGATGATTTAGCTCTTTACTGCGGAACTGATCCAACTGGTGATTCCCTTCATATTGGACACTTAATTCCATTTATGATTTTAAAAAGATTCCAAATGGCTGGCTACCACCCAGTAATTTTGATTGGTGGAGGAACTGGTTCAATTGGTGACCCATCAGGTAGAAAGACCGAACGTGTTCTTCAAACTGCTGAACAAGTTAAGCATAATGAGGAAAAGTTGACTGCTCAAATGAAAAAGTTATTCGGTACGGAAAACTTTGAAATTAAAAACAATGCTGATTGGCTTGGAAAGCTTAATTTGATTGACTTCTTACGTGACTACGGTAAGTTCTTCCAAGTTAACAACATGATTAATAAGGACGTTGTTGCTAGTCGTTTGGAAAATGGTATTTCATTTACTGAATTTTCGTACCAAATTTTACAAGCTATTGATTTCTACCACTTAAACAAAGATAATGGCGTTCAACTCCAAATTGGTGGTTCTGATCAATGGGGGAACATTACTGCTGGTATTGATTTAATCCACAAGCTTGAAGGTGCAGATCGTCCAGCATTTGGTTTAACTATTCCATTGATGCTTAAGGCTGATGGTACTAAGTTCGGTAAATCTGCTGGTGGTGCTGTGTGGCTTGATCCTGAAAAGACCAGTCCTTACGAATTCTACCAATTCTGGATTAACCAAGATGATCGGGACGTTGTTAAGTACCTTAAATACTTTACTTTCTTATCTCGTGAAGAAATTGAAGACTTAGCCGAAAAGACTGAAAAAGAACCTTGGAAGCGTGCAGCTCAAAAGAGATTAGCAGAAGAAGTAACTAAGTTTGTTCATGGTGAAGAAGGCTTAAAAGAAGCTCAAATGATTACTGAAGCATTATTCTCAGGTAACGTTAAGAGTTTGTCTGTACCTCAAATTGAACAAGCTTTGAAGAATGCACCGAGTGCTGAAGCAACTCATGAAGCTAAGAATATTGTTGAATTCTTGGTTGAAACTAAGATTGAACCATCTAAGCGTCAAGCACGTGAAGATGTTAAGAACGGTGCTATTTACGTAAATGGTGAACGTCAAAATGATATTGACTTCATTATTGAACCTGACAATGATTTTGATGGTAAGTACGTAATTATCCGTAAGGGTAAGAGAAAATACACTCTAGTTAAAATTAAATAGTTAGTAAAAAAAGAAGACGAGGGATGGCTAGAAAGCATTCCTCGTCTTTTTTGTTATAATTAAACTGTGTATGCCGTTTTAGCTCAGGAGGTAGAGCACCGCCGTGGTAAGGAGGAGGTCCCCAGTTCAAATCTGGGAAACGGCTTAGTTATTAAATAAGCTTAGGCTAGCAGAAGCTTTTTTGATGGATGATGCATTAAGGGATGGTCAAAACGACTGTCCCTTTTTATAATGGAGATAAAATATTGTAATTTATGAAAGAAGAATAGACATGACACATGAACTTACACTAGAAGAAATTGAAAAATTTCAACAAGATTATCAACAAAACAAACAAAATAAGATCGCTGAATTAGCTGTTGTGAATAACGGCGTGCAAAAGGCAAGTTTCAATAGTGAGGGAATCCGCGATTTAAACCGGACTTTCTCAATTGAAATTCCAACTGATAACGTGACTGATCAAAAACAATCAGGTCGTTGCTGGTTGTTTGCGGCATTGAACGTTTTACGTCACAAGTTCGCTAAGCAGTATCATGCAAAGAACTTTACTTTTTCACAAAGCTATCTCTTTTTCTGGGATCGAATCGAAAGAGCAAATATTTTCTTCAATCATATCTTAGAAACTGCGGATAAACCTGTGGATGATCGAACTGTGCATTTTTATTTGCAAGCTCCAGATACTGATGGTGGACAATGGCATATGGCTATCTCCTTGATTAGAAAATATGGCTTAGTGCCAACTTATGCACAAGATGAAAGTTTTACTGCTAACAATACAGCAGCGTTTAATCAAGCCTTGAACATGAAGTTACGTGAAGATGGACTAGTTTTACGTAAACTTGCTCAAGAAGGAAAAGAAGCTGAAATTGAGCAAAAACGCCAAGAATTTTTAAGTGAAGTTTACCGTATGGCTGTGATCGCTTTTGGACAACCTGTGCATAAGTTTGATTTAGAATTTAAAGATGATGATGGTAATTACAAGTTAGATCAAAATCTTACCCCACTAGACTTTTTCCACAATTATTTTGAAGATGATTTGGATGACTACGTTGTTCTCTTTAATGCACCAGATCATGAATATGACAAGCTTTATGCTTTTCCATTTGAAGATAATGTTGAAGGCGGTAGTCCAATTAGATTTTTGAATACGAAGATTGAAAATCTTAAGGAAGCAGCTATTAAGCAATTAAAAGATGGTGAAACGATCTGGTTTGGTTGTGATGTAGGCAAGCAAAGCGACCGTCAAAAGGGAATTTTAGCTGCTGATTTATATGAAACAGATACTGTTTTTAATATTGAAACTAAATTAAGTAAGAAAGAGCGTCTTGAAACTGGTGCTAGTGGCTCTACTCATGCAATGACCTTGGTTGGTGTAGATGTAGTTGATGGTAAGCCTCGTCAGTGGAAGGTTGAAAATTCTTGGGGAACCAAAGTTGGTGAAAAAGGCTACTTTGTAATGGACGATAAGTGGTTTGACGAATACCTCTTTAAGGTTGTAGTGAAGAAGCAATACTTACCTGAAAAATTAGTAAAGATTGCTGAAGGAGAAGCTACTCCAGTTCCTTGCTGGGATTCAATGGCTTAATTTTGGTGATAAACAGATGGATATTGAATTAGTTAAGCAGTTTACCCAAGATCATTTAAAAGGTGAAAAAACAGGACATGACTACTATCATGGACAACGAGTAGCAAACTTAGCTACAAAAATGTATTTAAGTGATTATCCCGATGCGCATGCAGATAGCCGAGTTGTTGCTATTATTCAGACCGGTAGTTACTTACACGATACAATTGATGAGAAAATTTGCGATGACCCAAGTAAGGTAGTTGCAGAAATTAAAGAGTTACTACCTAAAGTTGGATTTACTGAGTTAGAAGCACAAGATATTTTATTTACGATTCAGCACATGTCTTTTTCTGCAAATATTGAACATCACTACAAGTTACCCTTGAGTGGACAATATGTGCAAGATGCAGATCGAATTGAAAGTTTAGGTGCAATCGGAATCGCACGAGCATTTACTTATGGCGGAAAGCATGGAAATAAGATCTATGATCCAGAGATTAAGCCTGAAAAGTTAGTAAGTCATGACCAATATCGTAACCATGTTGAGACAACGATTAATCACTTCTATGAAAAATTATTTGATTTAGAGGGATTGATGAATACTCCTGCTGCTAAGAAAGAAGCACATCGAAGAACTGAATATATGCGTGAATTCGTTCAAGAATTTATGGATGAATGGAATGTGTAAGATAATAAAGCTAGCTAATCTTTTGGCTAGCTTTATTATTCACTTAATTAAGGGGATGAAGTCATGTCTTATATTGCAGATTATACTAATAGTTATGACATTCGTGGACAACGAATTACAATTACTGCGCCTGCTCGTTTTGACGAGAATACTGGTAAGGTAATTGCTGACTTAGAACTTGATGATCATGCAGCAAAATTAGCTTTGGAAAAGTATCGGAGAAAGTTTGGCATTATTTCACCAACTGATCTTAAAAATTTACGACATCATTGGAATTTTAGTAAAGAAAAATTTGCTGAAGTTTTGGGATGGAATGTGGCAACAATAGCTCTTTATGAAGCCGGAGCTGTGCCATCGATTAGTGATAATCGTTTACTAAAGATTTTAATTAAAAATCCCAAACTTATGGAAAAGTTTATTGAAGATAGTGAAAAAGAAGAATTATAAAAGGGCTCTGTGTCTATAGCGACGCAAATCCCTTTTTATCAATATATTTTATTTTCACTAAGCAAGTGAATCCCAAGCTGGAAGTGGAGTAGGCTTGCTTTCTGCAAGTTTCTTTTGATCGTCAGTTAAGAATTCTTTTCTAACAACTACTTCATAAACAAACTCATCAAACCATTTATCACTCATTGTGAAGTAACCCTTACGGCCTGACTTTTCACTCCATGAGTTTTCAACTTTCCACTTACGGATTTCGCCTTTGTCTAAGTCGACACCAACTAAGGTCATTGCGTGACTAACTTCACCTTCGCCAGTAGCTAATCTTTCAGCCTTAGTCATGTAAGTATCAACGTCAAATAATTCGTCGGTCTTGTATAACTCAGTATCTAAATAACCAGTCTTGCGGTCCATTTCTTTTAAGACATCATTACCAAACCAAACGCTTTCGCCATCCTTAAGTTGCTTGATTGCAGCTTCTTTTAAGTATTCGATTGGTACATTCAAGAAAGTAATTGGAAGTCCGCCATTAACGTTATCTTCGAATGGAAGTGAGTAAAGCTTGCCATATTCGTGGTCAGGTGCATTAGTCAAGCAAACGTAGTCATCGAAGTTAACATCCCAATACTTGTTGAAGAATTCAACTGGAGTTAAGTTCTTATCTAAGTGCAATTTTTTATCGTCGTCGCGATACTCTAAGTCAAATGTCTTAGGAGGCTCGCCAACAGCAATCGCAGTCATACGGTAGATTTCACTTAAGAATTCTTTGCGCTTCTTTTCAACTTCTTCAGTTTTGCCTGCTTGAACTAATTTACGTAAAACTAAGGCATCTTTTCTTTCCTTACGAGCTAAAGCATCAGCTAAGCCAGCAGTGTGATTGGTATTAAAACTTTCAGGCATTGCATTAGTTGGGACAACACCGTACTTCTTAACTAGTGAAGCAGCCATTGCCCATTGACCACCATCTGAACCGGCAAAATTCATATATGCTTTAACAGTACGATCATCTAATGGCTTATCAGCAGAATCAATGATTGCGTCGTAGAAGATATTTGCACGTTCAATTTTATCCCAGAAGAAGTTATATGCTTGAGATAAAGTGAAGTTCTTAGCCTTATACTTTTTACCAAAGTCATGACGTAAGGTGTTTAAAGTAGCAAATAACCAGCAACGTCCTGATTGCATTTGGTTAGTAACATTATCAGTTTCCACTTCAACAGAGAAAACATCATTTAAGCGGTTAGTAACTGTTGGGTTAAATGAAGCTTCTAAAACACCGGAACGCATTGCTGCGCGAGAAACAACTTCATTGCGTGAATTATCAAAGTCATTACGGAATTGATCAATTTCTTGTAGGGTTAATTCATGAGACATGTAATTTTACACTCCTTTAATTTTTTTATCATGTTTTTCATTATCTTTACTATACAGCAAATGACGACTTAATACACTAATTTTGTTGAATGAAAGTAGCTTTCATAAGTATGACAAGGGACAATATGAAGTATAATATTGATAATAATATCGGAGGTAAGAACTATGAAAAAGAATATTTTTGTATCAGGAATTACCCTAATGACAATGCTTCTTGCTGTAGGTTGCAGCAATAGTGCCAATCAATCTAGTACTAATAACGAAGCAAAAAGCAGTAAGACAAGTCACAAGAAGAGTCATAAGGCTAAGAAACACACTACTAAGAAAGATAAGACTGATGTAGATACTGATGATTCAGAAACTACTAATTCTGATAAGAAGAGCGATAAGAGTAGTGAAAATTCAAGTAATACTACCAGCAAAAAGACTAATAAGAACAAATCAACTGACTCTAACAATTCTTCTGATTCAACTGGATCAACTAATTCGAACAATGCATCAAATTCAGCTGCATCTAACACCCAAACTAATGGTAATAGTCAAAATGCATCATCATCTCATAATGCTTCAGATGCCATGTTTAACAAGATGGTTTCTGACACAATTAAAGAGCATGGTTATTCAAGTAATTATGGTCCAGACAACTTTACCTTAATTGATGGTGGCAATGGTCAATACTCTTTAGCTGAAAAGTCAACTGGAACAATTGTTGGTCATTATTCAGTCAAGAATGGTGAACTTTACAAGCAAGACATTCTTACCGGAAACGATGTTAAGGTTAAATAATGGTTTACTATCAAAAAATGACGCCAGAAGGCTATCAAGAAATTAAAGACGAGATAGCCCGTTTAAAAAAAGATCGACCACGTAGAATTAAAATTTTGCAAGAAGCTCGTAGTATGGGAGACTTGTCAGAAAATTCAGAATATACGACTGCTAAGATGGAATTAGGGCATTTGCAGAGTCGACTGCGTTATCTAGATAAACAATTAAGATATTCAGAAATTATTCAAAAAGATAAAAGTGGCACAATTGATTTAGGTTCAAATGTAAAACTGCTTTTTGAAGGTGATGATGATGCGGAAGAATACCGGATTGTTGGTAGAATGGAAGCAGACCTGGCTAAAGGAAAAATATCTTTTGATTCTCCTTTAGGACAGGCCTTAATGAAGCAAAAAGCTGGTGCAACAGTAACTGTTGAAGCACCAGCTGGAAGTTATGATGTAAAAATTATTGCAGTAAATTAAAAAGCACCTCGCTTTGCGGGATGCCTTTTTTGTAAGCAATCAAATTTATTCAATTGTGATTGTGTTTTCTTTGTCTTCTTCAGTTAATTTTGGCAAGGTAATGGTTAAAACGCCGTCGATGTCCTTAGCAGAAATTTCTTTAGAATCAACATCAGGAATACGATAGCTTCTTTGAATGTGACCAACGCTTCTTTCACGGTGAATAAGGTTGCCATTCTTGTCATCTAAGTTGTCAAATGAGTCGCGGCTACCTGAAACATTCAAGATGCCATCTTTATAAGAAACTTTAATGTCTTTCCTATCCATTCCTGGCATGTCGACTTTAACGATATAGTCCTTGTCTGTTTCAGCTACATCAGATTGCATAATGTTCTTAATTGAACTATCGTCAAAAAAGTCTTTTGGAAAACTAAACCAATCGCTTAATTGATCCATCATATTATCATTGTTACGATTCTTCATCATTTCGTTTGCCATAATAAAACTTCCTTCCATTACGCTCTCTACACTTTCTATTGTAGTAGGTCAGAATAGAATGTAAAATATTTAGCACTCTAATTGACAAAGTGCTAATTTTAGCACAAAAAAATAGGATTTAGAGTAATTCTAGATCCTATTTTTCATGATTAGTCTAAGTCTTTGCCGTTAGATTCAATAACTTTCTTGTACCAGTCAAAGGAATCTTTCTTTGAACGCTCAAGTGTTCCTTCACCCTTGTCATTTTTATCAACGTAAATAAAGCCATAACGCTTGTCCATTTGACCAGTTCCAGCTGATACTAAGTCAATGCATCCCCAAGGAAGATAACCCATCAAGTCAACACCATCTAAAACGACAGCCTTTTCCATTTGTTCAATGTGCTTTCTTAAGTAATCGATTCTATATGGGTCATGAACTGAGCCATCAGCTTCGCGTTTGTCATAAGCACCAAGACCATTTTCAACAATAAAGAGTGGCTTGTGGTAGCGATCAGTTAAGTGGTTAAGAGAAATTCTTAAACCTTCTGGATCGATTTCCCAACCCCAGTCACTACGTTGCAATGTAGGATTTTCAACAATTGCTTCTTGTAAGTCAGTTAACTCATCAGGTTTAACTTTCTTACTTGAGACAGTAGTTGATTGGTAGTATGAAAAGCCAACGTAATCAACAGTACCTTCCTTTAAGGCAATCTTATCTTCTTCAGTAATATCTGGACGGTAGCCATTTCTTTCAATGTAGTCTTCAACTGCATTTGGATATTCACCATTAACGTGAACGTCAGAGAAGAAGTCACGTCTTTGTTCAAACTTATCAGCAAGTAAGACATCGTCTGAAGATGGAGTTAAAGGCCGAACAGGTGAGTAATTAATCATACAGCCAATTTGGAAGTCTGGATTAATCTTGTGTCCTTCTTTAACTGCTAAAGCAGAAGCAACTAATTCATAGTGAGCTGCTTGATACATTGCTGCTTCTTTTTCTTTATCGCCCATTCCATTCTTGAATAAAATTCCGGAGTTAGTTGCCATCAAGAAGTCATTGTTAAAACTAGATTGGTTGTCAATTTCGTTAAAGGTCATCCAGTACTTAACCTTGTTCTTGTAACGCTTGAAGCATACGCGAGCAAAGCGAACAAAGTAGTCAATTAATTTACGATTAGTGAAACCGCCATATTCTTTAACTAAGTGATAAGGAATTTCAAAGTGAGAAAGAGTGATTACAGGTTCAATACCGTATTTGTGGCATTCGTCAAATAAGTCATCATAGAATTTAAGACCTGCTTCATTAGGTTCTTTTTCGTCGCCCTTAGGAAAAATTCTAGTCCAAGCAATTGAAGTACGAAAAGCTTTAAACCCCATTTCAGCCATTAATTTGATATCGCCCTTGTAATGGTGGTAAAAATCAATAGCATCATGGTTAGGGTAGTTCTTACCAGGGATGACGCCATCTGTGATTTCACGTGGTTTAGTTGCGGATCCTACAGTCATTACATCGGCAACTGACATTCCTTTCCCGTCTTCATTCCATGCACCTTCAAGTTGGTGGGCAGCAACAGCGCCGCCCCATAAAAAGCCTTTTGGCATAGTGTATCCAGTCATATTCAATACATCCTTTCTAAAGTAAGCGTTTTCGAAGTTCATTCTACAAATTAAAAACTCGCTTGTAAAGTTAAAAAGTATAGAATTTTATTTTTATAATAAAACAGTTTTTATTGTTGCAACCGTTTTCAATTAGTAGTATTATACAGGTGTTGTCTGAATTGTTCGGGAACAATATTGAAAGGGCAGATACAATAATGACTAAAAAAGATCAGAGTTTAGAACAAAAGAAACATGACATGAGTGTAAGATCTATAAATTTTAGCCGCTATTTAATGATTCGTTATTTTTCTGCGGCGTTCTTATTCACTAATCTATTTTGGTTAGTTTTTGCAATTTGCTACAAAGATATTGTTGCTTCGATAATTTCGGGATTATTGTTTGTTTTATTATTAGTAGCTTCAGTTGAGCAAGTAAGTAAATGGAATGTGAGAAATACTGATTTGAAATTTACGAAACTTTATTATCAACTGCAGCTAGGTGCAAATGTAATCTTTGCTATAGGTTGCTATTTACCATTTGGAAAGCTTCTATTTCCTTTTATGACTACAAATGATGTCGCAAATGTAATTGTTACGATTTTAGTAATTGGAATGCTAGGTTCCATTTTGATCTTAAGAAGAATTAGTAACATTCAAAATGGTCGCGACAAATATGCACGAGCAATTAAGACATTTGAAAGTAATAGACAGTAGGACAAATTGAGGGGGATGTACTATGTCTGACACTGCGCAACCATCATTTAAAGATAAAATGATGAAGATACTAGGCAAGTTCTCAGGTTCACGTTTTGTACGTGCAATTATGGGTGCTGGTTATTCGATTATTGCCTTTTCTATCATTGGATCAATGTTTTTGGTCTTAACAGTTTTAACTCAAGTTATTACTGCTAAAGGATTTGTAGATTTTTACAATAATACATTTGGACGTTTTAACAATATTTATACTGTTATTTACAACGCCACAATGGGGATCATCGCAATTTACTTTGCTGGATCATTTGCTTACAACTATGCAGATATTTACCGCAAAGAAGAAAACTTATTACTTGATCCATTGAACGCAGTTTTCTTAACTTTAATGGGTTTATTCATTACTGTTCCACAATTAGTATGGAAAGGCGGTAACACTGTCTTTGTTAACATTTTTAAGAAAGACAATGTTATTGCTGGTGGTTATGGTATTTCTGGTTCAGGTTTAACTAGAATCGGTGCTACAGGTATCTTTACTGGTTTAATCGTTGCCTGGTTAACTGTTCAAATTTATCGTTTCTGTATTAAGCATAATTGGCGGATTAAGATGCCAGCATCTGTTCCATCAGGTGTTGCTAACTCATTTACTGCTTTGATTCCTGGTTTTGTGATTGCGATTGTCATTGCTTTAATTGACGTTATCTTAATTGTTCTTGGTACAGATATTTTCCAATTATTGTTTATTCCATTCTCATTTGTTTCAAACATTGCTAATACCTGGTGGGGAGTTTTGATTATCTTCTTCCTGATTCACTTCTTATGGTGGTTTGGTATTCACGGTGCGACTATTATTTCAAGTTTCTACCAAGCAATTGTTTTATCAAACATGGCTGCTAATGCTTCGGGTGCTCACTATGTCTTTGCTGGTGAATTCTCAAACGCATTCGTAATCATGGGTGGTTCTGGTGCTACTTTAGGTATGGCACTTTGGATGGCCTTTGCTTCAAGATCTAAACAATTACGAGAACTTGGTAAACTTGAAGCTGTTCCTGCTGTATTTAACATTAACGAACCTTTACTATTTGGTTTGCCAATTGTTTATAACGTACGTTTATTTATTCCATTCTTACTAGCACCTATGACTTGTTCAATGGTTGCTTATGCAGCTATTGCAACTCACTTAGTACCTAAGATTATTGTTCAACAACCATGGCCAATTCCTGTAGGTCTTGGTGGTATGATGGCCACTGCTAGTTGGCAAGGTGCTGTTTTAGCTTTAGTCAATGCTGTAGTTGCATTCTTAATTTGGTACCCATTCATTAAGCATTACGACAATGAATTGCTTAAGAAAGAGCAAGCTGGTGCTGAGAAAGCTTAATTATAAAATATAGACTTTGAAAATTCTCATAGTTAGAATATAACTATGAGAATTTTTCATTTAGGGATGTAAATAATGAAGAAATATGAATTAGTTGCGGATAAAATAAAAGATTATATTAATAAAGAGCAACTTCATCATGGTGATAAATTGCCAACTATAACTGACTTAATGAAGAAATATCAAGTCGGAAAGTCAACTATTTTGCAGGCAATTACTTTACTTACACAGCGAGGGATTGTCTATAAGGTGCAAGGGTCGGGCGTCTTTGTTAGGCCTACCGGGCAAGATGGTTATATGTCTCTAACAGACAATGCTGGTTTTGCCCATGTATTAAAAAAGCCGACTACGGAAGTAATCGAGTTTTCGGAGAAGAAGGCACCTAAGCCAATCAGTGAACATCTTCATTCTAATGAAGAATGCTACTTTATTAAAAGATTGCGCAAGCAAGATGGTAAGCCCTTTGTCTTAGAAGAGTCATATTATCGTAAAAGTATAATTCCCTTCATGAGTAAAGAAATCGCAGAAGGCTCAATTTTTGATTACATCCGAGAAGGACTAAAGAAAGAAATTCGGTTTTCTGATAAGTATATGCGTGTTAGAAAATTAACTGCTGATGAGGCAAAATACCTTGAATTAAAAGAAGGAGATCCTTGTTTAGAAGTCTATGATACCTTCTATCTAGCCAATGGAACTGCTTTTGATAGTTCTAAATTAGTTTATAATTACAAAAACTCTAAATTTTACGATCAAAGTTCTGATGATATTATTTAACAAAAATAGCCCTAATCTCGAAATATTGAGACTAGGGCTATTGTTATTTGGCGTAAGCTAACACATTATTCTTCATTTGTTTTAGTTGTTTTTTAGCACCTTGTTTTAACTGCCAGTTGTAAAACCAGGTACCAAGATTAGAATGTTTCTTTTCATCAAAACTAAGAACGTCTTCTTTAAAAGTGATCTGACAGCCACGTTCATTGTCTTCTAAGTAATAAGCAATTTTAACATCTAGCTTAGCAGACTTAAAAATCGAAACGTATTTCTTGCCGAATTCGTACTCAGTAATTTCAGCCTTTACATTCCTTTGCTGGTAGGTAGTTCCTGCAGCGATTTTGACTGGTAGGTCATTGCCACGCGCTTTTTTTATTGCTTGTGTGAGCTGCTTATTAAGGTAATTAAAGAAATCTTTTGCTTTAAACTTTGCTTGGTCTGTAATTGTAATCATTTTGCGTCTTTCTAATATTAATTTGTCAAAAAAATAGAGCCTAGAAAATGCTAGGTTCTATTTTGCCTTTAGTCTAAATCTTCACCATGTGATGCAATAACCTTTTTGTACCAGTTAAAGGAATCTTTAGGATACCTCTTTAATGAGCCGTTACCCATGTCATCGCGGTCTACATAAACAAAACCGTAGCGCTTCTTCATTTCGCCAGTTCCGTTTGAAACTAGGTCAATTGCTGACCACATTGTGTAGCCCATTAATGGAATCCCGTCTTCATTAACTGCTTCTTCCATAGATTTAATTTGGGCACGAAGATAGTTAATGCGGTAATCATCATGAACCTTATGATCTTCAGTTAATTCATCTCCCCAGCCAAGACCATTTTCAACAATAAACAGTGGCTTGTGGTATCTATCCCAGAGATCATTTAAGGCAATTCTTAAAACATCAGGGTCTGTTGCCCATCCCCAAGCATTATAGTCAAGATATGGATTCTTGACGCCACCTGCTGACATATTACCGTTTGCTTTAGCATCAGCTTCATGAGTAGTGAGGACATTAGATGTGTAGCAAGAGAAACTTAAAAAGTCAGCGGGATATTCTTTGATTAATTCATAATCTTCTGGGCGGTCATCTAGCTTAATTCCATCTCGTTCATACTCCTTAAGGCGGTATTCAGGGTAGCGGCCACCAGTTTGAACATCCGAATAGAAAAGCATCTCTTGCTTAGCTTTCATGACTAAAAGCTGATCTGCTGGATCTGATGTATATGGATAGTAAGCAGAGTAGGCAAGCATTTGACCAACTTGGTTATTTTTATCAATTTCATGAGCTAACTTAACGACTTTGCTGCTGGCTACAAATTGATTATGAGCTCCTTGAGCACGATTTTGCTTGCTTCCATCAATTAGACCTCCACCCATATAAGGAGCCATATCCATCGCATTAATTTCGTTAAAAGTAAGCCAGTACTTAACTTTACCCTTGTAGTGGTTCATAACGATGTCTGCATAGTGAACGAAGATATCGATCATTTTTCTGTCTTTCCAGCCGCCAAAGCGATTGATCAGAGATAGGGGAGTTTCATAGTGTGAAAGGGTAACAAGTGGTTCAATTCCGTACTTAGCACATTCATCAAAGACCTTGTCATAGAAAGCTAAACCTTCTTCATTTGGTTCTTGATCGTCTCCATTTGGTAAAATACGTGACCAATTCAGGGATAAACGGAACATATTAAAGCCCATTTCAGCCATATATTTAATATCTTCTTTATAGTGGTGGTAGAAATCGGTTCCTTCATGGCTAGGATAGTAATAGTTATCTAAAAGTGCAGGCTTTGCACCATCAGGTAATTTAAATTCTTTTCCCCACGTCATTGGAGTAACACCAGTTTTGCCATCGTTTGTTTTCCAAGTTACTTTTCTTGGCTCAGTAGCAGAACCATTAGTCAAAACATCAATAGCGTTTAATCCTTTGCCACCTTCGTTATAACCACCTTCATATTGGTTAGCAGCACTAGCACCGCCCCAATAAAAATCTTTCGGCATTGAGTAGGTTTTAGTCATTATTTTTCCCTTCTTTATTTGTTTAAATTTATAAAAAAAGTTCTAGACTTGCTCTAGAACTTTTACTTAAAAGCTGTTTGTCTCTAAAACGACATAATTTCGTTCATCGTAACGATTACGACTGGTTGAATATTCAACTGGTTGACCATTATTTAACCATACGATTTGCTCAAGCTCTAAAATTGAGTCATCTTTTTTAGCTTTAAGATATTTTTGATCCCAATCGTCTGCTTTAGCAGCCTTGATTTTACGATATGCGACGCCAAACTTAAGTTTTAAGTCATGATGAAGATAATTATAAATAGAATTATGCAAGATATCCTCAGTTAAGTTGGGAACTAAGTGAACTGGCATAAAAGTATGTTCAAGAATCAATGGCTTTCCTTCAAGTCTTCTTAAGCGACGGATATTATAAACTGGGTCGCTAGACTTTAATTTTAGGTAATGTTGAATATCTTCACTAGGAAACTCAACGTTAAACTCAATAATATCGCTAGTAACCTCATCTGATCCAAGTAGATTGGCTAAGCCACTAAAGGCATTTGCTGGTGAATCAAATTTATCCTGGATTGGAACCGGACCTAAGACAAAAGTTCCTAAACCAGATTCTTTATATACAAGACCTTTTCTTTGTAATCCATCTAAGGCTTTTTTGACAGTTAACCGGCTTACTTGTAATTCGTCTGCAAGTGTTTTTTGGTCAGGAAGGGGAGCTTGAGTTTTGTAAACTCCATCTTCAATTCTTTTTTGTAGAATTCGAGCAACTTTTAAGTATTTTGCTTCCGTAGTCATTATTTTTCAGCCATTTTTTTGTAAACAGCTACTACTTCTTTAGCTAAATCAATAAAGGTAATAGCTGTCATTAAGTGATCTTGAGCGTGAACCATGTAAAGGTCAACTTTTACGTGGTTACCTTGTGCTTCTTGAGTTAACATATCAGTTTGAACATTATGAGCATTTACTAAGCCTTCATTTGCTTGCTTAATAAATTCATCAGCCTTGTCAAAGTCGCCCTTCTTAGCAGCTTGGATTGCTTGCATAGCAGCAGCTTTTGCATTACCTGCTTGCATAATAATTCCCATTACAACTTGCATGTTATCGCTATTTTCTTGTGCCATGATTTAATTCTCCTAGATAGTATTTTCAAAATAAAAGATGCTCCTGACAATATTTTATTTTACTATGTCAGCGAGCATCTCCCATAAATTATTTTTGTTTTAATTTTTGAATTCCTTGATCAATTGCTGCATCACAGTCAATTGGTAGTTGCAGCATCAATTTTCCATCTAATTCAAGTCCCTTAGGAATCTGAATAATACCTGGAAAATGATAGCCGTGGTGAGCTTTAGTTTCATCGTCTATATAGATAGAAACTTGTCCATCTGCATTAACGCCAATTTTGAAGTGATGACCATCACGATCAAATTCATTAACAATTTTTACTTCGTCATTCATTTTGACTATTTGTCGCCCATTAATTCTTGAGCAGTTTCAAGAACATGTTCACCATTCATCATGCCATAGTCTTGCATGTTGATGACTGTTAATGGGATGCCTGCTGCATCAGTAATCTTCTTAACACTGTCTTCCATGTATTGAACTTGAGGTCCAAGCATTAATACATCTGGGTGTTCCTTGTCAATTTCATCTTGAATGCCTGATGCTGCAGTAGCAAAGATCTTATAGTCCTTGCCTTTTTCTTTAGCTGCGTTTTGCATCTTTGATACTAATAATGAAGTTGACATTCCTGCTGAACAAGCAAGCATAATAGTTTTGTCTGCCATAATAATTATCTCCTTTGTGAATATAATTAAGTGTTTTTCAGTGTCTGAGTGTTGATCTATAAATTAAATGTATGCACTTTCATCATTGAAAGCATTTACATTATAGCACTTTTTTAATGATAAGTGTCAATTAATAACTGAAAAAATTATTTACCTTCAGCCTCGTCTTTCTTGAGAGCGGCAGCTTCACGTTTAACAAGAATGTTGTCGTATTTCTTAGCAAATGGCCAGTAGATTAAGGTTGAAATTACTAAGGTACATGCTTGCCAAATTGCCATCTTCCAGCCGCCAATTAGGAAACCAGAAATAACTGCTGGCATCGTCCATGGACAGGCAAAACCATTTAGAGGAGGAACAATACCAGTTTTAATTACGAAGTAGGTTGAAATAGCAACTACAACTGGAGTTAAGAAGAATGGTATTGCAAGGAATGGGTTCATAACAATTGGTAAACCAAATAGGAATGGCTCATTAATGTTAAAGATACCAGGAACTAATTCAACTTTACCAATTGAACGTAATTGTGCTGACTTAGCTGCAATTAAGATAAAGATAATTAAACCAATAGTAATACCTGAACCAGTTAAGTTAATGAAGTTGTTGTAGAATTCGTTAGTAACAACGTGTGCACCGTTAGCAATGGTTAACTTGCCGGCCTTGTATAATTGAGCGTTGTCAAATGAGTTTGCTTGAAGCATAGGACCAGCAAGAGAACCGACGATTAAACCACCGTGGACACCGAAGAACCAGAAGAATGGTACTAAGAATCCAATGGCAATTGCGCCACCAAGTGAGTCAGAGATACCTTGAAGTGGAATTTGAAGAGTGTGGTAGGTCCATTGTAAGAAGTCTGAACCAGTAGTTAACTTGAAGCCTGCGTAAATAAGCATAGTACCAATTAAGATAATTCCTGATGGAATCATAGCAGTAAATTGGTTAGAAACAGCTACTGGAACTTGTTCAGGCAACTTAATAGTCCAGCCTTTTTTCATAATAGCTGAGTAAATCCAGCCGACTAATAAACCAACAATAATTGCAGCGATCATTCCGTCTCCGCCAAGCCAGGTAATGTTAAATACACCGGTAACTGGAGATTCTAAGAAGCTTTGCAAGGCATGTGGTAACTTGTCGATATTTTCGGTTACGGCTTTAGCAGTCATTTGACCGTCAATACCTTTAGCCATAGCATTCTTTAATGGACTGTCAATAGTTAAAGTTTGAAGCATTAAGAATGCGGCTAAAGAAGTAAGACCGGGAGCTAATGGCTCGTAGCCTTCATTTTTAACATAAATATAAGCTATACCAACTGATGCCCACATAGCCATAATACTAAAAGTAGTAGTGTAGGCTTGGTTAAAGAAAGCTCCCCAACCAGAAGCATTAATTGCATCAGCTACTGATTTGATCGGAATATTTCCTAGAATAAGGAAGATAGAACCGATTAAGATAAATGGTAAAGTGTAAATCATACCATTTTGCAAGGCCTGAATAGCCTTGGTGTTAACAAATTTCATTACTGGGGGCAAGATGTGTTTATTAACGAAAACACTAACGCCCGATTTTTTCTGTTCACTCATTATATTTCGTCTCCATTATCTTTTAATACTTTTTGGAACCAATAAAATGATTTCTTAGGAACACGTTTTAAATCTTTCAAATCATGGTTTGACCGGTTAACATAGACAGCGCCATAACGCTTTTCCATATCGGCATGTGAACTTGGAATATCAATTAATCCCCAGCCTAGGTAGCCAAGAACTTTGGCACCATCTAAGAACATTGCATCTTTCATTGCTTTGATATGTTCTTCATGGTAAGCAATTCTCTCATCGTCTTCGATCATATGCTCGCCATCCCAAGTTTCTTTTAAGCCAATTCCGTTTTCAATTGGAAAGACTGGGATCTTGTAATGGTTGTACATTGTCGTAATGGCGTTTCTAAAACCAAGTGGATCAATCGTCCAGCCCCAATCATTAGTCTTGAGATATTTATTTTCAACACCGCCATAATTCATGTAACGGTTAGGTGCTGCATCTTTTGGAATTTTATCGGCTGAGAGAGTCCAAGAAGAGTAATAGCTGAAAGCTAGAAAGTCAGCTTTTGCTTTTTTCATTTCTTCTTTGTCTTCCTCAGTAATATCCCAGTTAATATGATGATCTTTTGCATACTGCATAACTTCTGGCGAGTAACCACGTCCAGTATCTGCATCATAAATATTAAAGTTCAAAAATTCTTGAACTTGCTTAGCAGCCCAAACGTCAGTAGCCTTTGAAGTTTCTGGATAAATTTGTTGGTAGGCTAGCATGCCGCCAATTTTTACATCATCATATTTTTCATGAATATAATTAGCTAAACGAATGTGGCTAATCATTGTATGGTGAAAGATTGTGTACATGTCGTCTAAGGTTTTGTCGCCTTTTTCATAGCCAGAAATATTAAATACTTCGTCTTGGAAGTAGAGATTATGTTCATTAAAGACAATCCAGTATTTAACACGGTCTGAAAAATGATCAATCATCTTTTTACCAAATCTAACAAAGGCATCAACAACATGTCTTGACATAAAGCCGTTATAATTTCGGGCTAAATGTAGTGGCATGTCGAAGTGATAAAGACAAATCATTGGTTCAATACCACGTTTAAGCATGGCATTAATCAATCTGTCGTAAAAATCGATTCCTTTAGGATTAAATTCTCCATCTCCTTCAGGACAAACTCTTGACCAGGAAATTTGAATACGATACATATTCATATTCATTTCTTTCATCAGGTCTAAATCTTCATCATAACGATGGTACTCATCAATTGCGGTGTGCCAATCTGTGGTGTTTTCTGTAGCAGGTCGTACATCGTAAACTGATAAGCCTTTACCATCCTCATTCCAGGCACCTTCAGTTTGCATACTTGAAACTGAATTACCCCAGAAGAAGTCTTTAGGCATTTTCTGCTTATTCATAACATTCCCTCTTTGCAATCGCTCACATATTTTACGTGTATAAATATAAACTTATTTCTAGTAAAAGTAAAGCGCTTTTATATAAAAATATATACTTTTCTTAAATTAGATAACAAAAAAGGACCGAGATAGTATTCTCAGTCCTTTTTGTGATGCTTTCAAACACATTTATTTAATAATAAAAAAGTGTCTATATAAAATTTAATGCTCTTTTTCAAAATCTGCAACAGCTCCACGCAAATTTGCTTCATTTTTTAAGGTACAGATGTCTAAAATTGGCTTAACAGTCGCAATATTTAATTTATTTCTTATTTTTGAAATTTCATCATTAAGAAGAGGTATTAATTCTTGGTTTTGAGAAATTCCGCCACCGATGATGATTTTTTCTGGATCAAAGCTGTGTTGAATATTATAAATGGCTGTAGCAAGAGCATGAATTAATTTATCACGTTCTTCTTGCGCAACTGCGTCGTCAATGTCAGCAAGTTCAAATACTGTCTTACCATCAAAATCTTTACCAGTTTTTTCATTGTAGCGTTTAGCCATTGAAACTGGGGAGGCTAAGGCGCTAAGTTGTTGACCATCAATAATCATAAAGCCAAATTCACCACCATAAAGATGAGCGCCGTGCCAAATTTGATTGTTAATAATAATACTACCGCCAACTCCGGTTCCAATAACTAAGAAAGCCATGCTGCTGCATCCTTTAGCTGATCCGTCAACAAGTTCAGCTAGAGCGGCACAATTTGCATCATTTTCAATACTTACTGGCAAGCCAAATTTTTTTTCTAATTCGGGTACAATTTTAAAGTTATGGATATAAGGAAGGGCACTGGCTCCTTCGATTACTCCAGTCTTCTTATTAACAGCCCCAGGAGATGAGATGGCAACGCCATCAATTTTATTTTTTGCTTTGATTTCGTTTACAGCATCAGTTAATTCTTCATAGAAAGTATCTAAATTATCAGGTGTATCAATCGTAAAGACCATTTTTAGTTTTTGGTTTATCCAAGTAGCGATCTTGATTGTTGTACCGCCAATATCAATTGCAATTAAGTTCATAATAAATGTTTCCTCTCTTGTTTTCTTCACTTTCATGCTAATTATAAATGAAAGCGTTGTCAATAAGTATATATTTTTTAATGAACTATAAATAACGTTAAGTGCTTTGTTATAATAAATGCAGTTGATATAAAGGGGAAGAAGCCATGAATACGCCATCATCAAGGCAAGGAAATTTAACTAGGTATGCTGTTTATTTAGTTCTTTATTTGATAGTAGTTGGAGTAAAGAAATTAACATTATTAAATGATCAAGTAAATAAGATTGGATATTTTTTCTTTTTAATTTTTTCGCTGTTTGCCTTATATTTCTACATTAGGCAATTTAATCGCGAGCAACGGTTCTTTGAAAAAAGGCCAAGTATGCCACTTTTAGCAGATTATGGGTTTATCGTTGGCGTATCTATCTTAGTGATCTTAGGACGAATCTTTGTTTCTTATCTTCAAGCTAAAGGCGCAGTTCCGTTGATGAATTTTCAAGTAATTTATCAAAAGGGTGAGTGCAATCTCTTATTTTGGTTTTTCATTTTTTCAATCGGAATATTGATACCAGCGATGCAAGTGTATTTAACTACCGGCTTTTTCTTTAATTATGGTTTTAGAGCACAAAATATGACTAGCGGAATAGTTGGGATCATTTGTTCAGGTTTTTTCTTCGGAATTCTCAATTTTCAAACTTCATTTGCCTTGTTTATTATTAACAGTCTTTATGGGATGCTTCTTGCTTGGTCGTACCTATATTCACAGCGAATAATGATGCCAATTTATCTAGCAATTTTAAATGGAATTTTTATGGTTATCTTGGCATAACAAAAAGGAGGAATAAAAAGTTCCTCCTTTTTTAATATAAGCGGATAGCGTGAATCGAACCCGCATCTTCAGCTTGGGAAGCTGACATTTTACCATTAAACTATACCCGCATAAGCAAAATGATTATATCATTTTTGTTAACGATGTGGCAACTGATGCCGAACCAAATTATATTCTGAACGGTTAAGTAGAGAAGTGAAGTTTTGAAAGAGCCAGCGACGTAATTCGGATGGCTTTAAGACTAATGGCATGCGTTCATGAACAGGAAGAACGGTACTGTTAGCAGCAGTTGTTACCATTGAAAAATCGTCGCCTTGATAAATGCCAGCGATTAAAGTCATTGGTTCTTCTTTAGCAGTAAAAGAAGAGTGTTCATGGTAGGTCTGATTATTTGAAGCAAGGTAAGTTTGTTTACTGCTTTCCCAAAATTCATTGGCTAAGATAATGCAGCGCTGCCGAGCAAATGAGTTGTCCCACATTGATGGTTTTTCTTCATAAAAACGTTCTATGCGAGCGTTGTAAAGAACACGATTCTTTTGAAAAGGGCTCGGATAGCCCCATTTCTTTTCAACCAGTTTTAATTCGTTGTTGCTGTAAAGCATTACTAAGGATGAAGATTTAGGATAGATTTGCGTGACAGCAGAAAATTTTTCTTCAATGTTTTTAGGTACAATCAGTGGTAATTTTAAATCAGTTGTCAAGTAAGTCTTAATTTCTTTAAGAGAGGGCATTGCATAGTGGCTACACATGATTTTTCATTCTTTCTAGTTTGATTAGTTCTTTCAATTTAATTCTAGCAATTTTTGAGTAAGTTTAAACGAATAAGGTTTTTTGCTAGAATTGGAGGTAAAGCTAAAGATTAACAAATATTGGAGAAAATTATGACGAAAGAAATTTTATTAACTGGAGATAGACCAACTGGTAAGCTTCACATTGGTCACTATATTGGGTCCTTAAAAAATCGTGTTAAGTTACAAAATGAAGGTAAATATGAACCTTATATTATGATTGCGGATACGCAAGCCTTAACTGATAACGCAAGAGATCCTGAAAAAATTAAAAATAGTTTGATTCAAGTAGCTTTAGACTACTTAGCTGTTGGTTTAGATCCTGAAAAATCTACTATTTATGTTCAATCGCAAATTCCCGCTTTGTTTGAGTTAACTGCATATTACATGGATTTAGTAACAGTTGCACGTCTAGAAAGAAATCCAACTGTTAAAACTGAAATTAAGCAAAAGAACTTCAAGGATTCAATTCCCGTAGGATTTTTAAACTATCCGGTTTCTCAAGCAGCAGATATTACTGCTTTTAAGGCAACAGTGGTCCCAGTTGGGGATGATCAAGAACCAATGCTTGAACAAACTCGTGAAATAGTACGTACTTTTAATCGGGTTTATAACACTGATATCTTAGTTGAGCCAAAGGGCTACTTCCCACCAAAGGGTCAAGGAAGACTTCCAGGATTAGATGGAAATGCCAAAATGTCTAAATCATTAGGAAATGCAATCTATTTATCTGATGATGCAAAGACTGTTCAAAAGAAAGTAATGTCCATGTACACTGATCCAAACCACATCCACGTGGAAGATCCAGGACAAGTTGAAGGAAATACTGTCTTTACTTATCTTGATGTGTTTGCACCAGACAAGGATAAAGTGGCTGAACTTAAAGAACAATACCAAAAAGGTGGCCTGGGCGACGTTAAAATTAAGCGCTACTTAAATAAGGTTCTCGAAGAAGAGCTTGGACCAATCAGAGAACGTCGTGAAAAGTTTGCTCAAAATCCAGATGCTGTTTATGAAATGCTACTAGAAGGATCAAAGAAGGCAAATAAAGTTGCTAACCAAACTTTAAAAGAAGTTAGAGAAGCAATTGGTTTAAATTATTTTGACAGATTAAATAAATAATTTAAAGAGGGTAAGAACAATGACAAGAGACAGGATTCCGTGGAAGCAATATTTTATGATGCAGGCTTTAGTTATTGCACAACGTTCTACCTGTGATCGTGCCTTAGTTGGAAGTGTATTAGTTAAAGATGACCGGATGATTGCGACCGGATATAATGGTAGTGTTTCGGGACAGCCTCATTGTGATGATGTTGGTCATTTGATGGTGGATGGGCACTGCGTAAGAACGATTCACTCTGAAATGAATGCCTTAATCCAATGTGCAAAAAATGGTATTTCCACTGAAGGTACTGAAATTTACGTTACTTATTTTCCTTGCTTTAATTGTAGCAAGTGCTTAGTGCAAGCTGGCATTAAGAAAATTAACTATTATTATGATTATCATGATAATCCTTTAGCCTTAAAACTATTGCGTGAAAAAGGCGTAGCAATTGAACAAGTAACACTTGATCATAAATACGTTCAAAGCTTAGCAGACAGGCTAGAGAAGGCTGACAATGAAAAATAAAATTATTGGTTTGGTGTCACTGCTTATTTGTTTATTAACGTTGACTGCTAGCACTAAGTCTTTTGTTAGTGATCCGCAAGGATTATTTGATAATCAGACAAAAGAACTTGTTAATCAGAAAAATGAGAGTTATCAAAAGACTAAAACTAAACCTGAAATTCGCCTTTTAAGCTTAAAAGACAGCAATGATTTAAATCGAATTCAGCCACTAAAGAATCAGATAATTATTGCTGTTGCTCTTCAAAACAAAAAGAAAAATGTTCAAATTATTGTCGGTAAGAATTATCAAGATCCTTTAACTCAAAGTAAATGTGGCAATATTGTTCGTTATGCGGGGAATAAATTAAGAAGCGAAAAGGCAGCAACTTTTAATTCCGGAATTCGATTAGTGTTTAATGCTTGCGCTACTTTGGTTGCCCAAAAAGATAAGCTGTCTTATGATAAAAATTCGCTAACACAAGATGAACTGCAAAAAATAGATCATCCACAGAGTGTAAACTTGGTTTGGGGATTAGTAATTGCAGCTTTAATCAGTTTCGGACTAGTTCTATTTAAGAGTTTTCGAAAAAAGAAGTAGGGACTTGACTAATTCTTAGTTAGCCGTTAAAGTATCAATAGAAATTAAATATTAGAGCAAATAAACTGTTAGGTGAGACTCCTACGTGAACATATGCTGTCGCCCAGCAACATCCAGAGATGCCAACGGGTCAAACAGGGATCGTCGATATAAGGCCCTCCCCAGCCAGCTAGTTATGTTAAATAACCTTACGTCACGTAGTGTTAAAACTGAACGACGAGTATAAAAATCGCTTGGATTTGAGCCGATGCAGTTTTTGCATCGGCCTTTTTGTTTGTTTGCTAGGTTCTTAAGAAAGGATGTTGAAGATGTTCAAAATCAACACTTCCGGCACAAGAAATACTACAGACACCAAGCTGGTGCGCCGGATTGCATGCGAAGATAAGTTTGCGACGCTGCAACGATTAAAAACCTCAATTAGCGGCCTTCAAAGTAAAGATGCGAGGCAACGCTTAGCAAAATACGGATCTAATGAAATAATAATTAAACATGATAAGACAAAACTTCACTATTTGTTAAAGGCTTTTATAACTCCTTTTTCCCTTGTTCTGCTTTTTTTAGCAATTGTAGCAATTTTTTTAAATTCCTCTCAACATACTCTTAACCTAAGTCCAGCAATTTTTGTTTTAGCAATTTTATTTATTTCAGCCATTTTAACTGCTATGCAAAATATTCGTATTAATACTAATATTCAAAATTTGATAAATCGAATTTCTAGAACAACTCAAGTAATGCGTGATTGTGAACCACAGCAACTTTTAACCCGTGATCTAACAATTGGAGATGTGGTACTACTTAAAGCTGGAGATATTGTTCCAGCTGACGTTAAATTACTGAAAAGTAATGATTTAGAGTGCTCATTACTTGGTGAAGAAGACACTGTGAAAAAGAGTGCTACTAATTACACTGGTAAAAATAATAACTTAGATTACGCTAATATTTTATATGCAGGCACAATTATTCTTTCAGGTTCAGGCATTGGCGTTATCTTTGCGACTGGTAAAGAAACTGTTTTTGGAAAGGTAGTTCAAAATCTTTCTAAGATTAATCTAGAGAACCATCTCTTTAATTCTAGTATGAAAAAATTAACCAAAATCTTTTTAACATTAATTCTAGTTATTGTTCCAGTTGTTTTGCTAATTAATGAAATAATGCGTGGTAATTGGGAGAATGCTCTGATTTTTGCTATAGCAATTACTATTGGCATAACGGCTGAAGTAATGCCAACAGCTATTGTAAATAACTTGGTAAAAGCCAATATCGATATGCCTAGGATTCGAGCGACATATGACAATTAATTATCTAAATAATTTATAGGAATTCCGTATTTTATAGAATTCCTTTTTTTAATGTACAAATTAAGTCCTACATGCTATGTTATACTAGCAATTAAAAGACTTATGAGAGGAAGAATAAAGATGGCTGAAAAGAAAACTTTCTATATTACTACACCTATTTATTATCCATCTGGAAAATTAACTATCGGTAATGCTTATACTACGATTGCTGCTGATACAATGACTCGCTACAAAAAATCTCGCGGTTTTGATACCTTCTTTTTAACAGGTACTGATGAACACGGTTTGAAGATTGAACAAAAAGCTGAAGCACAGGGTATTAAACCTCAAGAATTTGTAGACAAGATGGCAGCTTCTTATAAAGAGTTATGGAAGATGTTAGATGTTTCTTACGATCGCCTTATTAGGACAACTGATGAAGACCACGTTAAGGCTGTTCAAAAGATTTTTGAAAAGTTGTTAAAGCAAGGCGATATTTATTTAGGCGAATATACTGGCTGGTATTCAGTTGAAGATGAAGAATACTTTACTGAATCACAACTTGCTGAAGTTTATAAAGATGATAATGGTAATGTTATTGGCGGTAAAGCTCCGTCAGGCCACGAAGTTCGTTTGGTTAAAGAACCTTCATACTTCTTTAGAATGAGTAAATATGCTGATCGTCTTTTACAGTATTATAAGGATCATCCAGACTTTATTTTGCCTCACTCTCGTGAAAAGGAAATGATAAATAACTTTATCAAACCAGGTCTTGAAGATCTTTCAGTAACTCGTACAACAGTTGACTGGGGAATTCCTGTACCAAGCGATCCTAAGCACGTAGTTTATGTTTGGATTGATGCACTTTCTAACTATATTACTGCCCTAGGTTATGGCTCAGATGATGATTCATTATTTAAGAAATATTGGCCAGCTGATGTTCATTTAGTAGGTAAAGAAATTGTTCGTTTCCACACTATTTACTGGCCAATTATGTTGATGGCTCTTGACTTGCCACTTCCTAAGCAAATCTTCGGTCATGGCTGGGTATTGATGAAAGACGGTAAAATGTCTAAATCTAAAGGTAATGCCGTTTATCCAGAAATGATTGTTAAACGCTATGGATTAGACGCTCTTCGTTACTACTTGATGCGTGCAATTCCATTTGGTTCAGATGGTATTTTTACTCCTGAAGATTTCGTTGAGAGAGTTAACTTTGATTTAGCTAATGACTTGGGTAACTTGCTAAATAGAACTGTTTCGATGATTAACCAATACCAAGATGGTCAAGTTGCACCAGTTGCAGCAGAACAAGATGAATTTGCTCAAGACTTGATGAAGACAGCTAAGGAAACAATTGCTGAATATCAAAAACAAATGGACGCTCTTCACTTCTCTCAAGCTCTAGATAGTGTTTGGAAGCTTATTTCTCGTGCAAATAAATACATTGATGAGACTACTCCTTGGACTTTGAATAAAGAGGGCAAGAGCGAAGAATTATCTAAAGTAATGTCTAATTTAGCTGAAAGTCTTCGTTTAGTTGCTATTTTAATTGCACCAGTAATGACTCAAAGTCCAGTTAAGATGTTTGAACAACTTGGTCTTGACTGGAATAATGAGGAACAAAAGAAACTTGAATTTGGCGGCTTTGACTGGAATGTTAAAGTAACTGAAAAACCAACTCCAATCTTCCCAAGACTTAAGAATGATGTTGAAGTTAAATACATTAAGGAAGAAATGAAGAAGGCAAAACCAAAGAAGAAGACTAGAAGCCAGCAAAAAGAAGAAAAGCATATCACCATTGATGACTTTGACAAGGTTAAGATTCAAGTTGGTCAAATTTTATCAGTAGAACCAGTAAAGGGTTCAAGTAAGCTGTTGATGTTTAAGCTAGACTTTGGCGATGGAAATGAGCGTCAAATTTTGAGTGGTATTCGCAAGTTCTATCCAGATGCAAGCGAACTTTTAGATAAAAAGGTGCTAGCAGTAACTAACTTGAAACCACGTAAAATGTTAGGTCATGAAAGCCAAGGAATGCTTTTATCAAGTGAAAAAGATGGTCAAGTTAAATTAGCTATCGTAGGCGATGAACATGAAGTTGGAGCTGAATTAGGCTAATGAAAATTTTTGATTCGCATACGCACTTAAATGACGTGCCTTTTCGAGGAAAAGAAGAGATCTACCTTGATCGGGCACGAGAATTAGGTGTGGTAAAAAGTGCGGTTGCTGGACAAGATCCAGAATTTAATGAACGCGCAGTTGATCTAAGTCAGCGTTTTGACAACTTATATGCTATTGTTGGCTATTGTCCAGATGTAGCAAAAGATTATGATCAAAAAGCAGAAGATAAGCTAGTTGAGCAGCTAAAAAAGCCTAAAACTGTTGCTTTAGGAGAAATTGGACTAGATTATTACTGGGATGAATCGCCAAGAGATGTTCAACGAAAAGTTTTTGCGCAGCAGCTTGACTTAGCTCATAGCTTAAAGATGCCAGTAAATATTCATACACGTGATGCTTTTGAAGATACATATCAAGTTTTAAAAGATAGTCATGTCGGTGAATATGGAGGAATAATTCATAACTTTAATGGTGATCCTGATTGGCTTAAAAAGTTTCTTGACTTAGGGATGATGGTGTCATTTTCTGGCGTTGTTTCTTTTACTAAAGCGGTTGATGTCCATGCTTCGGCTAAAGTTGTTCCTTTGGATAAATTTTTAATTGAAACGGATGCACCATACTTAACGCCAAAGCCATACCGCGGAAAGCAGAATGAAACAGGATATGTGTGTTATGTTGCAGAAGCGATCGCTAAGTTACGTGACACATCTGTTGAAGAAGTGGCAAAGCACACGTTTGAAAATACGATGAGGGCATATGGAATCAAATAATCAAAAACAGTTTAATGCGGTAGTTGTTGTTGAAGGACGAGACGATACCAAGAGATTAAAACAGTTTTTCCCAGGAATTGAAACTATTGAAACTAATGGCTCGGAAGTATCTGATCAAACTTTAGCAGAAATTAAGAAACTGGCAAAAACACGAGAAATAATTATCTTTACAGATCCAGACTATAATGGTGAAAGAATTAGAAGACTGGTGACTAATGCTGCGCCGAATGCTAAACAAGCTTTTATCACTCGTAAAGAGGGAGAGCCAACTAAGAGAGGAAATAGCTTAGGAGTTGAACATGCGTCAAAAGAAGCACTAGTACGTGCTTTGGGTGATTTGCACGAGGTTCAAGCAGTAGAGAGTGATATTACTAAAGAAAAGTATGATGATTTGGGTCTAGCAGTTAGTCCAGAAGCGCGTCTTTTACGTGAAAAAGTTGGGATTAAGTTAGGAATTGGATATGGAAATAGTAAACAATTCTTAAAGCGCTTAAAAATGTTTGGAATTACTTATAAAGAATTAAAGAGGGCAGTTGAAGATGTCAAATAGTATGCCGATTGCTAGTCCAGTTCGGACTCAGGCGATTGTTAATCGCTACTTTATGCATGCAAAAAAGAATTTGGGGCAAAATTTCTTAGTAGATTTAGCCGCAATTAAGGGAATTGTTGAAGCGGCTGATATTCAACCAGGTGATCAAGTTATTGAAATTGGACCAGGAATTGGGTCTTTAACTGAGCAGCTTCTTTTAGCTGGTGCCAAGGTGTTAGCTTATGAAGTTGATCAAGATTTACCTGAAATTTTAAAAAATGAATTGCCACAAAAAGTTGCTGGTGAAGAATTAAGCAATCGCTTTAAATTAGTCATGAAAGACGTATTAAAGGCAAACTTTACTAAAGATAGCGATGGTTTTCTTGATTTAAATAAGTCGGTTAAAATTGTTGCTAATTTGCCTTACTACATCACAACGCCGATAATTTTTAATCTAATTAAGAGTAATTTGGCTTTCAGTAGTTTAACGCTAATGATGCAAAAAGAAGTGGCTGAGCGTTTAGTTGCTAAACCCAAGACTAAGGAATATGGTCCTTTAACAATTGCTGTTCAAAGCAGAATGAATGTGAAGCTAGCAGAAGAAGTGAAAAGTACGTCATTCATGCCACGCCCAAAGGTTGACTCTGCAGTTGTTGTCTTGACGCCACTTACTGAAAAGCCAGATATTGACGATTATTCTTTCTTTGATCATGTTGTAAAAATGTGCTTTGCTCAGCGCCGAAAAACACTAGCTAATAACTTAAAATCCTTAGTCAAGGATAGAGATATGCGTGAAAAAATGATTAATGATTTAGGACTAGATCTTCGAGTTCGTCCGGAAGAATTAACGCTAAATCAATTTGTAGAGTTAGCACATCTTTTAAAAGATCAGCAAGCATAGAACGCTTACAATTTACAGACTTGAAAAAATATTAATTTTTTGATAGAATAGTACCCAAGCAAAGGAGTGACGTCCAGTGCCAACAACACTAATGGCAATTAAACATAATTTGGATTCTCATTTGGGCGAAAGCTTGGTAGTAGTAGCTCAAGCAGGAAGAAAGAAAGTAACGCGCCGTAAAGGTAGATTAACTAAGACTTATCGTGCAGTGTTTGTAGTTGACCTTGATCAAGATCAAAACAACTTTGAACGAGTATCTTACAGTTACACGGATTTATTAACCAAGAACATTGAGCTTGAGTTTGATGAAATGTAAGCGACAATAGAATATATTACGAACAATCACTAGTATTTTTCTTAAAATGCTAGTGATTTTTCTTTAGATAGAGTATATTTAAGTTTAGAAATTTAATTTAATGTTTAGGAAGGTAAAAGCATGAAACGTTCAGAAAGATTAGTTGATATGGTTAAGTATCTTTTAGCTCGCCCTCATACTTTGATTGCATTGCCATTTTTTGCAGATCGCTATGGCGCAGCTAAATCTTCAATTTCAGAAGACTTGGCAATTTTACGTCAAACTTTGGCTAGCGACCAAAATGGTATTTTAGAAACTGTAGCAGGAGCTGCTGGTGGAGTGAGATACATTCCTTTTGTTGGGAAAAAAGAGGCTACTAACTATCTTCATGATTTAGCTGACCGTATCGAAGATCCTGATCGTATTTTGCCTGGTAATTTCGTTTACTTATCTGATATTTTAGGCTCACCACAAGATTTGCAGCAAATTGGACAATTGATTGCAACCAAATATGCCTACAGTAATGTTGATTATGTAATGACAATTGAAACTAAGGGGATTGCTATCGCGCAAGCAGTTAGTCGCTTTTTAAACGTACCATTTGTGATGGTTAGAAGAAGACCTAAAATTACTGAAGGATCAACGATCTCAGTTAACTACGTTGCTTCGTCAAGTGAACGAGTTGAAAAAATGGAATTAGCAAAAAGACTACTTCCAGAAGGAAGCAATGTATTAATTGTTGATGACTTCATGAAAGGCGGCGGAACTTTAACTGGGATGGAAGAACTAGTTAAGGAATTTAAGGGAACAGTTGCTGGAATGTGCGTTCTCTGTGAGACAAAATACGCTTCTCAAAAGGTCGTAGATGATTATCAATCACTGATTAAGATTACTGAAGTTGACAGAACTAAAAAGCTAATTAAAGTACGGCCAGGTAATTTCTTAGAGCAGACAGACTTCAATCGTTTTCCAAAATGATATACTGATAGTTGTTTAAATATAAAAATTGAAGGGATATAAAACTAATGAATAAGTATGTTGTTATCTTAGCTGCTGGAAAAGGTACCCGCATGAAGTCCCAACTTTACAAGGTATTACACAAGGTTTGCGGTAAAACTATGGTAGAGCATGTGGTGGATGCTGCTAAGGGCACTAATCCAGATAAGATTATTACTGTAGTTGGAAATGGTGCAGATAGCGTTAAAGATGTTTTAGCAGGTCAATCAGACTTTGCTTTTCAAAAGCAACAATTAGGTACTGGCGATGCTGTACTGGCAGCTAGTGATTTATTAGCAAATCTTGAGGGTTCAACTTTAGTTGCTACTGGTGATACTCCGTTATTTACTGCTGAAACTTTTAACAACTTATTTAAGAAGCATGAAGAAAGTGGAAATAGCGCAACTGTTTTAACTGCAAAAGCGCCAAATCCATTTGGTTACGGCCGTATTATTCGTGACGAAGATGGAAATGTTTTAAGAATTGTTGAACAAAAAGATGGTACGCCAGAAGAATTAGCAGTAGATGAAATTAATACTGGTGTCTTTTGCTTTGATAATAAAGAACTATTTAAGGCTTTAAAACAAGTTGGCAATGACAACGCTCAAGGCGAATATTACTTAACTGATGTTTTAGAAATTATGCGTAAAGCTGGTCACAAAGTTGGTGCGTATGAAATGCCAGATTTTAGTGAGAGCTTAGGAGTTAATGACCGAATTGCTCTTGCTCAGGCAACTAAGATTATGCAAAGAAGGATTAATGAAGAGCACATGAGGAATGGTGTTTCATTTATTGATCCAGATACAGCATATATTGATAGTGACGTTAAGATCGGTAATGACACTGTTATTGAAGGAAACGTTGTTATTAAAGGAAACACTGAAATTGGCAGTGACTGTTATATTACTAATAGTTCAAGAATAGTTGATTCTAAGATTGGTAATCATGTTACTATTACTTCTTCAACTCTTCAAGAAGCTCAAATGGATGATAATACTGATATTGGACCTAATTCTCACCTTCGTCCAAAGGCAATTATTAGAAAAGGTGCTCATATCGGAAACTTTGTTGAGATCAAGAAAGCTGAAATTGGTGAAAATAGTAAAGTAGGACACTTAACCTATGTTGGGGATGCTACTTTAGGTAAAGACATTAATATTGGCTGTGGTACTATTTTCTCTAACTATGATGGTGTGAAGAAGTTCCATACTAATGTGGGGGATCATTCATTCATTGGTGCTGGTGCTACGATTATTGCCCCAGTTAATATTGCAGATCATGCATTTGTTGCAGCTGACTCAACTATTACTAAAGATGTTGAACGCTATGATATGGCAATTGCTAGGGGAAGACAAACGAACAAGCCTGATTACTGGCATAAGTTACCGCTCTCAAAAGATAAAGAATGGGAATAAATTAAAAGAAGTTGTTAAACACAACTTCTTTTTTTGCTATTTACAAGCGTAAAGGATATTTTTTTGCTATTATTAAGTATGGAATTGTAATTTTTCAGTGGAGGAAATTATGTCTCAATTAGACAAAGAAATCAAAATTTTTGCGCTTAACTCTAATAAGCCTTTAGCAGAAAAAATTGCTGATAAGGTTGGAGTTAAGCTTGGTAAATCTGATGTTAAACGTTTCAGCGATGGTGAAATCCAAATTAACATCGATGAGTCAGTTCGTGGTAAAGATGTTTACTTGGTACAATCAACTTCAGCTCCAGTAAATGATAATTTAATGGAATTATTGATCATGATTGATGCCGTTAAACGTGCATCAGCTAGAAGCGTAAACTTAGTTATGCCTTACTACGGATATGCACGTCAAGATCGAAAGACCCGTGCACGTGAGCCAATTACAGCTAAGTTAGTAGCTGATATGTTGCAAAAAGCTGGTGCTGATCGAGTTCTTTCGCTTGATTTACATGCCCCACAAATCCAAGGATTCTTCGATATTCCAGTTGATAATTTAATGGGTGCCCCACTCCTTGCTGACTATTTCTTGAGTCATGAATTAGAAAAAGATGCTGTTGTAGTTTCACCTGACCATGGTGGCGTAACTAGAGCAAGAAAATTAGCAGAATTTCTTAAGACTCCAATTGCTATTGTGGACAAACGCCGTCCAAAGGCAAATGTTGCTGAAGTTATGAATATTATTGGTGATGTAGAAGGCAAACGTGCAATCATTATTGATGATATGATTGATACCGCAGGTACCATTACCTTAGCTTCTCAAGCTTTAATGGATGCTGGTGCAACTGAAGTTTATGCATCTGCAACTCATGCTGTTTTGTCTGGTCCAGCAATTGAGCGTTTAAATAATTCTCCTATTAAGAAATTGATTTTAACTGACTCAATCAATCAACCTGAAGAAAAAGACTTGTCTAAGGCTGAAATTGTTTCTGTTGGGCC
This sequence comes from Lactobacillus sp. RTP31084st1_F9_RTP31084_210423, assembly GCF_040919545.1. NCBI lineage: Bacteria > Bacillati > Bacillota > Bacilli > Lactobacillales > Lactobacillaceae > Lactobacillus > Lactobacillus sp. RTP31084st1_F9_RTP31084_210423. The sequence continues at coordinate 211,746 of NZ_JBCOVH010000002.1, forward strand.
ATTGATGGGTGAAGCAATTAAATTGATCCAAGAACATAAACCAGTTAGTCCACTGTTTAATACTCGTTTTCAATCACATAACTAAATGAACTATAAGGTGATACCTATAAGTAGGTATCGCCTTTTTTTATTGCTTTAAAAATAATAGTTTTAATTTTTAGACTCGCTAAGCGTTTACATTATTAGAATAATTACGGTAATATTAAGTTATACAGTTTTAAAAAAGGACTTAGAAGTATTATGACTACTTTATCTGATGTAGCAAAAAAAGCTAGCGTGTCTAAGATGACGGTATCACGCGTCATTAATCATCCTCAACAGGTTACGCCTGAATTAAGAAAAATTGTCGAACAGGCAATGGAACAACTAAATTATCATCCAAATTCAGTTGCTAGTGCACTAGCCCACCACCGTACAAATGTAGTTAAATTAGTAATTCTGGAGGATATTGATACAACTGAACCTTACTACATGAATTTACTTTTCGGGATTGCTAGTGGATTAGGTAAAAAACACTATGCACTACAGTTAGCAACCGATAGTGAGGTTGGTGGCGGCGATGGTTATATTATCACAGGTGGCAGAGCAAATGATGCCAAATGGCTGGACCAATTAAATAAACCATTTGTGTTATTCGGTGAAAATCGCTATGGCTATGATTTTATTGATACCGATAATAAATTAGGTGAACAAATAGCCACACAATATGCTCTGGATAAAAATTATCAATCAATTGTTTTCATTGGAATTGATGAAAAAGAGCCTTTTGAATATTCGAGAGAAGCTGGATATATCAACACCTTGCAGAAGCATAATATGATTCCTAAGATTTTTAGAATCCAAAATCATAGTAGTTTAGCTGAAAAACTAATTATTAGTAATTGGAAAAAGTTTGCCCCCAACACTTGTTTTATTTGTGCAAGTGACCGAATAGCGGTTGGGGTTGTACGTGCTATTCAAAGAAAAAATGGAAATATTCCACGGGATTTTGGAATTATTGGCTTCGATGGAGTTTTCTTAGATCAGGTATCAAATCCTAAGCTAACAACTATTAAACAAAATTTATTTAAGTTAGGTGAACTCTTAGCAGAAATGATTTTGCAAAAGATTCAACAAGGCGGAGCTCAGCAAGGTGAGGTTCTTATTGAACCGGAATTAATAAAAAGTGAATCTACTAGAATTTAAGAAGCTATGGATGAGCTTCTTTTTTTTGATACCGGTAACATTTAAATAGCATTGTAAGCGCTTAAAATTATTGCTTAAAATAGGATTTATGGAGGAAGTTTATTATGAGACATTGGTATGACCAAGCAATTATTTATCAAATTTATCCTAAGTCTTTCCAGGATTCTAATGGTGATGGTATTGGTGACCTAAATGGTATTAGGAAAAGAATACCGTATTTGAAGGAATTAGGGGTTAATGCTGTCTGGCTGAATCCGGTCTTTGTTTCCCCGCAAGTTGATAATGGCTATGATGTATCAAACTATTTTGCCATTGATCCCAAAATGGGAACTATGGAAGATATGGATAATTTAATCAAGGAAATGCATGAAGCTGGAATTCATGTAATTATGGATTTTGTTTTAAATCATACGTCTGATCAACATCCCTGGTTTCAAGATGCCATTAAAAATCCTGATAGTATTTATCGGGACTATTATATTTTTGCCGGCCAAAATAATCAGCGACCAAATAATTGGGGAAGCTTTTTTGGAGGTAGTGTTTGGGAAAAAGATCCTGCTGGAACAGGACAGTTTTATTTTCATCTTTTTGATAAAAGAATGCCTGATTTGAACTGGAAAAATCCTGAAGTTAGACATGCAATGAGTGAAATTGCAAAGTATTGGCTAGAAAAAGGAATTGATGGTTTGAGATTAGATGCCTTTATTCATATTGCTAAAGCAGACTTAAGACAGAATTTCCCAGTTAATAGTAAAGCTGAAGAACCCGTAGTAGCCGAACCATTTTTTGCTAACTTACCGCAAGTACAAAAATGGATGCGACCTTTCTGTGAGGAAATAAAGCAAGATTATCCTGATGCACTCTTGTTAGGAGAAGCAGCGAGTGCGAATGTTAATTTAGCAGTCGATTATACAAATAAAGATAACCACTTGATGGATAGCGTAATTACTTTTAGGTACTTTACAGAAGATCAAAGTCAGGTGGATCCTAGTTTTTCAGCTCAATATCAGCCGAAATCATTAGATTTAGTAAAATTTAAGCAAAATCAGGCTGTCTGGCAACAAACTTTAAGTGGCGTGTCTAAGCCCACTTTGTACTGGAATAATCATGATATGGCTAGAATAGCTACTAGAATTGCTAAAAATGATATTCAAGCTCGGAGCTTAGCCATGCTAATGTATTTACAAAATGGCCTGCCGATTATTTATTATGGCGAAGAACTCGGAATGAAGAACTTGGAGTTTGAAGACGTAACACAATTTGAGGATGAAACAGTTAAAGAATTTATTGAAAGTGCCAAAAAGGCTGGAAAAACTAGTCAAGAAGCATTGTTAATGGTAAGTAAAACTCATAAATTGCCAGCTAGAGGGCCAATGCCTTGGAATAATGCAAAAAATAATGGATTTAGTGATGGGAAACCTTGGCTTAAAGGAAAGAAAGTTGATCATGCTAATGCGGCTGATGAAATAGCAGATAGCCATAGCATGTTTAATTTCTACAGAAAATTAATTAGCCTAAAGAAAGAAGCATTGTTTGAAGATGGGGGCTATTATTTATTGCCAACGTCAAACGATAGTTATGTTTATGAGCGTAATTTAGGAGATCAAAAAGCATTAGTCGCTGTTTCTTTAAGTAAAGATGCTATGGAACTTGACGTAGATCCTGAATTTAAGCAAGAAAAATTAGTAGCAGGCAACTACCAATTGAAAGATGGAAAATTAAAATTGGCTCCGTATGCAGGAGTAGTATTAACAAAAGACTGAGGAGTAAAATATGCAACTAGCAGCTTTAAGACATAGAACTGAAAGCGAAGACTGTACTGTAATTGATCATTCGCACGTAAAAATTAGACTTCATACTGCTAAAAATGATGTAAAAAAAGTTATTGTTCACTATATTGATAATTATTTGCCACCTGCAGATGCAGCAACGCTAGAAATGAAAAAAGCAGGTAGCGGCCAAGTAAACGATTATTGGACAGCGACTTTAACAGCACCATATCATCGAATTAAGTATACTTTTGAAGTTATTGGTAATGATGGCAGCCACGTTATTTTTGGTGATCGTAGTATTGAAAAATTTAGCGATGAGAAATTAAGAGAAGATGGCTTATATTTTAAAGTGCCATATTTTCATGATATTGATCGTATTAAAACGCCCGCTTGGCTCAAAGACATTGTTTGGTATCAAATTTTTCCAGAACGCTTTGCTAATGGAGATAAAAGCAATGATCCAGTTAACGTTAAGCCTTGGAATCCAGAAGATCATCCCGGCAGAGAAGACTTTTACGGTGGAGATTTGCAAGGAGTGTTAGATCATTTAGATGATTTACAAAAGTTAGGAATTACTGGCTTATATTTTTGTCCTATTTTTAAGGCAAGCTCTAATCACAAATATGACACCATTGATTACTTACAAGTTGATCCAGCTTTTGGCGATAAAGATTTATTTGCAAAAGTAGTTAATGAAGCCCACAAGCGCGGGATGAAAGTGATGTTAGATGCAGTTTTCAACCATCTTGGTGACCAATCAATGCAGTGGCAAGACGTGGTTAAAAATGGTGCCAACTCTCGCTTTAAAGACTGGTTCCATATTAATTCTTATCCTGTTGAACCTTACCGGGATCCAAGTAAGGGAGAAAAGAATCCGCCATATGAAACTTTTGCTTTTGAAAAGCACATGCCCAAATTAAATACTGCTAATCCAGAAGTACAAGATTTCTTATTAGAAATTGCAACTTATTGGGTAAAATATTTTGATATTGATGCTTGGCGCTTAGATGTAGCAAATGAAGTTGACCATCACTTTTGGAAGAGATTCCATGACGAATTAATTAAAATTAAGCCAGACTTCTATATTGTTGGCGAAATATGGCATTCAGCTCGCCCGTGGCTTCAAGGAGATCAATTTACGGGTGTAATGAATTATCCATATACTTTGCAAATTGAGGATCATTTCTTTAAGCACAACTTAGATGCTAAGGAACTTAGTGAACACTTAACTGATCAATTAATGATGTATCCAGATATTGTGGACCAAGCGATGATGAATATGCTTGATTCGCATGATACAGCTCGAATTTTGACTTTAGCAAAAGGTAATCAAGACTTAGCTTTGCAAGCGATAGCTTATGAATTTGCTCAACCCGGGATACCATGTATTTACTATGGGACAGAAATGGGGATGAGTGGCGATAACGATCCTGATTGTCGTAAGCCGATGGATTGGAGTAAGTTGAATGGACCAGTCTGGAAGAGAGTTCATGAATTAGTCAAATTCCGTTTAAAACATCGAGATACTTTAAATCAAGGTGACATTAAGTTAACGGTAACAGAAAATGGTCTACTAAAAGTTGAACGAATAGGAAAAGAAACAATAAATGCATACTATAATACCAGTGCTCATGATGTAAAAATTGATAAGAAACCAGCGCTTAGTCAAAACTATGAAGACGGTATTTTAGCGCCAGATGGCTTTTTGGTAGAAGTAAAAGCTTAAATTTATGATAAGAAAAAGCAGCGATAAGAGGCTGCTTTTTTTTTATAATTTTTTGATACCGGTAACATGAAAATAATCATTGTTAAGCGCTTTCAGTAAATAGATAATAGACTTGTAAACAAAAAACCTCACAGAAGTGATGGAGAATGATGATGAAGAGAATTTTTGAAGTTGATCCTTGGAAAGTAACAACGCATAAATTTTCTAAGGAAGATAAAAGATTACAAGAAAGTATTACCGCAATTGGTAATGATTATATGGGAATGAGAGGAAACTTTGAAGAGGGTTATTCTGGTGATACTCTTCAAGGAACCTATTTAGCAGGTGTTTGGTTCCCAGATAAAACTTTTGTTGGTTGGTGGAAAAATGGTTATCCAAAATACTTTGGTAAGACTCCAAATGCACCAAGCTTTATTGGAATTGGAATTACTGTTAATGGTGAAAAGCTTGATTTAGCAAAAGTTAAATTTAGTGATTTTGAATTATCACTTGATATGCATCAAGGTCTTCTCTCAAGAAGCTTTGTCTATGAAGGAAAAGATGTCAAAGTTAAGTTTGAATTTGAACGTTTTCTTCATATTATTCAAAAAGAAGCAGCCTTAATTAAAGTTAAAGCAACTGTACTTGAAGGACATGCAAAAATTGATTTTGATTCAACTTTAGATGGAACAGTTGTTAACGAAGACAGTAATTATGATGAACGTTTCTGGGTTCCACTTGGTGAAGATAAAGATAGAAGAACTATCCAAGTAAAAACTAAGCCAAATCCATATGAAGTTCCTCAGTTTACGGTTTTGCTTAAGCAAGCATTACGCCATAACGGGGAAGCACTTCAAGGTGAAGTTTCAAGTCAAGAAGCCAAGTTAAGTGAAAAAATTTCAGTTGAACTAGATCAAGATCAGAGCTATGAGCTTGAAAAAGACGTCATCGTTGTAACAAGTCGTGACGTTGAAGAGAAAGATCAAGCTGATGTTGCAGAAAACTTAATGAGCAAGCTTCAAGCAAAAAGCTTTGCAGAAAACTTGGCTGAACATACTGCTACCTGGGAAAAGCGTTGGGAAACAAGTGATGTTGAAATTGCTGGGGATGCAGCCGCTCAACAAGGCATTCGTTTCAATATTCTTCAATTATTTATGACTTACTATGGTGAAGATGAAAGATTGAATGTTGGTCCAAAAGGATTTACTGGTGAGAAATATGGTGGTGCTACTTATTGGGACACCGAAGCATTTATTGTTCCAATGTACTTAGCCATTACTAAACCAAGTGTTACTAAAGCATTGCTAGAATATCGTCATAATCAATTACCAGGCGCTTATCACAATGCTAAGGAACAAGGTCTTCCAGGTGCGTTATTCCCAATGGTTACCTTTAACGGTATTGAATGCCACAACGAATGGGAAATTACTTTTGAAGAAATCCACCGAAATGCTGATATTCCGCACGCAATTGCAATGTACACCGAATATACTGGTGACGATAGCTATGTTAAGAACGAAGGCATGGATGTCTTAGTTGGGACTGCAAGGTTCTGGGCAGCTAGAGTTCATTGGTCTAAATGGCGTAATAAATATGTAATGCATGGTGTTACTGGACCAAATGAATATGAGAATAATGTCAATAATAACTGGTTCACTAGTACTATGGCAAGATGGCTCTTGAAATATACGCTAGAGCGTTTGCCGCTTGCAACTAAAGAAGCTCAAGAAAGAGTTCATGTCACTGAGGAAGAAAAGGAAAAGTGGCAAGACATTGTTGATAAAATTTATCTTCCAGAAGATAAAGATTTGGGCATTTTCTTACAACAGGATGACTTCCTTGATAAAGAAGTTCGTCCAGTAAGCGAAATTGAAGATCAAAGACCAATTAATCAACACTGGTCATGGGATAAGATTTTAAGATCGCCATTTATCAAGCAAGCAGATGTATTACAAGGAATCTACTTCTTCCCAGAAAATTACACTAAAGAACAAAAAGAGAAGAACTTTGATTTTTATGAACCATTAACCGTTCATGAAAGCTCATTATCTCCTTCAATTCACTCAGTTTTAGCAGCTGAACTAGGAAAGAAAGATAAGGCTGTTGAGCTTTATGAAAGAACTGCAAGACTTGACTTAGATAATTACAACAACGATACAGTTGACGGTTTGCACATTACTTCAATGAGCGGTTCATGGCTAGCAATCGTGCAAGGCTTTGCAGGTATGCGTTATGATCACGATCAATTAAAATTCAAGCCATTTATTCCAGATAACTGGAATCATTACAGCTTCAAGATTAATTATCGCGGTCGCTTGATTGAAGTTTATGTTGATCACCAAGAAACTAAGATTTCACTGCTTAAAGGTGAAAATCTCGAAATTTTAGTTAATGATCAAAAAGTTATGCTCAAAGAAGGTGAAACTGAATGCTTAAAGGCTTAATTTTTGACTTAGATGGGGTTTTAACTAACTCGGCTGTTTACCACTTGACTGCTTGGAATAATTTGGCTAAAGAATTAGGAATTAACCTAACAGATGAACAGCTTAATAGCTTAAGAGGTATTTCAAGAATGGATTCATTAAATTTGATCTTGAAATACGGTGGTCAAGAAAATAAATATTCTGAAGCAGAAAAAGAAAAATTTGCTGCAGAAAAGAATACTAAGTTTGTTGAACAAGTTGAAAAGATGACGCCAGCAGATATTTTACCGGGCATTCCTGAATTACTTAGTGATGCAAAGAAGCAAAATTTAAAGATGGTTATTGCTTCTGCCTCAAAAAACGCACCTAAGATCTTAACTAAATTAGGAATTATGGATGAGTTTGATGGCATTGTTGATCCAACTACTCTTCATCGAGGAAAACCAGATCCAGAAATTTACGAAAAAGCACAAAAATTACTGGGTTTGAATGCAGATGAAGTTATTAGCTTTGAAGATGCTCAAGCTGGTGTTCAATCAATTAAGAGTGCTGGACAATTTGCAGTAGGGATTGGAGATAAAGAAGTCTTAAAAGAGGCTGATTACATTGTTCCAACTACTAAAGAATTAAAACTTTCAGAAATTGAATCAGTTTTTAATAAAAAAATAAGAGGGAAGTAGGGAAAGAGAATGGTTGAAGTAGATTTAAACCATATCTATAAAAAGTACGAAGGAAATGATAAATATTCAGTTAATGACTTTGATTTACACATCAAAGACAAAGAATTTATCGTTTTTGTTGGGCCATCTGGTTGTGGTAAGTCAACTACTTTAAGAATGGTTGCTGGTCTGGAAGATATTTCTAAAGGTACTTTAGAAATTGACCATAAAGTAATGAACGATGTTGCTCCTAAAGATAGAAACATTGCGATGGTATTCCAGAACTATGCTTTATACCCTCACATGTCAATTTACGACAACATGGCTTTTGGATTGAAGCTTCGTCACTACAAGAAAGATGAAATTGATAAACGGGTTAAACATGCTGCTGAAATTTTGGGCTTGTCTGAATACCTTGATAAAAAGCCATCGGAATTGTCTGGTGGTCAAAGACAGCGTGTTGCCTTAGGACGTGCAATTGTGCGAGATGCACCAATCTTCTTGATGGACGAACCTTTATCAAACCTAGATGCAAAATTACGTGTCACAATGCGTGCTGAAATTGCTAAATTACACCAAAACTTAGGAACTACTACTATCTATGTTACTCACGATCAAACTGAAGCTATGACTTTAGCTGACCGAGTAGTTGTTATGTCAGTTGGTCAAGTTCAGCAGATCGGAACGCCACTTGAAGTTTACAACAAGCCTGTAAATATGTTTGTTGCTGGTTTTATCGGTTCTCCGCAAATGAACTTCTTCAATGTTCACTTTAAGGGTAATCGAATTAGTGATGGCAAAGGTTTAAATATCGAAATTCCTGAAGGTAAGGCTAAGATGCTTAAAGATAAAGGATATGAAGATAAAGACTTAGTCTTTGGTATTCGTCCAGAAGACATTCACTCAGAAGAAGCCTTCCTTGAGACTTGGCCAAACCAAACTGTTAAATCTACAGTTGTCGTTTCTGAATTGCTGGGATCAACTATTCAACTTTATCAAAAAGTAGATGGCACAGAATTTGTAGCTATCGTAAATGCCCGTGATTACCATACTCCAGGCGATAAGGTAGAAATGGGATTTGATGTCAACAAAGCTCACTTCTTTGATAAAGATACAACGAATGCCATTCGTTAACTTGCAGAAGAGGACGCTTCTGCAAATATTAATTAAGCTTACAACGAGTGTGAAACTTGGTTCACGGTTGTAATAATGTGTTTAGCCTTTTATGGCTAGGAGGAAATATCATGAAGTTATGGAAAAAATTGGCTTTAGGTAGTGTCGTAGCTTTATCAGCTATTTCATTAACTGCCTGTGGTAAGAGTTCTAATTCAAACGAATCAAAGAGCTCAGATAAACAACTAACCCTTTGGGTAGATACTGCTCGTGTTAGTTGGTACAAGGGTGTTGTAAAAGACTTTGAAAAAGAACACCCTAACATTAAAGTTAAGGTTACCCAAAACCCTAATGGTTCTGCTAATGCCAAGACTGACGTTGGTAAGGACCCTTCAAAGGCCGCAGATGTTTTTGGTGTTCCAAACGACCAATTAGGTCAAATGGCAGATTCAGGTTATATCAACCCACTTTCACCATCTGATACTAAAGAAATTAAGAAAAACTCAGTTCCAGAAGCATATAAGGGTGCTGAATGGAAAGGTAAGCTTTACGCATATCCATACGCAGAACAAGCACAAACCGTTTACTACGACAAGTCTAAGCTTTCTCCAGAAGATGTTAAATCTTGGAAGACCATGACTTCTAAAGGTGTAGTTGCAACCGACTTTACTAACGCTTACGTAATGTGGCCAGTAATGTTCTCAGCAGGCACTAAGCTATTTGGCGACAGCGGAGAAGAAGTAAAGGGTTCAACATTTGACTCACAAAATGGTGTTAACGCAATGAAGTGGTATGCAGAACAAAAGAATAACAAGGGTGTTATGCAAACCTCTAACGCACTTAACCAATTAAAGAAGGGTCACGCTCAAGCTATCTTAGATGGTCCATGGAATGCAGCAAACATTAAGAAGATCTTAGGTAAGAACTTAGGCGTTGCACCATATCCAACTATTGAACTTGGTGGCAAGACTGCTCAAATGGAAGCTTTCTTAGGTATTGAATGTTTCGCAGTTAACTCTCATACTTCTAACGCTAAGAATGCTGCAATATTGGCTAAATACTTATCAAACAAAGAAAACCAATTAATCGTTCACAAGAATGCTGGTGAAATTCCTGTAAACAAGGCAGCTCAAAATACTGCAGAAGTTAAGAATGATCCAGTTGCTAAGGCTGTAATTCAAATGGCTCAACCAGGCTACTCAGTTCTTCAACCAAAATTGCCACAAATGTCAATCTTCTGGAACGACTCAGCTCCATTAATTAGTGGTGCATACGACGGCAAGATTAAGCCATCACAATACAAGACTAAGCTTGCTAAATTACAAAAGAGTATTTCTAAGAAAGAATAATCTTAAAAAATCACATAAGCAAAGGTTTGATTAATTATGTTTAAGAAAAAACATGCTACGCCTGCGGTTACCTTAAAGGAAACGTGGAAAGATGGAGATACCGCAACCAAATTAACATTCTTCATCATGGGTTTAAATGCTATAAAGCATCGGCAATGGCTAAAAGGATTTTCGCTTTTATTTTCCGAAATTGTATTTTTAATTTGGTTCTTTTTAAGTGGAATTCATTCAATTGCTGGCTTGAGCAATTTAGGTGCAATAAAAACAAAACGAGTTATATTTGATAAAGCACAAGGAGTATATGTTACTCAGCAACCAGATAATTCAGTTTTGATCTTATTATTTGGTATTTTAGCTTTATTCATCGTTGCTGGCTTTATTTACCTATATATCATTAATCTGAAATCTAATAAGCATACTTTCTTATTAGAAAAAAGACATGAACATATTCCAACTAACCGCGAAGAGATTGCATCTTTGTTTGACCAAAGATTACATGCAACCTTGATGACAATTCCAATTGTTTTAATTATCTTATTTACTGTTTTGCCAACTGTCTTCATGATTTCCATGGCCTTCACTAATTATGATCGTCAACACTCAATCGGATTTTCATGGACTGGATTCCAAGCATTTGGAAACGTGTTAGGAGGAGACTTAGCTGGTACTTTCTTCCCAGTTCTAGGTTGGACTTTGATTTGGGCAGTGGCAGCTACTGCTACTACTTTCTTCTTTGGAGTTTTGCTTGCACTTTTGATTGAATCAAAGGGGATCAAGCACAAGAACTTATGGAGAACAATCTTTGTAATTGTCTATGCTGTACCACAATTCGTTTCTCTATTAATGATGGCTCAATTCCTTGATTATCAAGGACCATTGAATACATTACTTATGAACTGGGGCTGGATTAGCCACCCAATTCACTTCATTGATAATCAGGCTAGTCCACTTGTCGCAAGAATTACAGTTATCGTGGTTAACATGTGGATTGGTATCCCAGTTTCAATGCTAACTTCAACTGCTATTATTCAAAACTTACCTCAGGACCAAATTGAAGCTGCACGTATTGATGGTGCAAGTCCAGTACAAATTTTTAATCACATTACATTCCCACAAATTCTCTTTGTAATGTCTCCAGCTTTGATTCAGCAATTTATTGGTAACATCAACAACTTCAATGTTATCTACTTGCTGACTGGTGGTGCGCCAATGAATAATAATTACAACGGCGCTGGTTCTACTGACTTGCTAGTAACTTGGCTATATAACTTAACATTTGGCCAAGAGCAACGCTACAATGCCTCAGCTGTCTTAGGTATCTTGATCTTTATCATTAGTGCAACATTCTCACTAATTGCATATCGTCATACTAATGCGTACAAGGAGGGCTAAAAATGAAGTCTTATCATAATCAAAGAAAGATTGCATTAATCTTTAGATATGTTCTATTAGCCATCTTGGCCGTTTTATGGATATTCCCAATTATTTGGATTATTTTAGCTAGTTTTTCATACAACAACACAGGATTCGTATCTACCATTTGGCCAGATAAGTTTACTTGGCAAAACTATATTGGTATCTTTACTAACTCACAGTATCCATTTGTCAACTGGGTATTAAATACATTGTTTGTCGCTGTTATCTCAGCAACATTATCAACTTTTGTTACAATTGCGGTTGCTTACGTATTATCAAGATTACGTTTCCGCTTCCGTAAGCCATTCTTACAAATTGCTTTAGTTTTAGGGATGTTCCCAGGCTTCATGTCAATGATCGCTTTATACTACATCTTAAAAGCTTTGAACATGTTAAACCTTGGCGGCTTGATCTTAGTTTATGTTGGTGGTGCAGGATTAGGTTTCTACATTGCTAAAGGATTCTTTGATACAATGCCACGTGCAATTGATGAAGCCGCTGAAATTGATGGTGCAACTAAGTGGCAAGTATTTATTCATATTGGATTGCCACTTTCAAAACCAATGATCGTTTATACCGCACTTACTTCATTCATGGCTCCATGGGTAGACTTCATTTTCTCAGGTATTATCCTCTCTACCTCTGGAAATCCGAAGACTTACACGGTTGCGTATGGTTTATACAACATGGTCCACTCATCAAAAGGTATGATGGCTCAATTCTTTACTCAATTCATTGCTGGTTGTGTGGTTATCGCTATTCCAATTACAATTTTGTTCATTGTAATGCAGAAGTTCTACGTTAACGGAATTACAGCAGGTGCTGATAAGGGTTAATCAAATTAAAGTTTATGTGAAAAAAGTGTTCTGCGTTTGCAGGACACTTTTTATTTAAAGGAGGAAATTTATGACACCATGGTGGAAAAAAGCAGTTGTTTATCAGGTCTATCCTAAGTCGTTTCAAGATAGCAATGGAGACGGAATTGGAGATATTCCTGGGATTGTCTCAAGACTTGAATATTTAGAAAAACTAGGAATTGATGCAATTTGGCTATCTCCAGTTTACTTATCTCCTGGAGTAGACAATGGCTATGATATTTCAGATTATCAAAAAATAGACCCACAATACGGAACAATGAAAGATATGGATAATCTAATTAAAGAAGCTAAAAAACATCATATAAAGATTATTATGGACCTTGTCGTAAACCATACTTCTGATCAACATCCTTGGTTTGTTGAAGCAAAGAAGAGTAAAGATAATCCATACCGTGATTTTTATATTTGGCGTGATTCAGTAGATGGACATGAACCCAACGATTTAAAATCTGCTTTTTCAGGATCAGCTTGGAAATTTGATGAAAAAACAGGACAATATTATTTGCATTTTTTTGCAGATCAACAGCCAGATTTGAATTGGAAGAATCCGAAACTAAGAAATAAAATTTATGACATGATGAATTATTGGATTGATAAAGGAATCGGTGGCTTTAGAATGGATGTCATTGAACTAATTGGTAAAGAGCCAGATCAACGAATCCGTGAAAATGGTCCAATGCTTCACCCATATTTAAAAGAAATGAATGAGCATACCTTTGCCTGTCAAGATATGATGACCGTGGGTGAGACTTGGAATGCAACGCCTAAAATTGCAGAAAAATATTCTGACCCAGCACGTCATGAATTGTCGATGGTCTTTCAATTTGAAAACCAAAATTTAGATCAAGAGACAGGAAAAGAAAAGTGGGATTTAAGACCGCTTGATTTGGGAGAATTAAAAAAAGTATTAGTTAAATGGCAGACAGAAATTGATTTTAACCATGCTTGTAATAGCCTTTTCTGGGAAAACCATGATATTCCACGTGTTATTTCACGTTGGGGAAACGATCAAGAGTACCGCGTTCAATGTGCTAAAATGTTTGCGATAATTCTACATTTAATGCATGGAACTCCTTATATTTATAATGGCGAAGAAATTGGTATGACTAATTGCCCTGTTAAGTCTATTGCTGAGGTCGAAGATATTGAAAGTATCAATATGTATCATGAAAGACTAGAGCAAGGATATAAAAAAGCTGATCTAATTAAGTCAATTAACGCCAAAGGTCGCGATAATGCAAGACGGCCAATGCAATGGTCTAATGAAGAGAATGCAGGATTTACTAGTGGAAAACCGTGGTTAAAAGTAAATCCAAACTATCAAAAAATTAATGTTAAAGCTGCTCTAGCAGATCCAGGTTCAACTTTTTATACCTATCAAAAATTGATTAAGCTTAGACATGAAAATCCAGTCGTAGTCGATGGTGATTTTGAACTCGTTGAAAATACTGGCGATAGTGTGCTAGCCTTTTGGCGTAAATTAGGAAATGAGAAGTGGCTAGTTGTTGCTAATTTGTCTGGTGAAAAACAAGGACTTAATTTAGATAGTGATTTCAAAGAAGTTTTAATTAGTAATTATGAAAAACGAGCTAGTTTAAAGAATATTGTTCTAAAGCCATATGAGGCTTTTGCAGTTAAGGCGTAAAGAAAAAGTACATTGATTTCTGCAATCAATGTACTTTATTTCATAACTATTTTTTCTTATTTGGACGTCTTAAGTAACGCAATGTATTGTTTCTAATATACTTCTGAAATTCTTGATAAATTGGATCAAAAATTTGCGGCTCATCAGTTTCTTTAACCATTACTTTAGGAAAGAAGAAACGTTCGTCTCCTTGAAGTGTACCATTTAAGGATTTAACTAGGGGACTTAACTCAGATAGTTCTACTAAGCTACCATCAGCTTGCATGATTTCAATCGGACTGTGAGCATTTTTACCGGTGGGCTTGTAAGCATCATATGGCTCATCAAATGCGGAATTAGTAGCAGTGTAGTAGTTAGGATCAAAACCTGCTTGTTTAATTAAATTCTTTAATTTGGGTAGTAAACTCTTAGTATCTTCATTAATCTTGACACTTTCAAGGGGATGACGATATAAATAACGGCTTGAAAGATCTGATAGAATTTGGTCACCTGAATTAGTCCATAATAGAAAATTGGTTTCCATTACGCCATCATCTAAATTAAGATAATCTTCAAGTGTCCAATTTCCTTTTAGAAAGGCCTCTAGTTGTGGAGTAACTTGGAGCTTACCTGCTTCATATATGATTTGCGCTCTTTCAAGTAAGTGATGCAAGATGACTTCCATTGAACGATTTACGCGGTGAAAGTAAACTTGTTGATACATCTGGTAGCGACTAATAATATAGTCCTCTACAGCGTGGATACCCTTATCAGTGAAGCAAATTCCATCACGGTAAGGACGAATCACTTCTAAGATTCTAGTTAAATCAAAACTGCCGTAAGTTACTCCGGTAAAGTAAGCATCACGAAGTAAGTAATCCATTCTATCAGCATCTGCTTGACTAGAAATTAATTTCACAACTTGTGGGTTAGAGTAGGTCTTGGCAATTACGCTAGCTACTAATTCTGGAAAATTAGGACTAACTTGTCTTAAAGCTTGATTGACCTCAGTATTTTTGTCAGTAATAATTTGTTGGCCCATTTTTTCATGGTTAGTACCAAAGAGATGCTCAAAGGTATGAGAATATGGGCCATGGCCAATATCATGAAGTAAGGCAGCACATTCTGCTAAAAGACGTTCGTTAGGATCCCATAACCCATCTCCGGGTTCTTTGCTAGTGTATTTTTCTTCAAAAATATCGCAGATTCGGCGTGTTAGTTCATAAACACCTAAGTTATGTTCAAAGCGAGTATGTGTTGCTCCCTGAAAAACATAGGAAGCGGGTCCTAGCTGTTTGATACGACGCAGGCGTTGGAATTCTTTTGAATTAATAATGTCTAGAATGACTTTATCTTTAACATGAATATAGTTGTGGACAGGATCACGCAATACTTTTTCATGATCCAACTTTTTACTTTGAAATTTTTCCATTTTTCTTATACTATTTTCTCGGATAATAAAATAATCGGTTAACTCTTAATTAACTTGATTATAACAATAATGCTACTGTAAGGCTATCTTAGCACGGATGAAGGTGAAAATAATGAATAAAGAAGTTGAGATAAAGATTACCAGTGAAATTCATCAAGAAGATGATTCGGCTGTTTTTGAAAGAGAAGGTTTGGGAAGCCTTGAAAGAATTGGTAATAATTGGCGATTAAAGTATAACGAAAAAAACAAGAAAGGCGACGTTGAGGTTAAACTATTAATTAAGCCAAATGAATTAGTAATGCAGCGAGGAGATATTAAAGGCGATCATACATTAATGAAATTTGAACCAGGAGAGAAACAAAAATGTAAAGTTATGGCTGCTGGTAAGCAAATGGATTTAGTATCTTTGACCAATAAATTAGATTTTTCCAAAATTTCTCCAGGAAAGATGCAACTTAAAGTTGAATATGATCTCTTTTCTGGTCTATACTTAGTAGGTAACTATGCAATAAAGATTGAAGTAACAGATCTTTAGCAAATTTAGATAAATTGATTACGTGAAAGGACGTGCCACTGTGGGGTTAGATGATTTTAAAGGCCAAAATAAAGACGAATTGTCAATGATCGAAGTTGCTCGTGCAATTTTACAAGATAGCGGCAAGCGAATGGCCTTTGCTGATATCGTTAACGCCGTCCAGAACTTTCTGGGTAAGAGTGACGAAGAAATTCGTGAGCGTTTGCCACAATTTTACACTGATATGAACACTGATGGTGAATTCATTTCAATGGGTGATAATGTTTGGGCATTGCGTTCTTGGTTCCCATATGAATCTGTTGATGAAGAAGTAAACCATCCAGAAGATGAAGATGATGTGCCACGTAAGAAGCACCACAAGAAGGTTAATGCCTTTATTGGTGATTCTGACGATGATGACATTATTGACTATGATTCAGATGATCCAGAAGATGAAGATTTGGACGTTGATGACGACGACAATAATGAAGATGATTACTCAGATGATGATCTTGACGATGCTGACGACAATGAATTAGATGACGGTATCGAAGGACAATTATCAGAACTTCATCAAGATGATCTTGATGACGATGACGATTAAAGTACTTGACGGGAAGAGAATTTCCCTTTAGTATTTTGTATGGGCACTCTATGTGCATTTAAGCTCCCATGAACTTGGGAGCTTTTTTTGATTTTAACGAATAATAAAAGAAAAGAGAGGAAGCACGGCATGACAAAGTATATTTTTGTAACTGGTGGGGTTGTTTCATCATTAGGTAAAGGTATTTCAGCCTCAAGTTTAGGACGCTTACTTAAAAATCGTGGTTTAAAGGTTACCATGCAAAAGTTCGATCCTTACATTAACATTGACCCAGGTACAATGAATCCATATCAACACGGTGAAGTTTACGTTACTGATGATGGTACTGAAGCCGACCTTGATTTGGGTCACTACGAAAGAATTGTTGATGTTAGAACAAGTAAATATTCTAACGTGACTACAGGTAAGATTTACCAAGAAGTACTTGATAAAGAACGTCGCGGTGACTATCATGGTGCAACTGTTCAAGTGATTCCACACATCACTGACATGATTAAGAAAAAGATCATGCGTGCTGCCTTAACGACTGATTCAGATGTAATTATTTCTGAAATTGGTGGTACAGTAGGCGATATTGAATCAACTCCATTTATGGAAGCAATTCGTCAAATGCGTCGTGAAGTTGGTGAAGAAAATGTAATGTACATCCACTGTACTTTAGTACCTTATCTTCATGCAGCTCACGAAATGAAGACTAAGCCAACTCAACACTCAGTTGCTGAACTTAGAAGTATTGGTATTCAACCTAATATGCTTGTTTTAAGAGCAGAAAAACCAGTACCTCAAGATTTAAAGAATAAGATTTCAACTTTTACAGATGTTCCAGTAGATCGAATTATTGAGTCTATTGATGCTCCTTCACTTTTTGATTTACCACTTGCCTTTCAAGCACAAGGGATGGATCAAAAGGTTTGCGATTTCTTACATTTAGAAAGTCCAAAGCCAGAAGCTGATATGGAGGCTTGGAAGAAGCTTGATGAGCGTGCAAAGAACTTGAAACACGAAACTACTATTACTTTAGTAGGAAAGTATGTAGAGCTTGAAGATGCATATATTTCAGTTACTGATGCATTGCAACACGCAGGCTACTTGTACGATACCAAGATTAAAGTTAATAAGGTTCAAGCAGAAGATATCACTGAAGATAATATTGCAGAAATCATGGAAGGTTCTGACGGTTTAATTGTACCTGGTGGTTTTGGTACACGTGGTCTTGAAGGAATGATTACTTCAATTAAGTATGCTCGTGAACATGACATTCCTTTCTTAGGTATTTGTTTAGGTATGCAAATGGCAAGTGTCGAATTTGCTAGAGATGTACTTGGATTAAAAGATGCAAATAGTGCAGAGGCTGATCCAGAAACTAAGAATAATATCATTGATATCATGGCTGACAAGCGTGACGAAGAAAATATCGGTGGAACTCTTCGCTTAGGGTTATACCCAGCAACTTTAAAGAAGGGTACCAAGACTCGCGCAGCTTATGATGATCAAGATGTTATTCAAGAAAGACACCGTCACCGTTACGAATTTAACAATGATTATCGTGAAGCTTTTGAAAAGGCTGGCATGGTCTTCTCCGGCGTTTCTCCAGATAACCATTTAGTAGAAATTATTGAAATTCCAGATAAGAAATTCTTCATTGCAGCTCAATACCACCCAGAATTTTTAAGTCGCCCACAAAGACCAGAGGGTTTATTCAAAGCCTTTATTGGTGCAGCTAGTGGTCTTCCAGCACAACATTTTAATTAGGCTTTTCAAAAATTAAATTTCGGTAACAAGAGGGCCATAATACACGGGTTCTCTTGTTTTTTTTGCGTTTTTCATTTAATATATTTTGTGATACATTTGGGTATTACAAATAGAGAAAAGGATTGTTTCCCCAATGAAACAGATGATTATTCATGGTGGAAAGCCCCTGAAGGGCGACGTATGGATTGGCGGTGCTAAAAATTCTACTGTAGCACTTATTCCAGCGTCAATACTTTCGCGGACTCCTGTTACCCTAGAAGGGGTTCCGCGAATTGCTGATGTAGATAATTTGATGGATCTGCTTAGTGAAATGGATGTGAAGTGTGATTTTCACGAAACCACTTTACGGATAAATCCTGATGACATTAAGCGTAGTCCCCTTCCAGCAGGTAAGATTAAGAGTTTGAGAGCTTCTTACTACTTTATGGGTGCATTGTTAGGTCGTTTTGGTAAAGCTGTAGTAGGCTTTCCAGGCGGCGATGATATTGGCCCTCGTCCTATTGATCAACACATTAAAGGTTTTGAAGCACTAGGCGCAACTGTTGAAAATAAGGACGATCAAATTATCATCACAGCTCCTAGGACTGGGCTTCGTGGTGCAAAAATTCATTTAAAGATGCCGTCTGTCGGCGCAACAATGAACATAATTATGGCTAGCGTAATGGCTAAGGGACAAACTATTATTGAAAATGCAGCTAAAGAGCCAGAAATTATTGATTTAGCAACATTTTTAAATAATATGGGGGCCGTTATTCGTGGTGCTGGTACTGATGTAATTCGAATTGAGGGAGTAGAAGAGTTAAAAGCTCAAACTCCGCATACTATTATCCCTGATCGAATTGAAGCTGGAACCTACGTGGCTTTAGCTGCATGCATTGGTGATGGAATTAGAATTCATAATATCATTGAAGAACACCTTGATTCATACTTAGCAAAAGTAGAAGAAATGGGTGTAGTAATTGATGCGGACGAAGATTCACTTTATGTGTATCCAGCAGGTGACTTAAAGATGGTTCAGGTTAGAACCGACGTCTATCCAGGATTTGCAACTGACTTGCAGCAACCAATTACTCCACTTCTTTTAACCGCTAAGACGGGTGAGGGTGTAGTAATTGATCAGATTTATCCTAAGCGAGTAGGACATATTCCTGAACTTCAAAAGATGGGTGCAAACATCCATGTTGAAGATAATATTATTTTAGTTCACCCAACTCATCATTTACATGGAGCACACGTCAGCGCAGGTGAAATTAGAGCAGGAGCATGTTTAATGCTAGCTGGTTTAATGGCTGATGGCGAGACTATCATTTCAAACGCAGGTAATATTTTGCGTGGTTATGATAGAATTGAGCAAAAGTTGCGTCAATTAGGTGCAGAAGTATCTGTAATTGATGTTTAAAGTTTTTGAATAAAATAAAAAGGACTTGGAAAACTCCAAGTCCTTTTTGTATGGTTTTAAGAAAAAATTTTAATTAGTGTTGTACCTCAATTTTTTCTGGCGCAGCAGGAATATGTTGCTCTTCTAAACCAGATTTTCCTTTAAAGAGGAGATTGAGGATAGTAGCACTTAAGCTAGCTACAACAATACCGTTTCCAAGGAATAACTGAACAGTTTCAGGTAAAGATTGGAAAACTTGCGGATAAACAGTAACACCTAATCCTAAACCAATTGAAATGGCTACGATTAAGATGTTGCGAGTATCATCGAAATCAACTCTCTGGAGCATCCGCATTCCTTGGACGGCGATTATAGTGAACATTACTAGCATTGCACCGCCCAAGACAGAATCAGGAATAATAGTTACTAAAGCACCAAATTTTGGTAATAGTCCCATTAACATTAAAAATCCAGATGCCCAGTAAATTGGTCGTTTAGTAGTAATGCCTGATAATTCAAGCAAACCAACATTTTGAGAAAAAGTAGTATATGGGAAAGTGTTGAAGATACCACCGAGAATTTGAGCTAATCCTTCAGCACGGTAGCCCTTCTTGAGGTCATCGCTTGAGATATCTTTGTGGAGCAAGTCCCCAATAGCAAAGAAAACACCCGTTGATTCAACCATTGAAACTAGTGCAATGATAATCATGGTTAAGCTAGATGACCACTCAAATTGTGGCATACCGAAATAAAATGGTTGTGGTAAGTGGAACCAAGAAGCTTGTGCAACTGGTGTTAGTGATACCATTCCAAGCATACTTGCAATTAGAGTTCCTGCAATTAATCCAACTAAAACAGCAATTGATTTGATAAATCCTTTGCCCCAAACCTGTAATGCCAAAATAATTGCTACAGTTATAAAACCAGTTAAAAGATTTTTGGGATCACCAAAGCTCTTAGCAGCAGAATTTCCTCCGCCAAGATTTTGGATAGATACTGGAATTAAAGAAAGCCCGATAACTGTGATTAAACTTCCCGTTACAACTGGTGGAAACAATTTTTTGATTTTTGAAAAATATCCTGCTACTAAGAAGACGAAAATACCTGCGACAATAATAGCGCCATACATCGTTCCGATAGTAAATTTCTTACCAATCATTTGAAGAGGAGCAACTGCTTGAATTGCACATCCTAAGACAACTGGCAAGCCAATTCCGAAGTAGCGATTACGCAAGAGCTGCAGTGCAGTGGCTAAACCACACATAAAAATATCAATTGAAACTAGATAAGTCATTTGTGTGGAGTTAAATTTTAAGGCTGTACCAATTAAAAGAGGAACAGCGATAGCTCCAGAATACATCGCCAATAAATGCTGCAATCCTAATAAAGCTGCTTTTTTGTGGTTAACTTGCATATGCTTCATTTATTTTTCTCCTACAAAATGTACTTGATTATTTTCAAAGTTAGCAATTCTAGCTAGGGCTTCAAGACGATAGCCATGTTCTTTAACCCAGTCGCTACCACCTTGGAACTCTTTGGCTACTACCACGCCGACGCCTGCTACAGATGCATCTGCTTGCTTGGCAATATTAAGCATTCCCTTAACAGCTTCACCGTGTGCTAAGAAATCGTCGATAATTAATAAATGGTCATCACTACTTAAAAATTTCTTTTCAACACAAATTTTATTGTTAACCTTTTTTGTATAAGAAAATACATCGGCCCAGTAAACGGCATCGTTGAGAGTAGATGGCTTTTTCTTTCTTGCAAAAACCATTGGAACGCCTAATTGATAAGCTGCCATAATACCAGGTGCAATTCCTGAAGCTTCGCAGGTAAGAACTTTAGTGATTTTTTCGTTTTCAAATAAACGTTTGAATTCTACTCCTACTTGCATCATAAGTTCCGGATCGACTTGATGATTAAGAAAAGAATTAATCTTTAAGACGTCACCGTCTAGTACTTCACCATCTTTACGAATCCGTTCCTCAAGTAATTTCAATTTTTTCCTCCTGCATAAAAAAGACTTCTTCTACCCGTGAATTAGGGTAAAAGAAGTCTATTGTACTGCTACTTATGACATCGATTACCTATAGTCCAGAATTAATTGGTTCCGGGTAGAAACTGTCGACCTTATTACGACGATATATAGATATTTTGATATTTAGAGTGTAGCAGAATCATTTTCCGAACACAAGTGCCTTTTTATGGATGAATCATTCTGAAACTGCTTTTTTCTTTTTTAGCGACATGACTGCTTCAAAGATTCCATATGCAATTCCAGCTAATGGCCAAATGATCCAGCTCTGGTTCCAGTTATTACTTAAAAAACTATAAGCAAGATAGATAAAAGAAATTATCATCCAGTAAATAGTTGCGTATTTTTCAATCAACTTTTTACCAGCTTTTTTCTCACTTGTGTAGTCATCAAGTTGTAGGATAATATTGAAACTATCATGAATGATATTAGTTTTAACTAAGAAAAAGACGCCAATGCCAACGAGTAAAAGCGTTGCTGAAGAAAAGCCAGTCATTAAGTCATCAAGTCTACTGCTAGCAAGTGCATCTATAAATAAGGCGCCACTCATTAACGGAATAGCAGACAAAATGCAAAAAGTAATGCCAATAATTTTAAAAATCATATGTTGGTTTTCATAGACTTTATTTTCTTTGATAATTTTTTCTCTTACATTGTTTGAAAGATTACAGTCTTCATATTCGTAATTTTCATGAACTTTAAGCCATCGATTCCCAGCTATGAATAACGCAACTGCTGCGGCGATAAAAGCTAGTAAAACAATTACTCCAATTCCAGTTGCAAAATTGATTGACCAGGTTAAGATGTCTAATCTAGTAAGACTAATTAGAATTAATAAGACAATTGGTGAGAAAATACATAGCATTACGCCACTAGCAATTAATGTAGAACTGCGTCTTCTGGCAAATAAGAAATCTTGGGTAGCAGAATAAGATATGTAATTTTCGTTAGACATGATAATCACCTCTTTAATATATAAATAGAAGTTTGTATAGACTATTTATATTTTATCGATCAAGAAATGAATACGCTATTTTAATGCTTAGGGATAGAAAGATAAAAGAAATGATTGACCAATTGAATTTTTCTTAGTAAAGTTTCTAGTAAATGGGGATGAATTATTTTTAGAAGGAGAAAATTGTGGCTAAGACTAATCTAAATGATTTTGACAAGATTATCGTGCTTGATTTTGGTAGTCAATATAACCAACTGATTACTCGTCGAATCCGTGATTTTGGTATTTATTCAGAACTTTTGCCTCATGACTTGAGCATTGAAAAGATTAAGAAAATGGCACCTAAAGGAATTATCTTTTCAGGTGGTCCTAACAGTGTTTATGATGAAGGCGCATTAAAGGTTGATCCCGAAATCTTTAAGCTAGGTATTCCAATTTTAGGTATTTGTTACGGGATGCAGCTGATGAGTTACGACTTAGGTGGCAACGTAGAAAAGGCTGATAATTCAGAATATGGCCGTGCAGATATCGAAGTAACTGATCCAAATGCGGTCTTGTTTGAAGGTTTACCTAAAGAGCAATATGTATGGATGAGTCATGGAGATTTAGTGACTAAGGCACCAGAAGGCTTTAAAGTTACTGCTAAGAGTAAGAACTGCCCAATTTCTGCAATTGCTAATGATGAAAAGAAATTCTATGGAATTCAATTCCATGCGGAAGTTCGTAATTCAGAATATGGGTTAGATATTTTAAAGAACTTTGCATTCAATGTTTGCGATGCAAAAGCTAATTGGACAATGGACGATTTCATTGACATGCAAGTTGATGAAATTCGTGAAAAAGTCGGTGATAAGAAAGTCATCTTGGGCCTTTCAGGTGGTGTTGATTCAAGCGTTACAGCAACACTTTTGCACAAGGCAATTGGTGATCAATTGACTGCGATTTTTGTTGATCATGGGATGCTTCGTAAGGACGAAGGCGACCAAGTAATGCAAGCCTTGAACAAGGATCTTGGTGTAAACATTATTCGTGTTAATGCACAAGAAAGATTTTTGAATAAATTGAAGGGCGTTACAGATCCTGAACAAAAGCGTAAGATCATTGGTAAAGAATTTATCGAGGTCTTTAATGAAGAGGCTAAAAAGCTTAAGGATGTTGATTTTTTAGCTCAAGGTACGTTATATACTGATGTGATTGAATCAGGTACTAATACTGCTCAAACAATCAAGTCTCACCACAATGTTGGGGGCTTGCCTAAGGACATGCATTTTGAATTGATTGAGCCACTTCGCAAATTGTTCAAGGATGAGGTTCGTGAACTAGGAGAAAAATTAGGTATTCCACACGACTTAGTATGGCGTCAACCATTTCCAGGTCCAGGTCTTGGTATTCGTGTACTTGGCGAAGTTACCGAAGATAAGCTCAAGATTGTGCGTGAAAGTGACGCAATTTTACGTGATGAAATTAAAAAAGCAGGACTACAAGAAGATATTTGGCAATACTTCACAGTACTTCCTGGTATCCGTTCAGTTGGCGTTATGGGGGATGGACGTACTTACGACTACACTATTGGTATCCGTGCTGTAACTTCAATTGATGGAATGACAGCTGACTTTGCAAAAATACCATGGGATGTATTAAGTAAGATTTCTACAAGAATTGTAGATGAATGCGATCATATTAACCGTGTAGTTTACGATATTACCAGTAAGCCACCTTCCACAATTGAGTGGGAATAATAGAATCTACAATAAAGCTCGCAATTAACTTTGCGGGCTTTTAGTTTTTAAAATATGCTATAATTTAAGTAAAGAAAAAGGAGATCCGAAGATCTCCTTTGCAGCCCGCTTTAAGAGCGGTGGTCGACATTATAAAAAAAACGTTGAAAACGACGCTCTATAACTCGCCAAAGTTATATAAGTAGAGCGGCGTTTTTATTTTTTGTGGTGGTCGATGTAAGTTAGCAAGGCTAACACAAACGTACCAAACAAAAGCATTAAAGAAATGCTTTCGTAAACCGACATGGTTGAACCCTTTCTGCAGTGTATTGACCATAGGCTTCACCTCCGGGAGGAAAAACAACCGCCGCTCATAAAACTTTCTGCGGAAATAATTATACAGAAACTGTGTTTGTAAAAGAAGACGAACAAGATAAAAAGCTCGCAATTGATTTTGCGGGCTTTTATTTATGGCCTAAATTATACTTCACGCCCCATTTTTCCATTTCTAAAATTAATGGAGTTAAAGAATTACCAAGATTAGTCAATCTATAGCTTGTTTTTGGAGGAACGGATGGATAAACAGTTTTACTAATAATTTGATCATTCTCAAGTTCTTTTAGCTGAAGTGATAGCATTCTGCGTGAACAATTAGGCATTAGTTTCTGCAACTCATTAAAGCGGCAGTTTTTTTGTTTAATTAAGTGATAGATGATCACACTTTTCCACTTACCAGAAATTATTTGTAATGTACTTTCTACTGGGCATCCTTCAGCGCAGTCATAAATATGGCGCTTCATGTAATCAACCTTTCCTGCAATCTTATGTCTAATTTTATTGCAGAAAATATTTTTCGACTAGGGAAGAAATTGTTACTTAGTAAGAAAAAATTCACTTCTTGTTTTCAAATATATTAATTTTACTATTAATTAGTAAGAAAAATAAGGAGGTATTTATGAAAGCTATAGGTTTTAAAAAGCATTTAAATATTGATAATCCGGAAAGTTTAATCGATTTGGAAATAAGCATCCCTGTTCCTAAAGAACATGATTTATTAGTAAAAACTAGTGCGGTTTCAGTAAATCCAGTAGATGTAGGAGTTAGAAAAAGTGGTAGAACTATCTTGAAGAAACCAAAAGTTATTGGTTGGGATACTTGTGGAATAGTCGAAAAGGTTGGTGCTAAAGTCACTTTGTTTAAACCCGGAGACCGGGTGTTTTATGCTGGCTCTTTTATTAGACCAGGCAGTAATAGTGAATATCAATTAGTTGATGAAAGAATTGTAGGCCATGCTCCTAAAGAATTAACTGATGAAGAAGTTGCTGCAATGCCACTAACTTCCCTTACTGCTTATGAAGCTTTATTTGAACAAATGGGATTAGAGCTAAATTCAAGTAAAAATAAAGGGAAAAATATTTTAATTATTAATGGCGCTGGCGGAGTAGGGTCGACGGCTACTCAACTGGCGCATTTAGCTGGCTTGACTGTTATATCGACAGCTTCTAGACCAGATAGTATTGCTTGGACTAAAGATCATGGTGCTGATTATGTGGTTAACCATCGAAAAAATCTAATAACACAAGTAAGAAAAATAGGTTATAAATACGTCGATTATATTTTAGAATTAAATGATCTTGATGGACATTGGAAAGAAATGTGTGAATTAATCAAGCCAGAAGGACATATTGTTTCAATTACTGAGAATCATCGTCCGATTAATTTAAGATTGTTGACTAAAAAGAAAGCACATTTTTCTTGGGAATGGATGTACACAAAATCTTATTATCATACTGATGATATGATTAGCCAGCATGAAATCTTAGATAAGATTGCGCAGATGCTGGATAATGGTAAATTGAAAAGCACTTTAAATAAAACGCTGTCTCCTTTAAACGCGCAAAACTTACGTAAAGCACATAAGTTAGTAGAAAGCGGTCATATGACAGGTAAAGTTGTTGTTTCTAAATGGTCGTAAAAATAAAATATATGCTATAATTTAAGTAAAGAAAAAGGAGTTCAACTGAACCTGAACTCCTTTGCAGCCCGCTTTAAGAGCGGTGGTAAAAATTATAATACTTTGTACGAAAAATCGTTCAATATAACCCTACCAAAGTTATAGTATTGAGCGGTTTTTTATTTTTTGTGGTGGTCGATGTAGGTTAGCAAAGCTAGCAAAAACGTACCAAACAAAAGCATTAAAGAAATACTTTCGTAAACCGACATGGTTGAACCCTTTCTGCAGTGTGTTGACCATAGGCCTCACCTCCGGGAGGAAAAACAACCGCCGCTCATAAAACTTTCTGCGGAAATAATTATACAGAAACTGTGTTTGTAAAAGAAGACGAACAAGATAAAAAGCTTTCAATTAATTTCGCGAGCTTTTAATTTTTCTTTACTTCTTGAGATAACAGCGTTATCATTTTGACTAAAGATAACATCGTTATCTAGGAGGTGCATATGAATACACAAGATAAGTTGGTTGGTAAGACTATTACTGTCATAGACAAATATGGGTATCAAAATTTAAGTTTAAGAAAGTTAACAGCTACACTGGGATTAACTACAGGTGCTTTTTATAAGCATTTTAAAAGTAAAGACGCCTTATATGAAAAAGTAGCAATTGAATTGTCACGTAATTTTATTGATAAGATATCTTTACCTGATAATGCGACAGCTCAAGAAAGATTATTAATAATTGCTAAAAACTTTTGTCAGTATGTAGATCAACATAGTAATTTAGCCGAATTTTTGTTTTTTAATCCAACTACTTTAAAAGCATTTTCTACTAAAAGATCAAAATATGATTTTTTAAATAAAATGAAAGTTTTAGTTAATGAACTAAATCCAAAAAAGAATGTATCAAATCAAGAGCTATTTATCCAAATATGGTCATTTATTCAAGGATATGCTGCTTTAGTTAATAATAAAATAGTCGAATACGACGAGGATTTAGTGAAAAGGACACTAGATGAGTTTTTACAGTAGAAAAGAGAATATTTTATGGATTGCTTGATTATTTATTGTCATCCCTACGATAAAAGTTTTAATCATGCTGTACTGGAAAATGTAGAAAATAATTTAAAACAAAATAATAAGGATTACAAATTAATAGATTTATACAAAGATGGTTTTGTTCCAATTTATGATCTCGAAGAAATGCGATTGTTTCATACCGGACAGACGCATGATCCTTTAGTAAAAAAGTATCTTAGTTGGTTGAAAGAAACACCAGAAGTGATTTTTATTACTCCATTTTGGTGGAATGGAATTCCCGGAATGTTAAAAGGATTTATTGATAAAGTTATGAAAGAAGGACCAGGACTGTCACATACAGTTACGAAAACTGGCATCCATGGTGAACTAACTAATGTTAAACATACCTACATTTTTACTACTTCAACTTCTCCAACATTTTATTTGAAACTGTTTTTAGGAAATTGTATTAAAAGAATTTTTGTCAATAAGACTTTAAAACAATTAGGAATGCAAGATCGCCATTGGTATAACTTAGGTGGCATTAGCAATTCCTCAATTGAAAAACGTAAGAAGTATTTGAAGAAGATAGCTAAAATTAACTTATAAAAAGATTCAACATAGTAAATCAACTATCAATAAAATATTTCTTGTAAAAATATGCTATAATCAAAATAAAGAAAAAGAAGATCTTCGGATCTCCTTTGCAGCCCGCTTTAAGAGCGGTGGTTTTAAACGTTAATTTTTACGATGAACGCTACTCAATAACTGACCAAAGTTATACATTGAGCGGCGTTTTTATTTTTTGTGGTGGTCGATATAAGTTAGCAAGGCTAACACAAACGTACCAAACAAAAGCATTAAAGAAATGCTTTCGTAAACCGACATGGTTGAACCCTTTCTGCAGTGTGTTGACCATAGGCCTCACCTCCTGGAGGAAAAACAACCGCCGCTCATAAAACTTGCTGTGAAGATAATTATAGCGAAAGTTTGTTTGTAAAAGAAGACGAACAAGATTAAAAAGCCCGCAATAAAAATTTAAATAAAATATTAAAACTCCCAACAAAAATTGGGAGTTTTTTGCGTAATAAGGATTAGAAATAAAATTTTTAGTAGAAGAGGAAAAATCATGGAATATATTAAAAAATTATTTGCTGATCCAAAAATGTACAATGAAGTTGAGTTTGGTAAGAAGATTCATGAAGAGAATGTATTACTAAAATTGATGCAAGAAATTCTTCCTGAAGAACATGTTGTATCAGCCGGATTTCGTTTTCCCGAAGATAAGGATAATCGAAATATTTTTGCTAAAACTGCTGATGGAGAAACTATAATGATTGGACTGCTTGTAGCTGATAAAGAAACTTGGCCGAGTGGTTTAAACTATCTTCAAAATATGTTGAAAGATGAAGTCTATCGTTTTATGAGAAATGAATTATTGCTTTGTAGAACTTATTTTATTTTGTTAACTCCAGTAGATCCATGGAAAAATGGAAGAGAAAAATACACTATTTCATTTCGAAATGAGCAATCAGAAGAATTGACTGAGATGCTTAAATCTAAGTTAGTTATTGTTTGTCCAGAGAATTAAGAGGTAATAGCTTTGCGCAATTTAGATATAGATAGATAAAATAGAAAGGAGAAGATAATGATTTTACTGATGAGAAAAGGTGAGAGAATGTTATATCCATACATTGAATTGCCAGATGAAACGATTATTACACATTCGGAAATTTTAGAAAATAACTCCGTTTTGATTAATTTTGAACAGCCTTATGATGACGGATTTAGGGAAGCAAGAATTGAGTTGCCAAGTTATAAGTGGTTATATAATGACGGCTTTAGTAATGAACAAATAAAGTTCTTTGTTCAATTTGCACATAAAAATGCTGCTGTAATTTATAAATATGCTAGATTAGGTGGAATAGATAATGCCTAATATTTTTAGTACTTTAGGATATCATATATATTTTTAGTCAAATGAGAATGATGAACCTATTCATGTTCACGTATCTAAAGGAAGACCAAACGCTCATGCAACAAAGTTTTGGCTTACTAAATCTGGAGGATGTGTGCTGGCTAGTAACGGAAGTAATCTTAGCAGTCATGATATTAATAAATTGATTGATGTTATTACGGCGCAATACGATTTGATTTGTGAAAGCTGGTTGAAATACTTTAATGCAAAGCAAATTCAGTTTTATATATAACCAAATGGTTCTAAATCAAAACTATATTTTATAATTAATGCCAAAAAGCTCGCAATTAATTGCGAGCTTTTTACTATGCTTAGATTAATTATTACCATACTAATCCTATAAGCGAGAAGATGATTTCACTGACTAGTACTAACAAAACATTCATTAAAATTCCTTTAAACGTAGTTTCTTTATGAGGATCCTTAACAAAGGTTCTAGTTGAACGATAAACTAGTGGAATGGTGAGTAAACCGCCGAAAGCAAGGGTAGGTAGATAGTGCAAGACAACGCTTAGAATTAAAAAAATATATGCTAAAACGTAATATATGCATAAAACAATCAAAGCATTCTTACGACCAATATAAAATGGGAGAGTTTTACGACCAATTTTAACGTCTTCTTCTACGTCACAAATATTGTTGGCTAGCATTACGTTGGCAATAGCAAAGATCGCAGGGCAGGCAACAATGATTGCTTTAGCCCAGAAAAAACTATCAAAGGGATGGATGTTGTAAATATTGACGTAGATACCTAAAAGAGTGATGTTATAACCCATTGTAATTCCAGAGGCGGGTTCGCCAAAAGGAGTTTTCAGAATTGGGTAAGGACCGCCTGAGTAGCAATAACCAATTAAGTAGCTAAAGAAACCGATTAAGAGAATTATCCAACCGACTTTAAAACTAAGTATGATGCCAATAGTCGCAGAAACAAGGGTTAATAGAATAATTACATTTCTAGCCCATTTTTGGGAGATGTTGAATTTTTCTAAAATATTATTGTAACTAGTAACATGATTTTTCTTATAGCGAAGATAATCAGTATATTGATTATGGCCATTAACGGCTAAATGAAAAGAAATTACGGCTAGAAAAAGCCAAAGACAATAAGATAAATTGAAATGGTGATAATAGTAACTAGCCATTAATGAGCCAATAATATATGGCAAGGCTGAAATGATAATTGTCTGTATTTGAACAAGTGCGTTAAATTTTTGAATTATAGAGTATTTTTTCATAAGTAATTACCTTAAATAGTGATTACTTAAAATTATAGTCTAAACTTTGCTAAGTTGAAAAGAATGATGAAAATGGAAACTCAGTAAAATTATATACAAGTTTATTTTTATTAAGGCTTTTTAAACTGGCTTATGTCTACTCCTTCAAGTTGAAGTAGTTTAATCTTTTTATCAATACCACCACCATAACCGGTTAAATTGTGGTTAACGCCGACAACACGGTGGCAAGGAACAATAATGCAGATATGATTTCGACCAACAGCCCCACCAGTTGCTCTAATAGGTAAATGTTTTTTATCTTGTGCAGCTTTCATAGCGATATCTTCATAAGTAGTAGTTGTCCCATAAGGGATTTTTAGTAAGGCTTGCCAAACTCTTTTCTGGAAATCAGTACCAGTAAGGTGCAATTGAGGAATAAAATTAGGCTCTTTTCCTTGAAAATAAATATTTAACCATTTTTTAGCAGAAGATAGATATTTGTTTTCTCCTTCGGAATAGTTTTTTGCAAGAATATCTCCATAGTAACGATCAGTATCTAGCCATAGACCAACTAGACCTTGCTCGTCACTAGCGAGCAAGATTTTCCCAATAGGTGAATTGTAGTAAGAAATAGTTTGCATGAAATACATCCTCTTTTGTTTAATATATATCAATTCTCAGCCTAGCAAAAAGACCAGTGACTTAAAGTGTTCACTGGTCTTTTCATTATTTAGCGATCTTATGTACCTTATGTGCAATGACCATTTCTTTATTACGGTCAGTATAAATCGCATCTTTGAGATAATTTAAAGGTTGTCTTAACAAACCTTTATTAGCTAAGAATAAAAAATCTGCATGATGATGATTCAAATGACGCAAATATCTTTTAGCGTTCTTAATCTTAGCATGATGCTCTAAAGCAAGTTTGGGCTCAAAGTCAGTAATCTTATGTTCAGCATTATATACTGGCGTAACTTTGTGATGCCACTTGTCGATATGGTGGGTATTATGTGCACCAATTTCTTTACTTGCCTTAACAATGTCTTTTTTAGTGGCTAAATTATCTTGATGCTTTAACTGTGAGTTTTTGTCATAGTAGTAATTTCCAAGGCCATCTTGACGATAAAGCTGCAAATTCTTTAATGACTTATCTTTATTATCAACAGTTACCTTCAGAACATCGCCATTTTTATGATTCATAAGATACATATCATGGTCAATTGTGTAATTATCCTTCATGACTAAAATATCCACCTCTTTTATTTATATCTGAATGATATTATAGCCACATTTTAAGAGAAAGTATAGTGATTAAGTTATAGTTTTAATCAATTATTAAATTAGTTAAACTTTATTAATAATTAAAAATATTATTACGCTAAAAGGCAGTTAGAAATTAATCCTAGCCGCCTTTTAGTGTATATACTTAAATTTATTAATCTTAATTAGTGTTCTTTTCCATCAATGATAACGTGAACACGAGGATTCTTTGGACCTTTGGCTTTAGAAATAACGCCCTTGTTAACTAAATCTTCGATTTGATCTGCATCATAACCAAGTTCAGTTAAAATTTCCTTGTTGTTTTCACCAAGGTCAGGTGCTCTGTCATAAGCTGGTTTGTAGTTTGAAAGACTGAATGGTAAACCAATAGTCTTGAACTTACCACGATTACCACCTTGGTCGATAGTAACGATTGTACCATCGCTATTTAGATCTGGATCGTTTTCAAGTTCGTGCCAGTCTAGAACTGGTCCAACTGGAACGCCAGCAGCACCGAGCTCTTTAGTTAGAGTATATTTATCGTATTGCTTAGTGTAGGCTTCAATTAATGGGTATAATTCTTCTTTGTGTAATTGACGGTGTTGCCAGTCGACAAATCTTGGATCTTTTTCCCATTCTGGGTGACCCATGGCTTCACACATCTTATCCCATTTCTTATTTTCGTTTTGAATAACGATGTATACATATGCATTAGGATCAGTTTCCCAACCCTTAGCCTTGTAAGTCCAACCGATAACTTGTCCACCTTCAGTGTTCTCAGCACGCGGAATTGCCTTGCCCCACTTCCAGTCAGGGTAAACTGCATAGTGAGGTAAAGCACCCAAGTTATCAAGCATAAGTTGGTCACGTAACTTAATACGGCAAAGGTTAAGAACAGCATCTTGCATTGATTGATAAACAAAAGTACCTTCACCTGTGTGCTCACGTTGTAATAAAGCAGCTAAAATACCGATAGCTAAGTGCATACCAGTATTTGAATCACCTAGAGCAGCTGCAGATTGAGTAGGAACATTGTTTGCACCTTTGTTCCAACCTGTTGCAGATGCAGAACCACCAGCAGCTTGAGCAACTGGTTCAAAGGCTTTAACATTTTCAAAACGTGATCCTTCGTTAAATCCCTTTAATGAAGCATAAATTAATCTAGGATTGATGGAGTGAAGCTTTTCCCAACCAAAGCCGTTACGATCAGCTGAACCTGGTGCAATATTTTCAACAAAGACATCAGCTTTTTTGGCTAAATCGTACATAATCTTTTTACCTTCAGGAGTCTTAATATCCAAAGTTAAAGATCTCTTGTTGGCATTTAATTGTAAGTAGTAAAGACTCCATGAATCTTTAATATCAAGCAATTCATTTCTAGTTGGGTCACCGGTATTAGTACGTTCAATTTTAATAACATCAGCACCGAGCCAAGCTAAAAGTTGAGTACATGATGGACCTGATTGGACTTGAGTCCAGTCAACAATTTTAATACCTTTTAATGGAGCATATTCATTTTGTTCGTTTTTTTCGTTTTCACTCATTTTAATTACTCCTCATCAATTTTCTTTTGTTCAGCTTCTTCAAGAGGCTTTAAGTTTAATTCTGGGTTTAAATTACCAATGTGGCCTGATTCTTTGCCCATTGAAGGATCAATTTGAACGTTGATAATACTTGGACGGCCTGAGTCAACCGCTGTAGCAAAAGTATCTTTCATTTGTTGATAGTTAGTTACGTAGTAATTATCACCGCCGAAGGCTTTAGCAATTAGGTCATAGCGACCAGTTGGATCAAGTGTAGTTGGACCCAATTGATCTGGAACAACATTATCAACACCATTATAAATACCACCATTGTTAATAACGACAACAGTAATTGGTAAATTGTAACGGCACATTGTTTCAACATCCATACCGTCAAAACCAAATGCACTGTCCCCATCTAAGGCAACAACATGCTTACCAGTTTCGACAGCAGTAGCGATGGCATACCCCATGCCAACACCCATGACGCCCCAAGTACCAGTATCAAGTCTGTGGCGAGGAAGTTTCATACCAATCATGTCACGACCAATATCAAGGGTATTAGCACCTTCACTTACAAGGTAGGTGTCTGGATGTTCTTGGAAGTAATCATTAATAGGTTCGATAGCGCCATAATATCCAAATTCTGGGTTAGTTTCCCCAGCTTTAATTCTTTTAGCGAACTTAGCGTCATTCTTAGCAGTATCTTGAGCAATTGCATCAAGCCAGTCAGAAGGTACCTTGTAGCCAGTTGCAGTAAGAGCTGGAACTAATTTATTTAAAATAGAGGTTAAGTCACCTTGAAGTGGTGCAGAAATCTTTTGTGCAGAATCAAATTGGGTTGCATCAATATCTAATTGGATAAACTTAGCATCTGAGTTAAATTGTGGTGCATCACCATATGAAAGCATCCAGTTTAATCTTGCGCCAATTAGAATTACTACGTCTGCATTCTTTAATGATAATGAACGAGCAGCAGCAGCAGAGTGTTTGTCGTCATCTGGAACAAGACCTTTAGCCATTGACATCGGTAAGAATGGAATATCGGTCTTGTTAATCAATTCTTGAACTTGCTTTTCAGTTCTGTCATAAGCAGCACCTTTACCAAGAATGATCAAAGGCTTTTTAGCTTGTTTAATGATGTTAACTGCACGGTTAATTGCATCGTCACTTGGTTCTTGAAGTGGAGCTGGATCAACTAACTTGTAAACAACCATGTTCTTTTCACCCAGGTCATCATTAAGTTGGGCAATAGTGTCAGCTGGTAAATCAAGGTAAACACCACCTGGTCTACCAGATACAGCAGTACGAATAGCACGTGCAACTGCTAGACCAACATCTTGTGCTCGATCAACACGGTAAGCTTTCTTACAGAAAGGCTTAGCAACATTATATTGATCTAAACCTTCGTAGTCACCTTGAGCTAAGTCGATAGTATGACGTTCTGAAGAACCAGAAATCATAATTAATGGAAAACAGTTTTTAGTAGCTTGTGCTAAAGCAGTTAATCCATTCAAAAAACCTGGTGCGGAAACAGTCATTGCTACACCAGGTTTTTTAGTTAAAAATCCGGCAGCTGCGGCAGCGTCTACGGCTGAGTCTTCACGACGAAAGCCATAATACTTCATTCCTCTTAATTCAGCTAATCTAGCTAAATCAGTAATCGGAATACCTACAACTCCGTATAAGTTGTTAATACCATTTTTTTGTAAAGCGTCAATTAATAAACTGGCACCAGTTCTATTTAAAGAGTCATCTACCGTAACGTAACCTCCATGGTAATGATAATTACTATTTTATATAAAAGCGCTATTCCAAAATGGGATTGCGTACAACTAATTTATAACTTTTTTTGAATTTGTTAGCAAGAAAAAAACTATAAAAAAACTTTTATCTCAGTATAAAAAGCGCTTTCTAAGTATGAATATATAATAGTTATCTTCTATTAACTGTTTCTTATATATTGCTTCTGATATATAGTGAATTTAAAATAACGATTTTGTCAGAATTATGAAATCGTTCCACTTGCTTATATTTTGATAAAGTCTATATTTAGTTTGTGATGAAGAAAGTTTTCATCGGGAATAAACTGGTCAGATTATGAGCGAGGTATAGAGATGATTAGTATCTTAATCAATGACATAATCCCAATTTTGGTGATTATGTTACTAGGTTATCTCTGCGGAAAGTTTTACTTTTTCGATAATGATCAGAGACAAGGATTAAATAAATTAGTTCTTGATATCGCATTACCAGCAGCTTTATTCATTTCAATTGTTAAAGCTACCAGAAAAATGTTTGCGCAAGATATCGTATTAACGTTAATTTCTATTGTTGGTGTAGTAGGTCTATTTATGTTGAGCTACTACTTAGATAAATTGTTGTTCCACAGAACTACGCAACAAGCAGCTGTTTGTGCTTTGATTGCAGGTTCCCCAACAATTGGTTTCCTTGGTTTTGCTGTATTAGATCCTATTTATGGAAATAATGCAACAACTAACTTAGTTATTGGAATTGTATCGATTGTGGTTAATGCTATTACCATTCCATTGGGATTAGCTTTAATTAACAAAGGTCAAACCTTAACTAAGAAGAAAGCTAAAGCAAATCCAAATAATAAGGGAACTAAAGTTGAAGTAGAAGACATAAAGGGAAAGGGCTTAAATAAGACTAAGAAGAAGGTCGTGGTAACTATTCCCGATGGTGTTCCAGTTACTGATGCGGAAGCTAAGGCTTTGAAAGAAAAGGGGATTGAGCGTGAAATTGATTTAGCTCGAGCAGAAATTGCTGATCATGCTGATGAGCCTCATAAGCCGATGAACCCAACTTTGAAGTCTGTAATTAATGCTATTAAGCAACCAGTTGCGGCAGCTCCATTAATTGCGGTTATTTTAGTTTTAATTGGAATTAGAATTCCTACTTCTTGGGCCCCAACTTTTGATTTAATTGCTAAGGCTAACGCGGGTGTTGCTGTTTTAGCAGCTGGTCTTGCCTTATCTACAGTTAAATTTTCAATTGACAAAGAAGTTATTTGGAATACTTTCTTTAGACTATTCTTAACACCGGCAGTGATTGTTGCAGCAGCATATCTTTGCGGTATGGGATCAGATCCTACCAAGATTTCAATGCTTTGTTTGGCAACCGGATTGCCACCAGCATTTTCTGGAATTATTATTTCCAGCCGCTACAATATTTATGTCAAGGAAGGTGCAAGTTCAGTTGCAGTTTCAACTGTCTTCTTTGCAGTCAGCTGTATTTTCTGGATTTGGCTATTACCAATTTTGGCACATATGTTTTAGAGAGAATTTATATATAATTAAGAGACAGGATGTTAACCTGTCTCTTTTTGTTAGGAATAAAAAATGATTGATAATAAAAATTTATTGAAACTTTTACGAATTGAATTGCGAAAGATGAGTAATGGTAACAAACTTAAATTTTTAACTTATAAAAAGGATCGCAGCGTTCTTGTGGAAAAGAATGGGGATAATTTTAGAATTGTTGAAGATGGCTATCGTAAAATCGTTTGGGATGATTTGACTGAAGCAGAAGTTTTGAAAAGAGTAAAAAGATTGCAGAAAATAGAGTTTCCCAGGAACAATAAATTATATTTAGGTAGAGAAAGATAGAAAAAGACAGAAAAAGACAGGCTTTATAAAACCTGTCTTTTTTACTCACTATTTAATTTTAATATCTCCGTCTTGGCTAGAAGCTGTTAATACATTAGAGCTATTTTGATTTTCAACAAAGAAGTCATTAGAAGAGCGGCCCTTAACGTTAATATCTCCATCACTTACATTCAGTTTATAGCCAGTAAAACTAGACTGAGTTATCTTAATATCTCCGTCGTCTGTATTTACCTTAAAGTTATTTTGGCTACTTAATTTGTTAATGGTGATATCACCATCGTTTGTATCAATTTTTCCACTTGGAGCTTTTAGGTTGTTAATGTTAATATCACCATCATTTGTCTCAAGTGAAATTGGACTTGTTGTAGCAATATTTTTAACTTCGATGTCTCCGTCGTTAGTTGATAAGGTCAGATTCTTTAATAGTTGTTTGGGAACTGTGATTGTAATAGCTGGGTCGCCGTTAACATGATGGATACCAGTAGCTGATTGTTTAATAGTTAAAATACCGTTTTTTCTGCTAACAGTTGGCTTCAAATTCTTAGGCCCTTCATATTCAACCTGATATTTATCGCCATATTTGACAGAAATATCAGCGAGAGCAACAGAAACTTCTAGCTTATTGAATCCTTGATTACTGATTGTAGTTTTGATTTCTGGCTTAGTATCATCATGATTCGAAATGATAATACTACAAGCGGAAAGGATCATTGCTAAAGAAAATAGTAGAGAAATTAAGCCGAACTTTTTACTAATATTTTTCATAAAAAACTCCTAAGATAATAGTTAGGTTAATTATCTTATATTCATTAAATGAAGTAAATTCAAACAAAAAGCAGGAGGATAAGTTAATGAAAAAATTACCACCAATTCAAAAAATTTTAGAAGCTTATACTGCAATTGTGGATAATCATGTGAATTTAACAGAGAATGAGGCAAAAGTAACATCATCTAATGGAGCTAAAACTTACACAGTAAGTTGGGAGAACAATGTATATCATTCAAATGATAACGCGACTTACTGGCAAGGATATGCTGGCTATCCCGTGATTGCGGTTTTAATGCTGCAGGGGAAATTACCGTTTAATCAAAAACTAGCTGATAATTTTAAAGCAGTTAATTGGAATGAAATAAATTTAAGTTTTAAGCGCAACTACGCCAAGGCTGCTACTGAAGTTATTGAAGAAAAGGGGCTTAATGAAAATGAAGTAATGGCAGAACTTGAAGTTGTTTATGAAAACTTAAAAAAGTTACCAATTACAATTAAGCGTGGGTCTCTTAGACCGCCTAAGGCTAGAAAATAATTAAGAAGTACATTATTTTTCTATCCTACTCCTTATTTGCTAGCCAGTTCTTATATATTTGAATTAGATCTGTATTAATAGGATCTTTTTCAGCTTCAGGGTTACCTTGATTTTTAACCATGATCATTCCTGCCAAAACGTTAGGATCATCGGGAAAATCTGGTCGATCATTAGCAATGACAATATTAGTAGGATAACCATAGCCAGCATTACGTTCTTCTTTTAAATAACGACGACAGTTTATTTTCAGTTTCATTCCAGGATTTAATATTCCGAGGCTTTTAAATCCTTTAGTTAAATTGAATAATAAGTATTCTGGCATTTTTAAATCTATATTATTCAGATCTTTACAATCTTTCATGTATACTACAGGACGATAATAGAATGTTCCGTTGCTGTCAACACTTTGTTGAACACCGTAGCGATGAAATGTTCCGATAACTTTAACACATTCGTAAGTACCTTGCATATTATGTTTCCTCTTTATCTTTTTAGATTTGGTTTTCACATTATTATATACGCAAAGAATACTAATAATTTTTTATTAATTTTTCAATTTTTAATTTCTATAAAAATATTTAATTTATATTTTCTGATAATAAAATCTGGGATAAGATAATGTTCTAGACCATAAAAAGAACGTTGAGTTTTATGCTCAACGTTCTTTTTACATCAATGAATTTTTACAAATTAATCAAGTAAATCATACTTCAAAGTCATTAAACCATGACCTTCGTTAACCATGTTTCCTAATAATTCAACAGTATTATTGTAGACCGTGTCAGCCATCTTTTGGTTTGCTTCATTAAGCTTGTCTTGAAGTTCGTCGCCAGAATATTTTTCGGCTTCTTTGTCAGTTTCATGTTGAATTTTATGGCATTGAGCAAGACTCTTTTGTTCAAAGTCAGCTTCTAATTCGCCATAAACGCGGAAGTTAGTATCACCTAGCTGAGCAGTTAACTTGTTTAACCAGAAGATCTTATTTAGATCAAACTTAGGGCCAGTTTGAAAGCTTGCTGGAGTAGTAGTGATATTAGTGTAGAAAGGAACCATGCTGTTAAAAGTATTTGGACCAAATGCTAACCATTGAACACCAGCAATTTTTTCTGGAACATCATTTCTAATTTGTAAGATATGAGTTTCGAAGTTTCTGTTAATACCAATTGGACGGAATGTCTTCTTTTGTTCAGAACTTCCTTGATCACCATATGCGTCAAAAGGTGTGTCTTGGTAGTGAGAACTTTCTGCCCATTTAATATCTTCAATGCTAATCTTACGGTTAGCGTGACAGATGAAGGGTTGATCTTGATCACTTGGCTCGCCGCCAAAATCAGGGTCAAAGTAATTGTGGATATACCAAGCACGAGGATTATTGTAGTGAGCATCTTTGATTGTTGATGAACCAAAAATATGACGTAAATTGTAGCCTTCGAGATCTGGATTTAAGTGATATTCTTCAATTAAATCTTTAAGATCTTTTGATGAAGCAAAATCATCGTCATCAAAATAAAATTCATCAATGTTTAAACGGTTAGGTGCAATAACATAAGCGTTATCTGGAATACGTCTAGCAGCCCAGTGGTGTCCGCCAATAGTTTCAAGATACCAAATTTCATTCTTATCAGAAAAGGCCATACCGTTCATTTCGTAAGTACCATACTTTTCAAGTAGATAACCTACACGTTCAACACCTTCATATGCAGAGTGAATGTAAGGAAGGGTCAAGGTAACAAAATCTTCTTCACCTAAGCCGCCTTCTTCAAGTAATGGATCAATACCTTGAATACGTGAGTTAGTAGTAATTGTTTCAGTTGCAGTCATAGCAATATTATCTGAGTTGATACCCGCAGCTGCCCAGATTCCATTTTCACCAGATGCATCAGGTGCACTAGTGTAGCGGAGCGGATTAGGAAGAAGATCTTTGTCATCAATCTTTTGATGGCTAATTACGCTTTCGTAGTGCTTGGGTTGATCTTTTGGCATTACTACGTCGAATCTCTCAGGAATAATGGTACGACCACCATCTT
The DNA here is from genome assembly GCF_040919545.1 of Lactobacillus sp. RTP31084st1_F9_RTP31084_210423. Classification (NCBI taxonomy): domain Bacteria; kingdom Bacillati; phylum Bacillota; class Bacilli; order Lactobacillales; family Lactobacillaceae; genus Lactobacillus; species Lactobacillus sp. RTP31084st1_F9_RTP31084_210423. The sequence continues at coordinate 252,169 of NZ_JBCOVH010000002.1, forward strand.
CACTACGAGCGATCATTGTTGAACCATCAATAGTTGCATCTTTTCCGACTAAGATAGTAGTACATTCGGTTTGTTTCATTAAAAAAGCTCCTTCTCTATTAACGTATTTATTTATATTTTAAAAGATCTTTCTAATATAAAGCAAACCTTGAAGCTAAATTTACAACAAATATAAGGTATAATTTGGTAAAGCATAAAGTTTCTGAAAGCATGGGAGGAATTAATCGATGAATTATGGAGAGAAAGCACCAGCACTTTGGGATGCAATTAAGAGTGAAGAAAAAAGGCAAGAAGATACAATAGAGTTAATTGCATCAGAAAATATTGTTTCCGATGCTGTCAGAGAAGCACAAGGATCTGTGTTAACGAATAAATATGCAGAAGGATATCCGGGTAAAAGATATTACGGTGGTTGTCAATATATTGATCAAGTAGAACAATTGGCGATTGACTATGCTAAAAAATTATTTAATGCGGAATATGCAAATGTTCAACCACACTCTGGTTCACAAGCTAATATGACAGTTTATAATGCTTTATTAAAGCCAGGAGATACAATTTTGGGGATGGGAATGGATGCTGGTGGGCACCTTACTCATGGCTCAAAGGTTAATTTCTCAGGAAAGATTTTTAATTCTGTTAGTTATGACCTAAATCCAGAAACTGAAGAATTAGATTTTGAAAAAATTAGACAAATTGCCTTAGAAAATAAACCCAAATTAATTATTGCTGGGGCATCAGCATATAGTAGAATTATTGACTGGCAAAAATTCCGTGAAATTGCGGATGAAGTTGGTGCTTATTTAATGGTTGATATGGCTCATATTGCTGGGTTAGTTGCTACAGGGGCTCACCCAAGTCCAATTCTGGTTGCAGATGTAGTTACTACTACTACTCATAAAACTTTACGTGGACCACGGGGCGGGATGATTTTGTCTAATAATAAGAAATTAGGTAAAAAGATTGATTCTGCTCTTTTCCCAGGTACTCAGGGTGGACCGTTAGAGCATGTAATTGCTGCAAAGGCACAAGCTTTTTATGAAGATTTGCAGCCACAATTTTCTACATATATTGAGCAAGTGGTTAAAAATGCCCAAGCAATGGCAGACGAATTTAAAAAGAGTGAAAATATTCGCGTAGTATCAGGTGGAACTGATAATCACTTGATGATTATTGATATTACTAAAACCGGTGTAACAGGAAAAGATGCGCAGAACTTGCTTGACTCAGTAAATATTACAACTAACAAAGAATCAATTCCCGGTGATACTAGAAGTCCGTTTGTCACTAGTGGATTGAGAATTGGAACGCCAGCAATAACTAGCAGAGGCTTTAAAGAAGATGATGCAAGAGAAGTTGCTAAGATTATCATCGAAGTGCTAGATAATCCTGAAGATGAAGATGTCTTAAGAAAAGCTAGAAACAGAGTACAGGTTTTGGTAGATAAGCATCCAATTAATTAGAATGGAGCAATTAGTCAGAAGAATTGGCTAATTGCTTTTTTTGTGCCTATACTATGTTTAGTTAACGTTTATTAAAAGTGCGAGGATAATGAAAATGGCAAGTATTCGAGATATAGCTAAAATGGCTGGTGTTTCGCCAGCTAGTGTTTCAAGAATTTTAAATAATGATCCTAGTTTTAGTATTAATAAAAATACAAGAGCACGTGTAATTGAAATTGCTAACCGGGTTCAGTATTCAAAGAAGAATAGCGAACGAGGCCCTAAGAGTGCTGGTAAGAAAATGACAATTGGCTTAATTTTACGGCATGATGCAAAAACTGAATTAAGTGATCCTTATTTTCATGAAATACATGAGGGAATTGAAGAAGAAGCAGCTAAATGGCGTTTGCATGCTGAGGTAGCCTTTACTATGCACGAAAAGAATAGGGACTGGGAAAGTTTGAGTGCATATGGAGCAGTCATCATGGTAGGGGAGATGACTGCAGATGCTATTTCAAAGATAAAAAAATACAATAAAAATCTAATTTTGATTGATGCAACTCCGAGTGATCCTAATCTTAGTTATATTTGTAATGATTTTGTTGATAAAACATATGAAATATTAAATTACTTATATTCTTTAGGACATAGAAATATTGCTTATATTGGTGGTCGATCGAGTATTGTAGATGGAAATGGAAAAACGATTTATCAAGCTGGAGATGCTAGGGCCAATGCATATCATAATTGGATGAAATTAAAAGGTCTAGGCAAGTATGAACAAGCCTTGATTACTAATTGGTCAACTCATGAGGGACTTCAATCCGCCAATAAACTTCTCGAATTAGATCCAAGACCTTCTGCGGTAGTCGTTGGTAGCGATCCGATGGCTTTGGGAGTATATAAAGCTTTTAGCAATCATAAAATAAATATTCCCCAAGATATTTCAATAGTTAGTTTTGACGATGTTGAAATGACGCAATATTTAACACCAACTTTGTCTAGTGTCTATATTAATGCCAATGAAATGGGAAAGCTTGGTGTTAGACTGGCAAAAAGTATGATAAGTGAGGAAGTTAATGCAAGCATTACAGTTACAGTACACAGTCAATTAAAAATTAGAGAATCTATAGCGAAGAAAAAAATAATTTTATTTTCCTCTTGTGTAAACATTTACTAAACATATATAGTAATAACTGTAAACGGTTACAGATGATGGAGGAATAAAAATGAAAACATTCCTAGATTGGATGCAGAAAAAGCTAGTTCCACTAGCAAGTATGCTCGGAAAAAATAAATATTTAACAAGTTTACGTGATGGGATGATGATTGCCTTCCCAGCAACAATGTTTGGGGCAATTATGGTAATTTTGCAAAATCTGCCTCAAACTTTTGGTTTTGCGAAATTCTTATCACCAGGTGTTTTAAAGTTTTTTAATGACTTTTTTGCTCCTGTTGGAAATGCCACTATGAATATTTCTGCAATGTTTATTGCTTTTGGTGTCGCTTATCAATTGGCTGGACACTATAAACAATCAAAGGTTTTTGCAGGTGCAATTTCATTATCCTGTTTCTTGATGATGACTTTGGTAGGTACTGATAAAACTCAAGGGGCTTTCTTCCCAATTACTCAGTTAGGTGCACAAGGGATGTTTGTTGCAATCATTACTGCCTTAGTTTCAAGTGAAATTTATTGTCACATTAGTATGGCAAACATCACCATTAAGTTACCTGATTCAGTTCCACCGATGATTGGACAATCTTTCGTAGCAATTATTCCAGGCGCAGTTCCATTATTATTAGCTAATATTATTCGTTATGTCTTTACCTTTACCCCATATAAAGATGCAATTGACTTTATTTATAAAGTTTTACAGCAACCACTTATGGGATTAGGAGATACGCTACCAGCAGTCTTAATTGCTGTATTCTTCACACAATTATTCTGGTGGTTTGGAATTCATGGTACTCTATTAGTAAATTCTATTATTCAGCCAATCATGGATTCTTTGGCTTTGCAAAACTACAATGCTTATCGTAGTGGAGTTGCTTCTTCCCACTTACCACATATTATTAACACTACTTTTATGGGTGTGTTTGTATGTCAAGGTTTGCAGTTAGGTGTTGCCTTAGTCTTTGCCTTTTGGTTAGGTAGATCAGCAAGAATGAAGACAACGATGAAAACAGTTTTGGTACCATCAATTTTTAATGTTTCTGAACCTATGACTTATGGTTTGCCAGTTGTTTTAAACCCAGTAATCTTTATTCCATGGATTTTGGCTCCAATGGCATCTACTGCTATTTCATATTGTGCTATTGCAATGGGATTAGTACCACGTCCAATTGGTGCAACAGTTGTATGGTCAACGCCAATCTTTATTTCAGGATGGCTTGGAACAGGTTCAATTGCAGGTGCAATTTTACAGATTGTTGATGTAATAGTTATGACTTTGATCTTCATTCCGTTTATGAAAGCATTGGACAAGTCATATCTTGTTGAAGAAAATAAAGCAGCAACTAGTAAATAGAAAAAGTGAAGAATTATGAAACTTGATACTTTAACTTATGCCTATCGATATAAAGCTCCAAAAGATAAGATGTATCAGACTTTAATAGAAACACAACTTCAATACTTTAAAGCACATGATAAAAAGATAAAGCAGCTTCATGAAGGAGAAAAAATAACTATTAATTTACAAACAAAATTACAGAAATTAGATTCTGTAACGACAATGGAAATTAGTAAAATTATTCCAGAAAAGATCTTCCAGCTGATTACACAGCAGCCTGATAATCATAATATTACGCAAACATTTGAATTTAAGACTGATAAATCTGGCAAGGAAGAATTAATCTATTCTGAAAAAACACAATTAAATAATGTTCGAAGTTATAGTTTCTTCTTTTTGACTGCAATTTTATATAAATATTTTTACAATCGTGGAATGAAGAAAAAATTGCAATATTTAGATAATTTAGCTCTTGATAAGGTAGAGACCAATGATTGATGTAATTGATAATAAATATTTTTATTTACATAATGGTGCAGTTGCATACTTATTTGGATTATTGCCTAATCAACAGCTAGGGCACTTGTATTATGGTGAAGATTTAGGAGAGTTATCAGCAGATGATTTAGCTTATCTGACACTTCATAAAAATAAGGCTTCTGGAACAGTAAAATATTCTAAAAAGATAAAAAATTTTACTCTTGCTGATCACATGCAAGAATATCCAACCTATGGCACAAGTGACTTTCGTGAAGGTGCCATCAGCCTTGAAGCCAATGATACTTACTTATATCCTGATTTTAAGTATGATCATTTTAAAATTACAACTGGTAAGAGCAGAAAGATAACTGTCGCAGCATCATACGGAAATGATAGTGAAAATTTAACTATTTATTTGAAAGATACTGAACGGCAGTTAGAATTAGAGCTATCATACAGCATTTTCGAAGAATCAACTGCAATTGTCCGCAAAGCTAAAATAGTTAATTATAGCCAGTTTGAAGTTGAAATTAAGAACTTACAAAGCAGTGTACTAGATTTACCAACTGCAAATTATAATTTCCTTCAATTATCAGGTGCTTGGACAAAAGAGCGTCATATTATAACCCGTCCGTTAACGCAAGGAATTACCAAAATTGAATCACTACGAGGCGCATCTAGTCATCAAGAGAATCCATTTATTGCTCTTGTGGATAAAAATGTGACAAATGACACTGGAAATATATATGCAAGTAATTTAATTTATTCTGGCAATTTTATCAGTCAAGTGGAAGTTGATGAGTGGGGGCAAAGCCGCCTTATGACGGGAATTAACCCAGCTACTTTTAAGTGGAAATTGGCACCAAATCAGGATTTTTCTACACCAGAAGCAGTCTTATTTTATACAAATGATGGATTTAATGGATTAATGGCTCAAACGCATGATTTTGTTACAAAGCACATCATTGATCAAAAATGGCAAAAACGAGATAGACCGATTGTAATAAATAATTGGGAAGCAACTTATTTTGACTTTAATGAAGAAAAGCTGTTGAAATTGGCTACTCAGGCTAAACAACTAGGTATTGAATGCTTTGTTCTTGATGATGGATGGTTTGGCAAAAGAGATAGCGACAATAGTTCGTTGGGCAACTGGACAGTTGATAGAAAAAAGTTTCCACAAGGTTTAGATCATTTTAGTGCACAGGTGCATAAGTTGGGGATGAAATTTGGCTTATGGTTTGAACCAGAAATGGTTTCACCAGACACCGAACTCTATAATATGCATCCCGACTGGATCGTTAGACACCCCTATAATCGTTTTTCTGTTGGACGGAGCCAATATGTCCTAGATTTTTCTAATCCAGAAGTAGTCGATAATATTTATAGACAAATGGAAAAAGTAATTGAAAACGCTCAAGTAGACTATATTAAATGGGATATGAATCGGAATATTACTGAGGCATATTCACCGTATTTACATTCTCTTAATCATCCCCAAGGTGAATTTTTCCACAGATATATTCAAGGCGTTTACAAGTTATACGCAAAATTATTAACACGTTTTCCAGATCTGTTAATAGAAGGATGTGCTAGTGGCGGTGGTCGCTTTGACTTAGGTATTCTATTTTATAGTCCACAAATTTGGCCAAGTGATGATAGTGATGCTGCTGAAAGACTAGATATTATGTCAGGAACCTTGTTAGCATATCCTCTATCTACGTTTAGTAATCATGTTTCTGCTGTTCCTAACGATCAAGTAAAAAGAATAACAAGTTTAAAATTTAGACAAAATGTTGCTTGCTTTGGTCCTCTGGGTTATGAGTTAGATCTAAATAAGTTATCAACAGAAGAAAAGAACCAAATTAAAAATTGGCTTAGATGGTATAAAGAAAATCGTAAATTGTTAGTCAATGGGACTTTTGATCAACTACTAAAATTTGATCCCTCACAAAATACTTATGCTTGGAGTGTAAGTAACTCTAACAAACAAATTGTTGGATTTTATCGCAAACTCGCTCGACCTAATGAAACTTTAGATCAATATCTCCCTCTTAAACATTTAAATGATCAGCAAAAATATCAGATTAATTCTGACCAAATGGTATCGGGTAGGGTTTTAAAAAAATTTGGATTACGTGAACCATATCAATTTAATGCTTCAAATCCTGACACTGCGCAAATTAGCGGTGACTTTCAATCGTATCTATATCAAATAAAAACTATTGACAGAAAAATCTAAGCCAATTAAAATATAGATAAATTTTTTGAGGAGTACTTAATTATGAATACACAAGCTAAGTTTATTAAGAATAATCGTTGGCAAGGCCAGTAAATCAGGTTGTTAGCAAGATACAACCTGAAAGATTCAGATTGTATCTGTGCTGGCTGTGTATTTATTGTGGTCTGCATGGAAGAAACATGCAGACCTTTTCTTTTACAATAAAAAATGATAGGGATCTGCATGGAGTCAGATTCCTATTTTTTGTGGAGAAAAATTATGAAAAGAATGTATGGATTAATTGCAATTTTAATAGTTTTTTTAGCAGTGGCTTTTTTCACTGAAAATCGTAAACAAGAAACAGAGAGAAAAGTACCGCAGGTCGGTGTTTTAACTTTAATGCATCACCCAGCTCTTGATGAAATATATCGTGGTTTTAAAGCTGAATTAAAAGCAGCAGGTTATGTAGATGGGAAAAATATCAAGATTGATTATCAAAACGCAAATAATGATCAAAGCAATTTACGTACTATGGCTACTAAGTTAAATGATGAGCAGTCAAAAGTCCTTGTTGGGATCACTACGCCGGCTGCGCAAGCATTAGCAAATTCAACTAGTAAAACACCAATTGTTTTAGGAGCAGTAACAAATCCGAAAGCAAGTGGTTTGGTAAAAAATGAACGTCATCCAGAATCAAATGTAACTGGTGTATCCGATGCCGCTCCGATTAAGCAACAATTAGATTTAATTAAAGAATTTATGCCTAATCTGAAAACATTAGGGGTAATTTATACTTCAAGTGATTCTTCCGCAGTTAGTGGTTTTCATGAAATCGAGCAGGAATGTAAAAGAAGAAAAATAAATTTAAAAGTATTTTCAATAGCAAATAGCAATGATCTTAATCAAGTATCAGAGCAAATGTTTAGGCAGGTGGATGCGGCTATAGTACCTACGGATAACACAATTGCTGGAGCAATGGAAACCTTGGTTAAAAATGGCAATGCAGCTAAGAAACCTATTTTCCCAGCAGCCGCAACGATGGTAAAGCAAGGGGGCTTAGCAACTTACAGTGTTAATCAGTACAAGCTAGGACAGATGACTGGAAAAATGACGATTGCTATTTTAAAAGGTAAAAGGGTCAGCTCATTACCAGTAGAAAGAGTTCAAAAAGGAGAACCTGTGGTTAACTTAAAAGAAGCAAAAGAATTGAATCTCCAAGTGCCACAAAGATTTCTAAAAGAGTGTCAAAGAAATGGGGGTGTTTACAGATGAATTTGATCGTATCTGCAATTGGTCAAGGATTATTATGGGCATTATTAGGCTTAGGGTTATATTTAACTTTTAGAATCTTAAATTTCGCTGATATGACAGTCGAAGGAACTTTTCCCTTAGGAGCAGCTGTGGCTGTTGCTAATCTTGCTCATGGGATGTCACCATATTTGGCTACTTTTTTAGCTTTGCTTGCGGGAATGATCGCAGGATTAGTGACCGGTTTATTATATACAAAAGGAAAAATTCCGATTTTGCTTGCTGGTATTTTGACGATGACTGCAATTTATTCGATTAACTTAAGGATTATGGGCGGTTCTAATATTTCATTAATTGGTAAGAAAACCCTGCTTAATAATGAGTTTTTGAAATCTCTACCTCAGTATTTTAATAGTGTGGTCTTAGGAGTAATAGTTGTAGTAATTATTACAGGAATTTTGGTTTTCTTTTTAAATACGGATTTTGGCCAGGCTTTTATTGCTACGGGAGATAATCCTAAAATGGCTAAGTCTTTAGGAATCTATACTGATTCAATGATAATTATTGGTTTAATGCTTTCAAATGGAATTGTTGCTTTATGTGGAGCATTAATTGCACAAAATAATGGCTATGCTGATATTAATATGGGGATTGGAACGATTGTCATTGCCTTAGCTTCAATTATTATTGGTGAAGTAGCTTTTGGCGAATTAACCTTAAATCAAAGATTAGTAGCAGTTACTCTAGGAAGTATTATTTATCGCTTAATTTTATTAGCAGTTTTACAACTAGGCTTTTCAGCTAATGATTTAAACTTAATTTCTTCAATTGTTTTGGCGCTTTGCATGATGCTGCCACAATTAGAAAAAATTGCACATTTGAAAAAACCAATAGAGAGAGGAGTGAAGAAGCATGACTAAGCCAATTTTAGAACTAAAAGATGTAAAAACCACTGTAAAGACAGCTGATGGTGAAATAGTTCCTATTTTAAAAGGAATTGATTTAAAAATTAAAGCTGGGGATTTTATTACTATTATTGGAACGAATGGGGCAGGTAAATCTACACTGTTGAACACTATTGCGGGTAGTTTGAGACCGGATAGTGGTTTTCTTCTCCATAATGGACACGACATTACTAAAATGAGTGAGGAAAAACGGACGCAATTTATTGGACGCGTTTTTCAAGATCCTAAGATGGGGACTGCTCCTAGAATGACAGTGGCGGAAAATCTTTTGTTAGCAACTAAGAGAGGTAAGAGAAGATTTTTGAAAATAAGAAAGTTAAAGCAAAACTTACCACGTTTTAAAAAATTGGCTGCAGTTATGAACAATGGACTAGAAAATCGCTTAAATACTTTCGTAGAAGGCTTATCAGGTGGTCAAAGACAGGCTCTAAGTTTCTTAATGGCTACGATTGAAAGGCCGGATATTTTGCTGTTAGACGAGCATACGGCGGCCCTAGACCCACATACAAGTGAAAATTTATTGGCTGTAACTGATCAGCAGATTAAGGAAAATAAATTAACTGCCTTAATGATTACGCATCACATGGAAGATGCTTTAAAGTATGGGAACCGTCTTTTAGTTTTAAAAGATGGGAAAGTTAAAGCCGATATTAGCGAACAAGAAAAGCAAAATTTAAAAGTAAGTGATCTATATAAATATTTTGAAGATTGAAATGAAAGCTAGAGCCAGTTGTCGGCTCTGCTTTTTTTAGTTAAAATAATTTTTAATTGTTTTAAGTGTGTATTTAATAATAAAAATGGGGGGAAGCTGTGAATAATAAAGGACATAAAATAAGTTTATTTTCAGCAATAATGCTAGCCCTTAATTCATTGATTGGATCGGGATGGCTTTTTGGATCGGGATCAGCAGCCAAAATTGCAGGTCCAGCAGCTATCTTGTCGTGGATAATTGGTGCAGTTATTATTATTGCAATTGCCCTAACTTATGTTGAACTCGGAGCGATGTTTCCTGAGAGTGGTGGAATGAGCAAATACGCTCAATATAGTCATGGTCCCATGCTTGGCTTTATTGCTGCTTGGGCAAATTGGATTTCTTTAGTAACTTTAGTACCAATGGAAGCAGTTGCTGCAGTTCAATATATGAGTTCATGGCCTTGGAAATGGGCAAATTGGACTTATCATTTTATGCAAGGTGGTAATATAACGACACCTGGATTATTAGTTGTGTTTGCGTTCATGATTATTTTTATTTTAATTAACTTTTGGTCAATTAAGATTATGACGCACTTTACTAACTTGATTTCTGTTTTCAAGGTTTTGCTGCCTACAATTACAATTATCATGTTATTTGCATCTAGTTTTCACCCTGCTAATTTTGGTCATGATGTGAAAACTTTTATGCCTTATGGAAGTCGAGCAATTTTTGAAGCAGCTTCCGGAGCTGGGATTATTATGTCTTATGATGCTTTTCAGACGATTATTAATATTGGTGGAGAATTAAAGAATCCACGTAAAAATATTATTCGCGGAGTTTTGATATCGATGCTGGTAACTGCAGCTATTTATATCTTGCTTCAAATAGCCTTTATTGGCGCAGTAGATCCTGCGATAATTGCTAAAAACTCATGGCATGGAATTAACTTTGCTTCTCCATTTGCGGATATTGCAATTTTGTTAGGAATTAATTGGTTAGTTATCTTACTGTATATGGATGCCTTTGTTTCGCCATTCGGTACTGGAGTAGCTTTTGTAGCAACGGCTTCTAGAGCATTAGCTGCAATGACTCATACTAAACATTTACCAGCTTGGCTAGGTAGACTCAATCGACGCTACTTAGTACCTCGCTTTGCGATGGTTGCTGATTTAATCTTAGCGATGATCTTAGTTAGTGTCTTTAGAAATTGGAATTTACTAGCAACGGTAATCACTTGTGCAACTTTAATTGCTTATTTAACTGGTCCAGTAACTACGATTACTTTAAGAAAAATAGCACCTGACTTAGACCGCCCGTATAAGCCAGTATATATGCGATGGTTTGCTCCATTAACATTTGTACTAACTAGTTTAGCTATTTATTGGACAATGTGGCCAACAACAATTCAAGTTATTTTGGTAATCGTGTTAGGCATACCGATTTATTTCTATTATGAGGTTAAATATCAAAAAAGAAATTTTAAGTCACAGTTTAAACATGCTGCTTGGCTTTTAGGTTATTTAGTATTTATCTCGATTATGTCTTATTGCGGTAGTGATGGTTTTGGCGGTCAAAATTGGATTTCATATCCTTGGGATTTCTTGGTTATTAGTATTGCATCATTATTGTTCTATAAATTTGCAATCAACAGTGGTCTAGAAAAAATTGATGCTACTGCGATAAAAGTAAACGAAAAAATTAAGCTTGAAGAAGACTAGGATTTGAAGTCGTAACTATAAAATAGCTTGAATTATGGTTAGAAAGGTGCTATTCTTAACTAGTCGTGAAATAATCTATGATCTGAAATATTGGTCATGGCAAAGGAGTATTAAACAATGAGAAAAGGGATTCATCCAGATTACCAAGAAGTTGTTTTCATGGACTCAGCAACTGGTGCTAAGTTCGTAGCTGGTTCTACTTTAAAGCCAGAAGAAACAATTGAATTTGAAGGTAAGACTTACCCATTAGTTCGTGTTGAAATTTCTTCAGATTCTCACCCATTCTACACTGGCAAGCAAAAGTTTGCACAAGCAGATGGTCGTATCGAAAAATTCAACAAGAAGTACGGTATTTCTTCAAAGAACTAATAATTCTTGGTATTTTTTACCAAAAGAGCAGCCCACTTTGGACTGCTCTTTTTTCATGATTAACGTGGTATAATTCTTATTGATATGCAGGTGACCTTTTTCTGATAAGTGTAAATCAGTATAATATGGTTACATGCAATTTTAGGTAGGAGTAATTTATTTATTATGAAAATGCAACTTGCTGAGATCGCCAAAGCATTAAATAGTTCAGTTAATATGGGAGAAGATAAGGTCATCACTTCTGTTGTTTTTGACTCAAGAAAAGCAACACCCAATTCTTTATTTATCCCATTAGCCGGTGTAAGGGATGGACATGATTTTGTATCGAATGCAATGGCAAATGGAGCAGAAGCAACTTTGTGGAAAAAAGGTCATGAAGGTAAGCCAACTGATGTGCCAGTTATTGAAGTTGAGGATCCATTAACAGCACTTCAATCTTTAGCTAAATATTACTTAGGTAAAGTTAACCCAACCGTTGTTGGAATTACTGGTTCTAACGGTAAGACTACAACCAAGGACATGGTTGCAGCTGTTTTAGCTAAAAGATTTAACGTTCATAAGACACAAGCCAACTTTAATAATGAAATTGGTGTTCCTGTAACCATTTTAGAGATGAAGCCATCTACTGAGATTCTAGTACTTGAGATGGGAATGGATCGTCCAGGACAATTACATCATTTAAGTGAATTAGTAAGACCAGATGTTTGCGTGATTACCATGATTGGCGAAGCTCACATTGAATTCTTTGGTACTAGGGATAAAATTGCTGATGCTAAGATGGAAATTACCGATTTCTTAAAAGCAGACGGTAAGTTTATTTATAATGGCGATGAACCATTGTTAGAAGAACGTGCAGCTAAGATTAAGCAAGACAAGAGTACTTTTGGATTTAGAGAAGAAGATACTGTTTTTGCAACTACTTTTAGGTCTTACATGCACCATGCTACTTTTGAAGTAAATGATTCAGAGCAGCAATTCAAAATTCCAATGATTGGTAAGCATAATGTATCAAATGCTCTTGCGGCAATTAGTGTAGGACGTCACTTTGGCGAAAATGATGAACAAATAGCTCAAGCCTTAGCTAACTTTACCCCAACTGCAAATAGAATGCAGTGGAAGAAGGGAGACGTAGGCGAAGCAATTATGGACGATGTTTACAACTCAAATCCAACTGCGGTTAAGGCTGTTACTACTTCATTTGGTCAGGTGATGGTTAAAGATGGCGGACGTAGAATTGCAGTCTTAGGCGACATGTTAGAGCTTGGGGATGAATCTGCTGAGCTTCATGCTTCACTTGCTAATGCGTTAGATCCAGCAATTATTAACGAATTATATTTGTATGGCCCAGAAATGAAGAATTTATATGATGCACTTGTTGATAAGTATCCAGCAGCCAACTTGCATTATTATCCACAAGATGAAATGAATCATATGATTGATGACTTAAAGAATGATATTAAGCCAGATGATATTGTTATGCTAAAAGGATCACATGGAATGCATTTAGAAAAGGTTTTAGACCGCCTAATGTAGGAAGGAATTAGATATTTGAAATTTTCTGAAATGAACTTGAAACCTGAAATTTTAAAAGCTATTAAACGTTCAGGTTTTGAAGAAGCTACTCCAATTCAAGAAAAGACTATTCCCTTAGTTTTAGAGGGAAAAGATGTAATTGGTCAGGCACAAACTGGTACTGGTAAAACTGCTGCTTTCGGTTTGCCAATTTTACAGAATTTAGATAAACAACACGACTCGATTCAAGCCATTGTTATTGAGCCAACGCGTGAGCTCGCTATTCAAACCCAAGAAGAATTATTCCGTTTGGGTAGGGATGAAAAGGCTCGTGTCCAAGTTGTTTATGGCGGGGCAGATATTCGTCGTCAAATTCGTGCTTTAAAGCAAACTCCAGCAATTTTAGTAGGAACACCAGGACGATTATTAGATCACTTGAAACGTGGAACAATCGATATTTCTAAGGTGAAAACAATTGTTTTAGATGAAGCAGATGAAATGCTTGATATGGGATTTATTCAAGATATTGAAAGCATCTTGAATTATGCTTCAAGTAAACACCAAACTTTGCTTTTCTCAGCAACCATGCCTAAGCCAATTCTACGAATTGGTGAGAAATTTATGCATGATCCCGAAATTGTAAAAATTAAGGGAAAAGAATTAACTGCCAATTTAATTGATCAGTATTTTGTAAGAGCAAAAGAAAACGAAAAATTTGATATTTTATGTCGTTTGATTGATGTCCAAAATCCTGACTTGGCTGTTATTTTCGGTAGAACCAAAAGACGTGTCGATGAATTAACACGTGGTTTACAAGCTCGCGGCTATAACGCTGCTGGAATTCATGGTGATCTTTCTCAAGCTAAGCGCATGAGCGTGTTAAAGAGATTCCGTAAAGGTAAGCTTGATATTTTAGTAGCAACTGACGTGGCTGCCCGAGGATTAGATATTTCTGGTGTAAGTCACGTTTATAACTATGATATTCCACAAGATCCAGATTCTTACGTTCACCGTATTGGTAGAACTGGACGTGCTGGTCAAAACGGAATGTCAGTAACTTTTGTTACACCAAATGAAATTGGCTACATGCGTACTATTGAACAATTAACGCATAAAAAGATGATGCCGCTAAAACCGCCAACAGATGAAGAAGCATTTAAGGGACAATTGAGTGCAGCAAATAAGAAGGTAACAGAATTATTAGATGGTGATCTTTCTAAATATACTGCAGAAGCATCACAACTACTTGATGATTATTCTGCTGTGGATTTGGTAGCTGCCTTGTTAAAGAATTTATCTAAAGATGCTGAAAGCGTAAAGGTAAAAATTACACCTGAAAAGCCATTGCCATTTAAGTCAAAGCATGGTAACAATAATCACCATTTTAAACGTAACTTCAAGCGTGGTGGCGATCGTAATGAAAGATATCATCGTAAGCCAAATGCCCGTCGTGGTGGTAGAAAACATGACTTTGTAATTAAGAAAAAAGACTAGTTTTTAATTGGGAGCTGTAGTTGCTACAGCTCTTTTTTGTAATATAATGTATCAATGTGTGAGGTAAAAATAATGATTAGAGGCTTTGGAATTGACTCTGTTGAAGTTGAACGCATGAAAAAAATTGTTGAAAAAGGCGATAAATTCGCTAAAAGAGTGTTAACTCCAAAGGAATTTGCACAATATCAACAATTAAAAGGAAAGCGAAAAGTTGAATATCTTGGTGGACGTTTTTCATTAAAAGAGTCTTTTTCTAAGGCATTAGGGACAGGTCTAGGTAAGTATGTTGGCTTTCAAGATATTGAAACCTTATGGGATGATTTAGGACATCCAGTAATGACGTCGACTAAGTTTTCTGGAAATATTTTTGCCAGTATCACGCATGATGATCATGAGATTATAACAGGTGTAGTTTTGGAGGAATTAAATTAATGGTTCCAGGTATTCATCGCCCAGCTGTAATAAAGGTTAATTTGGGCGCAATTAAGAGAAATATTGAAAATGAAATGCAGCATCTTGAGCCAGGCCAAAAGATGCTTGCTGTTGTAAAAGCTAACGGTTATGGCCATGGCGCAGTAGAAGTAGCTAAAGTAGCAGATCAGGTTGGAGCTGCTGGATTCTGCGTGGCAATTTTAGATGAGGCGTTAGAATTAAGGCGTGCAGATATTACTAAAACGATCTTAGTCTTAGGTGTTGTTTCTCCTGAATATGCTCCTATTGCTGCAGCCAATGATATTTCACTGACTGTTCCAAACCTAGAATGGCTTAAAGAAGCAGAAAAATATTTAGAAAATTCAGACTTACAATTGAAAATTCATTTAGGTATTGATTCAGGAATGGGTCGAATCGGATTTAATGAAGATAAGGACTTTATTGCTGCTAACAAATTTTTGAAAAATAATGACAATTTTTACATTGAAGGAATGTTTGCTCATTTTGCTTCTGCTGATAGCAGCAATGAAACTTACTTTAAACATCAATGTGAAAAATTTAACCATATGAAGAGTTTGCTTACAGTAAAGCCAAAGTGGATTCACGTTGATAATACTGCAGCAAGTATTTTTCATGATGGAATTAAGAGTGATTTAGTTAGATTTGGAATTGGTATTTATGGCTTAAATCCTTCTTCTAATCCTAATTCACCTGATTTGAAGTCAAAAATTGCCTTAGATCCAGCTTTATCATTTGAGAGTGAATTAACACATGTGAAGACAATTCATCAAGGCGATGGGGTTGGATATGGTTCGACATTTGTTGCCAATAAGGATACGATTATTGGAACAGTGCCAGTTGGTTACGCAGATGGTTTTATCAGAAAATTCCAAGGTTTTAAAGTTAAGGTAGGTAATGCATATTGCCCAATTGTTGGCCGTATTTGTATGGACCAGTTCATGGTTGAAATGCCAAAAGAAATGCCGATTGGAACTAAAGTAGTAATTATTTCTAATAATCCTGATGATCCAAATAATATTAAAGCAGCAGCTGATTACGTTGATACAATCCATTATGAGGTTGCTTGCTTATTGAACGATCGTTTACCGCGTGTTTATTACGAAGATTAAATTAAAAAGAGCTCGTTTAGCCAAATTAAAATGGCTAAGCGAGCTTTTTTATTGATTAAAATTTAATCTTTTAATTCCCCAGGTTGTTCTGCGCTACGAATTGTTAGTCCAGATTGAAGATCTTCAATTTCGGGAACTACAAAGCCTTTCTTTTCTAGGCGATTTACAATTGCAGTCATAGTTTCGCGAGAGACACCGATTGGCAAAGTAAATAAATTACGACGAACTAGTTCGCCAGTTTTAACATCTAAAGTTAGGCAGCCTGCGATATTACTGTACTTAGAAATGATTTTTGCCATTTTAACTAAGTTACCACGATCATTGTCAGAAAGAATAGTTAAAACATAAGAACCATTCTTAATGTTCCAAGCATCGGAAAGCATGTCTAGTAAACGAGCGTGAGTTAAAATTCCATAGAAGTGGTTTTCTTCATCCAATACAGCGATGTATGGGAGGTCTTTAATATTAAAGAATACACGGAAGAAAGGTGAATTTACCTTAATAGTTTTAGTAGCATTCTTAAGCAAGTAAGTTACAGGTAGATTCATGTCGCCACCTTGGGACTTATGACGGTAGATATGCATCTTATAAATATTTCCGCGGAAAATAGTTCCTGTATCATCTAAAATAGGAACACAACGGAAACCGGAGTCTTCTAAGATTTTTAATGCTTCGGCAAGAGTAGCTTTTTCGTTGACTGTAGTTAAGTAATCTTTTTTATAAACAAGAGATTTAATTAGCATGATTAGCCTCCATACATCTGAAATTTACAAGCCATTATACCATAGTTTTATATAAAAATTAAAGTCTGATTAAACAACTTTAATTTGAAGAAGAAAAAAGCATTCACGATAAGTGAATGCTCTTCCGTAGAAAAAGTCTTAATTATTGACGAACTTTTACGCCAGTTTCTTTGAAGGCTTTGTCCATAACTTCTTTCAATTGTTTTGCAGAAGCTTCCATCTTAGCTTGTTCGTCAGCGCTTAATGGCATTTCAATAACTTGCTCTAAACCGTGACGACCAACAACTGCTGGAGTACCAATGTGAAGATCGTGTAAACCGTATTCACCGTCCATAGGTACTGAAAGTGGAAGAACTCTGTGTTCGTTGTTCAAGATAGCTTTAGTAATAAATGCTAATGCAGTACCGATACCGTAGAAAGTAGCACCCTTCTTGTTAATGATATCGTAAGCCATGTCAGCAACTTCTTTGTGGATTGCTTCAAGCTTGTTTTCACCAACTTCTGGGTGAGCCTTTACCCAGTCGCTAACTTTTACGCCACCAACATTGTTGTAGCTCCATACTGGGAATTCGGTATCACCGTGTTCACCAAGCATGTATGCATTAACTGAACGAGGATCAACGTGTTCCATTTCACCGATAACTTTTTGAAGACGACCAGTATCAAGTGAAGTACCTGAACCGATAACACGATCCTTAGGGAAACCTGACATTCTCCAAGTTGCGTGAGTTAAAATATCAACTGGGTTAGCAGCAACTAAGAAAATACCATTGAATCCAGATTCAACGATTGGTTCAGCAATTGAAGATAAAATCTTTAAGTTCTTGTTAACAAGGTCAAGACGAGTTTCACCTGGCTTTTGTGGAGCACCAGCAGAAATAACTACTAAGTCAGCGTCTTTTGCGTCTGAATATTCTGCAGAGTAAATAGTCTTTGGTGCAATCCAAGGAGTTGCGTCTGCTAAGTCAATAGCATCACCTTGAGTTCTTTCTTTAACGATATCAACGATACCTAATTCTTGGGCGATACCTTGTTGAACTAATGAAAATGCGTAAGTAGAACCTACAGCACCGTCACCAACAAGAATAATCTTATGAATTTTTTCTTCTGACATTTGCTAATACTTCCTTCCATATTAGTGATTTATTTAACAATAAGATTATATCATATTGAAATTTAAAAATTAAAAATATAACTTTAAAGATGTAGTTTATTATTTGTAAGTAAGCCTGTGCTATAATCTCAAGAGCGAAAGAATATAGAATTAGATATTTGTCAAAGAGGATGAAAAATAATGAAATTAATTGCAGGTTTAGGAAATCCGGGTAAAAAATATGATCAGACCAAGCATAATACTGGCTTTATGGCATTAGACCATTATTTAAGCAAAAACAACTTAGATTTAGATAAGGATAAATTTGAAGGATTATGGACTAAGCAGAAGATTAACGGCGAAGATGTGATTTTTCTTGAACCGCAAACTTTTATGAATGATTCCGGAAAGTCAATTGCGCAAGTGGCCAATTTCTTTAAGATTGCTCCAGAAGATATCTTAGTTATTCACGATGACATGGATATGCCAATCGGGAAGATCAGAATTCGTGCAAATGGAAAATCAGGAGGTCATAATGGAATTAAGAGTATTATGGCCTGTTTAGGAACAAATAATTTCAACCGATTAAAGATTGGAATTCGTCATCCGCAAAAAGAAAGCGTTGTTTCTTGGGTATTAAGTCCTTTTAATGATGAACAGCAAAAGTTAATGGATGCAGCTTTTGATGTTAGCGAAAATATCATTAACGATTTCATTAAGGGGAAGAATGCCCAGTATTTAATGAATCAGTACAATTAGAATGAACATTACAGAATTACTTAATAAAGACAAAGATTTAAATAATTTTATTAATAAAGTTCCAAAAGAAAAACGTTCACTTTTAACTGGAGTAAATTCTGGAGCTTTTAGTGCTGTCTTGATGCAAATGCTAAGCACTTGGCAGCGCCCATTAATTTTGGTTGAAGATAGTGAAGACAAGGCACAGATGCTTTTAGATGAACTAGGAAACTTATTACCTGATAATATGGTATTTAGTTTTCCAGTTGATGCCACAATTGCAACACAAACTGCTATCGCTTCTCCAGATGAGCTAAGTCAAAGACTGCAAACTTTGAAGTTTTTGACTGAAAAAAGAGCTGGAATTGTAGTAATTACTCCGCAAGCATTGCAATATAAGTTAAGTGATCCGCGAGATTTTACTAAAGCAAAGCAAGTATTTAAACCTGAGGCAGAATTTGACTTAGATGAATTAACTGCATGGTTCACACAAGCTGGATATCGTAGAGAAAATATTGTCGCACGTCCAGGAGAATTTGCTCGTCGTGGCGATATTCTTGATGTTTATCCTTTAGACCAAGAAAATCCTTTTAGAATTGAATTTTTTGGTGATGAGGTTGATACCGTAAAAGAATTTGATGCAGCAACACAACGTAGCTTAGAAGAAAAAGATATTGTTTCAATCGGCCCGGCTTTAGATAGAGTGTTTTCTAGTCGTAATCTTCATGAGGCAGTTAAGAAAATAAAACAAGACATGAAGGAATCAATTGCCAAAGAAGAAAATGTTAAAAATCATTTTGTTAAAGCAATTGATTTGCTTGAAGCGGATGGCCTTCCTGAAAATTATGCTTTTTTAGTTGATTACTTGCTTCCAAAGTCATTCAATTTGATTGATTATCTTGATAAAAATGGACTACTTTTATTTGATGATTGGCAAGCAATCAAAAAGAATGTTGCTGATGTAGATGCTCAAAATGAAGCTTTTATTTCCGAAGAAATAAAAGCAGGTGCAATGTTAAATAGCCAAAAATTACGACACAATTTTGAGCAAGTAGTTCAAAAGGTGAAACAAGCACAGGTAATATTTTCACTGTTTCAAAAAGGAATGGGTCGCTTAAAATTTGACCAAATACTTAATTTTACTACGCGAGAAGTCCAGCAATTCTTTAGTCAAATGCCGTTAATTAAGAGTGAATTGAAGCGCTTTGCGAATGAAGAAAATACGGTTATTTTACAGGCTGATTCTGCAACTCGTGCTAAGCAAATCACTCAAAATTTGGTAGATTATGGTGTTGATCTTCCGATTGTTAAATCTGATCAAATTTTGATAAAAAAAGCTCAAATAACTGTTGGTGATTTTGCACACGGTTTTGCACTTCCTAGTTTGAATTTAGTGTATTTAACTGAACGTGAACTATTTAATCAAAGACCACACCATCGTAAACGTATTAAAACACTCGAAAATGCTCAGCGTTTGCGAAACTATAACGAATTAAAGCCAGGTGATTATGTCGTTCATGTTAATCATGGTATTGGTCGTTTTGAGGGAATTAAGACGTTAGATGTAGATGGTAAAAAACGCGATTACATAACAATTACCTATCAGCATCATGATCAATTATTTGTTCCAGCTGATCAATTAGGATTAGTTCAAAAATACGTGGCATCAGAGGGTAAAGTTCCTCATATTAATAAACTAGGAAGTGCAGAGTGGGCCAAGACCAAAAAACGAGTTCAATCAAAGGTTGAAGATATTGCAGATGATTTAATCGAACTATACGCCAAACGTGAATCTGAAAAAGGTTTTGCCTTTAGTCCAGATGATGATTTACAAAAAGAATTCGAAGATGCTTTTCCTTATCCAGAAACGCCTGATCAATTGCGTTCAATTAGAGAAATCAAGGCGGATATGGAAAGTCCTAAGCCAATGGATCGCCTCTTAGTTGGAGATGTAGGTTTTGGTAAGACTGAAGTTGCTTTAAGAGCTGCTTTTAAGGCTATTCGTGATGGAAAGCAAGTTGCATTTTTAGCACCGACTACTATTTTGGCACAGCAACATTTTGAAACAATGCAAGATCGCTTTAAAAATTTCCCAGTCAATTGTGCGCTTTTATCGCGCTTTCAAACTCCTGCTGAAGTAAAGGAGATAATTGAAGGTGTAAAAAATGGTCAAATTGATATGGTTGTTGGTACGCATCGCTTATTATCAAAAGATGTAAAGTTTAAAGATCTTGGTTTATTAATAGTTGATGAAGAGCAGCGATTTGGCGTTAAGCACAAAGAAAGATTAAAGGAATTAAAAGCTAATATTGATGTTTTGACTTTGACAGCTACGCCAATTCCGCGTACTTTACACATGTCAATGGTTGGCGTGAGAGACCTTTCTGTAATGGAAACGCCGCCAACTAATCGATATCCAATTCAAACCTATGTCATGGAAGAGATGCCTAGTGTTGTACGCGAAGCGGTTCTTAGAGAAATGAAGCGAAATGGGCAGGTATTCTTCTTGCATAATCGGATTGATGACATTGATAAAGTAGTTAGCCGATTAGAGGAACTGATACCAGAAGCTAAAATTGAATATATTCATGGTCGCATGAGCGAAAACCAAATGGAAGATATTATGTATCGTTTTTCAAGAAATGAGTTTGATATCTTAGTAACAACAACAATTATCGAAACTGGAGTTGATATGCCTAATGTCAACACAATGATTGTTGAAAATGCAGATCACTATGGATTAAGTCAGCTTTATCAATTACGTGGTCGAATTGGACGAAGTGCTCGTTTAGCTTATGCCTATTTCTTGTATCAGCCTAATAAGGTTTTAACGGAAATTGGTGAAAAAAGACTAAGTGCTATTCGCGATTTTACTGAATTGGGATCTGGCTTTAAGATTGCAATGCGGGACTTGTCAATTAGAGGAGCCGGCAACATGCTAGGAAAACAGCAACACGGCTTTATTGATAGCGTTGGTTATGATCTGTATGCTCAAATGCTAGATGATGCAATTAAGAAACGTAAAGGCAAGAAAGTTGCTGTTAAATCTAATGCAGAAGTGCAATTTAATTTGGAAGCATATATTCCCGATGATTATATTGCTGATCAGGAACAGAAGATTGAATTTTATAAAAAAATTAAAGGAATTAATGATCAAAAAGAAGCAGAAAGTATTGCCGATGAATTAATTGATCGTTTTGGAGATTATCCATTAGCGGTGGAAAATTTGTTAAATGTATCAAAGGTTAAAGCAGATGCCGATTTGGCTCAAGTTGTAGCAATTAATCAGAAGTCAGATGATAAATTACAGGTTATTTTCAATAATCGTGCTAGTGAAGAATTAGAAGGGCCAAATATTTTTAAGGCATTAGAACATGTGTCGTTAAGAGCTAGGATTAATATGGATCCACAAAAGAGAATGAATGTCATGCTTGAACTTGAAAAAAAGATGAGCACTAGACAATTATTTAATGAATTACATGTATTTTTGGCAGCGGCGAGCGATATTGTTCAAAGATAGAGAGGAAAATAAAATGAGAATCGATAAGTTTTTAAAAGTATCTAGATTAGTTAAGAGACGTACAGTTGCTAAAGAAATGGCAGATCAAGGAAGAGTAAAAGTTAATGATCGAGTAGTTAAATCCAGGTATGACGTAAAAGTCGGTGATGTTATTGAAATCGGATTCGGTACGAAACAATTGAAAGCTCGTGTACTTGACTTGAGAGAAACGACTAAGAAGGCTGAAGCAAGCGATTTGTATGAGCTAATTGATTAATGACAAGGGAAGAGTAAGGTGTTATATTAATAACAAGTGGTGTTATAATTAAGATTTAGAATATAAACGAAAAGGCAGGGACACGCGTATGCAGAGAGGGCCACGACTTTATAATGCCTTAAGCGATGAAGAACGCTTGGCGCGCTTACGGCGCAAAGCAGCTAGGAAAGAAAAAGAAGTTCATCGCGTTCGGCGAAACCGAATTGTTGCTTGTTTTGCAATTGCAATTTTAATTTTTGGACTACAGTTAATTATGGTCCATGTACAAACGGGTAGAATTAATAGTCAAATTCAAACGAATAAGACAGAGTTAAACCAAGTTAATAAAACTAATAAAAAATTAAAGGCGCAAGTGGCAGATCTGAAAGATCCTGATTATGTGGCTAAAGTAATACGTTATAAGTTCTACTATTCTAAATCTGGCGAATCAATATATACTCTTCCTGATAAAGAGGAGGATTATTAGTGAAATTTCCAATTGGATTAAGACTTAATGCTAAAGTTAACAATATTACTAAACTTGGGATTTTTGTGACTTTACTGCACCATCATCATGGCTTGATTTTTCATAAAGATTTTGGTGATAAATGGGAAAGTGCTAGGAACAAGTACAGTATTGGAGATGAGATCAGGGTAGTTATTATCAATAATCGTGAGGGAAAGCTTTCGCTCTCTCTGAGTCAAGTAAATAATCCTGATTTGATTGATCCGACTAATGAATTTAAAGATAGTAAAGACTTTACTCCTTTAGCAAAGCTAGTAGAAAGTTCTACAAAGAAAATAGCAGATTTAAAGAATTCAATTGAGTTAAGTGACCAGTAAAGGTCACTTTTTTATTTAACAATGACAGAATTTACAAATTTTTTTACTAAAAATAATATTGAAATTAAAAATAAAAAGTTCTTGTTAGCTGCAAGTGGTGGACCTGATTCAGTGGCATTATTCCATATGTTAGTTAACTTCTTACCTGATCCTTCAGAACAGTTAATTGTTGCTCATTTGGATCATTGTCTAAGAAAAGATAGTTATTTAGAAAGTGAGTTACTACAAAGATTAACCACTGCTTTTAAAGTAAAACTAATAGAAAAAAGTTGGCCCCTTGCGCTTCATCCTCAAACTGGTATTGAAGCAAGGGCGCGTGAGTTTCGCTATGCATTTTTAGCCAATACCGGGAAAAAATATCAGGTTGATTACTTGTTAACAGCACATCATGGCGATGATTTAATTGAAAATATTTTACTCAAATTTATTCGTTCAGGGGATGTAGCTGAAATGAATAGTCTTCAGGTCGTAGGAAATTTTAACTCTATGAAGCTATTACGGCCGTTAATTAAGTATTCAAAAGATCAGTTGTTAGAATATGATAAGCAGAATGACTTAGACTATATTGAAGACGAGACTAATTTTGAAGATGATACTTTAAGAAATCGTTTAAGGCATCATGTTGTTCCTTTATTGAAAAAAGAAACGAATCATTTAGTTGAAAATGCCTATCGTTTTAGCGAAAGTGCAGCGCTACTTTCAGACTGTCAAAGTAGCTTTTTTGAAAGTTTGATTTTACCTGTTAGCTTTGGTAAAGCTTTACAAGGTAGGAAATCAGATCTAATAGACTTAAATAAAAATCAGTTAGCAGCTTTTTTTGATTATCTAATTTATAAAAAGTGGCATCAACGAGTTCACTTTGATGAAATTAGGTGGAGCAAAAATGCAACTTTTAACAAAGAAAATTTTCAATTAATTTTTTATCAAGATTATTATTACTTGATAAATAGAAACGAGTTAACGCCAATTGACGTTAATAAAAAGAAAATTAAGCTCGATGAAAAGTTTTCTTTAAACGGAAAAGAATACATGATTTCAAATGATAAAAAACTGGGCAACTTAGTTGGATATTTCTATGGAGCAAAAAGTGATTTCTTAGAGGTGGGAAGTTTACCTCAGGGAAGCAAATTAAGACTAGCTGATGGCAGGCAAACAAAAGCTAAGAAAAAATTTGCGGAGAATGGAATTCCTTTGATATTAAGGCCGTATTGTCTAACTATTTGGCAAGGAAAAAATCCAGTTTATGTTGAAAATGTCTATCAAAATCAAGAATATAATCCAGATTTTATTCGATATAATGTATATATTTATCTTTAAGTTTGTGCAAAGTTCTATGGTAAAAGCGTAATTTGTGGTAAAATCGTTGGAGTAATTCCAAGAAGTGTCGCGGAGGTTTATAGATGAAAAATAAAAGAAATAGACTGCTTTCTAACGGTCTTTTCTATATCATAGTATTCGTGATCCTCTTGGCTGGAATCAATTGGGCTGTGGGTGGCTCAGGTAGTAATGGTTCCACAGAAAATATCCGTTATTCTCAATTAGTAAAAGATTTAAAAGCGGGTAAAGTCAAGAGTATCAATGTACAACCATCGAATGGTGTATATACGGTTACTGGATCTTATAAGAAAGCTCAAAAGTCAAAGAATCAAAATAGTACTGGATTTGGACTTATTCCAAGTTCACAAAGTAGTAGTGAAGTAACTCGTTTCAGTACTACGATGCTTCAAAATGACTCAATGGTTAAGACAGTTTCAGATCTTGCTCAAAAGAGCGGAGCATCAATTTCTGGACAAGGTGAATCTCAATCTGGAACTTGGATTTCTACTATTGTCATGCTTGTTCCAACTTTGATTTTTATTGTCATGCTTTGGATGATGATGAACCAAGGTGGACAGGGTCGTGGTGGCGGCATGATGAACTTTGGAAAATCTCATGTTAAGCCACAAGATCCAAGTAAAAATAAGGTTAGATTCTCAGATGTAGCTGGTGAAGAAGAAGAAAAGCAAGAGTTAGTTGAAATTGTTGAATTCTTAAAGAATCCAGCAAAATATACTAAATTAGGTGCTAGAATTCCGGCTGGTGTTCTTCTTGAGGGCCCTCCTGGTACTGGTAAAACTTTACTTGCCCGTGCGGTTGCTGGTGAAGCTGGTGTACCATTTTATTCAATTTCTGGTTCAGACTTTGTTGAAATGTTCGTCGGTGTTGGTGCATCTCGTGTACGTGACTTATTTGAAACAGCTAAGAAGAATGCCCCAAGTATCATTTTCATTGATGAAATTGATGCCGTTGGACGTAAACGTGGCAATGGTGTTAGCGGTGGTCATGATGAAAGAGAACAGACTTTGAACCAACTATTGGTTGAGATGGATGGTTTCGAAGGTGATGAAGGTGTCATTGTTATGGCAGCTACTAACCGTTCAGATGTTCTTGACCCGGCACTTCTTCGTCCTGGCCGTTTTGACCGTAAGGTTTTAGTTGGTCGTCCAGATGTTAAAGGACGTGAAGCTATCTTAAAAGTTCATGCTAAGAATAAACCTTTAGCACCAGATGTCGACTTAAAAGAAGTAGCACGCCAAACTCCTGGTTTTGTGGGTGCTGATCTTGAAAATGTTTTAAACGAAGCTGCTTTAGTTGCTGCTCGTCGTAATAAGACTGAAATTACAGCATCTGATGTTGATGAAGCAGAAGACCGCGTTATTGCAGGACCAGCTAAGAAAGACACTGTTATTTCTCCTGAAGAAAGAAAGCGTGTTGCATACCATGAAGCAGGACACGCAATCGTTGGTTTAGTCCTTAGCGATTCTAGAACCGTTCGTAAAGTTACGATTGTACCTAGAGGTCGTGCTGGTGGATATAACATTATGCTTCCAAAAGAGGATGAAAATATCATCACTAAGAAGCAATTAATGGAACAAGTTGCTGGTTTAATGGGTGGTCGTGCTGGTGAAGAAGTAGTTGTTGGTGATAAATCTACGGGTGCTTCAAACGACTTTGAACAAGCCACTAACATTGCTCGTGGTATGGTTACTCAATATGGTATGACTGATGTTGGTATGACTGAGCTTGAATCTCCAAGTATGCAATCACCTTATGGAACTAAGCCGTACAGTGAAGCTACAGCTGCTAAGATCGATGAAGCAGTTAAAGAAATTCTTGATGAAGGTCACAAACAAGCCGTTGATATCATTAAGAGCCACCGTGAAACTCACAAGATTATTGCAGAAGCATTGCTCAAGTATGAAACTTTAAACGAAAAGCAAATTCTTTCATTATTCAAGACTGGTAAAATGCCAGAAAATGATGAGAATGAATTTCCAAGTGAATCTAAGGCTTCAACTTATGAAGAAGCAAAAGCTGCAATGGAAAAGAAGGATCAACAAAGAGAAGAAACTGAAAATAAGGATGACAAAGAAGACGTTCATCCACTTCCTGATGATCATAAGAATATTGACGATATTCCACTTAATCCACCATCTGAAAAGAAAGATTCTGACGAACACAATTCAGATGAAAACGAGGATAGGTAAGAGTTTATTGTAAGAGTAATGTTTATACTCCTTTCTAATACTGAAATTACAGATTTTAGAAAGGAGTTTTTTGGTATTAAGAATGAAATATTTAAGTAAAAAAGACAAAAAGATTTTAAAATTAAGCTTAATAAGTTGTTTGACAACTATAGTGCTCTTTTTCCTTTTATCTACTTTCACTGATTGTAATCCAATCTTTGGAGGAGTATTGTACGGAGGAGATTTACCTAATCAGTACTTATCTTTCTTTCAATACTATCGTCATTTAGTTTTAGGAAATTGGGCTAGTGCTGGGTATACTTTTTCTAATGGACTAGGTGGAGATATGGCTGGTAACATTGCTTACTATGTCTTAAGTCCGTTAAATTTTATAGTTTTTCTTTTTCCTGCAAATAAAATCAATATTGCCGTTTATGTAATAATCCTGCTTAAGCTAGGTTTGATGAGTGGTACATTTACTTGGCTTATTTTAAAATGGTTTAACTTTAAATATCAGGCCTATGCAATTTTTTTAGGAATTGCGTATAGTTTAAGTGGCTATTCAGTTGCTTATGCTGGAAATGTCATGTGGTTTGATGGATTAATTTTGTTGCCTTTAATCACTTATGCTTTGGTTAGAGGAATCAAGACTAATAAATGGCTCGCGTATAGTATTTTACTGGCTTGTGCCATTATATTTAATTACTATATTGGTTACATGATTTGTATCTTTATGGTAATTATTTTCCTAGCATATACAATCAATAATTTTAAAGACATAAGACTATTTTTCCACCAATTCTTGAATTTTGCGATCAGTTCAATTATTAGTGGTTTAATTAGTGCAATAGTCCTATTACCAACTCTATTTAATCTCTCAAGTAATAAATTAGCACAGTCGGATTTTAATTCAGATTTTAATATTAAGCTACTTATTACTGGGGGAAAAACAGTATCAAGACTGTTTATTGGGGATACTTACAATGATTGGCCGCCAATTTTTGTAGGTACATTAGCTGCTATAATTTTTATTATCTACTTTATTGATTCTCGTAATTCAGTTAAAGCTAGAATTACTAATCTGATAATTGGAATTATGTTTGTCTTAAGCATTATCGTGCGTCCGTTATACTTATTCTGGCATGGTGGACAACAAACTATTGCTTATCCTTATCGGTTTAGTTTTTTAATCGTATTTTGGATTTTGCTTTTAGCAGCAAAAGAGCTGTCATATCAAGACTTTAAGAGAAAAGATAGAATCATAGCTACCACTATTTATTTATTGCTAAGTTTGATGACTGTATATATTCGTCGTCGAATTGGACCAAATAATTTTTATGAATGGATAGCCGTAGCTTTAGTACTTCTCTTTGGAATATTAATCTACTTTTCAAATAAAAACTTCGTTCGAATTATTCTAATATTATTTGGGCTAGTCGAATTATCGGGAAACGCATATACTGGCCTTAGCAATCTTGGAATGAAGAGTGATTACTATCCTAGATACGTTGCAGAAAATAATGAAATAATTTCGAAGATCCCAGCAGCTGATAAGACAGGTAGAATTGCTAAAAATTATGAACTAAATAATGATCGCGGTGAAGGATATACTTTTAATTATCGTGGGGTAGAAGAATTTTCATCCAATAATGATTCACGAATTAGTAGTTTGATGACTGATTTAGGATTTTCAACATTTAGATACTTCTATTATTATCAAACTGGTACTGTAGTTACTGATGCTATTTTTAATGTTAAGAGCTTTATTAACAGTTCTTTGACTAATCAAAGCATTTCACCAGAATATGTTAACTATGGTTTAAGAGATGATTTAAAAACTAGACCAGTTATTTTAAAACAGGGCGATAAAACTGTGTATCGAAATGAAACACTTCCATTTGCCTTTGCTGGTAATTTATCCAATAAATTAAAGTTTAAAGATGAAAATCCTGTCTATAATCAAAACTTAGTTTTAAATTCTTTGACCCAATCTAAATCAAATGTGCTGGATTATAGTACTAAAAAGGCTCGAATTACAACAAATAACTTGTCAGTGAAATATGGTACAGTAAAGTATCATGTCATAAAGAAACATAAGAAGATTACTAAACGTACTGAACAAAAATATTTCACAATTAAAAGATATGATAAAGAGCGTCCTGGTACGATGAGTTTCACCTATGATAATCTGAAACCTAACCAAGTGGGATATATTCGATTTAGCAAAAATTTGATGCAATTAGTACTTCCTTTAAATAATTATCAATGGAATAAAAATCCTGATTATCGTCCTCCATTTAGTTTGACTATAAACGGTAAACAAGTTCAACTTCAAGAATATACAGATCAACTAATTGGCGTTCAAGCCGATAAGAATGGAAAAGTTGATATTAAAATGACCATAGATGGAAAAGGCGGCAAGGTCATTCTCAAATACCCTAAATTTGTGAATATCGACTTTTCAGCTTTGCATGATAAAGTCAAAAAAGCCCGTAACAGAGAAATGAAATTTACAAGCTTTAAAGATGGATATGTAGCTGGTAAAGTTACAATTGATAAAAATCAAAACTTAGTGACTACTATCCCTTATAGTAAGGGCTGGCAAGCTAAAGTAGACGGAAAACCAGTTAAAATTAATCGTACATTGGGTGTATTTATTGGATTAAAGATGAAACCAGGAACTCATCAAATTACATTGAAATATAGAACCCCAGGTGTATTAGTAGGTGCTATCTTGAGCATTATTGGTATTATTTCCTTAATTGTATTTACTTTATTTTTAAAGAAAAATAAGAAAGATTAATTGATTAGATACACTTCTCGATGCTTGTTTTGGAGAAGTGTATTTTTTTAAGTAGGTAAAAATTCAGTAATATCGACAGTATTAAATTGCTTATTGGCGCTGTAACAAGTATCATAGGTATAATCCTACTAGTGGTATTTAATTTTTTTGAAAAAGAAAAAGTATTAGTCAAAAAGTAAAGTCTATGTTTTATAGGCTTTATTTTTTAGGGGAAAGAAAAAATGAAAGATTATTTAGTAAAAGCAATTGATAAAACTAAAAACTTACGATTGATTACAGTTAATGCCAAAGGTCTTGTTGGTGAAGCGCAAAAAAGACATGATACATGGAGCGCATCGTCAGCTGTACTTGGTAGAACTTTAATTGGCGGTCTGCTTTTATCAGCAGCCTTATTGAAAGATAAAGATGAATTGACAGTTAGATTACTAGGCAACGGTCCAGTAGGAGCAACTGTTGTAACAGCAAAAGCTGACTTGACTATTAAGGGGTATATACAAAATCCGCATATTGCTCTTCCTCCTAAGAAAGATGGACATATTGATGTAGCAAGAGCTGTTGGTGAAGGTTGGCTTGAAGTAACCAAAGATCAAGGCCTAAAAGAACCTTATACCGGTCAGGTTCCGATTGTTAGTGGAGAAATTGCGGAAGATTTTACATATTATTTAGCAAAATCTGAACAAATTCCTTCAGCTGTTGGCTTGTCTGTTTTTGTTGAACCAAACAATAGTATCGGAGCTGCGGGCGGTTTTGTATTACAAGCATTGCCAGGAGCAACTGACGAACAATTAGCTCAAGTAGAAAAGAGAATTAAAGCTCTTCCGAATCTTTCAACTTTATTCCTAGATGGAATGACACCTGAAAATCTAGCCGAAAGGATCCTAGGAACTGATTGCAAGATTTTGGCTAAAGAAGATGTTGCGTTTTCCTGTGATTGCTCAAAAGAAAAATACAGCAAAATTTTAGCTACACTTAAGCCAGGACAACTAAAAGAAATGATTGAAAAGGATCACGGTGCAGAATTAGTTTGTCGTTTCTGCAAAGAAAAATATCACTTTACTGAAGATGAATTAAAAGATGTTCTTAAGAAGGTAAATTAAAGTGGTGTGTAGTAGATAGTTTTGCTATGATATTAGGGTATTTGAAAGGATGAGCAAGTGTGAAAAACGATAGTTGGAAAATTAGGGATGTTGAAATTCCTAATCATGTAGTAGTTGCACCGATGGCTGGAATTTCAAATGCTGCTTTCCGAGTAGTATGTAAAGAATTTGGCGCAGGCCTAGTGGTTTGTGAAATGATTTCAGATCATGGAATTATTTACCGCAATAAAAAGACTTTAGATATGTTGACAGTTGATCCTAGAGAGCATCCGATGAGTATTCAAATTTTCGGTGGAAGTGAAGAAACTTTAGTTGAAGCTGCTCATTATGTGGATACTCATACTGCAGCTGACATTATCAACATCAATATGGGTTGTCCTGTACCAAAAGTAACCAAGACTGATGCTGGAGCTCGTTGGTTATTGGATCCAAATAAGATTTATCAAATGGTTCATGCTGTAGTGAGAGATGTGAACAAACCAGTAACTGTTAAAATGAGAACAGGCTGGGATCAAAAGCATATATTTGCTGTTGAAAATGCCTTGGCTGCCCAAGAAGCTGGTGCTAGTGCTGTTGCTATGCACGGACGTACTAGAAAACAAATGTATATGGGTGAGGCAGATTGGGAAACCTTAAAAGATGTTGCAGATGCATTAACCATACCTTTTGTTGGTAATGGAGATGTTACAACACCTGAAAAAGCAAAATCAATGCTTGAAGATGTTCGAGCTGATGCAGTAATGGTCGGTAGAGCAGCCTTGGGAAATCCATGGATTATTAAGGACATGGTTCATTATTTAGACACTGGTGAAAAACTACGTCCACAAACTGTTGAAGAAAAAGTGGCAACTGCTAAAGAACAGTTAAATGGCTTAATTGATCTTAAAGGTGAAAAAATTGCTGTACCGGAATTTAGACGTCAAGCTGCTTATTATTTGAAAGGAATTCCCCGTTCAGCTCGAACCCGTGCTAAAATAAATGATGTTTGGACGAAACAAGAAGTTTTTGACTTGTTAGATGACTTTGTGGAAAAATATGAAGCAAGACAAAAGCAAATTAATCGATAAAAGGAGTTTTTAGAGTGGCAAAGAATGAAATGAACGACCAACTAATTGTTCGTCGTGAAAAAATGGACGAAATGCGTGAAAATGGCATTGAACCTTTTGGTGTAAGAAAGTTTGATCGTCAAGACTTAGCTCGTACTTTGAATGAAAAGTATAGTAAAGAAGATAAAGATGAATTAAATGCCGATATGCCTATGACCAAAATTTCAGGTCGTATGCTTGCCAAGCGTGGTAAGGGTAAAGTAGGTTTTGCTGATCTTTATGACCGTACTGGTAAGATTCAAATTTATGTACGTAAAGATATTGTTGGCGAAGACAACTACAAGATTTTTAAGAAATCAGATATTGGTGACTTCTTAGGCATTGATGGGGAAGTAATGAAAACTGATACTGGTGAGTTAACTATTCGTGCTACTCACGTTACTTTTTTAGCTAAAGCTCTTCGCCCATTACCTAATAAATGGGACGGTTTGAAAGATGTTGAACAAATTTATCGTCAACGTTATCTTGATTTGATTACTAATCACGAAAGTTACATGCGTTTTGTTCATCGTACTCAAATTATTCAAGCTATTCGTAACTACTTAAATAACCAAGATTTCTTAGAAGTTGAAACTCCAGTTCTTCACAATATTCCAGGTGGTGCTGAAGCACGCCCATTTATTACTCACCACAACGCTTTGGACATTGATCTTTACATGAGAATTGCGTTGGAACTTCCATTGAAGCGTTTGATTGTCGGTGGTATGGAAAGAGTTTATGAAATTGGCCGAGTATTTAGAAACGAAGGTGTTGATACTCGCCACAATCCTGAATTTACTGAGCTTGAAACTTATGCTGCTTACTGGGATTTCCACGATGTCATGGATGAAGCAGAAGGAATTATCAGAGCAGCTGCTAAAGTAGTTTCTCCAGACGGTAAGATTAACTACCAAGGTACTGATATTGACTTAGGTAAGCCATTCCGCCGCGTTCATATGGTTGACTTAATTAAGGAAAAGACTGGTGTTGACTTCTGGAAAGAAATGACTGACGAAGAAGCTAAGAAGATCGCAGAGGAACATGGAATTCATACTGAACCATTCTGGAAAGTCGGTCATGTAATTAATGCTTTCTTTGATGAATTTTGTGAAAAGACTATTGTTGATCCAACCTTTGTTTATGGGCACCCGGTAGAAATTTCACCACTTGCTAAAAAGAATGCAGATGATCCAAGATTTACTGATCGTTTTGAAATCTTTATTTTGGGAATGGAATACGGAAATGCCTTCTCAGAACTAAATGATCCAGTTGATCAACGCCACCGTTTTGAAGAACAAATGGAAGAACGCGAAGCTGGTAACGATGAAGCTGATATGATTGATGAAGATTATATCCGTGCAATGGAATTTGGTATGCCTCCTACAGGTGGTTTAGGTATTGGTATTGACCGTTTGGTAATGCTTTTAACTGATGCTCCAGCTATCCGTGATGTATTGCTCTTCCCAACAATGCGTCCTGAAAAGGTTGAAGACGTTGATGCCGAAGTGCAAGAAGACTTGAAGAAAAAGAATAAATAATTTAAAAAATAGGCTGTCTTTGAAGATGGTCTATTTTTTTGATTTTTTCAGAAAAAGTACTTGCAATCGAATGATGTTTTGCTATACTAGTAAATGTACTGCGGAAGTAGTTCAGTGGTAGAACATCACCTTGCCATGGTGGGGGTCGCGGGTTCGAATCCCGTCTTCCGCTCCAGTATAAAAGACTCACCGAAGCGTGAGTCTTTTTTGATATTCGGGATGTGGCTCAGCTTGGTAGAGCGCTACGTTCGGGACGTAGAAGTCGCAGGTTCAAATCCTGTCATCCCGATTGAATATTATTTTTATTAAAAGGTTCGTCTTAAGCTAGAAAGACGAACTTTTTTGTATATAATGTTCATGAAATATCAAATAGTTTACATTTACTAATTGTAAGTGTAAGATATTTGTCTAAAGATTGTAGTATGATCTTAAAAGAAATAAGGCGGTGCAGAATGGAAAAATCATATAGTGATAGTGCAAAGAATGTTCTTGAAATTGCTAAAGAGCAAGCACAAAACTTTCACCATCGAATTATTGGAACGGAGCATGTTTTGCTTGCTTTAGTAATTGAAGCTAACGGAGATGCCGGTAAGCTTTTGCGTGAAAGAAACGTAACACCAACCTTAGTGCGAGAAGAAATTGAAAGATATACTGGCTATGGTTCAAGTCCCAAAGCTACATATATGGAAATGTCACCACGCTTAAGCTTAGTTTTGAATTTTGCTAAGCAAAAATCTGACGAATTAGGCACTCCTCAAATTGAAACAAAGCATATTTTGCTAGGGTTATTAGCTAGTGACCAAATTTTGGCAAGTTTAATTTTGAAAAATATTGGTGTAGAACCACGTGACTTAAGTCAAGATATTAATAATAGTTTCATGGATGATTCTGGAGAAGCAAACAATATTTTTGATGTTTCTTCTGCAACTAGAACTAAAAAAGGCAAGTCACTGACACCTAATTTAGATAAAGTAAGTGTAAATTTAAATAAACGTGCACGCGAGGGTGCAATTGATCCAGTAATTGGTAGAGATAAAGAAATAAAGCGAGTAATTCAAATTTTATCTCGAAGAACTAAGAATAATCCTGTTTTAGTTGGAGAACCCGGAGTTGGTAAGACAGCAGTTGCACAAGGAATAGCTTCTGCAATTGTAAATCGTGAGGTTCCGGATAACTTAGCTAAAAAACGTGTCATGGCACTAGACATGGGAAGCTTAATTGCTGGAACTAAGTATCGCGGGGAATTTGAAGATAGAATGAAAAAAATTCTAAAGGAAATTCAACGTGATGGTTCTGTAATTCTATTTGTTGATGAAATGCATACCTTGATTGGTGCAGGTGGAGCAGAAGGTGCAATTGACGCTTCCAATATCCTGAAGCCATCTTTAGCGCGTGGTGATATTCAGATGATTGGTGCCACTACTTTTGATGAATACCAAAAATACATTGAAAAAGATCAAGCCTTGGCAAGACGTTTTCAACAAGTGAAAATCGGTGAGCCTTCAAAGGAAGAAACAGTGGACATCTTAAAGGGGTTACGTCCTAAGTATGAAAAATTCCATAATGTAAAAATTGAAGATGAAGCAATAAATGATGCAGTAGAATTTTCAACAAGGTATATTGCTAACCGCTTTTTACCTGATAAGGCAATTGACTTAATCGATGAAGCAAGTGCAGCGGTCAAGATTCAAGCAGTTGGTAAGGCTGACCCACGTTTGACTAAATTAGATACGCAAATTAATGATGTTATTCACCAAAAAGAAGAGGCTGCTGAAAATCAAAACTTTGTTCAAGCGGCTAAATTACGTGATGAAGAAAGCAAGCTTACACAAGATCGAGATAAATTAATTGCAAAAGTAGAAAATAAAAATTCTAAGAAGTCTATTGTTGATTCAAATAAAATTGCCCAAATTGTATCAGAATGGACTGGCGTACCAGTTACTCGAATGAAGAAGAGTGAAACGAAACGTTTAGCTCACCTCGAAAGCATTTTGCATGAACGCGTAATTGGACAAGATAAGGCAATTAGTGCAGTAAGTCGTGCGATTAGACGAAGCAGAAGTGGAATTAAGGATGAAAATCGTCCAATCGGTTCCTTCTTGTTCTTAGGTCCTACTGGTGTTGGTAAGACTGAATTAGCAAAAGCATTGGCAGCAGCAGTCTTTGGCTCTGAAAGAAATATTATTCGAGTTGACATGTCTGAATATATGGATCAAGTAGCTACAAGCAAGTTGATCGGTTCTGCTCCTGGTTATGTAGGCTATGAAGAAGGTGGACAACTTTCAGAACGGGTAAGACGTAATCCATATTCAGTAATTCTGCTAGATGAAGTAGAAAAAGCTCATCCGGATGTTTTCAATTTATTGTTGCAAGTTCTAGATGAAGGTTTCTTAACTGACTCTAAGGGAAGAAAAGTTGACTTCAGAAACACAATCATTATTATGACTTCTAACCTTGGTTCTCGTAGCTTGCAAGAAGATAAAACAGTTGGTTTTGCAGCTGATAATGAAGATAAAAATAAACTTCAACAAGAAAAGGTTACGGCAGCAGTTAAGCAATTCTTTAGACCAGAATTTTTAAATAGAATTGACGAAACAGTTGTCTTTGATAGTTTAACTAAGAAACAATTGCGTGAAATTGTTAGTTTAATGACTAGTCATTTGATCACTCAATTAGCTCGGAAAGAAGTTACTCTAAAAATTTCTCCAGCAGCGTTAGATGTGTTAGCTAAAGACGGTTTTGATCCAGAAATGGGTGCTCGTCCTTTACGTCGTGCAATTCAACATGAACTTGAGGACGTGATTGCAGAAGATTTAATTAGTGAAAAGGTTAAAGCCGGGCAAACAGTTAAGGTTGGCGCTCATCAGGGAAAATTAAAGTTCACAATTGTTGATGAGAGTAAGCCTTTAGTTAAAAATTAGTTCCTTTTGACAAATTAGTAATATAAGTGTAAAATACAAAACGTTTAAAAGGCTGAAATTCAGGATTTCGCTGATCTATTGTCCAGCGAGATGATAAAACAAAAACGACTATTACGTTGTTTTTGTTTTTTTGTACCCAAATTTTAACTTTTTGTAATTTGTAACACAAATGTAATATTTAGATTCTTATATAAGAAAGGATGTTTTCTTTGTTAGGACACGCTGTGAACTACGGTAGTCACCGGACAAGACGTAGCTTCTCTCGAATTAAAGAAGTATTGAAGTTACCTAACTTGACTGATGTGCAAACGCAATCTTACAAGTGGTTTCTTAATGAAGGTATTCGTGAAATGTTTGACGACATTATGCCGATTTCAGACTTTTCAGGAAAACTTTCTTTAGAGTTTGTTGACTACAAACTTCTGAAGCCAAAATATACTCTTGAAGAAGCACGTGATCACGATGCTAATTATTCTGCTCCTCTTCATGTAACTTTAAATTTAACCAACCATGAAACTGGAGAAATTAAGACTCAAGATGTCTTCTTCGGAGAATTCCCATTAATGACTGATTCAGGTACTTTCGTTATTAATGGTGCTGAGAGAGTTATTGTTTCTCAGCTTGTTAGATCTCCTGGTGTTTACTACCATTCAGATTTTGATAAAAATGGTCGCCAAATTTTCGGTGCTACAGTTATTCCTAACCGTGGTGCATGGCTTGAATATGAAACTGATGCTAAGGATTTAGCTTATGTTCGTATTGACCGTACTCGTAAGCTTCCTTTAACAGTTCTAATTCGTGCTTTAGGATTTGGCTCTGACAGTGAAGTTGCTGATATGTTTGGTGAAAGTGATTCACTTCGTTTCACTCTAGAAAAAGATATCCATAAAAATCCTGCTGACTCTCGTGTTGCCGAAGCTTTAAAGGATATCTATGAAAGATTACGTCCAGGTGAACCTAAAACTACGGATTCATCTCGTTCACTTTTATATGCTAGATTCTTTGATCCAAGAAGATACGATTTAGCTCCTGTTGGTCGCTACAAGATCAATAAGAAACTTTCTTTAAAGAATCGTTTATTAAGACAAACTTTGGCTGAAACTTTAGCTGATCCTGATACTGGTGAAATTATCGCTAAGAAGGGTGACGTTGTTACTCATGAAATTCTTGATAAATTGTCACCTTACTTAGATCGTGACGACTTTAAGATGGTAACTTATGAACCTTCAAAGGAAGGTGTATTACCTGATCCAGTAACAGTTCAAGAAATTAAAGTATATTCCAAAGTTGATCCTGAACGTGTAATTAAGCTAATGTCTAACGGTCATATTGCTGATGACGTTAAACACTTAACTCCAGCTGATGTTTTGGCATCAATTAATTACTTCTTTAACCTTCAAGATAACATCGGAACTACTGATGATATCGACCACTTAGGTAACCGTCGTATTCGTCGTGTAGGGGAATTACTTCAAAACCAATTTAGAATTGGTTTAGCAAGAATGGAACGTGTTGTGCGCGAAAGAATGTCAATTCAAGATATTTCTACAGTTACACCACAACAATTAATTAACATTCGTCCTGTTGTTGCTTCAGTTAAGGAATTCTTTGGTTCATCACAATTGTCACAGTTCATGGACCAAAACAACCCACTTGGTGAGTTAACTCACAAGCGTCGTATGTCTGCCTTAGGGCCTGGTGGTTTATCTCGTGATCGTGCTGGGTACGAGGTTCGTGACGTGCACTATACTCACTATGGTCGTTTATGTCCTATTGAAACTCCTGAAGGACCTAACATTGGTTTAATTAACTCTTTGGCAACTTACGCTATTGTTAATAAGTATGGTTTTATTGAAACACCATACCGTCGTGTTTCTTGGGATACTCACAAGGTTACTGACAAGATTGATTACTTAACTGCTGATGTTGAAGATAATTACATTATCGCTGGTGCCAACGCTCCATTAAACGAAGACGGTTCTTTCAAGGATAAGATTGTTTTAGCTCGTCATAAGGAAGATAACCTTGAAGTTACTCCTGATAAGATTGACTACATGGATGTTATTCCTAAGCAAGTAGTTTCCGTAACTTCTGCATGTATTCCTTTCCTTGAAAACGATGACTCTAACCGTGCCTTGATGGGTGCTAACCACCAACGTCAGGCTGTTCCATTGATTAATCCACACGCTCCAATTGTTGGTACTGGTATGGAATATCGTGCAGCTCATGACTCTGGGGATGCATTAGTTGCTAAAGCACCTGGTGTAGTTGAATACGTTGATGCAAACGAAATTAGAATTAGAAGAGACGATGATACTTTAGATAAGTATGTTCTTGAAAAATTCCGTCGTTCAAATGCAACTAAGAACTACAACCAAACACCAGCTGTTAAGCAAGGTGAAAGAGTAGTAGCTGACGAAGTTATTGCCGATGGTCCAGCAATGGAAAACGGCGAATTAGCTCTAGGTCAAAACCCAATTATTGCTTTCTTGACTTGGAACATGTACAACTATGAAGATGCCGTTATGATTTCTGAACGTATGGTTAAAGATGATGTCTACACATCTATCCATATTGAAGATTATGAATCAGAAGCTCGCGATACCAAGCTTGGACCTGAAGAAATCACCCGTGAAATTCCAAACGTTGGTGAAGATGCACTTAAAGACCTCGATGAAGAAGGTATTGTACGTATTGGTGCCGAAGTTCAAGACGGTGATATCTTAGTTGGTAAAGTTACTCCAAAGGGTGTTACTGAATTATCAGCTGAAGAACGTTTGCTTCACGCTATCTTTGGTGAAAAAGCTCGTGAAGTTCGCGATACTTCCTTACGTGTACCACATGGTGGCGGCGGTATTGTTCAAAACGTACAAGTCTTCACTCGTGAAGCAGGAGACGAATTACCACCTGGTGTAAACAAGATGGTTC
Source organism: Lactobacillus sp. RTP31084st1_F9_RTP31084_210423 (assembly GCF_040919545.1). NCBI lineage: Bacteria > Bacillati > Bacillota > Bacilli > Lactobacillales > Lactobacillaceae > Lactobacillus > Lactobacillus sp. RTP31084st1_F9_RTP31084_210423. The sequence continues at coordinate 291,434 of NZ_JBCOVH010000002.1, forward strand.
GTGTCTACATCGTTCAAAAGCGTAAAATTCAGGTTGGTGACAAGATGTCTGGTCGTCACGGAAACAAGGGTACTATTGCCTTAGTTTGTCCTGAAGAAGATATGCCATACTTACCAGATGGTCGTCCAGTAGACATTTGTTTGAACCCAATGGGTGTGCCTTCACGTATGAACATTGGACAGGTTCTTGAATTACATTTAGGTATCGCAGCTAAGCAATTAGGTATTCATGTTGCTACTCCAGTATTTGATGGTGCTTCTGAAGATGATATGTGGAACATGGTTCGTGAAGCTGGTATTGGTAAAGACGGTAAGACTGTTCTTTATGATGGCCGTACTGGTGAACCATTCCACAACCGTGTTTCAGTAGGTATTATGTACTACTTGAAGTTGACTCACATGGTTGATGATAAGATCCACGCACGTTCAATTGGGCCTTACTCACTTGTTACTCAACAACCACTTGGTGGTAAAGCACAATTTGGTGGTCAGCGTTTTGGTGAAATGGAAGTTTGGGCTCTTGAAGCTTACGGTGCTGCATACACATTGCAAGAAATCTTGACTTACAAGTCAGATGATGTTGTTGGTCGTGTGAAGGCATATGAAGCTATTGTCAAGGGTGAAAGAATTCCAAAACCAGGTGTTCCAGAATCATTTAGAGTTCTTGTTAAGGAACTTCAATCCTTAGGTTTGGATATTAAAGTCTTAGATATGGACCACAAGGAAATTGAATTACGTGACATGGATGATGATTCTAATGATCACTTCAACATTGACACTTTATCTAAGCTTGCTGAACAACAAGAAAAGAAGAAGTTAGCCGAAGAAGCTGCAAAGAAAGATGATAAGTCAGCCGAACCTGTAGATCAGAGTAATTCTTCAACTTCATCTGATGATAAGGTTTCTAAGTAATAGGAGGTTAAACTTTTGATCGACGTAAATAAGTTTGAAAGTATGCAAATTGGTTTGGCTTCTCCAAACAAGATCAGAAGTTGGTCTTATGGCGAAGTTAAAAAGCCAGAAACTATCAACTATCGTACTTTGAAACCAGAAAAAGATGGTTTGTTCGATGAAAGAATTTTCGGACCAACTAAGGACTGGTCTTGTGCTTGTGGTAAGTACAAGGGTATTCGTTATCGCGGTATTGTTTGTGACCGATGTGGTGTAGAAGTTACTTCTGCTAAAGTTAGAAGAGAACGTATGGGTCACATTGAATTAGCTGCACCAGTTTCACATATCTGGTATTTCAAGGGTATCCCATCTCGTATGGGATTAGTGTTAGATATTTCACCTCGTGCACTTGAAGAAGTAATATATTTTGCTGCTTACATTGTAATTGACGCAGGTGATACTGATCTTGAAGATAAGCAACTTCTTACAGAAGCTGAATATCGTGAAAAGAAAGCAAAATTCGGTAACCGTTTTGAAGCTAAGATGGGTGCTGAAGCTGTAAAGGAACTTCTTGAGCAAGTAGATATTGATAAAGAAGTTCATGACTTAAAAGAAGAATTAAAGACTGCTACTGGTCAAAAGAGAACTCGTGCTATCAGAAGATTAGATATCTTAGATGCATTTAAGAATTCAGGCAACAAGCCTTCATGGATGGTTATGGATTGTATTCCAGTTATTCCACCTGATTTAAGACCAATGGTTCAACTTGATGGTGGTCGTTTTGCAACTTCTGACTTGAATGATTTATATAGACGTGTAATTAACCGTAACAATCGTTTGAAGAGATTATTAGACTTAAATGCACCTAGAATTATTGTTCAAAATGAAAAACGTATGCTTCAAGAAGCTGTTGATGCATTAATTGATAATGGTAGACGTGGTCGTCCGGTTGTAGGACCAGGTAACCGTCCACTTAAGTCTCTTTCTCACATGTTAAAGGGTAAGCAAGGACGTTTCCGTCAAAACTTGCTTGGTAAGCGTGTTGACTACTCAGGTCGTTCAGTTATCGATGTTTCACCAAAGTTGAAGTTTTATCAATGTGGTGTTCCACGACCAATGGCTTTAGAGTTATTTAAGCCATTTGTGATGCATGAATTAGTAAAACGTGGTTTAGCATCTAACATTAAGAACGCTAAGCGTAAGATTGATCGTGAAGATGACGATATCTGGGATATCTTAGAAGATGTAATTAAGGAAAGACCAGTTCTTTTGAACCGTGCACCTACTCTTCACCGTCTAGGTATTCAAGCATTTGAACCAGTTTTGGTGCCAGGTAAGTCAATTCGTCTTCACCCACTTGCTTGTGAAGCTTACAATGCCGACTTTGATGGTGACCAGATGGCCATTCACGTTCCATTATCTGATGAAGCTGTAGCAGAATCACGTTTGCTTATGCTTGCTGCTCACCATATCTTGGCTCCTAAGGATGGTAAGCCAATCGTTACTCCTTCTCAGGATATTGTTTTAGGTAACTACTGGCTAACTCAAGCAGAACGTGGTCGTGAAGGCGAAGGTATGATTTTTGATTCACCAGCTGAAGCAGCTATTGCATATGCAAATGGTGATATTCACTACCACACTCGTATTGGTTTAGCGGCTGATTCAATGCCTGAAAAGCCATGGCCAAAGGGATATGAACACGGAATTTTTGTAACTACTTATGGTAAGTTAGTCTTCAACCAAATTTTCCCTAAGGATTTCTTCTACATTAATGATCCTACTCAAGAAAATCTTACTCATCCTGTGGATGAAAGATACTTCTTACAACCAGGTGAAGATATCCATGAAAAGCTTGACAATATGAAGCTTGGAAAGGCATTTAAGAAAGGATTCTTATCAGATTCCATTGCTCAAATTTACAAGGATTATAAAGTTCAAAGAACTTCTGATTTCTTGGATGACTTGAAGGAATTAGGTTACACCGTATGTACTACTTCTGGTTTGACTATTGGTGTCGAAGATATTCCTACAATTACTGATAAGGATGATATCGTAGCAGAAGCTCGTAAGAAAGTTGATGTAGTTTCTAAGCAGTATCGTCGTGGTTTGATTACTGATGAAGAAAGACATGATCGAGTAATTAGTATTTGGAATAATTGTAAAGATATTGTTCAAAACGAAATTGCTCAAATTCATGCCCCAAGAAACCCAATTACAATCATGGCGGATTCTGGTGCTCGTGGTAACATTTCTAACTTTACTCAACTTGCTGGTATGCGTGGATTGATGGCCGCTCCTAACGGAGGAATGATGGAAATTCCTGTTACCTCAAACTTCCGTGAAGGATTATCTGTTTTGGAAATGTTCATGTCTACTCACGGTGCTCGTAAAGGTATGACGGATACTGCTTTGAAGACTGCCAACTCAGGTTACTTAACCCGTCGTTTGGTAGACGTAGCTCAAGACGTTATCATTCGTGAAGAAGATTGTGGCACTGATCGTGGCTTGACTGTTCATGCAATTACTGAAGGCGATGAAATGATTGAACCATTATTTGATCGTCTAGTAGGTCGCTACACTTCTAAGAGCGTTTATGATCCAGAAACTCATGAAGTTATCTGCCCAGCAGATGTCTTAATGGATGAAGATATGGCTCATAAGATTGTTGATGCTGGCGTTACTGAAGTAACTATTCGTTCCGTATTTACTTGCAACACTCAACATGGTGTATGTAAGAAATGTTATGGTATGAACCTTGCTACTGGTGACGATGTTGAAGTTGGTGAAGCAGTAGGTACTGTTGCTGCTCAATCTATCGGTGAACCTGGTACTCAGTTGACTATGCGTAACTTCCACAACGGTGGTGTTGCCGGTGCTGCAGATATTACTCAAGGTTTACCTCGTGTTCAAGAATTGTTTGAAGCTCGTAATCCTAAAGGACGTGCTACAATTTCTGAAGTAACTGGTGAAATAACTTCAATTGAAGAAGATCCAGCAGAACACACTCGTCAAATTACAGTAAAGGGTCAAACAGATACTCGTACTTATGATGTACCATATACTGCATCTGTAGCAGTTGCTGAAGGTGACCATGTTGTACGTGGAGATAAATTGACTCTTGGTTCTATCGATCCTAAGGAATTGATTCGTGTACGTGATGCATTGACTACTGAAAAATACATTCTAAGCGAAATTCAAAAAGCTTATAGAATGCAGGGTGTAGAAATTGCCGATAAGCACGTTGAAGTTATGGCACGTCAAATGCTTCAAAAGGTTCGTATTCTTGATCCAGGTGAAACTGATATCTTACCAGGTGAATTGATGGATATTGGTGAATTTAAGGCAAGAAACCGTGAGGTAATTATTTCTGGTGGTATTCCTGCAACTGCACAAAGTGTAATTCTTGGTATTACCAAGGCCGCTCTTGAAACTAACAGTTTCTTGTCTGCAGCTTCATTCCAGGAAACTACTCGTGTTCTTACTGATGCTTCTATTCGTGGAAAGAACGATCCATTACTTGGTCTTAAGGAAAATGTTATCATTGGTAAGATTATTCCTGCTGGTACTGGTATGCCTGTTTACCGCGAAATGGAACCTAAGGTTGACATTCCTGAAGATGAAAAGAAAAAGTCAGTTTATTCTATAGCTGATATTGAAAAGAAATTAGCTGCAGCTGATGCAGAAAAGGACAATGGCTCAGCTGACTAATCATCCTTTTAAAACTTAAACATTTGTGTTAAAAAAGTCTATTCGCTTTTGTGCGAATAGACTTTTTTTATATGAAATTATAAAAAATAATACTCAGAAATATAAAAGGTATGAAAGGATATTGTTTTTTGTTCCGAGCAATTAAATGAGTAATTATCAGAAAAATGGATGACAATAGGAAAAGATACTCAGCAATGTAGAAGTTATAGTAAAAAATAAGAATAATAAAAATTATTGTATCGCCATAACCAAATTTCTTTTTCAAATTCATTATTAAAAAACTCAATATAACGAAAGAAATTAACATCCATTCAATTGGAGTGTAATCAGAAATAAAGTAGGAAATTTTAAATCCTACTATTGCTATAAGTGGGATAAGGATTTGAACTGGAAAAGATTGATCAAAATAATCAAAAATACTAATTAAAAAAATAAAAATAATAAAAAGGTATGAAATTTGATTAGTAAGCGGATTTAACGGCATAAAAGCTAATCCACCTAAAATTTCGCAATAAAATGTTTCAATAGGAATATAAGCGTGACAGAAGAAACATTTTCCTTGATATCTTAGAAAAGAAAAAATAGGTATTTGGTTAAGAAGCGTAAGCGGGATTTGGCAGTTATCACAATGAGATTTATCGGTTATAAAGTCTTCTGTCTCAAAGCGCTGAACAATTACTAGTAAATGGGAACCAATAATACTACCGATTATAAAATTAAGTATATAAATAAATGAGTTTGACATCTTTTAACCTCCAATATTTATATACGCAAAATCAAAAAAATTTTTTTAAAATGTTTACGGAATTAAAAAATCATGTTACACTAGCCATTGTGCTATTAAAAACATGATATCCGTGAGGCCAAAAAAGAAACTCCCGGATGTGTGAACAATTTTAGGAGGAAATTTTAATGCCAACAATTAACCAATTGGTTAGAAAAGGCCGTCACTCAAAGACGACTAAATCTGATTCACCAGCTTTAAACTATGCTTACAACAGCATGAAGAAAAAGATGAACTACAATCCAGCACCTCAAATGCGTGGTGTTGCAACTCGTGTAGGTACTATGACACCTAAGAAGCCTAACTCAGCTTTACGTAAGTATGCTCGTGTTCGTCTTTCAAACTTAATCGAAGTTACTGCTTACATTCCTGGTATTGGTCATAACTTGCAAGAACACTCCGTTGTTTTAATTCGTGGTGGTCGTGTAAAGGACCTTCCTGGTGTTCGTTACCACATCATTCGTGGTGCTTTGGATACTGCAGGTGTTGATGGTAGAAAACAAGGCCGTTCTAAGTACGGTGCTAAGAAAGGTTAAAACAGTTAAATAGGAGGGACTACTAATGCCTAGAAAAGGTAATGTTGCTAAGAGAGATGTTTTAGCAGATCCAGTTTACAACTCTAAATTGGTTACTAAATTAATTAACCACTTAATGATTGATGGTAAGAAAGCAAAGGCATCTTCAATTCTTTATGATGCTTTTGGTATTATTCAAGATAAGACTGGTAAAGAACCAGTTGAAGTTTTTGAAGAAGCAATGAACAATGTTATGCCAGTTTTGGAAGTTAAAGCTCGCCGTATCGGTGGTTCTAACTACCAAATCCCAGTTGAAGTTCGCCCAGAAAGAAGAACTACTCTCGGCTTAAGATGGCTTGTTTCTTACGCTCGTTTACGTAATGAACATACTATGGATGAACGTCTTGCAAACGAAATTATGGATGCTGCTAACAATACTGGTTCAGCAGTTAAGAAACGTGAAGACGTCCACAGAATGGCAGAAGCAAACCGTGCATTTGCTCACTACCGCTTCTAATCGTTAGTTTGTAAAAGGAGATTAATCTTATGGCTAACAAACGTGAATTCCCTTTGGATAAGACACGTAACATTGGTATTATGGCTCACATCGATGCCGGTAAAACTACCACTACTGAACGTATTTTGTACTATACTGGTAAGATCCACAAAATTGGTGAAACTCACGAAGGTGACTCACAAATGGACTGGATGGATGAAGAAAAGGAACGTGGTATCACTATTACTTCCGCAGCTACTACTGCTCAATGGAAGGATTACCGAATTAACATCATTGATACCCCAGGACACGTTGACTTTACTATCGAAGTAGAACGTTCCCTTCGTGTTCTTGATGGTGCGGTAACTGTTCTTGATGCTCAAGCTGGTGTTGAACCACAAACTGAAAATGTTTGGCGTCAAGCTGAAACTTACGGCGTTCCTCGTATTGTTTTCGTTAACAAGATGGATAAGATTGGTGCTGACTTTGATAAATCTGTTAAGTCATTGCACGAACGCTTAAACGCAAACGCACATGCTGTTCAAATGCCTATTGGTTCAGCAGATACCTTTGAAGGTGTTATTGACTTAATCAATATGGTAGCTGACGTTTACGATGAAGATAAGCTTGGTTCAAAATGGGATACTATTCCTGTTCCTGATGAATACAAGGAAGAGGCTTTAAAGCGTCGTAACGAATTAATTGAAGCTGTTGCTGATGTTGATGACGGCATTATGGACAAGTACCTTGGTGGTGAAGAAATCTCTAATGATGAATTAAAAGCAGCTATCCGTAAAGCTACTTTGAACTTGGAATTCTTCCCAGTTTATGCTGGTTCAGCATTTAAGAACAAGGGTGTTCAAATGATGCTTGATGGTGTTATTGATTACCTACCATCACCACTTGACGTAAAACCTTACGTTGCTCATGATCCTAAGACTGGTGACGAAGTTGAACTTATGGCTGACGATAAGAAGCCATTTGCAGCTTTAGCATTTAAGATTGCAACAGATCCATTTGTTGGTCGTTTAACTTTCATCCGTGTTTACACTGGTTCACTTCAATCTGGTTCTTACGTATTGAATGCATCAAAGAATGCTCGTGAACGTGTTGGACGTTTACTTCAAATGCACGCTAACTCAAGAACTGAAATTCCTGAAGTATTCTCAGGTGATATTGCTGGTGCTATTGGTTTGAAGAACACTACTACTGGTGATTCTTTAACTGATCCAGATCACCCACTTATTTTGGAAAGTTTACAAGTTCCAGATCCAGTTATTCAAGTATCTGTTGAACCTAAGTCAAAAGCTGACCGTGATAAGATGGATGTTGCTTTACAAAAGCTTACTGAAGAAGACCCAACTTTCCGTGCTGAAACCAACCCAGAAACTGGTCAAACTTTGATTTCAGGTATGGGTGAATTACACTTAGACATCATGGTTGAACGTATGAAGCGTGAATTTAACGTTGAAGCAACTATTGGTGAACCTCAAGTTGCTTACCGTGAAACCTTTACTAAGGAAGCTAAAGCACAAGGTAAGTTCGTTCGTCAATCTGGTGGTAAAGGTCAATATGGTGATGTTTGGATTGACTTTACTCCAAACGAAGAAGGAAAGGGTTACGAATTCGAAGATGCTATCGTCGGTGGTGTTGTTCCTCGTGAATTTATTCCTTCAGTTGACCAAGGTTTACAAGAAGCTATGAAGAATGGTGTTCTTGCAGGTTACCCATTAATTGATGTTAAGGCTAAGTTGTACGATGGTAGTTACCACGAAGTCGACTCATCAGAAGCTGCTTTCAAGGTTGCTGCTTCTCTTGCTTTGAGAAATGCTGCTGCTAAGGCTGGCGCCGTTATTCTTGAACCTATCATGAAAGTTCAAGTAACCACTCCAGAAGAATACTTAGGTGATGTAATGGGATCAATTACAGCACGTCGTGGTTCTATGGAAGGTATGGAAGACAGAGCAGGTGCTAAAGTAATCAACTCATTTGTTCCACTTTCAGAAATGTTTGGTTACGCAACTACTTTGCGTTCATCAACTCAAGGTCGTGGTACGTTTACAATGGTATTTGACCACTACTCACCAACTCCTAAATCTATTCAAGCTGAAATCATTAAAAAACGTGGTGGAGAAGACGCTGAATAATTTATAAATAGAGAGTTTGAAAAAGAGATATCATTTGATATCTCTTTTTTTGTATAAAAAAATAAAATAAATGCTGAGAAAGCTTGATATTTAAGGAAAGACAAAGTACAATAGTAAACGTGCGAAAATATTGGAGGGGTATGCCCCGCGCACAAAAAGCAATGCTTTGACGCAAAAGGTTGCGGCACACCAGGCTGCATTGCCACAGAGGTGAGTCGGTAATTTTTGCCGAGCTAGTCATCTTTTAAAGAAGACGAAGGAGGTTATTAGATGGCAAGTCAACAAATTCGTATTAGATTAAAGTCATACGAACATGGTATTCTCGATGAATCAGCTGCTAAAATTGTAGCTACCGCTGAAAGAACTGGAGCACAAATTTCTGGTCCTGTTCCACTACCTACGGAAAGAACTTTATTCACTGTTTTACGTTCACCACACAAGAACAAAGATTCACGTGAACAATTTGAAATCCGTACACATAAGCGTTTAATTGATATTTTGAATCCAACACCTAAGACTGTTGATTCATTAATGAAGCTTGATTTACCAAGCGGCGTTGATATCGAGATTAAATTATAATTTAAAACATATATGGAGGTGTAATCATGACCAAAGGAATCTTAGGAAGAAAGGTCGGTATGACTCAAATCTTCACTAAAAACGGCATCTTGGTTCCTGTAACTGTTATTGAAGCAACCCCTAACGTTGTTTTACAAGTTAAAACTAACGAATCAGACGGTTACGAAGCAGTTCAAGTAGGTTACCAAGACATGCGTGAAGTATTGAGCAACAAACCTGCCAAAGGTCATGCTGCAAAAGCAAAGACTTCACCTAAGCGCTTCATTCGGGAAATCCGCGATGTCGAGCTTAAGGATTACGAAGTCGGCTCAGAAATCACGGTGGACTCATTTAGTGAAGGTGACGTAGTTGACGTTACTGGAACTACAAGAGGTCATGGTACTCAAGGTAACATCAAGCGGTGGGGCCAATCAAGAGGTCCAGAAACCCACGGTTCTAGATACCACAGAATCCCAGGTTCAATGGGTTCAATCATTAACCGTGTACCTAAGGGTAAGAAGTTACCTGGTCACATGGGTGGTAAGAAAGTTACCGTACAAAACTTAGTAATTGAAAAAGTTGTGCCTGAAAAGAACGTACTTTTAATCAAGGGTAATGTTCCAGGTGCAAAGAACTCATTAATTTTTGTAAAATCTGCTGCTAAAGCTGCTAAATAGGAAGGAGGACTATAATGGCTAATTTAGAAATTATCGATCAAAAAGGTAAGTCTGCAGGTAATGTAGATTTAAATGAAGAAATCTTCGGTATTGAACCTAATGAAAGTGTTGTTTTCGATGCAATCATTAGACAAAGAGCTGGTAAGCGTCGAGGCACTTCTGCTGTAAAGAACAGATCAGCTGTTCGTGGCGGTGGTAAGAAACCTTGGAGACAAAAAGGTACTGGTCGTGCTCGTCAAGGTTCTATTAGAGCTCCACAATGGCGTGGTGGTGGTACTGTATTTGGTCCAACTCCTCGTTCATACAAGATGGACATGCCTCGTAAAGCACGTCGTTTAGCTATGAAGTCAGTTCTTTCCCAAAAAGTTGCTGACAAAGATTTAATCATTCTTGATCAATTAACTTTAGAAGCACCTAAGACTAAAGAATTAAAGGCTATCTTAGATAATGCTAATGTTTCTGGTAAGGTTTTAGTTGTGTCTGATGATAAGAATGTTCAATTATCAGGTAAAAACCTTCCAAAAGTGAAAGTTGTACCTGTTAATGGCTTAAATGTTGTTGATGCGGTTGACTACCAAAAACTTGTATTAACTCAAGACGCTATTAAGAGAATTGAGGAGGTTTTGGCATAATGGATGCACGTGATATCATCTTACGGCCTGTAGTTACCGAAAAATCCATGAATTTAATGGATGATAAGAAGTATACTTTTGATGTGCTTGTATCAGCTACCAAGACTCAAGTTCGTAATGCTGTTGAAGAAATTTTTGATGTAAAAGTTAAGAATGTTAACATTATGAACGTTCGCGGTAAAGAAAAGAGAGTTGGTCGTTACACTGGTAAGACTGCTCGTCGTAGAAAAGCAATCGTTACTTTAACTGAAGATTCTAATGATATTAAGATCTTCAATGATAATAAAGAAAATTAGTAAATAGGAGGTCAGTCAATTGGCAATTATCAAATATAAGCCAACTACAAACGGCAGACGTAATATGACTTCTTCCGACTTTGCTGGAATTACCAAGAAAAAGCCTGAAAAGACTTTACTTGAATCTCAAAGTCATACTGCTGGTCGTAACTCATACGGTCATATTACTGTTAGACACCGTGGTGGTGGTCACAAACAAAAATACCGTATCATTGACTTCAAGCGTAATAAGGATGATGTAAAAGCAGTTGTTAAGGCTATTGAATATGATCCAAACAGAACTGCTAACATCGCTCTTCTTCACTACACTGACGGTATTAAAGCTTACATCTTAGCACCTAAAGGTCTAAAAGTTGGTACTGTTGTTGAATCTGGTCCAAATGCTGATATTAAGCCTGGTAATGCATTGCCATTATCTGCTATTCCAGCTGGTACTGAAATTCACAATATTGAATTAAAGCCTGGTAAAGGTGGTCAATTAGTAAGAAGTGCAGGTACTGTTGCACAAGTTCTTGGTAATGATGGTAAGTACACTTTAGTTAGACTTCAAAGTGGTGAAGTTCGTAAAATCTTATCAACTTGCCGTGCTACTATCGGTTCAGTTGGTAATGAACAACACTCATTAATTCAATTAGGTAAAGCTGGTCGTAAGCGTTGGTTGGGCAAGCGTCCACAATCTCGTGGTTCCGTAATGAACCCTAATGATCACCCACATGGTGGTGGTGAAGGTAAGGCTCCAGTTGGTCGCCCACAACCTATGACTCCATGGGGTAAGAAGTCTCGTGGTATTAAGACTAGAAACTCTAAGGCTAGAAGTGAAAAACTTATTATTCGTCACCGTAAAGGTAACAAGTAATTAAACGAAGGAGGTTAATTAATGAGCCGTAGTATTAAAAAAGGTCCTTTTGCTGATGCAAGCCTTTTAAAGAAGATCGAAGCCCAAGAAGGTTCCGAAAAGAAGCAAGTAATTAAAACATGGTCTCGTCGTTCAACTATTTTCCCTTCCTTTGTTGGTTTCACAATAGCTGTTTACGATGGAAGAAAACATGTACCAGTATACATTACTGAAGATATGGTTGGTCATAAGTTAGGTGAATTCGTACCTACTAGAACTTTCCGCGGTCACAAGGTCGCTGATAAGGCCACTACTACAGTAGGTAAATAATAGGAAGGAGAGACATCTAAATGGCAGAACAAATTAGTTCAGCTAAAGCTGAAGCAAGAACAGTTCGCATCGCTCCTAGAAAAGCCCGTTTGGTAGTAGACCTTATTCGTGGAAAGAGTGTTGCTGAAGCTCTCGCAATTTTACAATTTACGCCAAGAGCTGCTTCCCCAATCGTTGAAAAAGTGTTGAAGTCAGCTATTGCAAATGCTGAACACAACTACGATCTTGAAAGTGCAAATCTTTACGTATCAGAAGCATACGTTAACGAAGGTGCAACTTTAAAGAGATTTCGTCCACGTGCTAAGGGTATGGCTTCTCCAATTAACAAGAGAACAAGCCACGTAGTAGTTGTAGTATCTGAGAAGAACGATTAAGGGAGGTAAATTTAATGGGTCAAAAGATTAACCCAAATGGTTTCCGTCTCGGTGTTAACCGTGATTGGGAAGCAAAGTGGTATGCAGACAAAAACTACGCTGACACTTTAAATGAAGATTTACGTATTAGAAAGTTCATCTCTGAAAAGTTAGCTGATGCATCTGTTTCCACTGTGGAAATTGAACGTGCTGCAAACAGAATTAACATTTCTATCCACACTGCAAAACCTGGTATGGTTATCGGTAAAGGTGGTAAAGAAGTTGAAGCTTTAAGAAAACAACTTAGTGCTTTAACAAAAAAGAACGTTCACATTAATATTGTTGAAATTAAGAAGCCTGATTTAGATGCTAAATTAGTAGGCGAAGGTATTGCTCGTCAACTTGAAGCAAGAATTGCATTTAGACGTGCAACTCGTCAAGCAACTCAAAGATCTATGCGTTCTGGTGCTAAGGGTATCAAAGTTCAAACTGCTGGTCGTTTGAATGGTGCTGATATGGCAAGAAGAGAATGGCATACTGAAGGTAGTGTTCCACTTCATACTTTAAGAGCAGATATTGATTATGCTTGGGTAGAAGCTGCAACTACTTATGGTCAAATTGGTGTTAAGGTTTGGATCAATCGTGGTGAAATTCTACCACAACGTAAAAACAAACCTTCTAAGAAAGCGAAGGGAGGAAACTAATAGTGTTAGTACCTAAGCGTGTAAAGCACCGTCGTGAATTCCGCGGTAAAATGCGTGGTGAAGCTAAAGGCGGAAAGACCATTGCATTTGGTGAATATGGTTTAGAAGCTGTTGAATCTCACTGGATTACTAATAGACAAATCGAAGCCGCTCGTATTGCTATGACTCGTTTCATGAAGCGTGGCGGACGTGTTTGGATTAGAATCTTCCCACAAAAATCCTACACTGCAAAAGGTGTTGGTGTTCGTATGGGTTCCGGTAAAGGTGCACCAGCTGGTTGGGTAGCTGTTGTTAAAAGAGGCAAGATTATGTTTGAAATCGGTGGCGTTTCAGAAGACGTTGCTCGTGAAGCTTTAAGACTTGCTTCAAACAAGCTTCCAATTAAGACTAAGTTTGTTAAGAAGAGTTCGGAAGTAGGTGGCGAATCTAATGAAGGCTAAAGATATCAGAGCATTAACCACTGATCAAATGTTAGAAAAGGAAAAGCAATATAAAGGAGAACTTTTTAATTTGCGTTTCCAACAAGCAACGGGTCAATTAGAGAACACCGCTCGCTTGAGACAAGTCCGCAAGAACATTGCTAGAATTAAGACAATTCTTAGCGAAAAAGAATTGAGCAAGAATTAGTTAACGGAAGGGAGTTATTAACTTGAACGAAACTAACGAAAGAAATAATCGTCACGTATACCAAGGTCGAGTTGTTTCTGACAAGATGGATAAGACTATTACAGTTGTTGTAGATACCTACAAGAACCACCCTGTTTATAAGAAGCGTATTAAATACTCAAAGAAGTATTACGCTCACGATGAAAACAACGAAGCTAAGATTGGCGATACTGTTCGTATCATGGAAACCCGTCCATTATCACATGCGAAGCGTTACCGTCTAACTAAGATTGTTAAGAAGTCAATTTAATTACGCGGATTTTATTGAGGGGAGGATAAACTAGTGATCCAACACGAAAGCCGTTTAAAGGTTGCTGACAACTCCGGTGCAAGAGAACTCCTAGTTATCAAGGTTTTAGGTGGTTCTAAGCGTAAGACCGGTAATATTGGTGATATCGTAGTTGCTGCTGTTAAACAAGCAACACCAGGTGGCGTTGTCAAAAAAGGTGATGTTGTTAAAGCAGTTATTGTTAGAACAAAATCAGGTGCACGCCGTGAAGATGGTTCATACATCAAGTTCGACGAAAATGCAGCAGTTGTAATTAATGCTGATAAGAGTCCTCGTGGAACTCGTATTTTTGGGCCTGTAGCCCGTGAACTGCGTGAGCACGATTTCATGAAGATCGTATCTCTTGCTCCTGAAGTCTTATAATTTTTTAGGGAGGTGCACTGATGTTTGTTAAAACAGGTGACAAAGTAAAAGTTATTGCCGGTAAAGATAAAGGCAAAGAAGGCACTGTACTTTCAGTCAACGCCAAGACTAACCGTATTGTTGTCAAAGGTGTTAATAAGATCAAAAAGCATGAGAAACCTTCACAAGTCAACGCTAATGGTGGTGTGGTAGAAAAAGAAGGTTCTATCCATGCATCAAATGTAAAAGTTATTGCTAAAAAAGAAGATAACAACAAATAGGAGGGAGGACGCACATGGCAAACAGTTTAGTAGAAAAATATTCAAATGAAATCGCACCAGCTATGAACAAAAAGTTTAATTACGATTCAGTTATGGAAATTCCTAAAATTGATAAAATCGTTTTAAACATGGGTGTCGGTGATGCAGTTTCTAATGCAAAGAATCTTGATGAAGCTGTAGAAGAATTGACTTTAATCTCAGGTCAAAAGCCTTTGATTACTAAAGCTAAGAAATCAATCGCAAACTTCCGTTTACGTGAAGGTATGTCTATTGGTGCTAAGGTTACCCTTAGAGGCGATAGAATGTACGATTTCTTGTACAAATTAATCAACGTTTCTCTTCCTCGAGTTCGTGACTTCCGCGGAATCAGTTCTAGATCATTTGATGGTCGTGGTAACTACACTTTAGGTATCAAAGAACAATTGATTTTCCCAGAAATCGACTACGACAAGGTAAACCGTGTTAGAGGTTTGGACGTTGTTATTGTAACTACTGCCAATACAGATGAAGAAGCTCGTGAACTTCTTACTGAGTTTGGTATGCCTTTTGCTAAATAATTTGGAGGACATTAATGGCTAAAACATCACAAATCGTCAGAAATCATCGTCCTGCTAAGTTTTCATCTCGTGAATACACTCGTTGCGAGAGATGTGGCCGTCCACACTCTGTTTACCGCAAGTTCAAATTATGCCGTATTTGCTTAAAAGACTTAGCACACAAGGGTCAAATTCCTGGTGTTAAAAAGGCAAGTTGGTAATTAACGGTAAAGGAGGCAAATTAAATGGTCATGACAGATCCAATTGCAGATTACTTGACTAGAATTAGAAATGCTAACATGGCAAAACACAGTTCTGTTGAGATTCCTGCATCATCAATGAAGAAATCACTTAGTGAAATCTTAAAGAACGAAGGCTTTATTCGCGATTACCAAGTTGAAGATGACAACAAACAAGGTATGATCAAGATCTTCTTGAAATACGGTCCTAATAATGAACGTGTTATTTCAGGTTTAAAGCGTATTTCTAAGCCTGGTTTAAGAAACTACGTAAGTGCAGAAAACTTACCAAAAGTTCTTAATGGTCTTGGTATTGCTATCATTTCTACTTCTGCAGGTGTGATTACTGATAAAGAAGCTAGAGAAAAGAACGTCGGCGGCGAAGTTATTGCTTACGTTTGGTAATTTTGACAGAAAGGAGAACTATTAATGAGCCGAATTGGTTTAAAGGTCATCGAGGTTCCTGAAAAGGTCACAGTTACCAAAAATGGTGACGACATCACTGTTAAGGGACCAAAAGGTGAACTTACTAGATACTTTGATCCACGCATTACCTTTGAACAAAAAGATGGAGAAATTCATTTTAGTCGTTCAAATGAAGCTGATAAAGCTCTTCATGGTACTGAAAGAGCAAATCTTGCTTCCATGATTGAAGGTGTAACTGATGGATATGTTAAGAAGTTAACTTTAGTTGGTGTTGGATACCGTGCAGTTGCACAAGGTAAGAAATTAACTTTAAATGTTGGTTACTCTCACCCAGTTGTATTTGAAGCACCAGAAGGTGTTACAGTTAAAACTCCATCAGCAACTTCAATTGAAATTGAAGGTATTTCAAAACAAGTTGTAGGTCAATTTGCGGCAGAAATTCGTGATGTTCGTCCACCAGAACCTTACAAGGGTAAAGGTATTCGTTACGAAGACGAATATGTACGTCGCAAGGAAGGTAAGACTGGTAAATAATAAATAGAAAATTTTTGAGGTGAAATTGTGATTTCTAAACCAGATAAAAACAAATTACGCTTAAAGCGTCATAAACGTATTCGTGGAAAGATTTCTGGTACTGCTGAGCGCCCACGCTTAAGTGTTTTCCGTTCAAACAAAAACATCTACGCTCAATTAATTGATGATGTAGAGGGTGTAACGCTTGCAAGTGCCTCAACAAATGATAAAAATATTTCAGCTGAAGGTTCTAAGATGGAACAAGCTGCTGAAGTAGGTAAAGCTTTAGCTGAAACTGCTGCTAAGAAGAACATTAAGAGTGTTGTATTTGATAGAAGTGGTTACTTATACCACGGCCGTGTACAAGCTCTTGCTGATGCAGCACGTGAAAACGGATTAGAATTCTAGGAAAGGAGAATTAACTAATGGCAAACCGCAACGATTCTCGTAGAGATTCTCGTAAAGATCGTAAAAAAGACGATATTGAAGATCAATTAGTAGCAATTAACCGGATCACCAAGGTTGTTAAGGGTGGTCGTCGCATGAGATTTGCTGCTGTTGTAATCGTCGGCGATAGAAAAGGTCATGTAGGTTTTGGTACTGGTAAGGCTCAAGAAGTCCCAGAAGCTATCCGCAAGGCTGTTGAAGCTGGTAAAAAGAGAATGATTAAGGTACCTACTGTTGGTACTACTATTCCACATGAAGTTATGGGCCATTACGGTTCTGGTAACATTATGTTGAAACCTGCTGAAGCTGGTTCTGGTGTTGCTGCTGGTGGTGCTGTTCGTATTATCATGGATTTAGCTGGTATTTCAGATGTTACTTCTAAATCACTTGGTTCAAATACACCAATCAATGTTATCCGTGCTACTATGGACGGTTTGAGTAAGTTAAAGACTCGTGAAGACGTTTTGAAACTTCGTGAGTCAGCAAAAAGCTTAGAAGATTAAGGAGATTAAATAATGGATTTAAAAGTTACCTTAATTAAAAGCGTCGCACACCGTCTTCCAAAACAAAGAAAGATTGTTAAAGCTCTTGGTCTTGGTAAGGTAAATAGCACTGTTGTTCTTCCAGACAACGCTGCAACTCGTGGCGCTTTATTGAAGATTGCTCACCTGATCTCAGTTGAAGAGGTTAATAAGTAATTAGAATCCAAGGAGGTGCCAATTAATGAAGCTTAATGAATTAAAACCAAATGAAGGTTCACGTCGCAACAGAAAGCGTGTTGGTCGTGGTACTTCTAGTGGTTACGGTAAAACTGCTGGTCGTGGTCAAAAGGGTCAATTAGCTCGTACTGGCGGTAAAACACGTTTAGGTTTCGAAGGTGGTCAAATGCCATTATTCAGAAGAATGCCTAAGCGTGGTTTCAAGAACGTTAACCGCAAAGAATACGCTATTATTAATTTAAATGATTTAAATAGATTTGATGATGGTAGCGAAGTAACTATCGATACATTAAAATCATCAGGTTTAGTTAAAAAAGAACTTGCAGGAGTTAAGTTGTTAGCTAACGGTGAATTAAAGGTTAAGTTGACTGTAAAAGTTAACAAAGCCTCAGAAGCTGCTAAAAAAGCTGTTGAAGCCGCTGGCGGAACTGTTGAGGTGATCTAATGTTCTCGACCTTGAAGAACGCCTTTAAGGATAAAGATATTAGATCTAAAATCTTTTTTACACTCTTTATCCTGTTGCTTTATCGAATCGGAGCTAATATAACAGTTCCGGGAGTTAATGCAAAAGCTATTACACGGGTTGCACAAACTGGTTTAGTCCCAATGTTGGATACAGTCAGTGGTGGTGGATTAGATACATATTCAATCTTTTCTCTAGGTGTTTCACCTTATATTACTGCTCAAATTGTTATTCAATTACTCCAAATGGATATTGTTCCTAAGTTAGTTGAGTGGGGAAAGCAAGGAGAAGTTGGAAGACGAAAGACAAACCAAGTAACACGCTATCTTACTTTAGTAGTTGCTTTTGTTCAAAGTCTTGGGATTACTCTTGGCTTTAACGTTTTAACCGAAATGGGTTTAGTTAAAACGCAAACTCCTCAAACCTATATTGAGATTGCCATTATTATGACGGCTGGGACTATGCTTTTGACCTGGCTGGGTGATGAAATTACTGATAAAGGTTTAGGAAATGGTGTATCTGTAATTATTTTTGCAGGTATTATTGCCCGTCTTCCTAATGGAATTTATCAACTATTTAAAGATTTCATTATTAATAATAGTGCTAGCGATCGTTGGCAGGGGATTTTGTTCTTCATCGCGATCATTATTGCCATTTTACTAGTAACTCAATTTGTTACATGGTTTCAACAGGCTGATTTGCGAGTACCTATCCAGTATACTCGTAGGGCAGCAACAAGTGGCTCCGAAAGTTTCCTACCTTTAAAGGTTAACGTTTCTGGAGTTATTCCAGTTATTTTTGCCAGTTCCTTTATTATTACACCAGCTACAATTTTGATGGCTTTTCAAAGATCTCATGGAAATGAACAATGGTTTAAGATTTGTAATCAAATATTTAGTTTACAAACTACACCAGGTGCATTAATTTATACACTTTTGATTATTTTGTTCACTTTCTTCTATGCCTTTGTTCAAGTAAATCCAGAAAAGTTGGCTGAGAACTTGCAAAAGCAAGGAGCCTACATTCCTAGCGTTTGGCCAGGAAAAGATACACAAAAGTATGTATCTAAAATTTTAATTAGATTATCAACAGTAGGTGCGGTATTTTTAGGACTTGTTGCCTTGTTGCCGCAGCTTGCTACAAATATTTTTGGTTTACCAAGTTCAATTGGACTTGGCGGAACAAGTCTTTTAATCGTTATTGGTGTTGTTTTAGAGTTAGCCCGTCAAGTTGATGGACTACTAATGAAGCGCGAATACGTTGGATTTATTAGATAGTAAGGATAAAAATGATTAATTTAATTCTTTTAGGATTGCCTGGTGCAGGCAAAGGAACAGCTTCTGAAAGCATTGTAGATAAATATCACTTAGCACATATTTCTACAGGTGATATGTTCAGAGAAGCTATGGCTAATGAAACTCCAGTTGGTTTAGAAGCTAAAAGTTATATTGATAAAGGCGATTTAGTGCCAGACGAAGTTACTGCTAAGTTAGTTGAAGAACGTCTTAAGCAACCTGACACTAAGAATGGATTCATCTTAGATGGATTTCCAAGAACCACTGTTCAAGCTGAACTTCTTGAAGGTATAACTAAACGGTTAGAAAAGCCGTTAACTAATGTAATTGCAATTGATGTTGATGAAGATGTTTTAATCAAGCGCTTATCAGCACGCTACATTTGTAAAAATTGTGGTGCAACTTACAACAAGATTTCAAATCCAACTAAAGTAGAAGGTACTTGTGATCGTTGCGGAGGACATGAATTTTTCCAACGCGAGGATGACAAGCCAGAAGTTGTTAAAAATCGCTTAGAAGTTAACAAGAAGATGAATACTCCTCTTCGTGATTTTTATGAAGAAAAAGGAATTCTTTCAACTGTTAACGGTGAACAAACTCCGGAAAAAGTATTTGAAGACATTGACAAAATCTTAAGTAAAGATTAGTCTCTTATTGTTTTTTTTACATTCCGTGTTATAATGCCTAAGTGTGACTATTTGTTCATGTGGAGGAACAATTTTGGCAAAAGAAGATGTCATCGAAGTTGAAGGTAAGGTAGTTGATACCTTACCTAATGCTATGTTTAAAGTTGAATTAGAAAATGGTGCAACAATTTTAGCTCACGTTTCTGGTAAAATTAGAATGCACTACATTAGAATTTTACCTGGTGATAGAGTAACAGTTGAATTATCACCATATGATTTAACCAAGGGTAGGATTACGTATCGTTTTATTAAGTAATTACGGAGGCAAACATGAAAGTTAGACCATCTGTTAAACCAATGTGTGAACATTGCAAGATTATCAAAAGACATGGTCGTGTTATGGTGATTTGCTCTGCAAACCCTAAGCACAAACAACGTCAAGGTTAATAGTTATATATTTTTATTAGGAGGTGCAATTTAATGGCACGTATTGCTGGTGTTGACTTACCCAGAAATAAAAGAGTTGTAGTCGCATTAACTTATATCTATGGTATTGGTGAATCAACTGCAAAGAAGATTTGTAAAGATGCTGGTATTTCTGAAGATATTCGTACTAATGACTTGACCCCAGAAGATCAAGAAAAATTACGTAGCGAAGTAGATAAGTACCGTGTTGAAGGTGACCTTCGTCGTGAAGTTAGTCTTAACATTAAGCGTTTAGTTGAAATTGGTTCATACCGTGGTATTCGTCACCGTCGTGGATTGCCAGTTCGTGGACAAAATACCAAGAATAATGCTCGTACTCGTAAGGGTTCAAAGAGAAAATAATTTATTAAATAGGAGGTTAAGTTAATGGCTGCAAAGAAAACAGCACGTAAACGACGTGTAAAGAAGCATGTTGAAAGCGGCGTTGCTCATATTCATTCTACGTTTAACAATACCTTGGTCATGATTACTGATGTACAAGGTAACGCAGTCGCATGGTCTTCCGCTGGTGCTTTAGGTTTCAAGGGTAGTCGTAAGTCTACACCATTTGCTGCTCAAATGGCCGCAGAAGCAGCTGCAAAGTCTGCAATGGATCAAGGCATGAAGCATGTTGAAGTTTCAGTTAAAGGACCAGGTGCAGGTCGTGAAGCTGCTATTAGAGCACTTCAAGCTGCAGGTCTTGAAATCACTGCTATTCGCGACGTTACTCCAGTGCCGCACAACGGTTCCAGACCACCAAAACGTCGTCGTGTCTAGTTTATTCCTGCGTGCAGGACATTACGTTTTGAAAGGGGCCCAGTAATGATTGAATTTGAAAAACCAAATATTACCGTAGTAGACCAAGAGGAGGCATACGGTAAGTTTGTTGTCGAACCACTGGAACGCGGTTTCGGGACTACTTTAGGTAACTCACTCCGTCGAGTTTTACTTACTTCTATTCCAGGTACGGCACTTTCTTATATTCAGATTGATGGTGTGTTACATGAATTTTCAACAATTCCTGGCGTTAGAGAAGACGTCACAAAAATTATTCTTAATTTGAAGAAACTAGAGTTAAAGTCACTCTCAGATGAAGAAAAAATTGCCGAAATCGATGTAACTGGTCCAGCAATCGTAACTGCTGCTGACTTAAAGGTCGACTCTGATATTGAGGTCTTAAATCCAGATCAATATATTTGTAGTATTGCTGATGGTGGCCATTTGCATATGAACGTTGCGATCAAGAATGGTCGTGGTTATGTTCCCGCAAGTGAAAACAAGACTGATGACATGCCTATTGGCGTCATCCCCGTTGATTCACTCTTTTCACCAATCAAAAAAGTTAACTACCAAGTTGAAAGTGCTCGTGTTGGTAAAAGAGACGATTATGACAAATTAACTTTAGAAATTTGGACTGATGGTTCAATCACACCTAATGATGCCCTTAGTTTCGCTGCGAAGATTCTTGTAGAACACTTCAAAGTATTTATGTCTACTGATATGGATGCGCAGTTTGATGATGTAATGGTAGAAAAAGAGGACGATAAGAATGAGAAGAAGCTTGAGATGACGATCGAAGAGCTTGACTTATCTGTTCGTTCATATAACTGCTTGAAACGTGCAGGAATTAATACTGTTCAAGAATTAACTGATAAATCTGAAGCAGATATGATGCGCGTACGTAACTTAGGACGTAAGTCATTAGAAGAAGTAAAGAATAAACTTGCCGAACTTGGTCTATCACTTCGTCAAGATGACTAAGTTGGAAAAATAAGGAGGGAAAACTCATGGCATACCGTAAATTAGGTCGCGATAGTGCACATAGAAAAGCAATGCTTAGAGAAATGACTACCCAATTGATCATGAACGAACGCATTGTTACTACTGAAACCCGTGCTAAAGAAATCCGTAAAACTACCGAAAAGATGATTACTTTAGGTAAACGCGGTGATTTAAGTGCTAGAAGAAAGGCTGCTGCTTTTGTTCGTAATGAAATTGCTGATATTCATGAAGAAAAAGATGCAGTTGTTGTAAAATCAGCACTTCAAAAACTTTTCAGTGACATTGCACCTCGTTACAAAGACCGTAATGGTGGTTACACTAGAATGTACAAGTTAGCTAACCCACGTAAGGGTGATGCTGCTCCAATGGTAATCATTGAATTAGTTTAATTGCGCAAAATATAATATTATTTTATAAATCTTTCACAAAAGCGAGAATAAGCGTGATGATGGTGGCTTTTGCCTAGTCTAGCTTAGATGTTAAATCATCCCTCTTTGTGGATGATTTTTTTTTGCTCTTTTTTTATAATTGATACAATGACATATTTGAAAAAGAGCAAGTGATATTTATGAAAGACAATATAGTAACCGTAGAGCATCTTTCTTTTACTTATAAAGACAGTGAGGAACCTGCAGTAAAAGATGTTAGTTTTTCAATTCCTAAAGGTACTTGGACCACTTTGGTTGGTCATAACGGAAGTGGAAAATCAACTATTGCTCGTTTATTGAATGGTATTCTTTTACCAGATGATAATCCTAATACTTTGATCAATATCGATGGTATAACTCTAACTGAAAAAACTATGTGGGATATTAGAGATCGTGTGGGAATTGTATTTCAAAATCCTGATAATCAGTTCGTGGGAGCTACGGTTGAAGATGATGTAGCTTTTGGTTTAGAGAACCGTCAAGTCCCTCGTACCAAAATGAAAAGCATTGTTCAGGATGTACTTAATCAAGTAGAAATGATAGCTTTTCAAGAAAGTGAACCCCAATATCTTTCTGGTGGTCAAAAGCAAAGAGTTGCTATTGCAGGAATTTTAGCAATTGGTCCGAAATTGATAATTCTAGATGAATCAACGAGTATGCTTGACCCAGCAGGAAAGTCAAAAATTCTTAGGCTTATAAAAAAATTACAAAAAGAAAATGAGCTAACAATATTTTCAATTACGCATGATATTAATGAAGCGGTGCACGCAGACCAGATTTTAGTTTTAAATAAAGGCAGCTTGCTGGCTAGCGGTTCGCCTGGAGATATATTTAAAGATGATTCTCTTATTAGAAGCGCGGGGTTAGATCTTCCTTTATTTTATAAAATAAAAAATAAGCTAATAAATGAAGGAATAAGTATCCCGCAAGAAGTCAATACTGAGGAAAAGTTGGTGAACTATTTGTGTCAATTGAATTCAAAAATGTAGATTATATTTATGCGCCAGAAACTCCATTTCAGACTCAAGGATTAGCTGATATATCTTTTAAAATAAAAAGTGGCTCATTTGTTGCAATTGCTGGTCATACGGGAAGTGGTAAATCTACCTTAATGCAGCATTTTGATGGCTTATTATTGCCAAGTAGTGGAGCAGTTAATATTGCTGATAAGACTATAACTTCTAACACTTCTAGCAAGTCTTTAAAAGAAATTAGAAAAAAAGTTGGTTTAGTATTCCAGTTTCCTGAAAGCCAATTGTTTGAAGAAACAGTTCTTAAAGATGTCATGTTTGGACCGCTTAATTTTGGCTTTTCGGAGCAAAAGGCTAAAGAACAAGCTATTGAGTGGATAGAAAAAGTGAGTTTATCTGAGCAAGTTATGAATAAATCTCCCTTCGAACTTTCTGGTGGACAGATGCGCCGAGTAGCAATTGCTGGCGTAATGGCTTATGAACCAGACATTTTATGTTTGGATGAACCAGCTGCTGGCTTAGATCCTGAAGGACAGAAGCAAATGTTTGATATATTTAAAAATTATCAACAGGAAGGACATACTGTCATTTTGATCTCGCATAATATGGATGATATCAGTCAATATGCAGATGATATGCTGGTTCTTGAACATGGTCGTTTAATAAAGCATGCAAGTCCAAAGGAAGTTTTTTCTGATCCTAACTGGGTAAAGGAGCATTTTTTAGATGAGCCTGCTACTAGTAAATTTGCTAGAGAATTAGAAAAGGGTGGCTTTCAATTTTCAGAAATGCCTTTAACTATTGATTCTTTAGTAAATAAAATTGCAGATGAATTAAAGGCGAAGGGAGGAAATGAATGAGTAAAATTATTATCGGTCGATATATTCCTGGGAATTCTGTCGTCTATAAGATGGATCCAAGAGGGAAAATAATCGCTACTTTTTTGTTTATTGTCATTATCTTCCTAGCTAATAACTGGTTATCTTATCTCTTTCTATCTTTTTTTACTTTACTTGCTGTTGGAGCAACTAAATTAAAACCAAAAGTATTTTGGGATGGAGTGAAGCCTTTAATTTGGCTGATCCTTTTTACATCAGTTTTGCAGCTATTTTTTACTACTGGTGGAAAAATTTATTGGCATTGGGGAATTTTTAATATTAGTGAATACGGCATTCAAAACTCTATTTTTATTTTTATTCGTTTTGTAATGATTATTTTAATTTCTACCGTTCTCACTCTGACAACAACTTCATTAGAAATTGCAGATGGAATGGAATGGATTCTAAGACCTCTTGGCTACTTAAAAGTTCCTGTAGCCCAGATTGCACTTGTAATGTCGATAGCACTCCGTTTTGTACCGACTTTGTTAGATCAGGCTGTTAGAATTATGAACGCTCAGAGGGCACGTGGAGCAGATTTTAATAGTGGTGGATTAATTAAAAGAATTCATGCAATTATTCCAATTTTAATTCCTTTATTCATTAGTTCCTTAACAATTGCAATTGATTTAGCTACTGCAATGGAAGCTAGAGGCTATCGAGAAGGGGCAAAAAGGACGCGCTATCGTGTTTTAAAATGGTCAAAGTATGATTGGATTAATCTGGGATATTTTGCCCTCTTGACGCTGATTTTATTACTTACAAGGACATATTAAATAATGACTACGAGATATAAGTTGACAATGGCATATGATGGACACCTTTTTCATGGCTTTCAAATTCAGCCTAATGAGCGGACTGTGCAAGGCGTAATTGAAGAAGCACTAAAAAAGATGACTAAAGGAAAACGGGTAGTGGTGCATGGATCTGGAAGAACTGATGCTGGTGTTCATGCTAAAGGTCAAGTTATCCACTTTGACTATCCAGGAAAAGAGATTCCAGCTAAAAATATGATGCTTGCTCTAAATGCATTAATGCCAATTGATACAGTTTTTTTTGATAGTGAAATTGTTAATTCAGATTTTCATGTGCAATATTCTACTAAAGGAAAATGGTATCGCTATATTGTAGATCAACATCGTTTTACTGATCCTTTTAACCGTTTTTATACGGGACATTATCCATATCCATTAGATATTGATTTAATGCAAAGGGCTGCTAAAGATCTGATCGGAAAACATGATTTTACTAGTTTTGCAGCAAGTGGTGGACAAATTGTTGATAAGGTACGAACAATTTATTACGTAAATATCACTTCTGATCCAGATAATAAAAAAATTATTTTTGATTTTATTGGAAATGGATTTTTATATAACATGGTTAGAATTTTAGTTGGTACTTTACTGGAGATTGGTAATAAAAAACGTCCAGTTGATGATATACCGAGAGTTTTAGCAGCAAAAGATCGACAAGAAGTTCGCACGACAGCACCAGCAAGTGGATTATATTTGCAGCATGTTTTTTATGAAGAAGTTCCTAAAAAATATCGATTAGACCTTAAAAAAGATTGACTTTTTGAGCAAAACGACGTAAATTAGTATACGTATGTTTGTCCACGATAGGCCCCGGAAACTTATTGTTTGTCAAACAGAAGAAAAACGGAGGAATTTAAAGTGCGTACTACCCCATTAGCTAAAACTAGTGATATTAAACGTAAGTGGTATGTTATCGATGCGACTGATGTTTCACTTGGTCGTTTATCAACTGCTGTAGCATCAATTTTAAGAGGTAAGAATAAGCCTCAATATACACCAAATGTAGATACTGGTGATTATGTTATTGTTGTTAACGCAGGTAAATTAAAGTTGACTGGTAAAAAGGCAACTGATAAGATCTACTACCACCACTCAGATTACCGTGGTGGTTTAAGAGCTACTCCTGCCGGTGAATTATTAGCTAAGAACCCAGTAAGATTAGTTGAATTATCTGTAAAGGGCATGTTGCCAAAGAATACTCTTGGTCACCAAGAATTCATGAAGATGCATGTTTACGCTGGTGAAGACCACGAACACGCAGCACAAAAGCCTGAAAAATTAGACATCAACGAATTAATCTAGGAGGTTTTAAATAATGGCACAACAAGCAGCTTACGCTGGAACTGGTCGTCGTAAAGATTCTGTTGCCCGCGTACGTTTAGTACCAGGTAACGGTCAAATTACCATTAACAAAGAAGACGTAACTAAGTACATTCCATACCCTAACTTGGTTCAAGATATGAAGCAACCATTAGCATTAACTGAAACTGAAGGTCAATACAACGTTGAAGTTAATGTTAACGGTGGTGGTTTCTCAGGACAAGCTGGTGCAATTCGTTTAGGTATTGCACGTGCACTTCTTGAAGTTGACCCAGATTTCCGTGGTCCACTTAAGAAGGCTGGCATGTTAACTCGTGACCCAAGAATGAAGGAAAGAAAGAAGCCAGGTTTGAAGAAAGCCCGCAAAGCTTCACAATTCTCAAAGCGTTAATATTTATATTACGTTTTTATCGAAAAGACATCTCGAAAGAGGTGTCTTTTTTTGTCAGGTGTAATTATTCAATATAAAAATATTATGTTTTTAGAGAGTTAAAACTAATAATAGGGAATAATAATGATTATATACACTAAATATAAATTTAATGGTGAAGTATTCTTTTCAAGATTTTTCAATTTTGAAGAGATAATGGATCGTAAATATAGTTGCTTGGGATAAATGACTCGAGTGACTATAAAAGGTGGAAAGACTTATGAAGGTTTTGCTGATGAACCTTATTTGTCAGATAAAGGTAAATGTTTAACTTTAATATGGTATGATATCGATTATGGCACTTTAGGGTTAAGAAGTGGTAAAGTAACCACAATATTTATACCGTTAGACATAATTATTGGAATTGAGTCAATTTTACACAGTAATCCACGTTGGGGACATCCACCAATTAATGAATTTATTTTTAGTAGTGAGTTAAGATCAAAATTAATGGAATTGCATGAAAAATATATGCAAAGTGAGAGAAAAAAGTAGTCTAATGAACTATACTTTTAAACTTCGCTTAAGAAATTGTGAAAGTTTTGAACTATAATAATATAGACAAGTTATCCTAAGAAAGGTTCTATATTGTTTACATGAAATATTTAATTACCGGAGCAACAGGTAACTTAGGTGAAAAGGTTACTCGTTGGCTTAGAACTATGACTCCCGAAAATAATATTCGAGTTGGAATTCACAATTTAAAAAAAGCGAATAAGTTTGACGACTTAGATGTTGAAAAGGTTAAACTAGATTACTTTGATTTAGATACACTTGAAAAAGCAGTTTCTGGCGTTGATTTGGTTATTTATATTCCTAGTATTACTTATGATTTGCAAAGAAGAATCACAGAATTTGAAAATGTACTGCAAGCTGTGAAAAAGGCAAAAGCAAAGTTGATTTTTGTCAGCTTTTTTGCGGACCAAGAAAATAATCCTTTTGTGATGTCACCATTTTATGCTTATGTTCCAAGGCGACTAGCTAGTTCCAAGGTTGAATATAGTATTGTTAAAAATAGTCTTTATGCTGATCCTTTAGTTCCATATCTTGAAGAATTAATTAAGCGTAAGAACATTATTTATCCTGTTGGTGCACAACCACTTTCTTTTATTACTCGAAATGATAGTGCACATGCGATTGCATGCCTAGCTATGCAGTCTATAATGCGTGATCAAGGTCAGTCTTATTTACTAAGTATGGATAAAAACTATAATATGGTTGAATTGTCCTACATCATGTCGCGAATTACTGATCATAAAATTGGTTATGCACCAGTCACAATTACTGAATTTGCTAAAATTTATGCCCAAGAAGGCGATGGAAAAGAATTAGCATCAATGTATGCTGGTGATGCAAAGGGCCTATTAAGCGCAACATCAGACGATTTTCATCGCTTAACTGGACGTGAACCAGAAGAGATGGAGCATTTTCTGCGAAACGGCTACCAGATAGCTCGTTTATAAAAGAATTCTATATTAATACATAATATTTCAAGTTAAAATAAAAAATGTTATACTATAGATAGTAAGTGCTGAGAGAAAATTAATTGTAATTAAAGTGTAGATGCAGAGCCGAGTAAGACCGTAGGCATGCTAGTAATACACAGACTTTTAGCTTAGGGATGAGGGTAAAAGTCAACTTCTTATTTTAACTGTTATATACGAAAGAAGAGATCAGACATTAAAATCTGATCTCTTTTTCGTGAAGTCTATTAATTAAAGACTAGCATTAATATTCTTAGCCAAGTAGTCGTAAAGCATACCTTTCTCTAAGTCACTGGTATCATGTCCGAGTGTCCGAGCGATAGTGTAAGCATATGCCCAAGCAGTAGCTGGACCACGACTAGTGATAATTTTATGTTCTTGGTCAACAACAGTGATGTCAGTGCTAAAGTGACCATTTGGACATTCTTCTTCGATTTGTTTTTCAAAGCCTGGATAACAAGTATAGTTAGCACCTTCAAGTAAACCGTAGTGCCCTAAAGCGATTGGAGCTGCACACATTGCGGCATCCCACTTACCTGCTTTATTTCTTTGAATCATCAAGTCTGCAAGCTTTTTATTATTTCTTAAATTCAAAGCGCCAGTTCTGCCACCAGGGAAGGCAACAAGATCATAATCAAGAAGTGAGTCATCCACAACCTTATCACAGGTAAGTAAGATATGATGATCACCATCAATTTCTTTTTTATCTAGTCCGACCATGTCGCAGTCAATATTTAAACGACGTAAGACATCAACGACACTTAAGCCTTCAACTTCTTCACAACCGTCTGCAAAGACAACAGCTACTTTTGGCATAAAAAAGTCCTCCTTTTTAGTAATTACTATACATTCTTATTTTAACGCAATGACTTTATCTTTTTTTATTTGAAGATTGAAAAAAATAACTAAAAATTGCGTATATAAATATAGAGAGGAAAATGAAAGAATGGGTGAGGATCTTGTAGTAGAAAATATGTGAAACACTAAATATAGTATTGATTTTTAAAATACTTGAAATAACGCAGTATTCTGTTAACATTGAGATAATTGTAATAAAATTTGTGAAACAATTTAAGGAAAGAGGGTAAAAAATGGCTACTGAAGTTTATTTAGTAAGACATGGAGAAACGATGTTTAATCAGTTGAATAAAGTTCAAGGTTGGGCTGATTCTCCATTGACTGTAAAAGGAATTAATGATTTAAAAGTAACTGCTGCTAATTTATCTCAGGTTCACTTTGATAAAATGTATAGTTCTGACTTGAAGCGAGCCATTGATACGGTTCACTTAATTGCAGATACAAATGAAGTTTCAGAAATTGGCAAAATAAAAAAGCTCCCAGCCTTTCGCGAGGTATTTTTTGGAACTTTTGAAGGCGACGATATTGATGAAACTTGGAGAAAAGTTGCGAAAGCTGGTGGCATGAAACCAACGAGTGATGTGGTAAAAATTATTCAGACACTTGGTATTCATGATTTTCGCGAAGCTACTAAAAAGGCTGATCCCCGTCACTTAGCTGAAGACGCCGAGGCACTAGATAATCGCATGGATCAAGCAATTAGTCAATTAGCACAAGAAACTAAAGGATTAGGAAGAGTATTAGTAGTATCTCATGGTGACTTTATCAAGACTTTAGGTATTAAATATTGGGATCAAGCAAGTGGTGATCATGATATTCCATTTCCTGATAACGGAAGCGTTACTCGAGGAATTATTGACGATAATGGAAAATTTAGAATTATTAATTATGGTGTAAAAAATACTGATATTCCAAATTTATAAGATGTAACTACTTTGTTGCATCTTTTTTAGTATAGGTTAGAGGGATGTTCTTTAGCGGTATGTTCAACATGCTCAATCATTGCGTCGATCATTGATAAGACATCAGGATCATTTAAAAAGTAAAAAACGTGTGTCCCATGCTTGTGATGTTTAACTAGATTGTACTTTTCTAAAATTCCTAATTGTTTTGACACGACGGGTTGAGCCAATTCAAGTGTAGTTGCAATTGTTGAAACATCGACTTCTTTAGAAGAATTGCGTAAGAAAAATAAAATTGAAATTCGTCTGCTATTACTCAAAACCTTGTATATCTTAGCTGCTTCGTTAACTAGGGATGTGTTTAAACTCATTATGATCACCAAACCTCATTGACAATATATCGAAAATGGAATATTATACTTTCTGCATATAAGTATACCAGATTCGATATATTTATGGAGAAAAAACATGAAAGATAAATCATCATTACGCTATTTTTGGGTAACACTATTAAATATTATTATTACAATTGCTGAATTTATTGGTGGGGCAATTTCTGGCTCGTTAGCTTTGCTATCTGATGCTGTGCATAACTTAAGTGATGTTGGTTCGATAGTTTTAGCTTTTGTAGCTAATTTAATTTCTAAAAGAAAAAGAAATACTAGCAAAACCTTTGGTTATGATCGGGCCGAAATTTTAGCAGCTTTTACTAATGGAATTATTTTAATTGTAATTAGTATCTATTTATTTATTGAAGGGATTCAACGCTTCAGCCATCCAGAACCGATTAGAGGGACAATTATGTTGATTGTTTCTTTAATCGGTCTAGCCGCAAATGTCATTTCGATGTTTGTAGTTATGAAAGAGGCTAAGACTAGTCTTAATGCTAAAGCTACCTTTTTAAATATGCTTTCTGATGCAATTACGAGTGTAGCGGTAGTTTTAGGCGCAATTGTTATTTCGATCTGGAAAATTTATTGGATTGATCCAGTATTAACAATCGCTGCGTCGGTATTTTTACTCAAAGAAGCATATGAAGTAACAATTAAGGCAGCTAATATTTTGATGGAGACAAACCCAAGTATCGATTTGAACAAGGTAAATGAGTTAGTCTTGTCTTGTCCACATGTGAATAATATTCACCATGTCCATGTCTGGCAATATTCAGATAATGTGACAATGCTAGATGCTCACATTAATGTGGATAAGAACTTAGATGCTGTTCAGCTAGAAAAAATCTATACAGAAATTGCAAAAAAGTTAAAATCTCTTGGAATTAATCATGTAACATTGCAAGCAGAATGCACGCGCGGAATTGATGATAAGATGATTTTTGCAGATAAAGAAGATTAGTTATTCTGGTTTTGCTGCTATTTGGTAAAATAGGGGCAAAGCCTTTTATTTTTAGGGAGAAAAAAATGAAGTTCGATACAGATGACTTAAAAGCAAGCCTAAAAAATTATCAACAAAAAGCTAGTGATCAATTTAAAGATTTCGCTGAAAACGATTGGCCTGACATTAAAGATCATGTGACAGAAAAAGGACAACAAGCGGGCGACTATTTGAAGAAAAATGGTGGAAAAGTTTATCAAAATTCTGTTAAAGCTTTTAAAAAAGGCGTTAGAGATCTTGATCAGTGGGTAAACGGAACTAGCGTACATAAGGACGATAAATAATATGAAAGTAAATATTTGGGTAGCATTAATTGTCTTGGTAGTTGGTTTATGGGACTTATATTATGCTTATAATCGTTATCAAGAAAAGAAGATAACTAAAAGAGGTAGTAAAGCAGACGCTATTTCTTTTGCAATTTTAGGGACAATTTTTACAATTGGCGGAATTATTATGCTGTTTATGCATTAGGATTAGGTGGTAAGAATTTTGGTTAAGTTGGTTTTAGTTCGACACGGCGAGAGTATAGCAAATCGGGACAATGTTTATACTGGCTGGAATGATGTGCCATTGAGTAAAAAAGGAATTGAACAAGCAAAAGATGCGGGGCTCAAAGTAGCAAAAATTCCTGACTTTGTGCCAACTCATATTCATACTTCCGTTTTGTCGCGTGCAATTATGACTGCAAATATAATTGCGGATGTTTGTAGTTTTCTCTATTTACCAATTACTAAAACTTGGCGCTTAAATGAAAGACACTATGGAGCTTTGAGAGGCATTAATAAAGATGTTTCAAAAAAGATCTTTGGTAAAGAACAAGTATTAAAGTGGAGACGTGGGTTTGATAGTGTACCACCGCTTTTAACTCAGCCCGTTCAAGACCGCAGATATCAAAAGTATGATATGCGCTTAATGCCGCAGGGAGAAAGTTTGCATCAAACTCAAGAACGATTGATGCCATATTTTTGGGATCATATTGCACCTGAATTAATGTACGGCCATGATCAATTGATTGTAGCTCATGGCTCAAGCTTGCGCGCTCTTATTAAAAAAATTGAGGGTATCAGCAATGAGGATATTGTGAAGGTTGAAGTTCCAAATGCAGAACCAATTGTTTATACTTTTGATTCTGACTTGCATATTATTAAAAAAGAAATTTTACACTAAGCGAGCAGACTTTTGGTCTGCTCCTTTTTTAATAGTTTGTATAGGTGTTTTTATGGTAAAATTTTTTACGAGTATATTTGAACAAATTCTTGTAGAGTAGGAGAAAATAATGCGTAAAATATTTTTATTAAGAGGAGCACCAGGATCAGGTAAATCTTCCTTCATTGCTCGTCACCACTTGCAGCCTTACGCTATTTCTCGTGATGAAATTAGGCTGCTCTTGGCGGATTTGACGGTCTATTATGAAGAAAGTACTGATCATTTGCACCAAGTTATTCCTCGTCATGTAACTGTGCGTACAGAGCAAATGGTTGATAATTTGGTCCAGCATAAAATGGCCTACGGCGAAACTGTCATTGTCGATGGCACACATATCACACCTGATAAAATTGAACATTTTCGTCCTTGGGTTGAAAAATATCGCTACGAACTATTTGTAGTTGATTTAATGCAAAATAATAGCTTAGAAAGCTTACTACGCAGAAATCAAACTAGAATGCACTATGACTGGGTTAAACCTGATGTAATTAAGATGATGTATGAACAATATGAAGCAAATCCAGAAGTACCATCTTGGGCCTATTCGATTTTACCCAATGGGATGGAAAGAGCTTTGAGCCAAAGGGAAAAGAACCTAGATCATTATTCACATGTGGTTTGTATACCAGATAAGGTTAAGCCAGAAGATTTTCCACATGTTCATATTTCTAATTTTTATTTTTCTTTTAATGATGAATTTACTAGAAAATATGGACCTTATCGAAATGTTATAACCTTAGCTAAGACTCAGGATGAGGTAATTGAACAATTTAGACTTCCATATTTTGTATTTAAGTTCCACCACAAGCATTTCTTAATTTCTGCTTATCCAATTCGAAATGAAATGTTAGATCCTATTCGAAAAGTAAAAGGAGTTTGGTCTTACTCGACTGGGCTATATAATGTAGCTGATTTTGTAAAAGAATTTCCAGAAAATGAACATCAACATGTTCATCAGTTCAATTTAAGTAAGATTGACCCTACTCGCTTGCTACATATTTGGTAAAAAGAAAACACTTCAAACTGTATTTTTAACAGTTGAAGTGTTTTTTGCTTGTTTTAAGAGTTAAAATTAATAGTTTTTAGCTAAAGCGCCCATTGGATCCCAAGGAAGTAATTGAATTGGGGCTTTGCTTCCTTCATCAAATGCCTTCTTTAAGTCGTCGCTAAGGTATTTCTTGTTGATAACTGCTTGGTAAACAAATTTATCAAACCATTTATCACTCATGACAAAGTAACCTTTAAATCCTGGTTTTTCGCCCCAAGAATTTTCAATCTTCCACTTAGTAGGTTTGCCATCTACTAAGTCAACACCAGTAATAACCATGGCGTGATCCATCATGCTTTCCCCTGAATCAAGCATATCAGCTTTTGACATATCAAAGTTAACATCAAATAAATCATCACGCTTGTATAATTCGGTGTCTAGTAAACCGGCTTGGCGTTCAGAGTCCTTAACAACATTTGAACCAAACCAAACAACTTCACCATTTTTAAGTTGCTTGATAATTAAGTCCTTCATTTCATCAACTGGTAAATTCAAGTGACGAACTTGACGACCGCCTTCAACATTTCCTAAGTATTCAACAGAAAATACCTTATGGAAAGGCTTATCTTTAGTTGGTGCATTAATTGTGGAAATGTATTCGCTCAAGTCCCAGTTAACATATTTCTTGAAGAAGTCTTGTGGACTCAAGTCAGCATCTCTGTGGTAATTACCATCATCATCTTTATATTCAAAATCAAATTGCTTAGGTGGAACACCAAGAGAAATTGCTAAAATACGGTAAACTTCGCGAAGCATTTCATTCTTGCGTTCTTGAACTTCCGCTTCACTCTTACCAGCTTGAACCATCTTACGTAATTCAAGACCATCTTTTCTAAGTAAGGTGTTCAAGGTATCGTTTAATGCACTAGAGTTAGTTGCATTAGCTGTTTCTGGGTAAACTTTCTTAGGAACAATACCGTATTTTTCAATAATTCCGCAAAGCATATCCCATTGACCACCATCTTGTTGCGGAGTAGCAAATAGGAAAGCAACTTTACGATCGCCTAAGTCCTTGTCAGCAGTAGCGATTACATTTTCAAAGAACCAGTTTGATTTTTCAAATTTATCCCAGAAGTTAGTGTAGTTTTGAGATAATTCAAAATCTTTAATTTTGAAGTTCTTTTGAATTGAATGACGCATAGTGTTTAAAGCACTGAACATCCAGCAACGGCCAGATTGTTTTTGGTTAGCAACTTTACCAGTATCAATTTCGATTGAAAAAGTTGGATCTAAATCAATCTTAGTTTGTAAATTTTGACTAGCCTTGAAAATACCGTTTTCTTGAGCAGCACGAGCTGCAATTTTGTTAGCTTTACTTGAGTTAAAGTCATTTTCAAAGTCATTAATAAGATCGTTTGTGATTTCCTTGCTCATAGTCTTCCTCCTTAATTAAAAAAAGCTTAAGTATATTTTAGCTTAAATTAAAGATAAACGTCTAGTGATTGAGAAAAAGAATATTGGTTCATAAAATTTATTAAAAAAATAAATGATTTTTTTCGTATATATAATCAGGGACATCTTACGAGAATTAACGTAAAATATAGGTCTAGGAAAAAGAGGGGAAAATAATGAAAAAACGTGGTTTTGAAATAGTATCTAAATATCGTAATGCAGGCTTGCACTTGCCGCAAAGACAAACAATTGCCAGTGCAGGTTATGATTTTGAATGTGCGCAAGATATAGTTTTACCATCAATTTGGTGTATGAATTTTGTTAGAATTTTCAGATTAATTAGAAATAGCCATGAGCTGAATGAACGAGACCTTGAATTAGCAGAAAAAGTTTTAAAGCCTTTTTTAGTACCAACGGGAATTAAAGCCTATATGCCAGAAGATGAAGTTTTGATTCTTGCCAATCGCTCGTCGAACACTTATAAGCGTAATGTTACCTTGCCGAATGGGATTGGAGTAATTGATAGTGACTATTATAATAATGAAAAAAATGAAGGTGAGATTTACTTTCAGATGATTAATTACGGAGTTCGTCCACTAAAAATTAAGAAAGGCGAACGAATCGGTCAAGGAATTTTTATGCCTTATCTGAAAGCTGATAATGATGAACCAGTTCAAAGACAACGTCTTGGTGGATTTGGCTCTTCTGGAACAAGGAATGAAGAATAATGGCAAAAGTTAAAACACGTTATAAGTGCCGTAATTGTGGTTATATTTCAGCTTCTTATTTAGGTAGATGCCCTAATTGCGGTGCCTGGAATCAATTTGAAGAAGAAACGCAAGAAGTAAAAAAAGTATCAACCAAGGCAACTGCTAGTCGCTTAATGACTAAAATTGGAAATAATGATCCAGTAAAATTAAATGAAGTAAAAGCTGAAAAAGAAAAAAGAATTGTAACTCCTTTTGAAGAACTAAATCGAGTTCTAGGAGGCGGAATAGTTCCGGGTTCTTTAGTTTTAATTGGTGGAGATCCTGGAATTGGTAAGTCAACTTTGATGCTTCAAATTACCGGTGCTTTAGCTAAAGAGCATAGTGTTTTATATGTTTCAGGAGAAGAGTCGGCTAGTCAGATAAAGATGCGAGCTGATCGTTTAGGTGTAAGCAACAGCGGAATTTTGCTTTATCCTGAAACCAATATGCAGAATATTCGTGAACAGATTGATGAAATTAAGCCGGATTTTTTGGTAATCGACTCTATCCAAACAATGAATGAGCCATCTCTTGATTCGATGGTTGGATCAGCTTCTCAAGTTCGAGAAGTTACGAGTGAGTTAATGAAGATTGCCAAGAATGATCAGATTACTACTTTTGTTATTGGACATGTGACTAAAGAAGGTGCAATTGCTGGCCCTAAGATTATGGAACATATGGTTGATACTGTCCTTTACTTTGAAGGGGATGGCCACCATTCATATCGAATTTTAAGGTCTGTCAAAAATCGTTTTGGTGCAGCTAATGAGATTGGTATGTTTGAAATGAAAAATGAAGGACTAACAGAAGTAAATAATCCTTCAGCGATTTTCTTAGACGAACGTTTACCAAATTCTACAGGTTCAGCAGTTGTCGTTTCGCTTGAAGGAACAAGGCCACTTCTAGCCGATATTCAAGCTTTGGTAACTCCAACTGCCTTTGGCTATGCTAAAAGAACTACGTCGGGGTTAGATTTCAATCGTGTAGCCTTATTATTAGCGGTTTTAGAAAAACGTGGTAACTTAATGTTACAAAATCAAGATGCATTTTTAACGGCAACAGGTGGAATTAAATTAAATGAGCCAGCGATTGACTTGGCAATTTGTATGGCTGTAGCTTCTAGTTATAAAAATAAAGAAATTTCTTCTACTGATTGTTTTGTAGGCGAAGTTGGCTTAACCGGTGAAATTAGAAGAGTTAATCAAATTGAAGCTAGAGTTAAAGAAGCTGCTAAAGTAGGCTTTAAGCGAATTTTTATTCCAAAACATAATTTAACTACTGAGCTTAAGAATAAT
The DNA here is from genome assembly GCF_040919545.1 of Lactobacillus sp. RTP31084st1_F9_RTP31084_210423. NCBI lineage: Bacteria > Bacillati > Bacillota > Bacilli > Lactobacillales > Lactobacillaceae > Lactobacillus > Lactobacillus sp. RTP31084st1_F9_RTP31084_210423. The sequence continues at coordinate 328,616 of NZ_JBCOVH010000002.1, forward strand.
TCTGAGATTGAAGTAATTGGTGTAGCAAGTTTGCCGCAAGCTTTAAAACTGGTTTTTAATTAGAAGATAGATTGAACTTTTGCTCGTTAAAAGTTACACTTAAATGGATGAATTTTAATAAATTTTGAAAGAGGCGCTTTAATTTTGGCAAAACAAAAAATCCGTGTTCGTTACGCACCAAGTCCAACAGGTCACTTGCATATTGGTAACGCACGTACTGCATTATTTAACTATTTATTTGCACGTCATAATAAAGGGACTATGGTCTTAAGAATTGAAGATACTGACCAAAAACGTAATGTTGAAGGCGGTTCTAAGTCCCAAATGGAGAACTTGCACTGGTTAGGTATTGACTGGGATGAAGGTCCTGATAAGGGCGGCGACTTTGGCCCTTACCGCCAATCAGAGCGTAAAGATATTTACAATAAATACATTAAGCAATTAATTGATGAAGGTAAGGCTTACTATTCATACAAGACTGAGGAAGAACTAGAAGCACAACGTGAAGAACAACGTGCAATGGGAATTGCTCCTCACTACACTTATGAATACGAAGGTATGACCGCTGATGAAATTAAGCAAGCTCAAGCAGATGCAGAAGCAAAAGGCTTAAAGCCAGTTGTTCGTATTCACATTCCCGAAAATAGAACTTATGCTTGGGATGATATGGTTAAGGGTAAAGTATCATTTGAATCTGATACTATTGGTGGCGACTTTGTTATCCAAAAACGTGATGGTATGCCAACTTATAACTTCGCAGTTGTAATTGATGACCACTTAATGGAAATTACTCACGTTCTTAGAGGAGACGACCACGTAGCTAATACTCCTAAGCAATTAGTAGTTTATGAAGCACTTGGCTGGGAACCACCTAAGTTTGGTCATATGACTTTGATCATTAACTCTGAAACTGGTAAGAAGCTTTCTAAGCGTGACGAATCAGTTCTTCAATTTATTGAACAATATCGTGACCTTGGTTACTTGCCAGAAGCAATGTTTAACTTTATTACTTTGCTTGGTTGGTCACCTGTAGGTGAAAGCGAAATTTTCTCACAAAGAGAACTAATTAAGTCATTTGATCCTAAGCGTTTATCTAAGTCACCAGCTGCTTTTGATCAAAAGAAGCTTGAATGGATTAATAACCAATACGTTAAGAAAGCCGATCGTGATGTTTTATTAGATCTTGCTTTGAACAACTTACAAGAAGCAGGATTGGTTGGCAAAGAAATTTCACCTGAAAAGATGGAATGGGTTCGTCAATTGGTAAATATTTACGCTGTTCAAATGTCTTACACTAAGCAGATTGTTGATATTACTAAGATCTTCTTTGAAGAAGCTCCAGAATTATCTGATGCAGAAATCGAAGAGATTAAGAAAGACGACGCTCGTCCTGTAATTGAAGAATTCAAGAAACAATTAAATGCAATTCCTCGCTTTACTGCTGTTCAAGTAATGAACGCAATTCAAGCTACTCGTCATGAAACTGGCGTTAAGGGTAGAAAATTATTTATGCCAATTCGAATTGCTGCTACTCGTTCAATGGTTGGACCTGGTATCGGTGAAGCTATTGAATTAATGGGTAAAGAAAAAGTTAACAAGCACATTGATTTAACTTTGAAGCAATTAAGCGATTTAGGTCTTTAATTATTTCTGATAAAGTTAAAGCTACGTGAAAGCGTAGCTTTTTTTGTTAGAATATACTAGGAAATAAATGTCTTAAGTGAAAGAAGGATGATCATGAAGGTCTTTAATACTTTAACTCGGCAAAAAGAAGAGTTTAAGCCATTAGTAGCTGGTAAAGTAAGCATGTATGTCTGTGGACCAACTGTTTATAACTATATTCATATTGGAAATGCCCGTAGCGTGATTGCATTCGATACAATTCGTAGATATTTTGAATATCGCGGCTATGATGTGAAATATGTTTCTAACTTTACAGATGTTGACGATAAGATGATTAATGAAGCCCGCAAAGAACATACGACTGTAGGTGAACTTGCTGACCGCTATATTAAGGCTTTTATGGAGGATACAGAGGCATTAAATATTGAGCCAGCTACTCTTCATCCTAGAGCCACTCATGAAATTAAAGAAATTATTGATTTTGTTCAAGATCTAATTGATAAGGGCTTTGCTTATGAAGTTGACGGGGATGTTTATTATCGTGCTAAAAAGTTCCCTCACTACGGTCAATTAAGCGATCAAAATATTGCTGAACTTGAAGAAGGTGCTTCTGAACATATTAATGAAGAGGAGCAAAATAAGAAGGAAGATCCAATTGATTTTGCCTTATGGAAAGCTCAAAAAGAAGACGATGAAATTGCTTGGGATTCTCCATGGGGAAAGGGGCGTCCAGGTTGGCATATTGAGTGTTCAGTAATGTCAACTAAGTATCTCGGTGAGACGATTGATATTCACGGCGGTGGTCAAGACTTAGAATTTCCACATCATGAAAATGAAATCGCTCAAAGTGAAGCTAAAACTGGTAAGAAATTTGTTAATTATTGGATGCACAACGGTTTTGTAACTGTGGGTAAAAAACAAGAAAAAATGTCAAAGTCGCTACATAACTTTGTTACAGTGCATGACATTTTAAAGGAAATTGATCCACAAGTTTTACGTTTCTATATGTCTAGTGTTCAATACCGTCGTCCAATTAATTATTCTGAAGACGGTTTAAAACAAGCAGAGACTGTTCTTAAACGTTATCAAAATACCTTGCGTAATCTTGATGCTCGCTTAGCAGATGAGCAAGAACCTCTTGAAGATAATACTTTAAGGGATAATTTAACGCAGGCAAAGGCTGAGTTTATTGAAGCAATGGATGACGATTTTAATGTTCAAAATGCTTTGAGCATTATGTATGACCTAGCTTCAACCCTAAATACGCATCTTCAAAAAGATCAAGTGGATAAACCTGCTTTAAAAAAGGCCAAGAAATTGTTGCTTGATTGGCTTGAAATTTTTGGTGTTAGCTTTAATGAAAAGCAGGCTGATGACGAAGACGAGATCGAAGCTATGGTTGCTAAACGTGATGAAGCTCGTAAAAATAAAAACTGGGCTGAAAGTGATCGTTTAAGAGATGAACTACAAGCAAAAGGCATTGTAATTGAAGATACCCCACAAGGAACGAGGTGGCACCGTGCTTAAACCAAAGGTTTTGACAGAAAAAAAGACTAATCCAGATGCCTTAGGACCGCTTACCCTAGCTTATTTAGGTGATGGAGTGTATGAAGTTTATATTAGACGCCACCTTGTGAAAGGCGGTATTGTGAAACCACAAATGCTTCAAAGATATGCAACGCACTATGTTTCAGCTAAAGCTCAAGCTGCTTTGATTACAAAGATGCAAGACTTAAATATGCTTGATGAAAATGAATTAGCAGCCTTTAAGCGTGGAAGAAATGCTAAAAGTCATACCCACGCTAAAAATACTTCGATCAATACTTATAAGTTATCAACTGGTTTTGAAGCAATGTTTGGCTATTTAGATTTATTAGGCAAAAAAGAGCGTGTTGATGAGCTAGCAAATTGGTGCATTGACCAAGTAGAACAGGGAGGATTAGACAACTATGAGTTCGAATAATGATGAGTTTGTATATGGACGTCATGCAGGAATCGACTTCTTAAAGACGCAGGATGCTAACTTAATTAATAAAGTTTTTTTACAAAATGGCGTTCAAGAAGAATTTGCTAATCAAGTTTATCAATTAGCACGTAAAAAGAATTTAGTTGTACAGAATGCTCCGAAAAATAAATTGGATCAAATGGTTAATCATGAAAACCACCAAGGATTGGTTTTAACAGTCGCTCCATTTGAATATGCGGATTTAGATAAGCTTCTTGATAAATTTGACCAAGATGGGAAAGATCCCTTTATTTTAATGCTTGATTCAATTGAAGATCCTCATAATTTGGGTTCAATCTTAAGAACTTGTGATGCAACAGGCGTTGATGCAGTAATTATTCCAAAAAGAAGAGCAACTGGCTTAACTTCTGTTGTTGCTAAGACTTCAACTGGTGCTATTGACTATGTTCCAGTTGCTCGAGTTAATAATTTAGTACAAACTACTAAAATGCTTAAAAAGCGAGGCTACTGGATTTTTGGTACTGCCATGAAAGGTGAAGATTACCGTAAGTGGAATGCTAATGGTAAGACTGTACTTGTAATCGGCAATGAAGGTAAAGGAATTTCACCTCTTCTTTTAAAGCAAATGGATCAAACTTTAACGATCCCGATGGTTGGACATGTTCAATCGCTAAATGCTAGTGTAGCAACTGGTGTTTTACTTTATGGGATGTTTAATAGCCGTCATCCAGAAAAATAAAAATGTAGGAAAACGCTTGCATATATTAATTGAACCTGATATGATAACAATCAGTAAGAGATTGAAAAAGTAGATTGTTACTATTGGATTAGGCGAGACTACTGAATAACTCTAACTAGCAATACGTTAGTGGAGTTTATTCAGTAGTCTTTTTTTATCCTTTTTTAAGGAGGTGGGGAGAATTGTTGTTGATCAAGCGCGTGTTTAATAATAATTCAGCTTTGGTTGAGCTAGGCAATAATCGTGAAGCAGTTGTAGTCGGAAACGGAATTGCTTTTAAAAAAACTGAAGGAAAGGAGATAGATACGAGTAAAGTTGAAAATATTTTTTATCTTGAAAATAGTGCAACAAAACGGACTATTTTCTCATTATTAAAGAATACACCAGTAGATATTGCTGTAACTACTATGCATGTCGTTGATCACGCACATAGAAAGTATCACTATGAATTATTTGATTATTTTTACTTGTCGTTGAGCGAGCATATTTTAGGAGTATATCATCGAATCTTGGATAATACTTATCAAGCAAGCCAAATTCCTGATATTAAAGATGAATATCCTCTGGAAAATAAAATTGCGCAAGAAAGCGTAAAAATAATTGAACGGGATCTAAAAATTAATTTGCCGGTATCAGAAAGAAAAAATATTATGTTGCATTTAATTAATGCAAAGATTCCTGAAAAAAAGCAGTTTAATCAACCAAAAAATATGATCAACATTGAAGAAATGCTGCATATAGTTCAGGTGATTCTTGATCAACATAATATTTATCGATTAGCTAGTAATAATGATGAATATGAGCGTTTTATGATTCATTTGCAATATCTTTTCAGGAGATTAGAGCAGGGAGAAAAATTTCGCTCATCGGATATTACTAAAAAAGTAAAGGATGAATTAATATCCGAATATCCGGAATCATTTGCAGTAGTAAAAGAAATAGATGAACAGTTGAAACAAGATTTTCAATGGGAAATATCGGATGAGGAAAAGTTGTATTTGATTGTTCATATTCAAAGAATTTATGAGAAAAGTTCAAAATACTAGGAGAAAAAGATGGTTAGTAAAGAAGAAATTTCGATGGTTGGATTTACAATTGTTGCTTATGCTGGAGACGCAAAAACAGACTTGTTAAATGCTCTTAAATTAGCTCGTGAAGGAAAATTTGAAAAAGCTGAAAAGTTGATTGAAGAAGCAAATAATTCATTAGTAGATGCGCATAATGCACAGACTAAGTTAATGAGTCAAGAAGCTAATGGAGAAGAATTAGAGACAACTTTTATTATGTCTCATGGACAAGATACACTAATGACAACAATGCTTTTACGTGATGAAGTTAAATATTTCATTGATTTGTATAAGCAAAATTTAGCTTTGCGAGCTGAAATTGAGCAGCTTAAAGAAGAAATGAACTAAATAAATGGAGGAGTAAAAATGGATGGGTTGGTAAAAAGAATTGAAAAAGCGCAGCCATTTTTTAGAAAAGTTGCGACTAATCAATATTTAAGAGCAATTCGTGATGGCTTTATCGCGCTAATGCCAATTATTATCTTTTCAAGTTTTTTCTTGTTAATTGCTAATGTGCCTCAAATTTGGGGATTTGTTTGGCCTAAAAAAGTAGCTACAGCTTTAAATTTATTTTATAACTTATCAATGGGCTTTTTGTCCTTAATGGCCGCTTCTACTGTAGCTAAGGCCTTAACTGGAAGTTTAAATCTAAAGTTGCCAAAAACTAATCAAATTCCAGTTGCTGGAGTTCAATATACAGCTCAAATTTCCTTTGCATTTGTGGCAATAGATACTTTGTTAAATAAAGGAAATTTATATTTAGCTACTGATATGATTGGAACTAAAGGATTAATTTGTGCCTTCTTGGTAGCATTTATTGTACCTAATATTTATTATTTTTGTTTTAAACATAATGTCACGATCACGCTACCTGATGTAGTACCTCAAAATATTGCTCAAGCTTTTAAGAATATTATTCCGTTTGCTTTAGCAACTACTTTCTTTTGGGCATTTACGCTAATTTTTAGAGCTTTAACTAATATGAATTTGGCAGCTTGGATAATTAAAAGCCTAACTCCACTTTTTACCGCAGCGGATGGGTATGTTGGGTTGGCAATTATTTATGGTGCAATGGCGTTTTTCTGGTTTATCGGAATTCAAGGGCCCTCAATCGTTGAACCAGCAGTTACGGCAATATATCTAACCAATGTTGAAGCTAATTTAAGAGCATTTAATTCTGGAAATATTCAAGGCGCTAATCATATTTTGTCACAAGGAATTCAAATGTTTGTTGCTACTTTAGGAGGAACTGGAGCAACTTTAGTAGTAACGTTTATGTTTGCTTTTTTATCTAAGTCTAAACAATTAAAAGCAGTTGGACGTGCATCAACAATTCCAGTTATTTTTGGTGTTAATGAGCCTATATTGTTTGGTGCTCCATTAATCTTGAATCCGATTTTCTTTATACCTTTTATTTTTGCGCCAATTCTTAATGTTTGGATCTTTAAAATTTTTGTTGATGTGCTTCATATGCCGTCATTTATTTACAACTTACCATGGACCACGCCGCCAACATTAGGATTGTGGATGGGAACTGGTTTTAATATTTTGGCTTTATTACTAGGAATTTTATTACTAGTAGTTGATTCATTATTGTATTATCCATTTTTTAAGGCTTATGACGCTTCAATGCTAGCCCAAGAAGAAAAAAAGGAAGAACTTGAAGAAAAAGATGATAAAAAATCGGTTGTAACGTCTGCTGAACCTAAATTTAATGAATCTGAAATTCCACTTGGCAAAACTAAAGATCAACAAGCACTCAATGTTTTAGTTTTATGTGCCGGCGGTGGGACATCTGGAATTTTAGCTAAGTCACTTAATAAGTTAGCTAAAGAAGATAAATTACCTTTAAATGCAGCAGCTGCTGCATTTGGATCACATCATGATTTAATATCTGGAATGGATGTAGTAATTTTAGCGCCACAAATGGATACCATGAAAGATGAACTTGCGAAGGAATGTAAACAAAATAATGCTCGTATGATTACCACTACTGGGAAGCAATATATTTATATGACGCAACATGCTAATGAATGTTTGAAACTATTAATCAATGATATTAATAAATGACGGAGGCAGTATGTCAACTTTATTGAAAAGGGTAAAAAAGTTACCCAAGAATTTTGTATGGGGTGCAGCCACTGCGGCTTACCAGGTTGAAGGAAATACAAATTTAGATGGTAAAGGAAAGATTATGTGGGATGACTATTTGAAAAGTCAAGGAAATTTCTCACCCAATCCTGCTTGTGATTTTTATCATCGTTATCCAGAAGACTTAAAATTGGCCCATAATCTGGGGCTAAATGCAGTTCGTATATCAATTGCTTGGACTCGTATTTTCCCTAATGGTTATGTAACGAACAAGCCAAATGAAGCAGGGGTTAAATACTATCATCGACTTTTTCATGAATGCTTAAAAAATAATTTAGTACCATATGTAACACTACATCATTTTGACAGCCCTAAGACTTTGTTTGATCAAGGTGATTGGCTTAATAGAGAAATGATCAATGAATTTGTAAAATATGCAGACTTTTGTTTTCAAGAATTCGCCGAGGTTGATAATTGGTTTACGATTAACGAATTGATTTCATTAGCTATGTGTCAGTATATTCAAGGAACTTTTCCCCCTAATAAGTTATTTGATGTTTCTGATGCAATTCAGGCTCAGCATAATGAATTAGTAGCACATGCAAAAGTAGTTAATCTCTTTAAAGCTAAAGGATATAAGGGACGAATTGGGTTAATTCATGTGATTCAACCTGTTTATCCAGCAACAAATTCAGAAGCAGATCGACATGCAGCTGATTTAAGAGATGCATTTATGAATCGCTTTTTATTAGATGGAACCTTATTAGGTTTTTATTCTGATCGAACGCAGCCTTTAATTAAGGAAATTTTAGTTGCAAATAATGCTGAATTAAAGATTCTTCCTGAAGATCTTGAGATTCTCAAACAAGCAAGTAAGCAGAATGATATGCTGGGGATTAATTATTATCAAAATCAAACCGTTGCTAGTTATGAAGGACCAAGTGAAACTTATCATAACGGTAATGGAAAAAAAGGTAGTAGTATTTTTGCCTTTCATGGGGTTGGTAAAGATGTGCGAAATCCCGCTATTCCGACAACAGATTGGGACTGGAATATATATCCTGAAGGGCTATATGACGTACTAAAGAGAATAGAACACGATTACCCTGACTATCCTGTGATCTATATAACTGAAAATGGAATGGGTGCAAAAGAAGCGTGGGATAGTTCGAAACAGTATCTTGATGATGATTACCGAATTGATTTTATTGACCAACATTTGGCAGCTATCTTAAAGGCTCGAAATGAAGGAGTTAATGTGCAAGGATATTTCCTTTGGTCTTTACAAGATCAATTTTCATGGTCAAATGGCTATAATAAACGTTACGGCTTAATTTATGTGGATTTCGCTAGTCAAGATAGGCATTTAAAAAGAAGCGCCTTGTGGTTTAAGGCCCTAAGTAAGACTATGCAATAATAATTTTTTAACAGATAAGAAATTATCGTTCCGAAACTAAGCACAACTTTGCTATACTTGTATCCCATAAACATTCGTTCCCTTAGAAAGGATTCATTCTTTTTTTATTCTGATTATCAAATAGAAAAAGGAGGAATTTCCTGAGATGGAAAAAGTGAATGAAGTTTACTTGATTAGAAGGGTGAAAGAAAAGCAAGATATGAAGGCTTTACATGAGCTTTTGGATCGCTACCGGCCTTTAATCAATGGCGCTAAAATGAATTTTTTCATTCGTAATTTTGATAACGATGACTGGGAACAAGAAGCGTTAATTATGTGTTATCAGAGTTGCTGCACATATGATGAAGATCGAGCAGATAATTTTGGTGCCTACTATCGAACAAAATTCTATAATCATTTAAGATCGCTTTTAAGGTATGAACTAGCCCAAAAAAGGACCGCTTTTACTAAATCAATTTCTTACGACAATGTAGTGCAGAAAAATTTAATTAAAGAAGAAGTCGAAGAAATGCATATCACGCCTCGAAAAGAAATGTATCAAAAGTTTATTAAAAAGCTTTCTGATAAAGAAGTAATTGCTCTAAAAGTTTTTTTAGGAGAATTAACGATCGAAGAGGCAAGTCAGAAAACAAAATATAGCCGTTATCAATTATTGCAAGCAAAGGCTCGCTGCAAAGCAAAAATGCAAAAAGAATTGTTTTAAATTCGCATAGAGGTGATAAAAAGACTATAATAAAGGTTGTAGAATTTATTTAGGAGGTAATTTTAAGATGGCAGATGAAGTTATTAAGACAGAATTGTTAGACCGTCACATGAAGGAAGTTTTTGATTGGAGCGATTCTGACATGCCTGTTAGAGACGCACTATGGGACTACTTTATGGAAAAGAATGGTAGAGATACCATGAAGACGGAAAGTGACATGCTTCCGTTCTTGAAAGACTCTGACGATAAGATCGAAGCCTTCGTCAACGAAAATCTTAAGAAGTAACATCACCTAAAAACAATAATTCTACGCACCGTGGTCACGCATTGTTTGACCACCAAAGAACAATCTCTAGGGATTGTTCTTTTTTTATGAGAAAATATATTTTAAAAGAAAGGGGCGGTAGAATGGACTATATTATTGGAATGGATATTGGCACAACAGCAAGTAAGGGAGTTTTATATCAAGAAAATGGTAAAAAGATTGTAGAATCAACAATTCCGTATCCCTTAATTCAGGAAAAAGTGGATCAAGCTGAAGAAGATCCGCAAGTAATTTTTGATGCTGTGCAAAAGATTATTTTTGACTTAAGTAAAAAGGCTTCAGGAAAAGTAAAGGCAATTTCGTGGTCAAGTCAAATGCATAGCTTAATTGGACTTGGTAAAAATAATCAATTATTAACTAATAGTATTACTTGGGCTGATAACCGCAGTAGAGAAGTTGTAACTGCTGCAAAGAAGAGTGGATTAGCTAATAGTATTTATCAGCGAACCGGGATGCCGCCCCATCCAATGGCTCCTGTGTATAAATTGCTGTGGATTCAAGAAGAAAAGCCAGAACTTTTTGCACAGGTGCAAAAGTGGATTGGAATCAAAGAATACATTATCTGGCGTTTAACCGGAAAAATGATGACAGATACAACAATGGCAGCTGGGACGGGATTGCTGAACTTAAATAATTTATCTTGGGATGAAGATTTACTTAACCAGATCACTTTAGAAAAAGAAAAACTGCCAATCCTAGATAAACCAGAGACTGTTGTGGGAGGAATAATTCCCAATTATATTCAAAAATTAGGATTAACTGATCAGACCAAAATTATTTTAGGTGCAAGTGATGGATATTTATCAACAATTGGGGTTGGAGTTCTAAATGATAAATCTTTTGCTTTAAATATTGGTACATCAGGTGCTGTGAGAGTAATTGCGTCAAAGGCGATAGTTGATTCAGAAAATCGTTTCTTTTGTTATCCAGTAGATAAGAAGCACTACCTATTGGGTGGACCAGTAAACAATGGCGGTATAGTATTTGAATGGGCTAGAAAGACAATTTTTGGTCCTGATCAGACAGCTGAAGATTTTATCAATGTGGCAGAAAGTGTCCCTGCTGGAAGCAATGGATTGATCTTTCATCCTTACTTGGGCGGGGAACGGGCTCCAATTTGGAATGCCCAGGCGCGTGGATCTTTTATTGGACTCACTAGAAATCACACTAAGCCGCAAATGGCACGCAGTGTTTTAGAAGGAATTGTTTTTAATCTTTTGGGTGCAGCTAGAGGCTTACGTGAAAAAATTGGTGAACCAGAGGCACTAAGAGTGACTGGTGGTTTTGTAAAGAGTGATTTTGTGAGACAGTTAATTGCCGATATTTTTAATTTGCCAGTAATTATAATTAAAAATGACCAAAGCGGAACTTTAGCAGCAATGTTTTTGGCACAGGTGGGGATGAAAAGAGAAGCAAATTTAGAAAAAATCGCTAAGAAAATTGATGAGAGCAAGGTTTATTTTCCTAATCCTAAAAATGTTGCAGTTTATCAAGATATTATTCCCATCTATCGTGAAGTTGAGCACGATTTAGATCAAAGTTATGAAAAAATAGCAAGTTTTCAAGAAAAATATCCTAGATTATTTGAATAAATTAAAAATGATCGTTTAGCATAAAAACTAAATGATCATTTTTTGTTTATAGATAAATATTTTTAATCAACCGGCCAATATTTTCACTAATCTGAGCAAGATCATGTTGACTATCCTTAATTGCTTGTTTCAAATCCTTAGCGCCACTTTCAGTCGCAAAAATTGCATCAATTGGACCATAAAGCTCGTTAACTTTTTTACCAATGTTACCAGTTAGGCAAATTACAGTGGAAGTTGGTGCGACTTCTTTGGCTGCTATAGCAACACCATATGGAGTTTTACCAAACTTGGTTTGAAAATCAGTTGCTCCTTCACCAGTAAAAATAAAGTCTGCATTCTTTGTTTTTTCTTTGAAATTGGTCATTTCAAGTACGGCTTCAACGCCAGACTGGATAGTAGCATTTGTAAAGGTGAGTAAACCAAAGCCAAGACCACCAGCAGCTCCGGCACCAGGAGTATTTTCATAATTTTCTTTAACATCTCTTCGTACAACAGCAGCGAAATGATGTAAATTTTGATCTAATTCTTCTACCATTTCAGGCGTAGCTCCTTTTTGCGGACCGAAGACGAAAGAAGCACCATTTTTACCCGTAAGTGGGTTGGTTACGTCGCTAGCTAAAATGATTTCGGTATTTTTTAGCCGAGGATCAATTTTAGAGTTATCAATTCTTACTAGATGATTTAAGTTTCCACCGCCTAGAGGAAGCTCTTGGTCCTGTAAATTAAGTAATTTAACACCAAGTGCTTGAGCCATTCCAGCACCGCCATCGTTAGTACTGCTTCCTCCTAGACCAATAATTATTTTTCTAATTCCTGTGTCTAGAACTGTTTTAATTAATTCTCCAACACCGTAAGTAGTAGTTGTTAGTGGATTTTTAGTTTGGTCATTAACATATTGCAGACCTGCTGCTTCGGCCATTTCGATGACAGCAGTTTCTTTGTCGCCTAAGATGCCGTAATGCGCAGTGACAGAAGTATTTAAAGGACCGGTAACTGATTTAGTAAAAATTTTTCCATTTGTAGCATCCACTAAGGCCTGCATTGTACCTTCACCGCCGTCAGCCATTGGAATTTCAATGTATTCGGCAGAAGGGAGGGCTCGTTTTAGGCCAGTATAAATGGAATTAGCGACTTCTTTTGCAGTAAGTGAGCCTTTGAATGAATCAGGTGCGATGATAATTTTCATAGATATACCTTTTCTCTTTAATAAAATATTTTTCAATAAAAAAGGTGTAAACTGTACAACCTTAAGTACAATTTACACCTTTTGACAAAAATATCTAAATTATTTAATTATCTCCAAAATTTCACTGGCAATTTGCTCTGGCATCAAATGATCACGCTTATAAATAGATCCTTTTGGTTCGTTATCAGTGTATTCTTTCTTAGCACCGTAATTCTTAACCATCATCTTAGTTGGTCCGTAATAGCTTGCGACTTTTTGACCAAAACCACCATCAATACTATTATCTTCAAGAGTAACAACTAATTCGTGATCTTTTTGTAGGTCATCTAAAGTATCAGTATCAAGGTGAGCAGCAGATTTTGGATTAATTAAAGTGGCGTTGATATTGTCTTTCTTTAATAAATCCACTACTTTTTCACCTAATTGATAAAAGTCGCCTAAACCAATAATTGCTACTTTAGAACCAGATTTAACATCATAGTGAATAGTTGAGTAATCTTCACTAACTACTTTGCCTTCAGGAAGTGGGTTAACTGGTGACTTAATTGCTATGGGATGTTTTCTTTGCTTAACTGCCCATTCGAGCATTGATTTTAATTCATTCAAGGTAGTAGGAGCCAAGTATTCCCAGTTAGGCCAATTTGCAACCATTGTATTGTCGAAAATACCTAAATGAGTTTTAGAAGCAGCAGTAATTCCGCCACCAGCAACAATCATTACGACTGGTAAGTCATTAGCAGCAACATCGTGAGAAAGTTGATCATATGCACGTTGCAAGAAAGTAGAATTTTCAAATAAAACTGGCGTAATTCCTTCCTTAACAGCACCGGCAGCAAAAGCAACTGATTCTTGTTCAGCGATTCCAACATCCTTGTAGTTCTTTGGATAATTCTTTTTAATCTCACCTAAACCAAAGACACCTGGAATAGCAGCATTGATTGCAAGAATATTTTCTTGATTTTCAATGTGTTTCTTTAAAAAGTCGAGAATTACAGTACTTGCATTTGGCGTCTTAGGTGCAGGAACTGTAGGTTTATCAGTCTTAAGATCAAAAGGCATTACCCAGTGGTGACTAGCTTCATTTTCAACGGCTGGTTCATAGCCCTTACCCTTAAGAGTATTAATATGTAAAACGATTGGATGATCAATATCTTTAACTGCTTTGAAGGCATCGATCATAGATTTGATATCGTTTCCTTGACCAACATATTTATAGTCAAGCCCCATAGCTGTGAATGGATTGTCTTCAGCTTGACCGTTTGATTCACGTAATTTCTTTAAGGCAGTTACTACGCCACCAACGTTGTCATCAATAGACATTTGATTATCATTAACAACAATGATTAAGTTGTGCTTTTCATCAGCTGCATTATTGAAGCCCTCAAAAGCTAAACCACCGGTTAGTGAGCCATCTCCAATTAAGGCAGTGATATTTTCATGTTTGCACATCATGTCACGTGCTCTAGCCATCCCTGTAGCTAAGGCAACAGAAGTAGATGTATGACCTACTGCGTAATAGTCATATGGACTTTCATCGGGATTTGAATAAGGAGTTACATCTTCATACTTATCTGGATCAAGCCAGGCATAAGCACGACCTGTTAACATCTTATGTGGATAAGTTTGGTGAGAAACGTCCCAAATAATCTTGTCCTTTGGTGCATCAAAAACATAATGATAAGCAATTGTAGCTTCGACAATTCCAAGGTCTGGTCCAAGGTGACCACCTTCAGCAGCGTCTTTTTCTAGAATTAAATTTCTAATTTCGCTAGCCAATTTCTCAAGATCTTTTAAATTTAGTTTTTTAAGATCTTTTGGACTTTCAATCTTGTTCAGTAAAAATTCTGGATGTTTGTTCATGTTTTTTCACCCCGACATTAATAAAAAAGCTTACTCATTTATTGTAGGTCAATGAGTAAGCTTTTACTAATATAAAGTTAGCATAGTGATCTATATATTTAATCTATACTTTCTTCTAATTCTTGAGAGGTTGCTTGTTTTTTAAGGGTCAAGAATAATGCAATAAAACTAAGGGCAAAAGCTGCGGAGTTAATTGCCCAGCCAAAGTTGTAAGAACCAGTTGTATCAAATAACAGACCATTTAAGTAAACAGAGGCAGACATTGCAAAAGCACCAGTCATGTTAATTACAGAAAGAATTGTACTGTAATCTTTTGCACCAAACTCTTCACGAATGAGGTAAGGAAGAGCAACTAAGCAAACACCTTGGCCTAAACCTAAAATGAACGCTGAGGCAATAAGTGGAAGACTAGTTTTAAAGAAAATTTCGCCACTCCATCCAAGCAAACCGAATAGAGAATAAATGAATAAAGTAGCACGAGTATTAAAGCGGTCAAGCATGAAACCAATTGATATTTTACCAGCAGCAGCTCCCAGCATTACTCCTGATACTACTGATGCACCAATTGTTAAAGGCAATCCTTGACTAGTGATATGTCCTGAAATGTGCTGTACAGATCCAGAAACAAATTGTAAAGCTAGCATTGCGAAGGCTAGAGCATAGAAGACTGGGGTCTTTAAGGCAGCTTTTAGGCTAATACCAGTAGTTTCAAGAACTTTTTCTGGAATATTTTTAACTTTGCCATAAGCATGGTGTTTTTCGTTAGGTTTTTCTCGTAAAAAGACTGCAGCGGGAACTAAAATACCGAGAATTAGTAAACCTTCACAAATAAAACCGCCTCGCCAGCCAAAGTTAGTAATAATATCACCAATTATTGGATTAAAGATTGTACCACCGAAGGCAGAAACGCCAAGTGCAATCCCCATAACTGTACCTAATTTTTCATTAAACCAATTCCCTAATAAGACAGGAATTGATAAGGTAATGGCAATTGGCTGACAAATTCCAATAATGATCCAGGCAATGTAAAAATGAGTTAAACTTTGTGCTACTGACAAACTCAACATAGCAATACCAATTGTGGCAAAACAGAATGTTAAAAGCCAGCGTAAATTAAGCTTGGTCATAATTTTACCAGCAAATAAAAGCGTAATAGCTGCCGCTGCATTTTGCAGAGTGGTCATTAAAGCGACACTTGCTCGGCCAACATGGAAACTCTTACTAATTGGTTCAAAGAAGAGACCGATTGTATTAACTATTAGACCGAAGCCAACTAATGAAATCAAGCATGAGGCAATAAAGACCCACCATGCAAAAAAGTGTGAAGTATTTTGTTTTTTGTTCACTTCTTATCCTACTTTCTAGAGTATTTATCCAACCAAATATTATATCGAAAGTGAATGTTAGAGGAAAAGAAAAGAGCGTTTTTCTTAACGCTCTTTTAATATTGTCTTTTTAATAATCTACCTGTTAATTGTTCGATCAAAGCACGATTCTCATTATCTGGCCAATGTTTTTTTAGACTAGCTAGGGCTTTTTCGGTATATTGATCAGCTAACTTTTGTGATCGTTCCACACCGCCGAGATGATTAACCAAATTTTCAATTTCATGTAATTGATCTTGGGTCAGATCTTGTCTCATTTTTACCAATTCATGTAAATGATTATTATCATCGTTTTGCAAGGCGAAAATTAAAGGACCTGAATAAATCCCATCTTTAACGTCAAGTAAGACCGGCTTTTTAAAAGTAGAGCTTGTAGTTGTGTAATCTAAAATATCATCTCTTAGTTGAAAAGCCTGCCCTAGGTATTCTCCAAACTGTTTAGCTTTTAATGCTTTAGTTACTTTAATTCCACTTTCATAAGCACCAATAAAACAAGCTAAGCCAAATAAAACGCCAGTTTTGCCCTTAATTTGGTTTAAATATTCTTTTTCAGAAATATTGATATTATAGGCATTGTTATATTGTTCAGTTTCGCCAACTAGGATATTTTGCATTGTTTTTCCGTCAGCAATTACACTGTGTAAACTTTGAGCATTTTCACTTAAAAGCGTTAACGAAAGGGCGAATAAATAGTCACCAGCATAAACGGCGATATGTTTGCCGTATTTAGTTTGAATAGATGGACGCCCATGTCGCATACTAGATTCATCAATAATGTCATCATGAATTAAAGTGGCGTTATGAAGCGTCTCAATAGAAGTTGCTATTTTCTGGAGCTCGTCATGTTTTTGAGTAGCGTCAGGACCAAATGCACCAAAGAGCATTACACAAGCAGGGCGGAGCATTTTTCCAGGAACAGCAAAAGTATCTTCTAGTGCTTGTCCCAATAAACCAGGAACGCTATTGACGTGTTTTAAGATAATCTGATTAATCTCAATTATATCTTTTTGCACTTGAGGGAAACTATCCCAAAAAGTGAATTTATTTTTGATATTATTTCTTTTTTCTAGCATAGTATAGGTAATTAAAAGACTAAGTTATTAACTTGTCTTTTGTCTTTGATCCTTCCAGTCATTGAATATTGGTTATAAGAGTAGTCAAAGTGAATAAAAATAAAGTAAGTTGAAGCAATGGATGTTATTTTTCCGCAATATTTTTTAATTTGAATTATTAAGAACTAGAAGATGTAGATCTAAATAGATAATTATAAAAAATGCGATATATCAAGACTTACTATTCTTTATGATTATATAAAATATCTTTATTTTTAGTTAAATAAGATCTTATAATGTATAATTTTACACTATCTGGGATCATTATTTAAAAGTAGATATTGATTTTTTACAATATATATTTATCTTACACTTTACTTTTTAGATAGTAATTGCTAAAATAACGTTTTTTTGCTAAGATAAATGCAGTTTAGGAGTGGTTTTATGGCAGTAAAGAAAGCAGCTCTTGCATGTACTGAATGTGGCTCTCGCAATTATTCAATTGCAGCCAGCAAGAATAGAACGCAAAGACTTGAACTTAAGAAGTTTTGTAAGCACTGCGGCAAGCAGACTTTGCATAAGGAAACGAGGTAGGTAAGCGATGTTTAAATTTTTTAAGAGTGTTAATCAAACTATGGCAAAGGTATCATGGCCAACTTGGAAACAAAATAGACGTGATACCGGGGTCGTAGTAATTAGCTCAATTTTGTTTGGTGCTTACCTTGGATTGCTAGATTTATTATTTAGCTACTTAACGCAATTGTTCTTATAGTGACAGTATATGTGTTATAATTGAAACAGCTAAAAAGCCTCCCTTGGAGGTTTTTTTATTTGCACTAAGGTATTATTTTAAGGAGTTTAAAGACAATGGTTGAAACCAGCGAAAAGAAATGGTACGTTTTACACACTTATTCTGGCTACGAAGAAAAAGTTAAGAAAGATTTACTTTCTAGAGCCCAATCAATGGGAATGCAAAACTATATCTTTCGAGTAATTGTTCCTGAAGAACAAAAGACTGAAACTGTTCGTGGTAAGAAACAAGAAGTCGATGAAAAGGTATTTCCTGGATACGTTTTGGTAGAAATGGTAATGACTGACGAAAGTTGGTACGTTGTTAGAAATACGCCAAACGTTACTGGATTTGTTGGCAGTCACGGTGGTGGATCAAAGCCATCTCCTTTATATGATGAAGAAATCGAAAGAATTCTTAACTCTCAAGGACAACCAGCTAAGGAGCAAAAAGCTGACTATGAAGTTGGTGAAACAGTAACTATTATCGATGGTGCATTTAGCGGCATGAGCGGTAAAATTACTGAAATTAATCCAGAAAAAGATAAACTTTATGTTTCAATTGATATGTTCGGCAGAGAAACAAATGCTGAACTTGACTATAACCAAGTAAAAGAATTTGATGAATAATAAAGTCTAATTAACTATTGTCAATTTGAGTAATTGCTGGTAGTATATTAGAGTATCTTTATTATTGTGGGAGGAGAAGAAGGAAAATTCTCCATTATAACCGCATCACGGAATCAAGGAGGTATTGACCGTGGCAAAGAAAGTTATTAACGTAGTTAAACTGCAAATTCCTGCTGGTGCAGCAACTCCTGCACCTCCAGTTGGTCCTGCATTGGGTCAAGCTGGAATCAACATTGTTGGTTTCACTAAGGACTTCAATGCACGTACTGCTGATCAAAAGGGTATGATTATCCCTGTAGTTATTACAGTATATGAAGATCGTTCATTCGAATTCATTACTAAGACTCCACCAGCAGCTGTTCTTTTGAAGAAGGCTGCTAAGGTTGACAAGGGTTCTGGTGAACCTAACACTAAGAAGGTTGCTAAGGTAACTAAGGACCAAGTTAAGGAAATTGCCGAAACCAAGATGAAAGATCTAAACGCTGCAGATGTTGAAGCTGCTATGCGCATGATTGAAGGTACTGCTAGAAGCATGGGCTTCACTGTAGAAGACTAGTGTTTTTAGGAACGTCGGATCGTTAATAAAAATTAACGAATCAAGGTGGGAGAGTTTGAGAAGACTCGTTTGACCACATTTTCAGGAGGATTTTTACATGGCAAAGCATGGAAAGAGATATTTAGAAGCAGCTAAAAAAGTTGATTCAACTAAATTTTATTCAGTAGATGAAGCTATGAAGTTAGCAAAAGAAACTTCATACGCAAACTTTGACGCAACTATCGAAGTTGCATATAACTTAAGCGTTGACCCAAAGCAAGCAGATCAACAAATTAGAGGTGCATTGGTACTTCCAAATGGTACTGGTAAATCTAAGAAGGTTGTTGTTTTTGCTGAAGGTCCACAAGCTGACCAAGCTAAAGAAGCAGGTGCTGACGAAGTTGGTTCTGACGATTTAGTAGAAAAAGTTCAAAACGGTTACTTAGACTTTGATGTAGTTATTGCTACTCCAATGATGATGGCTAAGGTTGGTCGTTTAGGTCGTATCTTAGGACCTAAGGGCTTAATGCCAAACCCTAAGACTGGTACTGTTACTATGGACGTTGCTAAAGCTGTTGAAAACCAAAAAGCAGGTCAAGTTGAATACCGTGTTGATAAGCAAGGTTTAATCCACGCACCAATCGGTAAGGCTTCATTTGACGCTGATAAGTTGGCACAGAACTTTGATGCATTACGTGACGTTATTCTTCGTGCACGTCCTGCATCAGCTAAGGGTCAATACATTAAGAGTGTTGCCATTTCTGCAACCTTTGGCCCTGGTATCCACTTGGATCCATTGAACTTAGACTAATTAATAGTTACTTAATTAAGCAAAAAGACTTCACATTTGTGAAGTCTTTTTTTGTACTAAGGTTGAAAGTACAATTAGATTTTAGTTAGAATTAAACAATACGCTATTTTTAGAACAGGAGGTGAAGGAAATGCTAAATTATATTTTTAGTATTTTACCTTCATTGTTTTCCGGTGCTTGGTTAACTATCGAAATCTTTTTTTGGACGACTGTAGTTTCTATTCCATTAGGTTTGTTAGTCGCTTTTGGCTTACATTCAAATTTAAAACTGGTTAAGGCTATTTTGAAATTCTATGTATGGATTATTCGTGGTACGCCGCTTTTACTCCAATTAATTTTTATTTTTTATGGCTTACCAACTGTCGGAATAGTTTTTCCAAGATATGAGGCTGCTTTAGTTGCTTTTATTATTAATTACGCCGCATATTTTGCTGAGATTTTTCGTGGGGGTTTACAAGCCGTTCCTGTTGGACAATTTGAAGCTGCGCAAGTGCTTGGGTTAAGTCGCTGGCAGACTATTAATCGAATTGTTCGACCACAAGTTGTTAAAATCGTTCTTCCTTCAATCGGAAATGAATTAATTAATTTGGTCAAGGATTCTAGTTTAGTTTATGTAATTGGCTTAGGCGATTTACTTCGTGCTGGAAATGTGGCAACGGCGCGTGATGTATCTTTAGTTCCACTTGTCTTAGTAGGATGTGTATATTTGGCAATGACTGCGGTTTTAACAGCTTTATTACGAGTAGTGGAGAAGAAGAGCAATGTCTGGAAATAAAGTTTTAGAGCTTAAGAAGATAAGCAAGAGCTTTGGTACAAGAAAAATTATTGATAAATTAGATCTCTCACTTGATCAAGGAGATATCCTAAGTATCATTGGGCCATCAGGCGCAGGTAAGACAACATTATTACGTTTAATTGCGGGCCTTGAAAGTGCAGATAGTGGAAAATTTATCCACAATGGAAAAGAATTTGATCCAACTGATCGTAATAATCATTTGGTAGGGATGGTTTTTCAAGATTATAATTTGTTTCCTAATCTTTCGGTGATGGATAATATTACTTTGGCACCAATTATGGTGAATAAGATGAGTAAAGAAGATGCTGAAAGGGCGGCAGAACCTGTTTTAAAGCAGTTAGATTTGGAAAAGTTTAAGAATTTGTATCCTTACCAATTGTCAGGTGGGCAAAAGCAACGTGTAGCAATTGCTAGAGCATTGCAAATGAAGCCAGAAATTTTGTGTTATGATGAACCAACTTCAGCTTTAGATCCTGAATTGGTAGGAAAAGTAAAAGAAATTTTCTTAAAGCTTAAACAAACTGGAATGACGCAGGTTGTTATTACGCATGATCATCAATTTGGGAAAGCTGTCGCTGATAAAATCTTAAAAGTTGAGCCAATAGAAAAATGATGAAAAAAATAATACGACTTCTAAGCTTATTGATCATTGTAATTGCTTCAATAGGATTAACGGGTTGCCAAAGACAGGAAAGCTCTTGGCAAAAAATTAAAGAGCGTGGAACCTTAGTAATTGGTGTGGATGATAGTTTTGTGCCGATGGATTTTAGACAAAAAAATGGTAAGTTAGTTGGCTTTGATGTCGACTTAGCAACAGCTGTTTGCAAGAAAATTGGTTTAAAACCTGATTTTCAAACTATCGATTGGTCAATGAAAGAAACCGAATTGCGTAATGGAACAATTGATGTTATTTGGAATGGTTATACCAAAACGAAGGCTCGAGCAAAAAAAGTAGCATTTTCACGACCTTATCTTGAAAATGACCAAATTTTAGTTACGCGTAAGAAAGATAAGATAGATAATTATCGTCAAATGAAGGGAAAAGTCCTTGGCGTTCAAACTGGGTCTTCTGGAGCAGATGATTTAGATAATTATCCTAATGTTCTAAAAAAGCGGGTTAAAAGCACAGTTTTATATGATACTTATAATAATGCCTTCATTGATTTGAAAGCCGGTAGAATCACCGGCTTATTGATTGATGGAGTGTATGCCAATTACTACCTAGCTCATAGTAAGTATCAAAAAGAATTTAAGAAAGAAAAACTACCATATCCGAGCGAAAAGTTTTCAGTAGGAATAAATAAGAAAGACAAGATTTTAAAAGATAAGATTAATCAAGCTCTTGAGCATCTAGAAAAGACAGGGGAGTTAGAGAAAATACGACAAAAATGGTTTAATTAAAAAAAGCTATTGACGACTTATCTAATTTAAGGTAATATATTGTACAGTAAATTCTACCTAAGACTCGGGTGGCTAACGTGCCTTAATATCCCGCCGAGGCCAGAAAAACTAAGAGTTTTACAACTCCATGTCTTTTTGGCATGGAGTTTTTATTTCGGCTGATAGAATTTATCTTAAAGTAAATTTGGAGGTGAATTCGTTGAGTAAAGCAATCATTGCTAAAAAAGAAAAGCTTGTTGATGACTTTGCAGCAGAACTTAAGGAAGCTAAAGCTATCTTAGTAATTGACTACTTAGGTTTAACTGTTGAAGAAGTAACTAACTTACGTAAGGATTTACGTGATTCTAACGTTAAGATGAAAGTTATCAAGAATACTTACTTAAAGCGTGCTGCTGAAAAGGCTGGTATCGAAGGTTTAGACGATACTTTTGTTGGTCCTACTGCTGTTGTTTACACTGCTGATGCAGATGACATTACTGAACCAGCTCGTATTGTTTCTAAATACGAAGATGATATCGACGCATTATCAATTAAAGGTGGTATGCTCGAAGGTAAGGTTGCCAGCCAAGAAGAAATCAAGAAACTTGCAGCTATTCCAGGTCGCGAAGGTTTACTTTCAATGCTTGTATCTGTATTACAAGCTCCAGTTCGCAACTTTGCATATGCTGTTAAGGCTGTCGCTGATTCAAAAGACGAATAATTATAGTAAATTTACACATATCTAATTTCGGAGGAAACTTATAATGGCTTTAGATACTGAAAAGATTATTGAAGATTTAAAAGGTGCTTCAATCCTTGAATTAAACGACTTAGTAAAGGCTATTGAAGACGAATTTGGTGTTTCAGCTGCTGCTCCAGTTGCTGCTGCAGGTGCTGCAGGCGCAGGTGCAGAAAAGACTGAATTTGACGTTGAATTGACTGATGTTGGTCAAGAAAAAGTTAAGGTTATCAAGGTTGTTCGTGACATCACTGGTCTTGGCCTTAAGGATTCTAAGGACCTTGTTGATGGTGCTCCTAAGAACGTTAAGGAAGGCGTTTCTGAAGACGAAGCTAACGACATCAAAGCTAAGCTTGAAGAAGTTGGCGCAACTGTTACTGTTAAGTAATAAGGTCTTAACTGAACACACTATTAAAAATGAGGACTCTATTTTACGGAGTCCTCATTTTTGTTTACAATAAAATTATGCTTAAGAAAAATTTTTATAAATGGTTTAAGGCTACTTTAGCTATCGTTTCAATTGTATTGATCGTTCTAGACTTTGCAGCCATAATTGATATTAATGGTACTAATAGTAAGTGGTTTTGGCTTAACAACATTATTTTAATTATTTTAGCAATTGATTATTTTTATAGGCTATATCTTGCTAAAGATAGGCGGGCTTTTTTTAGAAATAATATTTTTGAATTAGTGGCAATTATTCCGGTCGGAATTGCTTTTAACTGGATGAAATTTGCGCAATTGGGAGATATTGGTCTATATTTTAGACTTTTGCGTTTAATTCGCCTGGCCGGACTAGTGGGGATGCTGAAAGATATTTTGCACACTCATGGCATTTTATACGTAATATACTTTAGTATTGCATTTTTAATGTTAGGATCAGTTGCAATATCAATTACTGAACACGTTTCACTTGATCAAGCCTTTTGGTGGGCGATTACGACTGCAAGTACGGTTGGTTATGGTGACATTTCACGGCATACAATTTCTCCGCAATCTTTGTTGGGAAAACTAGTGATTCTAGCAATGATCTTGATTGGAGTAGGAGTAATGGGAATTGTTACTAGTTCTCTTACTGCCTACTTGATGAGGAGAAATGAAGGAAAAGTCAGTATTAAAGATAAAGATGCAGAATTAACCTTAATTTTAGATAAATTAGACCGGCTAGAGCAGCAAAATAAGCTTCTCGCTCAGCAAAACCAAAATTTACAAGAACAAATTCAAGAATTAAAAGATAGTCATACACCTAGCGAATGGAACAAGTTTAAGGATTGGATCGAAAAAAGAAAAGATAAAAATTAAAGCGTAAATTCAAAAAAAGATGAATTTACGCTTTTTTACATGGTTAAATAAAAATGTAAAATGATCATGAATAAAAGATAGCAGCCCGCGATGATAATAATAACCCACCCAGCAGTCAGCCAAAATCTAGCCCAAGTTTGACTGTTAGTTGAAAGAACACGGCCAAAGACAGCTTGATTGCCTTTTATTCTGAATCCCATCCATAGACAGAAAATTCCGACAATAATTGCTAAAATAAATATAGGAATAGAAACTAACATTCTATCTCTTCCTTTCTGTAATCATTCTAATTATAAAGCTTTGTAGAAAAAAGCAAAGTAGAATTGATAAACTATAAGATAGAAATTGAAGAAGCGAGAATAATTATGACAAAAAAGAATCAAATGTATTTTGCGGCTAATCCGGATGCTAAACATGATGAACATTTAGTTGATTATCATATTGACGATATTGATTTGAAATTTACAACTGATGCAGGCGTATTTTCAAAGCTAAGAATTGACTATGGCTCTGGTGTATTAATCAAAACCATGAAAGACTTAACCTTTCCAAAAGCTGGGATTTTAGACGTTGGAACAGGGTATGGTCCAATGGGCTTATTTGCAGCTAAATTTTGGCCAGATCAAGAAGTTGATATGGTCGACGTAAATGAACGAGCTCTTGATTTAGCTAGAAGAAATGCAAAGTTTAATCAAATTAACAATGTTAATATCTACCAATCAAATATTTATGAACAAGTGGATAAAAAGTATGGGCTAGTGATTACTAATCCACCAATTCGGGCTGGAAAGAAAGTAGTTGACCAAATTTTATCTGAAGCTAAAGAGCACTTAGTGGAAAATGGAATTTTGCTAGTTGTCATTCAGAAAAAACAAGGAGCCCCAAGTGCAAAGAAACTAATGACAAAAGTATACGGAAACTGTGAAATTTTAGCTCGGGATAAGGGATATTACATTTTAATGAGCAAAAATAATTAAAAAGATAACGATAATGGTTTATAATGAAAGCGAATACAAAGTAGAGAAGATAATACTTTGAAAGAAGTGAATCATTATGAAGCTATTGATTAATATTATTTTAGTCTTAATTGTTTTGGCTGGGTTTGGTGGAATGATTTATTTATCAGTTAATGGTAATAGATTCCTTGGAGCAGCTGGTTTGGCTATGCTTTATTTTGTCGGATCAATTGGCTATTTTGTTAACTGCTATACGATTAAAAAACGTGGTCGAATTTAATAGAAGAGATCCAAAAGATCTTTTTTATTTTCACTTCTTATGCTATACATGAACATGTTTGATGATGAACTTCTTTACGTTAGCCAGTTAATTTAACTGGCTTTTTCGATTACAATAATAATGATTAATAAGAATTATAGGAAAGATATTGAATAAAATATATGTTTGAAAAAAGCGATAAGGAAAAATACATGCAGCTAGCTTTTGCACAGGCGAAAAAAGCTGAAGACCAGGGGGAAGTACCGATTGGTGCAATTGTTGTGGATAAAGATGGAAATGTAATTGGCGAAGGCTACAACAGACGCGAGCTTGATGAGGATGCAACCCAGCATGCAGAAATGATTGCGATTAGAGAGGCCTGCAAAAATCTGGGTTCTTGGCGTTTAGTTGATTGCAGCTTGTTTATTACCCTTGAACCATGTCCGATGTGCAGCGGTGCAATTATTAATTCACGGCTAGCTGAAGTTTATTATGGCGCTTTTGATCCTAAGGCCGGAGCTGCTGGAAGTGTAATTGATTTATTCAAAGTAGAAAAATTTAATCACCACCCTCAAGTTTTTGGAGGCTTATTTAAGGATCAAGCAGCGCAAATGTTAAAAGATTTTTTCCGCGAAATTAGGCGTAAACAAAAGCAAGATAAATAGTGGAAAAAATAGTTAAAATACTGTATTATAGTTTGTGGGCAATGTCCGACCTCCAAATTGTGTCAGGACCGGAAGGTAGCAGCACTAAGGTTGCTTGGGCATGTGCCTTTTTTTGAGAAAATAAACAGCTCTTAGCTCGTTTGAGCTAGGAGTTTTTTTGATAAAGGAAGTGCAAAATGGCTTATCAAGCGCTATATCGTAAATGGCGTCCTAGAACTTTTGATGGGGTTGTAGGCCAAACAGCGATTACTGATACATTAAAAAATGCAATCAAGCGTGGCAAGATATCACATGCTTTTTTGTTTGCGGGACCACGTGGTACTGGTAAAACATCATGTGCAAAGATTTTTGCGAAGGCCTTAAATTGTACTAATTTGCAAGATGGTGAGCCATGTAATGAGTGTGAAAACTGTCTTGCGGCAGATCGAGGGACGATGAATGATATTATCGAAATCGATGCAGCATCAAACAATGGTGTTGATGAAATTCGTGATATCCGCGATAAGGTAAAATATGCTCCCACACAGGGGAAATATAAAGTTTATATTATCGACGAAGTTCATATGCTTTCGATGGGTGCCTTTAATGCCTTACTTAAGACACTAGAAGAGCCACCTGAGCATGTAGTATTTATCTTAGCTACAACTGAACTTCAAAAAGTCCCAGCAACTATTATTTCAAGAACTCAGCGCTATAATTTTAAACGGATTGATCAACATGATTTAATTGCTCGCATGACCTATATTCTTGGTCAAGAAAAAATTGCCTTTGAAGAAAAGGCACTTGAGGTAATTGCCCAAGTAGCTGATGGTGGAATGCGGGACAGTTTAAGTATCTTGGATCAAATCTTATCCTATGATCAGGATAAGGTTAAGTATGAAGATGCCTTAAAAATTACTGGTTATGCTGCTCAAGAAAAGATTGAGCAAGTCTTATTAGACTTACTTAAGGGCGAAACGTCAGAAGCATTCGAAATAGTTCATAATTTACTTCAAGATGGGGCATCAACTAAGAATATCTTAGATGAACTAATTAGCTTAACTGTTAAAGGGATGCTGGTTATTAAGAGCAATAAAGAGGCAACTTTTTTAACTAAAGATTATGCAGCAGAATTAGCTAAGATCCCAGAAGAAAAATTTTATAATTTAGTTCAAGCAGCCAATACTGCTTTAAATGATTTGCGCTACACTAATCAGCAACAAATTCCACTTGATGTGTTTGTGGTTCAAGTCACGCAAGGGGTAGGCGGAAATGTACCAGTAGAACAAGGTGATTCAGTTTCTTCAACTGTCGTTCAAAAGTTAAAAAATGAAATTGATAATTTAAGTAAACAAGTTGCTGAACTAAAAAATAGACCAGTTCAAGTAACTAATAGAAGTAGCTCTGACTTTTCTGGGACTATTAAGACAGAAACTAATTCTCGTCCTAAACAAATTGCTGCTCAAACAGCTAATACTGATCAAAAACCTAAGAGAAGAAAAGCTAGTGCAAATAACCAAGCAGCACAGGAAAATAATCGCCGTCAAGTCTACCATGTACTTGAAAATGCGACGAAAGAGGACTTAAATACAGTCAAAGATATTTGGCCAGATTTATTGTCTACTTTGAAGGTATCTCAAAGAGCCGTCATGGAAGTTTTGAATCCTGTAGCTGCAAGTCATGAACAAATTGTTTTAAAATGTAAATATGAATTATGGTTTGAACGGGCAAATCAAGATGGAGATTTAATTTCTCAGCTTGAAGCTGAAATTGCCAAGTTAACGAAGCATAATTATAGTATTGTTTTAGTTGCAGATTCTTCATGGCTAAAAGTACGGCATGATTTTGTAGCAAGTCATAAGGAAGAATTACTTGCTAAGAAATTTCAAAAAATAGAAAAATCTGAACAAGAAACAAATGAAAATCAGGTAGATCCTCAAGCTAAAAAGGAAGTTATCGATAAAGCAAAAGAACTTTTTGGAGATCTAGCGCAGATTAAAGATTAAGGAGAGAAAAAATGAGTAGAAGACCTAATTTTGGTGGTATGGGTATGGGCAACATGCAAGGCTTAATTAAGCAAGCTAAAAAGATGCAACAACAAATGGAAGCTGAACAAGCAAATTTAGCTACTCAAGAATTTGTTGGCAAGTCTGCTGATGATATGGTAGTAGCAACTTTTAGTGGTGACCGTCAATTAAAAGACTTAAAGATTGATAAGGAAGCAATTGATCCAGATGATCCAGATATGCTTCAAGATTTAGTTATTGATGCTGTTAATAAAGGAATTAAGGCAGTCGATGATGCTACTCAAGCATCAATGGGAAAATACACTAAAGGTTTGATGTAATTATGCAATATCCATTACCAATTGCACGTTTAATTGATAATTATATGAAGTTGCCTGGTATTGGTGAAAAAACAGCAACGCGGTTAGCTTTTTACACAATGGACATGCCTGAAGATGATGTGGAAGACTTTTCCAAGTCATTAATGCAGGTAAAAGAAAATCTTCACTCTTGTTCTATTTGTGGAAATATTACCGAGAGCGAACCATGTGAAATTTGCCGAGATGCAAATCGTGATCGTTCAACAATTATGGTGGTAGAGCAGCTAAAAGATGTAATGGCTTTTGAAGAAATGGGTGAATATAACGGTTTATACCATGTTTTACATGGTGTTCTGTCCCCAATGGATGGTGTTGGCCCAGAAGAAATTAATATTAAGAGCCTGATTACTAGACTGCAAAAGCAAGATGAAGTTAAAGAAGTTATTTTGGCTTTAAATTCTAGTCCAGAAGGTGAAGCAACTGCAATGTACTTAGCTAAGCTAATCAAACCAGCCGGCTTGAAAGTGACGCGCCTAGCTGCAGGGTTAGCTGTAGGTAGCGATATTGAATATGCAAACTCAATTACTTTGAAGCGCGCTGTTCAAGGGAGAACAGATCTATGATTGGAAAAAGGCATAAAGTTAAAAAAGCAGGCGATGAACGACTATTAAAAGTAGTTGCTCAATTACAAAGACAACTTGCAGAACAAAAAGTTTTTGATCAGACAACAATTGATTATTCATTTGA
Source organism: Lactobacillus sp. RTP31084st1_F9_RTP31084_210423 (assembly GCF_040919545.1). NCBI lineage: Bacteria > Bacillati > Bacillota > Bacilli > Lactobacillales > Lactobacillaceae > Lactobacillus > Lactobacillus sp. RTP31084st1_F9_RTP31084_210423. The sequence goes on from NZ_JBCOVH010000002.1 coordinate 357,536, forward strand.
TAATCGCGTTTTAAATAAAATTCTACATGCAAAATTTATTTTTTTGTATGAAGAAGCAAGAAGAAGAAACACTAAATCTAGTAGCTCATCAAGCGTGATTACTAGATAATGTAGTCCACCAGTGGTGGACTTTTTTTGTGGAAAAATAAATAATCTGAAAAAAACAAGTCTGTCTTTCTTTTTTCTTTTACAGTACAATGCCAATTGGGGGTAGACATGAAAGGATATTTAATTACATTTGAAGGCCCAGATGGGGCAGGAAAAACCACAGTTATCAACGAGCTTATCAAGCAGTTGCCAAAAGAAATACAGAAAAAGACGATTATTACACGTGAACCTGGTGGATCAAAGATTTCTGAAAATATTAGAACAATTATTTTAGATCCAGCAAATAAGGAAATGGATGATCGAACTGAAGCTCTTCTTTATGCAGCTCAAAGAAGTCAGCATGTTAGTGAAGTTATTCGCCCAGCTTTGGCAGCTGGAAAAATTGTTTTATCTGATAGATTTATCGATAGTTCTTTAGCATACCAAGGTGTTGGCAGAGATTTAGGCGTTGAAGAAGTAAAGCAAATTAATGATTTTGGAACTGGCGGTCTTGAGCCTGATTTGACGATCTTTTTAGACTTAGATCCTGCAACTGGCTTGGCTAGAATTGAAAAGGAACGAGCAGGGCAAGAAGATCGACTTGAACAAGAAAAATTAGCTTTCCACAAAAAAGTTTATGCCGGATATACAGACTTGTTAAAACGATATCCTGATAGAATTAAAAAGGTGGATGCTAATTTGCCAATCGAGGAAGTTGCGGCTAATAGTGTTAAAATAATAAGAAAGCAATTACCTGATATTTTTATGTAAGGATTTGGTAAGAATGAAACTCGTTTTAGCAATTGTACAAGATAAAGACGCGGATGCATTGGCAAGAGAATTTATTCAAAATAATGTGCGTGCAACAAAATTAGCTACAAGCGGCGGCTTTTTAAAGGCAGGAAATACAACTTTTATTGTTGGGATTGAAGATGACCGAGTAAATGAAGTATTAGAAATTATCAAAAAGAGTTCCCACACTAGAGAGCAGTATGTTTCTAATATGAATATGGATGCAGCGGGAACTTCAATGCTAGGTAAGCCTGTCCAAGTTACTGTAGGCGGAGCAACGGTCTTTGTATTACCAGTTGAGGAATTTAAGCACTTTTAATGATTGATTTAAAAAATATAGGTCAAAAGCAGACTGATCTTTTAAGGGATGCATATTTAAATAAAAAAGTTGCCCACAGTTATTTGTTTGTCGATCCAATGCAAAAAAAAGGACTTAATACAGCTTATTGGCTGGCATGTCTTTTTAATTGTACAGGAGAAAATAAGCCTGATGGGACGTGCAATAATTGCCAAAGAATTTTAGATGGCAATCATCCTGATGCCTTTTTAGTAAAACTAGAAGGAAAACAGACGCTTTCAATTGATCAAATTCGTCCTTTGAAAGAAGAATTGGCAAAAAGTCCTGTTGAAGGCAAGCGACGTTTTTTTATCATTGAAAATGCTGAAAAGCTAACTTTAGCTGCAAGTAATGCTTTGCTTAACTTATTAGAAGAGCCGGTAGCACCTGTAGTTACGATTTTGATAACCAATAATGAAAATCAAATCTTGCCAACAGTTAAGTCTAGAACGCAGATTCTTAATTTCTCTGATGAAAAAATTGATAGTAAGAGAGCGCAGTTGCTTGAATATGGCTTAACTGATGAAGAAATTGATGATCTAGGCGATACGGCTAAGCTTGAAGAAGAAAGTAAGTATTTGTTCCAAGAGTTATTAGAGCAGAATGATTTAGCACTGGTACGCGTGAGCCAGATTAGCGGTCTTGCTACAAAGCCAGCAAGTCAAAAATTTGTTTTTTATCAACTTAAGACTTTAGCGATGAAGAGTCTAACAGCTGGTGAAAAGTTAAGGAAAAGTGCATTCTTATTGGAGTTGTTGATGACTGCTGATAAGATGCGAGCTAGTAATGTTAGTTTCCACAATACGTTAGATTATTTAGTATTGAGTTTTGAACGGTAGGTGTTTTTGAGTGGATCCATTTTCACAATTGTCACAATTACAGCAAAATCTTCAGGCAATGACAAAAACTGTTGCCGGTCTGGAAAATGACATGCTTGAAGTATTGAAAGAAAATACAGAATTAAAAGTTGAAAATCAACTATTAAGAGAAAAAATTAGTAAATTAGACGCTAACAAAGAACCAGCAGAAAGTAAGTCCCAAGCTGGTCTAAAATCACTACGTAATATTTACGATTCTGGCTATCATATTTGCAACATGTATTATGGCTCTCACCGTGAATCTGGTGAAGATTGCATGTTTTGCTTAGATATTTTAGATAATTTCGTAAATCACGGACAAAAAAATAGGGGATAAAAGATGCAAGCGCAAAGTAGTTTTAATGAAAAAGATAAGGGGCATCTTTACCTTGTCCCTACACCAATTGGCAATTTAGAAGATATTACTTTAAGGGCGAAGAGGATTCTAACTGAAGCTGATTATATTGCTGCTGAAGATACTAGAACCAGCGGAATCTTACTTGAAAAAATTGGCGTTCATAATAGGATGATTTCTTTTCATAAGTATAATTCTAAAGAACGTGCGCCAGAATTAATTAAATTGCTTAAAGAAGGAAATACGATTGCCGAAATTTCTGATGCTGGGATGCCGGTTATTTCCGATCCTGGTTATATTTTGGTCCAAGAATGTATCAAAAATGATATCCCGGTTGTTTCGCTTCCAGGACCTTCAGCTTTTGCGACAGCTTTAATTGCATCTGGCTTTGATGCTCAACCATTTACCTATTATGGCTTTTTACCGCGTAAGAGTAGTGAGCAAAAAGTATATTTTGAGATGATGAATCAGGCACGTGCAACTTCAATTTTCTATGAAGCACCTCATCGTTTAAAGAAGACTTTAAAGACCTTGGCTGAAGTAATTAAACCAGATAGAAAAATTGTGTTAGCTCGTGAACTAACGAAGATTCATGAGGAATATTTAAGAGGTACAATTAGTGAAATTAATGAATACTTCACTAAGAATGATCCTCGAGGCGAGTTCGTAGTTTTGGTTTCACCAAATGATGAGAAAGAAAAGCAACTTTCTTGGGATGAGCTAATCAAGCAAGTGGCTGATCGAGTTGAAGCTGGTGAAAGTAAAAAGGATGCTATTAAGTTAGTCGCTAAGGCTAATAAAGTATCAAAGAATGAGCTCTATGATAAATATCATCAAAATTAATTGCGTGGTGATCGCTAATGGAAAAGATTTTTAAAGAAGAACATCAGGTTACTTATGGCGACTGTGATGAAACGGGGAAAATTCAGCTTCCTAAATTAATTGAACATTTTATGAAAGTTTCAAATGATCAATTAACTCAAGGCAATGCTGGGATTCATGATTTATTAAAACAAAACTTAGGCTGGGTGGTAGTTGAATACCATCTTGATCTTGAGCGTCTTCCTGAAGCTGGTGAAAAAATTACCGTTACAACAAACGGTAGCGGTTATAATCGCTTTTTTGAATATAGAGATTTTGGTATAATAGACTCTACTAACAAAAAGATAGTAGATGTCAAAAGCCAATGGGTGATTTTAGATCTAAAAAATCGAAAAATTACTGAAGCAGATAGTCAAATGATGGAAAAGTTTGGAAATCCATACTTGAAACATATGCCACGTTTTAAGAGATTACGTCCTTTGAAGGATTATGAATCGAGTAAGACATATGCGGTTCGTTACTATGATTTAGATACAAATCATCATTTAACTAATAGTGTTTATTTTGATTGGATGATTGATACTTTACCAAGAGAATTTTTGAATTCTCATACTGCTAAAAGTGTCGATATTTCATTTAAAAAAGAAGTACAATATGGCGATCAGGCCGTATCTGAGCTTACGCTTGATCAAGATACGCTTACGTCGTATCATTTGATTTCTAATCAAGGTGAAATTTCTGCTTTGGCTGAAATTAGTTGGAGAGAAAATTAAGAGCATGACTTGTTAGTATAGTCGTGCTTTTTTGGAAGGTAGGGATGCCAATGAAGACGGGAATAAAGAAAATAGATTTGCAAGGTTTAGTTACTTTGGCACTATTTGTAGCGATGGATATTGTATTAGAAAAAATTTCTTTTGGTCCTTCAACTGTAAAAGTAGGATTGGGATTTATTGGAAGTGCGCTTTTAGGATATTATTTCGGTCCACTTTGGGGTGGAATCGGCGCATTAATTAGTGATTTATTGCGGTCAGCTATTTTTGGAGTTGAGGGAGGATTCTTCCCAGGCTTTACTCTGTCAGCTATTGTTGGCGTGGTAATCTATGCCTTATTTTTATACCAAAAGCCAATTAAATGGTGGCGCGTTATTGCAGCGACTTTATTAGTCACTTTAGTAGTTAATGTATTAATGAATACTTATTGGCTTCACCTACTATATGGCCTAGACTTACGAGCAGCCTTCTTACAAAGAATTCTCAAGGAATTAATTACGCCATGGATTCAAATTGTCGTACTTTACGTGATTTTAAATGCTTTTCAACGTGTTAAAATAAGAAGGTAATTTCGATAGTATTAAGGATAGAGTTTAAATGAAGATATTAAGTATCACGACTGCAACCAATCATTTGAGTGTAGCTTTGAATGATGGGGATAAAATTGTTGAAAAAAATGAAGAGGATCATCGCAACCATAGCGAGCATTTAGATCCTTTGATTACTGAATTACTAAAAGAAAATAATCTTACCTTAAAAGATATTGATCGTTTTGCAGTGGCAGAAGGGCCAGGTTCTTATACGGGATTGAGAATTGGAATTACAACTGCTAAGATGTTTGCTTCTATTTTAAATAAAGATTTAGTCGGAGTATCAACTTTGGCTGCTTTAGCTAATGGAGTAAATGACGGAGTGATTGTAAGTGAGTTAGATGCTCGTAACAAGAATTTCTTTGCTGGGGTTTATAGAAAAGTAAATGGTAAGCTAGAGAACTTAGTTCCAGATGGTCATTATCATTTAGATGATTTAATTAATAAGATTAAAGAATTGGGTCTGCCTGAAGAAGTTGTCTTTGTCGGCAGTCCAATTGATAAATATCAAGATGAGATTGTGGAATTATTAGGGTCAGACAACTTTAAGCAAGCTGCAGGCGATAATCAAATTCATGCTGGGGAAATTGGTAAGTTAGCACTTAATAAGGAAGCAATTGATCCTGATAAGATGGTGCCAAAATACTTAAGACGTACACAAGCTGAAATTGATTGGCATAATAAGACTGGAAAGGCATTTGGTCCAGATAGCGACTATGTTGAAGAAGTTTAGTTTATTTTTTCATCCAGCAGAAATTGACTTGAGTTTTTCGCCTTTTGCTTTGAGAATTGATAATCAAACTTATCAAATTATGAAGGCAAGTGATGAAAATATTGCTGACTTGTTGGGCTTAGAGCAAGAAGTTTATTTTGGCAGAACCCCATGGAGTCGATTTTCTTTTAAGAGCGAATTGAAAAAGCATGCCAATTCTTTGTATCTTGTGGTTTATCAGGGTTCAACCTTGGTAGGCTTCGTCGGGATGAGAATGCAGGCACAAGAAGGACATATTACTAATATTGCTGTTAAGCCTGCTTTTCAAAAAAGAGGAATTGGTGGATTTTTGCTCAGGACAATGATTGAAATTGCTCAAAGAAATCATGCTGTTCAGATGACCTTAGAGGTGCGAAGCGATAATTACAATGCGCAGAGCTTGTACCGGAAGATTGGATTTAGGGATAATTTTATTCGGAAAAATTATTATTCGGCTGAACATGCGGACGCCGTAAGCATGATTAAAAAGATAGCAGATAGAGAACAGGAAGAAGTAAATTGACAAAAAAAGATATTCGAATTTTAGCATTTGAAAGTTCATGTGATGAAACTTCTACCGCCGTAATTAAAAATGGGCGCGAAATTGAAAGCTTAATTGTAGCTACTCAAATTAAAAGCCACCAACGTTTTGGTGGGGTAGTGCCAGAAGTTGCAAGTCGTCACCATATTGAAGTAATTACTCAAATTACTAAGGAAGCTTTAGCTGAAGCAAACGCTACTTGGGATGATATTGATGCAATTGCCGTTACCTATGGACCAGGTCTAGTTGGAGCTTTGTTAATTGGGGTTAGTGCCGCAAAAGCAGCTTCAATGGCAACTGGGATTCCATTGATTGGCGTTGACCACATTATGGGCCACATTATGGCAGCACAATTAAAGGATGAAATTGAATATCCAGCACTTGCCTTGCAAGTATCTGGTGGTCATACTGAAATTGTCTTGATGAAAGATCCGATCCACTTTGAAATTGTGGGTGATACAAGAGATGATGCAGCTGGTGAAGCTTATGACAAGATTGGTCGTGTTTTAGGAGTTAATTATCCAGCTGGTAAGACAATTGATGAATGGGCACATAAGGGTAAGGATACTTTCCACTTCCCACGTGCAATGATGGAAGATGATGACTATGATTTTTCATTCTCAGGATTAAAGAGTGCCTTTATCAACACTTGCCACCATGCAGATCAAATTCATGAAAAGCTTGATAAGTATGATTTAGCTGCTAGTTTTCAGGCTTCAGTTGTTGATGTGTTGAGCCACAAGACAATTAGAGCGATCAAAGAATATAAGCCGAAGACATTTATCTTAGGCGGCGGTGTCGCCGCGAACCACGGCTTACGCGATAGATTAGCAGAAGAGATTGAAAAGTTACCTGCTGATATTAAGCCAAAGGTGATTTTACCGGACTTGAAGCTTTGCGGAGACAATGCGGCGATGATTGGAGCAGCTGCATATAACCTGTACAAAGCTGGTAAGTTTAGCGATGAGAATTTGAATGCAGATCCATCACTTGAGTTGCCATATGCAGAGAGCATGTTGAAATAGAAAAATAGTTATGAAAAGAGTCGAACGGGGATGTTTGGCTCTTTTTTGGTAGAATGTTTTTATTTTCTAGTTTTAAATAACTGACACATTAACATTTCATTAAAAACAAGCAATTTCTCCGTTGCTTGTTTTTTCTTATCACTAACATGTTTCCGCAAGTCCTTATTCTGCCGTTTTATAACAATTGTTGCTATAATAAATACGAAAGATAAATAGTCTTGAGGAGGAATTATTATGAAAGATGAAGTTCAATCTCCACAAGAAGAAACTCCTAACACTTATTGGCGTTGGTTAGTAGAATCATGGCGCTATCCTTTAGGCCACAATCCTGCAGAGAAGTGGTATGGAGTTGTTACCTTATTAGGTGAAGATATTGTATTATTCATTGGTTTAGCTGTTGCAGGTAATTACATTGCCAACCTGTTTGACATGTGCATCATGGATCTGGTGCAACTTTCTGGGCAATAGTAATTTTATTTGTTGTTCAGATTATTACAATTCTTTGTTCCATGGTTGGTCACTTATTCGTGTTTGGTAACACAGGTGGCTTTTGGCAGTATGTCAATAAGGTTGCACAAGTAACTAACTGGAACTTCTGGATTGCAATTTGTGCATTCTTTTTCTTAATTTTGAGCTTAAGCTCAGGCTTGCTCGGATTTGGAGAAGGTTTAGTTTGGATTTTCTACGCACTATTTGCATTGGGATCATTTCTTTTAGTTGTCTGCCCAGATCCAGAAACCGAAAAGATGATTCACGACCCATTCTGGGGAGCAGTTATTTACTTAGTAATGGTAGCTGTAGTTTATGCCATTATTTGGGGCATAGCATTAAGTATTTTAATTAACTTGTAGAAAGTTATTATTTCTATATAAAAAGGTGTTGATCATCTTCGCTTATTGCGTTGAATGATCGACACCTTTTGTTTTGAAAATATTTATGAATTATTCTTCTGCATGTTTAACTTTAGGCAAGTTAGATAGCTTGTGATAATTCATCTGAATTCTTAGAGCTGCGTAAATTGGTTTTCCACCTAAGAGATCTAACACAAAGTAAGCGATAAAAGTGGTGATCAGCATTGGAAAAATCTGTTCAACTGATCCAACCATTTCTGTTAAAAGTGTTAAAGCTGTAAAAGGAGCCTTTTCAATAGCACCAAAATAAGCACACATAGAAGTAACGATAATAATCCCGTAACAACGTTTAGGAACAATGTTAAAGTGAATCATAATTACTGCAAATACAACGCCTAGAAGTGCTCCTAGAACTAAGATTGGCATAAAAATACCACCAGGCACAGAGGCACCATAAGAAATCATTGAGAAAACAAACCGAACAACGAACCAAACAAGCGGTAATAGTATCAGACTTAAAGTTCCAGTCTGAATACTTTTCATAAAAATCGGGTCAAATAAACTTGAAATAAAATCGTGTGAGCCGCCAAGTAGGTTAGCATTCCATAAACCAATTGGAATTACGAGCAGAAGCGGAATAACACTATGATAAATTGCTGGAATTTTGGTGATCTTTGCATAGACTGTTTTAAGGCTTAAGAGGCAGTATTGATAAAGGTAGGCGAGTAAGCCTAAGACTACACCAATAATTGCTACAAACCAATAAGAAGTAAGGGGCAATGACTTGTCTAAAGGAAGATATAGGCAAGGCTGCGTGCCAAAGAAGCAAAGCGTCATTAAGTCAGATGACATGGCAGCAGCTAAGGCAGTCAGGACTTCTTTGGGAGTGAAGTTAAAGGTTATTTCTTCTACTAGGAAGAAGACACCAGCTAGCGGTGCAGAAAAGGCAGCACTTAATCCAGCAGCTATTCCGCATCCCTGGAGTCTTTTAAGGTCATCTGGATCAGCATGGAAGAGATTTTCACCAAAGGCCTGACCAACCATTGCGCCCATTTGAATACAAGGACCTTCTCGTCCTAAGAATAGACCGGGACAAATAGCTAGCAAGCTACCAACAAACTTGCGCCAGAGAATGCTCCACCAGTTCATTTTATTTTCGTTAAGCATCACAGCTTCAACTTGCGGCACACCGGAACCAGTAATATTACTTAGAACGGGTTTAATAATTTTTCCTAGAATTAGAACGATTGACAAAGTTGCAATGATGTAAGGAACTAAGTAGATCGGTTTTTGCCGCATTAGGGGATAGATAAAGAATAAGAACTTCATTGTGTGGTCGATAATCCACCTAAAGGTACCGACAATTAATCCAGTTATGATCCCGATGATAATTCCCTGTAAGAAGATAAAGAAGAAGTTTGATGTAAACGGCTTAGCTAAGACTTGCTTGGCAGTTTTAATCAATTTTTTCGCCAGCTTTCTAAAAAGTACTTGCTTAATTTAGTTTACATCAATTAGAAGTTAAACTAATAAAAATAACGATAGCTGTGCGCCATCGTTGTTTTTATCAGTATTAATCTGTTGGTAACTTATATAGTTGAGGATTTTGCATTAAATAAAGTTGATTGTTGTCGACCATTAGTCCTTTATGCTCTAAGTTTTCATACATTTCATAGAAATATTGTGGATCTTCTTCATAAAAATAATCCGGTGGAAAACATAGAAAATTATAGACTTTTGATTCTTTAAATAAATTTTCAGCTTTTTCGATCGACATATGATCATTTGCAGCAATTAAAATACTGACTTCCTTAGTAATTGCATTAATAAATGATTCGGTTACGTATTTATTTTTCTTCATAAAAGACACCTCCATATTTTAAACAGTTAATTGAATTTTGAGTTTTAAAGGCCCATTGGCCAGTTAAATTTTCTGGTTTAAGACGAGATATAGCTTTCTCAAAAGATATTGTACCATTAGAATATAGTGCCAATGCTTCCCAGGAATTTGCTCCATCAACTACAGGACCTATAACTAGATCATAATCTGTATTTAAAGCAAAATCGATATTCTTTCTATTTTTTATGATATAGTTTAGCCAATCTTCGCTTACATGATCAAATATTTTGACTCTAAATGAATAGAATTGGTTTGTATCAAATACATATTTAGAAATTAAAATGTTGTACGGATTTTGTTTTAATTTTGAAGAATTAATTTTTATTTTATGTTTGCTCCATTTTGCCGCTTGATTAATATCTGTAGTTAAGTAAAAGCCTTTACCGAAGTCATGTCTTGGTTTTCCCGCATGAATATATGGTTTTTCTACAATAACGTCACTGCCATGGTACAAAAGATTTGGAATGGAAATTTTCATACTAAATCAACTTTCTAAAAATATATAGAGAAAAAGTTAGTCTCTATATAAATAAGTACGCAAAAAGAAGATGATTTTTTGTATGAAAATTGAATGAATATAAAAACCGAAGTATCCACTTAATATGAATACTTCGGTTCTCATGATTTAAATTTTATTTATCGCCATCAAAAATGGAAGATTTTACAATAACATAATCTACTACTCGAATTGCACTCAAGTCTTTACCGCCAGCGTATGAAATAGAAGACTGTAAATCTTCCTGCATTTCACGCAAGGTATCTTTAATAGAGCCACGATAAGGAACTAACATTTGCTTTCCTTCAACATTGCGGTAGGCTCCTTTTTGAACTTCAGAAGCTGAACCCCAATATTGCTTATATCTCTTGCCATCAATTGTAATTAAGTTGCCAGGAGATTCTTCATGTCCTGCAAATAGAGATCCAATCATTACCATTGAAGCGCCAAAGCGAACAGACTTGGCAATGTCACCATTATGACGAATACCACCGTCAGCAATCAACGGCTTTCTAGCTGCTTTTGAACACATTCTAAGTGCTGCTAATTGCCAACCACCTGTACCAAAACCAGTTTTTAACTTAGTGATGCAGGCGCGTCCCGGGCCTACGCCGACTTTAGTTGCATCAGCTCCAGCATTTTCTAATTCACGAACTGCTTCAGGAGTTGCAATGTTGCCAGCTGTTAAAAATGTATCGGGCAACTTATCTTTAATGTATTTAATCATCTTAATTACATAATCTGAATGCCCGTGAGCTACGTCGATTGTAATATATTCAGGGATGATCTTTTCTTTAGCCAAATAGTCGATAAAATCGTATTCGCTATCTTTAATCCCAACAGAAATTGAAGCAAATAAGCCTTTATCATGCATCATTTTAATAAAGTCAGCGCGCTTTTCTGGATAAAAACGGTGCATTACATAGTAGTAGCCGTTTTCCGCTAACCAAATAGCTAAATCATCATCAATTACGCTCTCCATGTTTGCTGGAACAACCGGGATTTTAAATGTTCGGCTTCCAAATTTTACGCTTGTATCGGCCTCTTTACGGCTCTTGATAATGCATTTATTAGGTACAAGTTGGATGTCATCATAATCGAAGGCTTCCATACTAAAGTAATTGCTCATCTAATTTACCTCGTGCTTTTTAAAAACTACATGAGTTAATATACGGGGGTTATGAGGTAAAGTCAAGAGCAAAAATGAATGTTTATTTTATTGATTATCAAAAATGTTCGGAAATTAATTGACTATTAAGATATAGATTGTTAAACTAGTCTTCGGTTTTAAGAAAATGATTTTTATGAGGTGAAATCAAATGACAGCAATAGCAGTTGTAGGTAGTCAATGGGGCGACGAAGGAAAGGGTAAAATTACCGATTTCTTAAGTAAAGATGCAGCAATGGCTGTACGTTCAAATGGTGGTAACAATGCAGGCCACACTATTGAAATTGGTGACAAGACTTTCAAGATGCGCCTAATTCCATCTGGAATTTTTGCTGCTAAGAAGGGTGCTGTAATTGGTAATGGTGTCGTTATCAATCCAGAAGTAATGTTCGGAGAATTAGACAACCTTGAAAAAGAAGGTATCGATATTAGTGGCTTGAAGATTTCTAATCGAGCACACGTAATTATGCCTTACCACATTTTGCAAGATACTTATCAAGAAGAAGCTAAGGGTGACAAGAAGATCGGAACTACCAAGAATGGTATCGGCCCTTGTTACATGGATAAGGCTTCAAGAATTGGTATTCGCGTTTGCGATTTACTTGAAAGAGATACTTTTGAAGAAAAATTACGTACTAATTTAGCTGAAAAGAATGCTTTATTCACTAAGGTTTATAACAAACCTGCTCTTAAGTTTGAAGATATTTTTGAAAAATACCTTGAATACGGTCAAAAGATGAGGAAGTACGTTACTGATACTTCAGTAGTAGTTAATGATGCGTTAGATAAGAATGAAAAAGTCTTATTCGAAGGTGCGCAAGGCGTAATGCTTGATATTGATGAAGGTACTTACCCATACGTAACTTCATCAAACACTATTTCTGGCGGAATTGCTTCTGGTATCGGTATGGGAGCTAACCGTTTGAATACTGTAATTGGTGTCTGCAAGGCTTACACTACTCGTGTTGGTGAAGGTCCATTCCCAACTGAATTATTAGATGAAGTTGGTGATCGCATTCGTGAAACTGCTCATGAATATGGTACTGTTACTGGTCGTCCACGTCGTGTTGGTTGGTTTGACTCAGTAGCTCTTCGTCACGCAAAGCGTGTTGCGGGTATCAATGCTTTAAGCTTGAACTTATTAGATGTATTTTCTGGCTTTGACAAGATTAAGATTGCTACTGCTTATGAACTTGATGGTAAGAAGATTGACTACTACCCAGCAAGCTTGAAAGAATTATACAGATGTAAGCCTGTTTACGAAGAATTACCAGCTTGGGATGAAGATATTACTAATGTAAAAACTTGGGAAGACTTACCAGAAAACGCTAAGAAATTCTTGAACCGCGTTTCTGAATTAGTTGGTGTTCCTTTAGTTACTGTTTCTGTTGGTCCAGATCGTGAACAAACTATTGTTTTGAAGAATCCTTGGGAAATGTAATTTATGCTAGAACGTTATACTCGTCCCGAAATGGGCAAAATTTGGTCATTAAAAAATAAATATGCTGCTTGGTTAAAGGTTGAAATTGCAGCAACTAATGCTTGGGCAGAGCTTGGTGAAGTTCCTGCTGAAGATGCTAAGAAAATTGCTGATAATGCTTCTTTTACAGTAGAACGCGTTAGTGAATTAGAAGCAATTACGCACCACGATGTTGTTGCTTTTACAAGAACAGTTTCTGAGAGTTTAGGCGAAGAAAAGAAGTGGGTTCACTTTGGCTTAACTTCAACCGACGTTGTGGATACTGCACAAGGCTATATCTTAAAACAAGCTGACGAAATTATTCTTAAAGATTTAGAGACCTTAAAAGAAACAATTGCAGATAGTGCTCGTAAGTATAAGTACACTGTTGAAATGGGAAGAACTCATGGTGTTCAAGCAGAGCCAACTACTTTTGGTTTGAAGTTAGCTCGTTGGTATGCAGAAATTAATCGTGACATTGAACGCTTCAAGGCAGCTGCTAAAGATGTTGAATCTGGTAAAATTTCTGGAGCGGTTGGTACTTTTGCCAACGTTCCACCAGCAGTTGAAACTAGCGTTTTGAAGCAACTGGGATTAACTCAGCAACCAGTTACTAGTCAAGTTTTGCCAAGAGACTTACATGCTTACTACATCGCTACGATTGCTTTGATTGCTACAAGTATTGAAAATTGGGCAACAGAAATTCGCGGTTTGCAACGTAGTGAAATTCATGAAGTTGAAGAGCACTTTAGAGCTGGTCAAAAAGGTTCTTCTGCAATGCCTCACAAGCACAATCCAATTGGTTCTGAAAACTTATGCGGTATGGCTCGAGTAATGCGTGGCTTTATGGTGCCAGCTTATGAAGATGTAGCTTTATGGCATGAGAGAGATATTTCTCATTCAAGTGCTGAACGTGTGATTTTACCTGATGCAACAATTGTAATTGATTATATGTTAAACCGGTTTAACCGGATTTTGACTAACTTAGATGTTTTCCCTGAAACAATGCTTAAGAATATGGATCGTACTTATGGTTTGATTTATTCACAACGGGTGCTTTTGAAGTTAATTGATGAAGCAGGTTTGTCACGTGAAAAAGCATATGATATGGTGCAAAAATTAGCTAATAAGTCATGGCAAGAACAGACTTCATTTAGAAAGTTAATTGAAGATAGCGAAGTTATGAACTACTTGTCTGAAGCTGATTTAGATGATGCCTTTGATTATCATTATCACTTGAAGCATGTGGATGAGATTTTTGAAAAATGCGGCTTAGATTAGGATAGAAATAGAAACGTTTTGTTGGATATAATTATGTCTGACAGAACGTTTTTTATTTTGGGGAGAGATATTTGATCATGAAACATGAACATTCAGCAGGTGCAATTATCTGGCGCAAGAAAAATAACGAAATTCAATATTTATTAATTCAAAGTCAGCCTTATAAGCAATTTAAGAGTGCGTGGGCTTTTTCAAAAGGACACCTTGAAGCTGGAGAAACAGCGCAAGAAGCTGCAAAACGAGAAATTTTTGAAGAAGTAGGTTTGAAGCCTGAATTTAATTTTGATTTTAGTGAAAGCTATTCATATCAAGTTACTTCAGAAATTGAAAAGACTGTAACTTTATTTTTAGCAAAATATAATCCTGATCAGAAAATAAAACGGCAAGAAAGTGAAATTAGGCAAACTGCTTGGCTAAACTATGAAGATGCGCAGAAAAGAATTAGAGAGCAAAACTTTAAGGAATTCACTTTCGAAGATTTGTCTTCTATTTTGGAAAAGGCTAATGATTATTTGAATGGACATTGATTTTGAGAATAGAGCCTGATGAGATTCTTTATAATTCAAGTAAGATTATATCTAGTTAAAATTAAATACAATGTATATAAATTGTAGTATAATTTTAGAAAAGGGAGTGATTAATATGGCACATACATATAGTTATCGTGCAGATTCTAAAGATCATGATGAAGTTAAAAGAATTTTAGATAATCTAGGTTTAGATATGTCTACTAGTATTAAAATGTATTTTAAACAAATTATTAGACATAATGGAATTCCCTTTTCAGTAACTAATTCTGATACGCTTACAGAAGATACTAAGAAAGCTCTTTTACTTGCAGAAGCTAAGGATATGGGCTTAATTGAAGACGATACTCCAGCCTTTAAAGATACTAATAAATTGATTAGTTATATGAAAAAACGTGCAAAGGAATTAGAGTAATGTATGAAATAAAAGCCGAAGATACTTTTATTCAGGATGTAAATCGTTGGAGTAAGAAAGTTACTGAGTTATGGGATGAAATTCAAGCAATAACTTCATATATGCAAGAAACTGGAGAAATACCGGAAGAATATGATCCACATCTTTTAACTAATGAAGAGCTGAATTATGTAGGATATTTTGAGTTTCATTTATTTGAGGGGAAACTTGACTTGCTTGTTATTCATACAAAAAACAGAAATAAAAAAGTCTTTCGATTGGTTAGACTAGGGTCTCATAATGAATTATTTCATTCTGATTTACGATAATTAAAATTAAAGTCGTTGCTATCAAACGGCTTTTTATTTTGCTCATTTTTATCTAAAATAAGACTTGAATACAGTTAAAACAAGAAAGTGTATATAAAAATGTCAGAACCAAATTATGCCAAGTTAGAAGCAAGCAACCCTCATTTAGATAAAGAGAAGCCATATCCATTAGCTGGGATCTTAGTTGTGGATTTCACCCATGTCTTGTCAGGTCCAACTTGTACAAGAATGCTTGCTGACGCAGGTGCACGAGTAATCCACATTGAGAGAAAAACAGGGGATGATACGCGTCACATGGGACCATACATTGCGGATGGTTCAAGTGAATATTTCAGAATCTGCAATGCAGGAAAAGAATCAATTGCCTTAGATCTGAAAGATCCAAAAGACCATGTCTTAGCTGAAAAAATGATTGCCAAGGCAGATGTAGTTGTAGAAAACTTCCGTCCAGGTGTGATGGCGCGTTTAGGTTTTGCTCCAGAAGAAATGGTGAAGAAGTATCCTAAATTGATTTTTGCATCAGTATCTGGCTTTGGACAATATGGACCTTGGTCAAAGCAAGCTGCGTACGACACAATTATTCAAGCTGTTTCGGGATTAATGGATGCCACAGGTGAACCGAACGGTAAGCCAACACGTGTTGGAACTTCAGTTTCTGATGTTGTTGCAGGAATCATGGGTTATAGCGCTATTACCACCGCCTTAGTTGCAAGAGAGCGCACTGGAAAAGGAACCACAATAGATGTTTCGATGCTAGATTCCACATTTTCATTAATGGTGCAGGACTTGATGCTTGCTCTTGGGCCACATGAAGTACCACACAGAATTGGTAATCGCCACCCTGACATGTATCCATTCGATACCTTTGATTGTCAAGATCAGCCAATTGCTATTTGTTGTGGTAATGACCACTTATGGAGTTTATTATCTAATGCATTAGGCCACGAAGAATGGATTAATCAAGCAGATTTTAAGACGAATGATTTGCGTGAGAAAAACTGGCAAAAAGTAAAAAATGCAATGCAAGATGTGCTTAAAACTAAGCCTGCTGCTGAGTGGGACAAGATCTTACACGAAGCAGGTGTGCCAGCTGGTTTAGTGCTCAATGTGGATAAGACCAGACGCCTTGATCAAATTATTGAGCGCGGGATGGTTAAGACTTTGCCCGATGGCAATGAAGTTTTAGGTTCACCACTCAAGTATGGAACTTGGAATTCTTATGGATTACAAAAAGATGCACCGAAATTGAACGAACAAGGTGAGCAGATTCGTAAGGAATTTGAATAAAAATAGACATGAAAAAAGATCAAGATTTTCTATTTTTTGAGAATCTTGATCTTTTTCATATGGCGTAAAGATTTTTTTAACATTAAATCTTTATTTCTAGCCTATTCTACTATATTCTAAACTCTACTATTGTTATATAATTAACAAAAAATTAATAAATTATAAAAATACTAGGAGATGAAATTATGACAATTGGAGAAGCACTGTATGAAGAGCGACAAAAATTAGGATTAACGCAAGAAAATATGGTGAAGGGAATTATTAACAAAGGGCATTATTCTAAAATTGAACGAGGATTGGAAAATATTTCAATTGATACATTGTTTAGAATTATTTTGAAACACCATATTGATATTAGTGACTTTTTCAATAAAGTGAAAGACAATTATTATACTTTTGAAGATAAAAAAGCTGAAGAACTAAAGCAAAAGATAATGTACGCTTTTAATAATAATCAAAGAGAAGAATTAAGAATATATTTAAATGAAATTTTGGATTTAAAAGAGCATCAGATTTTTAAATATCGAACCGTAATTGCTATCGCATCTTTAGAAAATAATTTAGCTGACTTAAGTCCATCTTTTAAAAATAAAATAGTTACTAAATTTTCCGAGCATGAAAATTGGTTTGAAAATATTGGAGCATTACAGTTATTTTCTGACTGTATGAAAATATTTACTTTGGAACAGCTAGACTATTTTCTTAGTCAACTGTTAAAGCATTATCAAAAACATACTTATTCTGAAAGTATGCAAGAAAGAATAGCAATTATTTGCAATAATTATCTTTGCTATTGTTATAAGCAAAAAATAGTTGGAAGTAATATTCAAAATGCATTGAGCTATTTAAAAAATTTAGAACCGATTGGTCATTTTTTACTTTATAAAATATGTTATGATCTATATTTTTATTTATTTGAAGGTAATACAGAAAAAGCAGATGAAATAAAGAAATTGTTGATTAATTGTGGATATCAAGACTGTATTGAACGGTGGCAAATTTAGTTGTGTCTGACGCAACTAATTAAGTAAATATGAAAAAAGATGTGATAATTGTGAGCAATAAAATATAAGTAGGTTACGTTTACCTAGAAGGGAGGACAAAGATGAAAAATAAGAAATTAGTTGTGACTGCTTTGGTAGCTTTATTACTTTTAGTAGGCGGTGGAGTATGGTTTTATCATAATCAGACGACTGTCCCTAAAGGCTGGGTTAATCAAAGCTTAATGACTTTGGAAAAATCAGATAATAAACTGAGTAATTCTTTTTATTTGATGTTTGACAAAAATACAGCCTATCTGGCTACACGCTTAGGGGGTAATGAAGAAAGCAAACCTTCAAAATTAAGTAAAGATATTTTAAATGCTTTTTCATTGAAAGAAAATGAACGCCCACAAGCAGGTCAATGGGTAAAATTGGGCAGAGTTAAAACCGAAAAGTTGAAAAATGGTTACAAATTTAAAACGCGTAAAGTAACTTTTATTTTAAAGAAGACTGCTAATGGTGCTTATCAAAGCCAAGATGGTACTTATTGGCAATTTGTTCCAGAAGGAGTGGCAGAAAGTAAATAATCAAAATGGATATAAGTGACATTAATATTAACCAATATAAAAAATATGCCTAATTAGATTTTGTTAGTCTAACTAGGCATATTTTTATTTATAAGTATTGCAGAAATTGAGTATAGTCAATCTTGATCTTTAACTTTATTCAAATTCATCTAGTGCATCCAAGGCATTTTCCCAGTCATTATTTGCCTGGTCTAATTGCTTTTGAACAGCAGATAATTTTTCTTGCAGTGGTCCAAGCTTTTCAAATGAAGCGGCAATATCTGGATTTGCCATTTCAGTTTGAATTTCTTTTTCTTCTGCTTCTAATTTTTCAATCTTAGCTTCAGCATCGCTAACTGCACGTTCTAATTTCCTCTTTTGAGAATCACGTGCCTTTTGTTCTTGGTAAGATAGTTTACCTTTATTTTGATTAGCCGATGTGGTAGTTTCAGTTTCTGCTTTTTGTGCTTCTGCTTCTTGAGCAGCTGCAGCTTGCTTAGCCTTTTCATCTAGGTAGTAAGAATAGTTACCATTATAGATCTTAGCGTGGCCATCGCGAACAGAAATAATCTTGTTAGCTAACTCATTAATGAAGTAACGGTCGTGAGAAACGAAGAGCAATGTTCCATCGTAATTATCTAGTGCTTCTTCAAGAACTTCTTTAGCTTCAATATCTAAGTGGTTGGTAGGTTCGTCCATTAGTAAGAAGTTATCTTTTTCAAGAGACAAAACAGTTAGAGTCAGCCGCGCTTTTTGACCACCAGATAATTGACCAACTGTCTTATCAATATCTTCGGCAGTGAACAAGAAGGAAGCCAAAATAGATCGGACGTCTTTTTCAGGCATTGTCTTGTGACGATCCCAAATTGTATCAAGAACAGTTTTTGAAGGATCTAAACTTTGGAGTTCTTGATCATAGTAACCAATATCTAAACTTGCACCATATTTAATTGAACCACCTTTTGGTTCAAGCTTTTTCATAATGGTTTTGAGCAAGGTAGACTTACCAATTCCGTTAGGGCCGATAATAGCAACGCGGTCATTCTTATTGACTTGGAAGTCGATATCGGAAACCATTACCTTATCAGGATAGCCGATCGTCAGATCCTTAGCGATCAGTACTTCTTTTCCAGAAGGACGTTCGCTAGTGAAGTTAATACGAACTTTTTGCTTGTGCTTAGGTGGCTTGATACGCTCCATCTTGTCCAAAACTTTACGCCGGCTTTGGGCGCGTTTAGTAGTAGAAGCACGAACTAGGTTCTTTTGAATGAACTCTTCTTCCTTTTTAATCTTTTCTTGCTGTTTTTCATAAGCGGCTTCTTGCTGGCTATCCATCAATTCACGTTCTTTAACGTATTGACTGTAATTACCCTTGAAAGTAGTCAGCTTTCCAAAGTTCAGTTCAAAAATTTGATTAGCTAAGTGATCTAAGAAGTACTGGTCGTGAGAAACAGTAATAATTGCGCCTTGATAATTCTTTAGGAACGTTTCTAACCAATCTAAAGTGTCTAAGTCAAGGTAGTTAGTAGGTTCGTCAAGCAGCAGTACTGGTGGCTTTTGTAAAAGCAATTTAACAAAGGCAAGTCGTGTCTTTTCACCGCCAGAAAGGGTGCCAATTACCTTATTCCAAGTATTTTCTTTAAAATTAAAACCGTTAAGAATACTCTTAATTTCAGCCTGGTGGGTAAAGCCGCCTTCTTGTTCGAAGTCGTAAGCTAATTGATCATACCGCTTGAGCAAGTCTTCATCTTCGGGATGGTCGGCAATTTGCTCTTGCATTTTAGTGATTTTTTTATTTTTTTCGATTAAATCATTAAAGACAGTAAGCATTTCATCCCAGATTGTTTTGTCTTCATCGAGGCCATTTTCCTGAGCGATGTAGCCGACTTTTAATCCCTTATTAATAGTAAATTGACCACTAGTTGGTTCTTGTTGACCAGTCATGATCTTTAATAAGGTAGTTTTTCCGGCTCCGTTAGGTCCAACAAGACCGATTCTGGCATTGTCAGGAACCGAGAAAGAAATGTTACTGAAGATAATATTGCCTCCAAAACGTTGTTCGAGGTCTTGAGCTTGTGCAATAATCATAATTATTTTCTCCTAGTGCTTATTTTAACATAGTGAATCTTTTAAATTTTATGAAAATATGACCTTTGTGAAAATTGTTTCTTGATTTATCCTTAAAGAATGCCTATTATTAGTTTGATTAGTAAATATTTCACATTCGTATTTATAAAAGAAAGAGGCCTCTTAATGGATGAAATTAAGATTCCTAAGGCTACTGCCAGACGCTTGCCGCTATATTATCGCTATTTAATCTTTTTAAATGATGAAGGAAAAGAAAAAGTGTCCTCAACTGAACTTGCGGAAGCAGTTCAAGTTGACAGTGCTTCAATTCGTCGTGATTTTTCTTACTTTGGTGCCTTAGGTAAGCGTGGCTATGGCTATGATGTTAAGAACTTGCTTAATTTCTTTAAAAAGATTTTGAACCAAGATACTTTAACTAACGTTGCCTTAGTTGGTGTTGGTAATATGGGACATGCGCTTTTGAATTATAACTTCAAGCGTACTAATAATATCAGAATTAGCGCTGCTTTTGACATTAATCCTGAAATTACTGGAACAATTATGTCAGGTGTGCCTGTTTATGATATGAGTGAAATGAAGAAGCAGCTTCGTGAGCAACAAATTACGATTGCAATCCTTTGTGTACCGCAAACAGCAGCGCAAAAGACTGCCAATGAAATGTTTGATGCTGGGATTAAAGGGATCATGAACTTTACGCCACTTCGTTTATCTGCACCTTCTAGGGTTCGTGTACAAAATGTTGACTTGGCAACTGAACTTCAAACTTTAATCTATTTCCTGGATTCAGATAAAGATAAGAACAAAAAATAATTTACTATTAATATTGCTTTTGCACAAGCTTAATTAGGCTTGTGTATTTTTTATACATTTTTATTTGTAATCAGAAAGAAAATAATTTTAAGATAAATAGGCATAGAATTTTTAAATTTAGAAATAAGGTAGATAAAATGATTAAAAAAATGGCAGTTTATTGTGGTGCACGCTCAGGTAACCGCCCTGAATATGCTAAAGCTGCTTATGAATTTGGTAAAAAAATGGTAGACCACCAGATCGAGCTAGTCTATGGCGGAGGCAAGTATGGTTTAATGCGAGCCGTTGCTGATGGAGTTTTAGAAAATGGCGGTATTGTTCATGGCATTATTACTGAAGAATTAAAAGATCGTGGTGCAGCTTACGATAAGGTGCAAGATTTTCGCGTGGTCCCAAGTATGGATAAGCGAAAAGATACGATGATGAACTTGGCTGATGGGATGGTAGCTCTTCCTGGCAGTATTGGTACTTTAGAAGAAATAAGTCAAGCTATTTCTTGGACTGCAATTGGCGATAATGCTAAGCCCGTTGCTTTTTATAACTATGCTGGTTTTTATGATTATTTAGATAAGTTGTTGAAGCGCATGAATCAGGATGATTTTTTAGAAAATATTTACTTAGATACGGTCTATTTTGGAACTGATTTTGATAAGATTTTGCAGTTTATGGAGGATTATCAGGCTCCGGCTTATCGTGAATATTGATTTATTAAACTAAAGAAGCATAATCTAAATTTCCCCCTCGTATTTAGGTTCATGCTTCTTTTTTTGACCACTTAGAACTTTAAAATGACCGCTTAGTCAATTTCACTAGATTTTAATCTTATATTCATGTTTAATATAAATATCAAGAACGAAACAAGGAAGTGAGAATTGTGAAAGTTAAGCTTGAACTTGATCCAGATCAGCAAGAGACAGAAATAACGATTCATGCTAAAAGCTTAACGCCTGAAGTAGAAAGAATATATCATCAACTTCAAACTGATTCAGAACATCCTGATCAAATTGAGGGGATGATGGACAATACTTCTTATTATTTAAGTATTAACAATATTCTCTTTTTTGAAACAGACGCTAAGCAGGTAATGGCGCATACGACGAGGAATGCATATTTTGTTAAGTATAAATTATATGAACTAGAAAACTTATTAAGTGGACAGTTCATGCGAGTATCGAGATCGACTATTTTAAATTTAGATCAGATCTACGCTGTTACTAAATCGATTTCTAATTGTCAGATTAAGTTTCATGATTCCTATAAGACAGTCTATGTTTCAAGAAGATATTACCGAGATTTAAATGAAAGATTAAAAGAGAGAAGGGCATTATCATGAGAAAGGCCAGTTTTGGAAGAATTCTTTGGGGGTTAGGTTTACTTGCGGCAGCTGCGTTTTTGGTTTTAGATCAGCTCCACTTGATGCCATTAGAATTAGGCTTTTGGGCAATTTTTTGGACAGTAGTCTTTGGAGCAACCTTAATCACTTCTTTAATTAATAAAAGTTTAGGCGGCAGCATCTTTTCAATTGCTTTCCTATTAATCATTTATGCTAAACCACTTCATATTGAACGTATTGTTCCTTGGACAGTACTTTTAGCAGCATTCTTAATTTGGGGAGGTTTGAGATTAATCTTCAAAAAAAGCTGGAAGCCGACTGTGATTATCAATGGTGAAAAAGTTAATGCTAATTGGTCAGACCTGAAGGCACCACATAAATTTAAGGCTGAGCATGTATTTTCTGATACGTCTAGTTCAGATAATGATGACAATATTGTGATTAGCGAAAAGTTGTCTTCTACTTCACGTTATGTTCATTCGCAACACTTAGAAACGGTGACTGTGAATGTTTCAATGGGAGATGTTAATGTATATCTTGATTCAGCTAAGCCTGCTGGGGATGAAGTACTTGCTAACATCAATATGTCGATGGGAGATATAAATATTTACATTCCAACTTCTTGGAGAGTTGATGATCAACTTGAACATAAATTTGGTGATTTTACTATTGATGGTGATCAGCCAGCAGAAGGTCCAACATTAGTACTTCAAGGTCGTGCTAATATGGGGGATGTTACTATTAAGAGAGTTTAGAACTAGAAAAGTCAATCAGCTCTAATTTGAAGTAAAAATTAATTTGCTGTAAAATACTTGTAGTAAAGAAATACTTGTAGTATAAAAAAGAGAGCTACTGAGAATAGCTCTCTGAAGCACAAGCCGCTAAAAGTGCGGTGGCAAAATTATTATTAGCAAACTAAAAAGTCGCTATCAAACTCGGCCAAAAGTTATGGAGCGGTTTTTTTTGTTTGCTTATTTTTTCTTCCACAAATCGTGGATAGCCTTTATGAGCTTTTTTACGGCTTTTACCAACTTGGTCATATCTCGCACCAGCTTTACCAATAACAAGACAATACAATCCAAGAGCCCAATAAAGACATAGACAGCGCCAAGTAAGGCAACCATCAAGCAAAGTGTACCTCCTTTCAGTAAGATTCTGAACAATAGCTATTACACCATTGGCATCATCTCCTTAAACGAAAGTACCACCGCATATTTAACTTTTTGTGCTTGTTTAATTTTATCAAAAATTACAGACAATCCATATTGAATTTTTAAATAAATATTAAGTAAATTAGCACTTTTTAGCACTCAAACAATAAAAGTGCTAATTTTTGTGTCTAAATACTTGCTTTTCTTTTATAAACAAGGTACTATCGTAAATGTAAGTTAGCACTTATGAGATATGAGTGCTAAGTGATGTAATAATAGATTAAATATGTACAGGAGGGACTAACGTGTTACAACCAATTGGTGATCGCGTGATCGTTAAAGTAAAAGACGAAGAAGAAGAAAAAGTTGGAGGCATTGTCCTGGCTTCTAACGCTAAAGAAAAGCCTCAAATGGGTGAAATTATTGCCGTAGGAAATGGTAAGCGCAACGCAAACGGCGACTTAATTCCTATGTCAGTTGCAAAAGGTGAAACAGTATTCTTTGATAAATACTCTGGCACTAACTTGAAATACGAAGGCGAAAAGTACTTAGTACTTCGTGAAAGCGACTTATTAGCTGTCGTTAAGTAATTAAATTAGAAATAAAAGGTGGCATATAAATATGGCTAAAGACATTAAATTTTCTGAAAATGCAAGACGCTCATTATTAAAGGGTGTTGATAAATTAGCAGACACTGTTAAGACAACTTTAGGACCTAAGGGTAGAAATGTTGTTTTGGAAAAGAGCTATGGTGCTCCTGACATTACTAACGATGGTGTTACTATCGCTAAGAGTATTGACTTAGAAGATCACTTTGAAAACATGGGTGCAAAGCTTGTTTCTGAAGCTGCACAAAAGACTAACGATATTGCTGGTGACGGTACTACTACTGCTACTGTTTTAACTCAAGCAATTGTTCGTGAAGGTATGAAGAACGTTACTGCTGGTGCTAACCCAGTTGGTATTCGTCGCGGTATTGAAACTGCTACTAAGGCAGCTGTTGACGAATTACACAAGATCAGTCACAAGGTAAGCACCAAGGATGAAATTGCTCAAGTTGCTTCTGTTTCATCAGCTTCAACTGAAGTTGGTAACTTAATTGCTGACGCAATGGAAAAAGTTGGTCACGATGGTGTTATCACAATTGAAGAATCAAAGGGTATTGATACTGAACTTTCAGTAGTTGAAGGTATGCAATTCGATCGTGGTTACTTATCACAATACATGGTAACTGATAACGATAAGATGGAAGCAGACTTAGACAACCCTTACATTTTAATTACTGACAAGAAGATTTCTAACATTCAAGACATCTTGCCATTACTTCAAGAAATCGTTCAACAAGGTAAGAGTTTGTTAATCATTGCTGATGATGTTGATGGTGAAGCTCTTCCAACTCTTGTTTTGAACAAGATCCGTGGTACTTTCAATGTTGTTGCTGTTAAGGCTCCTGGCTTTGGCGATCGTCGTAAGGCAATGCTTGAAGATATCGCTATTTTAACTGGTGGTACTGTAATTTCTTCAGACTTAGGTCTTGAATTAAAGGACACTAAGATTGATCAATTAGGTAAGGCTGGCAAGGTCACTGTAACTAAGGATTCAACTACTATTGTTGAAGGTGCTGGCTCAAAGGATGCTATTAGTGAACGTGTTGACCAAATTAAGAAGCAAATTGCTGACACTACTTCAGACTTTGACCGTGAGAAGTTACAAGAACGTCTTGCTAAGCTTGCTGGTGGTGTTGCTGTTATCAAGGTTGGTGCTGCGACTGAAACTGAATTAAAGGAAAGAAAGTACAGAATCGAAGATGCCTTGAACGCAACCCGTGCCGCTGTTGAAGAAGGTTACGTTGCTGGTGGTGGTACTGCATTAGTTGATGTTATGAAGTCCATTCAAGGTAATGTTAAGGGCGATAGCCAAGACGCACAAACTGGTGTAAACATCGTTATGAAAGCTTTAGGTGCTCCTGTACGTCAAATTGCTGAAAATGCTGGTAAAGACGGTGCTGTTATCTTAGATCACTTAGAACATGAAGACCCAGAAATTGGTTACAATGCTGCAACTGACAAGTGGGAAAACATGGTTAAGGCTGGTATCATCGACCCAACTAAGGTAACTCGTTCAGCCCTTCAAAATGCTGCTTCAATTGCTGCTTTGTTGTTAACTACTGAAGCTGTCGTTGCTGATGCTCCAGAAGATGACAAGAACCAAGCCCCTGCAGCTCCAAACCCAGGTATGGGAATGGGAATGTAATTTAATTCCTAACAAAAAATAAGAAAGAATTATCATTATGACACTATTAGTTTACTGATAGGCATAATGTAAAAGAATCGAGCAATCGCTGATGGTTGCTCGATTCTTTTTTTATGGGCTTTGTAGGATTAAGGGATATTTCTTTAGTTTGTACGGCAATAAATATAAAAAAGTGAAATCGAATTCAATATTAGTATAGAATTTATAAAAATAAGTGTTATTATATAGTTGTCGATTGAAAACGTTATTTAATTAAGGAAATAACCATTTAGGTCTATTGGAGGTAATTTGTATGAGTAGTAATATGTTTGGAGATAAACACAACCATTATAGTATTAGAAAACTGTCCGTTGGGGCAGCATCTGTTTTAATTGGTGCCACAATTTACTTGGGGGGGGTAAACGCCCAAGCTGTACGCGCTGATAGTATTAATGGAGATGATACCGAACAAGTAGAGAAGAAGAATGAAGCTGATGCTAAGTCAGCAGAAGTAAAGACTACTGAACAAAAGCAAGAAAATAATAAGACAGCAGTTTCTGCTACTAATGAAAATGCTAAGCAAAATGTGGCTGAAAACACATCAGATAGTAAAAAGGTTGCATCAAATAGGGATGTTAATGTTATTAAAAACGATGACACTACTGATGAAAAAGCAGCTACTAAGTCTAGTGTTCAAGCAGATAAAGATGTTAATGCAAATAAGTTGGACACTAATACTGTTTCAGTGAATAAGCTTCAGAGAAATTTTAATGTTGCTGGACTTACTGAGAGCAAGGCTGCTAGTGTTGCAAATAGTGCCACTTCAGTCAAGGATTCAATGCAACAAAAGGTTACTAACTTGAAAAGTGAAGCAGGGGTTCAGAACATTAGAGGTGATGTGGTTGCTCGGACGGTAATATTAAACAAACCGAGTGGTCAAGAAACAATTAACCAGAAAGTACGATTTAAAGCATCGGTTAGTAGTTCAAATAAGTTTAACATAAACGGAAAAACAGGTATAGCGTATACTGCACAAATTATAGCTGCTGGATCAGACATTGATCTAAAAAAGTATAAAGTCACAGTTGATTCTGATACTGGTGAAATATTATCAGGTCAGGATTTGTATGATACACTTATGAATCTCCAACCAAGTGATTTTAAAGTTAATCTAGATGCTATCGATCAAAGCCAAATCGCCGTACCTGGTTATAGTTGGAAGATTACTAGTGCGACTCCAGCAGGAACAGATTTAGGAGCTGAAACATATACATTTGGTAATCCGCAAACGATTACGATAGATTATACTCGCGATGTCGAAGGTAATGTAACCAAAAAGGTTACAGAAATTATCGATAAGTTAGTAAATAATCAAATGACGACCGAACCAGCTAGAACAGTTATTCTAAAAAAGCCAACTGGGACTGAAACAATTGTTCAAAAAACTGATATTAGAGGATTAGCTAGAACAAGTAGTAAAACAGTAGCTGGCATAACTGAAAAAAAGATAGAAGTAGCTATTGCGCCTTATGTTGAACCGGATAAACCTTCTAGTCAATATTACAAGCAGTATACTATCACGTTTAATCCCGATACTGGACAAATAATTTCTGGTCAAAATGACTATGATCAATTAATGGCATTAAAACGTAGTGATTTTAAAGCTGAGTTACCTGCTATCAATCAAAGTCAAATCGACGTATCCGGTTATACTTGGAAAATTACCAGTGCAACTCCAACAGGAGCTAATTTAGAAGCTGAAACATATACATTTGGCCATCCACAAACGATTACGATAGATTATACAAAAGAAGTAAAACACACTGTAACCTATCAATTTAAAGATCCATTTGGTAATCAAGTAGGTAGTTCAGTGCCAGTAACCGGTGCAACTGGTAGCAATCAACCAGTTAGCTTAACTCTTCCAGCTGGTTACCAACTTGTATCAGGTAGCCTTCCAACTAGTGTTACTATCCCTACTAATAGTGATAAAACTATTTCGCTTCCTGTAAAATATCAACTTACAATCACTCTTTTAGGTGACAATACTATCAATTATGCAGGCCCTAACTGGCAAAGTATAGCTAAGAATAAGGATAATGTTTCCGCTAGTGGTTATAGAGTCAAGTTTAATGATGACGAAGCTGGTGTACAACTGACTAATGGAGATTTAACATATGATGGAAATGGAAATATCGGGACTTATCATGTTAGTCTAACTGAAAAGGGTCTTAATGACATTAAGGAGCAATTAGGGGATAATTTCATTTATCCAGATTTTAAAGATGTAACAAATAAGGCTACTTTAACTATAGATAAAGGAAATAAAGAAATTGAGCTTAATGGTTTAGATACAAAGGTATTTGATAATACTTCTACTCTTCCAGATCAGGATACTTTCTATTCAGGATTAAGTCTTGGTAATGATGATGTGGGTAGGATATCAATTTATAAGCATGACGGAACTATTACCACAATTCAATTAGCCCCTAATGATGTAGAATTTTGGCTCAATGGACAGAAAGTTGCTAAAGACCAGGCTAAGAATGTTGGAGAATATGATCTTCGTTTAACTGATGACTTTATTAATAAAGTTAAGTCTGCCGATGGTAATAATGGAAACAACTACGAGTGGACTTATGGAACTCATACTCCTAGTGGAGATACTACTTACACTGCTATATATAAGATCTATCAAGCAACCGGTAAGGCAAAGTTAAGTGGTAACAATTCTAAACTTTATGATGGCAATGCTGTAACTACTGCTGACGTCAATAAGGATGGAAAGATTACTATTGATTTAACTTTACCAGTCTATAACCCAGATAATGAGTCTCAATTATTGAGAACCGTTCCTTTAGGTAAGTACACACTCCAAGATGGTGACTATACTTGGGCTAATGGAACTGCGCCAACTAAAGGTGGTTCTTACACAATTAACTTAAACAAGGATAAAATCCTAGACCACTTAAAAGCTCGCTTGGTTGATTTAGCAGGGATGGGAACAGATCCTGACGATTCTACTAAGTCTTTAAGTAACGTAACCATTTCTGCTGATGATATGGATGGTCATGCAACATTCGCCATTGAGACGACTACAGCCTACCAATTTGTAGATGATGACGATAATGGTAGTAAAGTAGGTACTCCTGTAAGTAAAACAGGTCTTAAAGGTGAGAGTTCAAATATTAGTCTAACTGTTCCAACTAACTATGTTTTAGCTGCTGGTCAAACTTTACCAACTAATGTAACTTTTGGTGATACTAACACTACAGTTGATATTCACTTGAAGCATGCAACTAAGACTGTCGATAAGAATAATGTTCCAGATGGTTACACTAAAGATGATTTCGCTAAGACTATTAATCGTACAATTACTGCTAAAGAACCAACTGGTGATGTTGATTTAAGTCAAACAACTGAATTGACGAGAACTGGAACGTATGACGAAGTAACTAAGAAAGTTATTTCTTACGGCAACTGGACAACTGGTAGCTTTGATGAAGTTACAGCTCCAGAAGTTCCAGGTTATACACCAAGTCAAGCTAAGGTTGAAGGTGTAAGAGTAACTGCTGATAGTGACTTTGCTCCAGTTACGATTACTTATACTGCTAACCGTCATACTTTAAACATTAATTATGTTGATAAAGATGGCAATAAGATTGGCAATTCTTACCAAATTCCAGGTAGGACTGATGAAACAGTTGCTGTTGATGTTCCAGGACATGTTCCAGCAAACTGGGAACTTGTACCAAACCAGAAGTATACTACTTCAATTACATTTGGTTCAGATGATCCTCAAGATCAAAACTACGTAATTCAACATAAGACTACTACGACCGATGGTAGAGATCACAAGGACAATCAAGACTTATACCGTGAAGTTACGAGAACAATCTTAATGAAGGTTCCTAATGCAACGAGTCAAGGTAGAGAAACTGAAACTTTGAGTTTCTACAGAATTAAGACTCATGATGAAGTAACAGGTAAAGATACTTATAGTGACTGGACTTCAAATGTCACAGATAACACAACTGTCTTTGATGAGTTTGATGTTTCAAAGACTAATGATGGTAAAGAAATCGCTGCTGGGTACACACCAACTTCAAATGATGTAGTCTTAGAAGATAAGAATGGTGATAAATTTGTACCAAGTCAATCAGCCTTGAAGAATGGAGTTCCAGCAGACAGTTTCACTGTTGAAGTTGCTTACACACCAAATGCCCAAAAGACAACTGTAACTTATGTTGATAAAGATGGTAAAGAAATTACCAATCCAGATGGTAGTGTAATTCCTGGCAGTCATTATGATTTAACCGGTGTTACTGACCAAAGTAATGTACCAACTAATATTCAAAATAATGTACCAACTAACTGGCATATTACTGATCCAGATGTCCCAGCAATTATTACTTTTGGTGCGGATGGTCATACTCCAATCACAGTTCATGTAGCTCACAATACTAAGCCAGCTGATAAGGATAATGTTCCAGATGGATACAAGAAGGAAGACTTTGACAAGACAGTAATCCGTACAATTACTGCAAAAGAGCCAAGTGGCGATGTTGATCTAAGTCAACATGTTGAATTAACAAGAACTGGTACTTATGATGAAGTAACTAAGAAGGTTGTTTCATATAGTGATTGGACTACAGATAAGTTTGCCGAAGTATCTGCTCCAAATGTACCAGGTTACACTCCAAGTCAAGCTAAAGTTGATGGAGCTGATGTAACAGTAGATAGTAAGTTTGATCCAACTGTTATTACATATGCACCAAATGCACAGAAGACAACAGTAACTTACGTCGATAAAAACGGTAAGGAAATTACCAACTCAGATGGTAGTGTAATTCCTGGCAGTCATTATGATTTAACCGGTGTTACTGACCAAAGTAATGTACCAACTAATATTCAAAATAATGTACCAACTAACTGGCATATTACTGATCCAGATGTCCCAGCAACTATTACTTTTGGTGCGGATGGTCATACTCCAATCACAGTTCATGTAGCTCACAATACTAAGACTGTGGATAAAGATAATGTCCCAGATGGCTACAAGAGGGAAGACTTTGATAAGACTGTAACTCGTACAATTACTGCCAAAGAGCCAAGTGGCGATGTTGATCTAAGTCAACATGTTGAATTAACAAGAACTGGTACTTACGATGAAGTAACTAAAGAAGTTACGTACAACCCTTGGACTACTAGCAGCTTTGTTGAAGTAACTGCTCCAGAAGTAGCTGGTTATACTCCAAGTAAGGCTAGTGTAGAAGCAGTAGACAAGGTAACATCTGACTATGTTGATCCTAAGGTTGTAATTAACTATGTTCCAAACGATCAAAAAGGTAAGATTTCTTACGTTGACGATAAGACTAATACTGAAATAGGAACTACTTCATTGACTGGTAAGACTGATGAAGATGTAGTTATTAATCCAGTTGCACCAGCAGGCTGGAAGATTGTCGATGGTCAAAATATTCCTAAGACTGAAAAGGCTACTCCAAATGGTATTGATACTGTAATTGTCGAAGTTGAACACAAGACTACGACAGTCCCACCAACAGATCCAAAGACGCCAGAAGATAAGTTGCCTGATAATCCAGACAAGCACTACCCAGACGGCGTAAGTGAAAAAGACTTGAACAAGACAATTGTTCGTCAAATCACAGTAGTAAGACCAGATGGTACTAGAGAAAGTCACGATCAATCAGTTAAGTTAACTAGAACTGCTACAGTTGATGAAGTAACAGGTGAAGTAACTAAGTATAGCGATTGGACTACTGGAAACTTTGATGAATATGATGCTCCAGTAATTGCAGGTTACACACCAAGTCAAGCTAAAGTTGATGGAGTAAAGGTAACAGCTGATAGCAACTTTGATCCAGTTGTGATTACTTATGTTGAAGATCCAATTGGTCAAGACATCACAGTGAAGAAGGGCGACACCCCATCACCAGAAGATGACGTTAAGAATCATGGTGACTTAGACAAGGTCACTGATCCAAAGCATCCAGATGCTAAGACAACCTACACTTGGAAGAAGACGCCAGACACAAGCGTTCCAGGTAATGTCCCAGCAACAGTGATTGTTCATTACCCAGATGGTTCTAATAAGCTAGTTGATATTACAGTTCATGTTATAGATGAAACTCCAATACCAACCAAGGACCCAGATCCAATTGGTCAAGACATCACAGCAAAGAAGGGTGACACCCCATCACCAGAAGATGGCGTTAAGAATCATGGTGACTTAGACAAGGTCACTGATCCAAAGCATCCAGATGCTAAGACAACCTACACTTGGAAGAAG
>NZ_JBCOVH010000002.1:389727-433116 GCF_040919545.1 Lactobacillus sp. RTP31084st1_F9_RTP31084_210423
AAGACGCCAGACACAAGCGTCGCAGGAGATGTCCCAGCAACAGTAGTTGTTCACTACCCAGATGGTTCTAATAAGCCAGTTGATATTACTGTCCATGTTGTAGATGACACTCCAGTAGTACCAACCAAGAACCCAGATCCAGTTGGTCAAGATATCACAGTAAAGAAGGGCGATACTCCAGATCCAGAAGATGGGGTTAAGAACCACGGTGATTTAGATAAGATCACAGATCCAAAGCACCCAGGCACTAAGACAACCTACACCTGGAAGAAGACTCCAGATACAAGCGTAGCAGGCGATGTCCCAGCAACAGTAGTTGTTCACTACCCAGATGGTTCTGAAAAGACAGTTGATATCACAGTTCATGTTGTTGACAACACCCCAGTAGTACCAACAAAGAATCCAGAACCAACCGGTCAAGACATTCACACTCCACAAGGTAAGGTTCCAACTCCTGAATCAGCTATTACTAACAAGGATAAGATGCCAGATGGAACTAAATACACTTGGAAAGAAATCCCAGATGTTAATACTTTAGGTAAACATCCTAGTGTAGTTGTTGTAACTTACCCAGATGGAACTGCTGTTGAAGTGAAAGTTAATGTCTTTGTTGACGGCACTCCAGAAGCAAAGAAAGAAACTAAAGCTCCAGTAGTTAAGAAACAAGTTGTTGAACCAACAAAAGTTGAAACAAGACAAAAGTTGGTTAATAATTACGTGGCTCCTCGTGCAGTAGAAGTTCAAAGAGCTCAAGCTAAAGGTAAGCGTCAATTACCACAAACTGGTGCTAAAGAAAATATTGCAAGTGAAGTACTAGGCATGCTTTCAGTAGGCTTAGGTGCATTGACTGCAGGATTTGCTTCAAAGCGTCGTAAGAAGAATAGATAGTTTTTAGGATAACTAATTAAAAACACTCCATGATTTTTCAGAAATCACGGGGTGTTTTTGCGTAGAAAAAACATAAAATTTTAATTTTAAAATAATTTTGCATGATATAATTTAATAAAAATATTATCTTAGGAGGATGAAAAAATGATCATGGTAGTAACAAACGCTCATCAAAATGTACAAATCACTAGATAATAGATGAGCGGAACTTAATTAAATTTCATTTTGTTAAATCCGTTCATCGAGGAGGCAAAATGAAACATTTACATAAATTAAACCAATATTTCAAAGAATTAATTCAAACTTATCGTCTGTTCTTCAAATCAGCTCCTTTAGTTGCCACGTGTGTCTTATTACTTGCGCCACTTCAAGCTGTAATTCCTCTACTTGCCGTGTCAGCAGGGCAAAAGGTAATTGATCAAGTTACTAATCATTCACCTTTTATGGAAATGATCATTGTTTGGATTGTAGCTACGGCATTTCAACAATTTTTACCATCGCTTTCGACAATGGTTCAAGGAGTTCTAACTGATAAATTAACAGGTTTTATCAATATTAGCTTGATGAAAAAATCAGCAGACTTACAATCAATCAGTATTTTTGATGACAGCAAATATTTTGATGATTTACAAATGCTCAGAGATGATGCAAGCTGGCGTCCAGTTAATTTAATTGTTTTTGGTGTATCGGTTTTGCAATCATTTCTAACGTTAGCTTTTATGCTAATCTATCTAGCACGATACAATTGGTGGCTAGCTTTGCTTTTGTTAATTGTAATGGTGCCACAGAGTATTTCTTACTACCGTATTCAGCAGCAGTCATTTGAAACAATGGTTGAAAGAAGTAAGAACGCTAGGTATTTGCACTACTATAGTGGACTATTGCTTGATCGTAGGGATGCTAAAGAAGTTAGACTTTTCAATATGTTTCCAAAGATCATCGAAAAGTATATAAGCTTATTTGAACAAACTAAAAAAGATGTTAATCAAATTCGTAAAAAGCAACTTGCGACTAGTTCACTGTTTGTTGTATTAACTGTTGGAGTATTCGGCTATGGCTTTTATTGGTTCACTAATTCAGTAAGAATAGGTGCATTAGAAGTTGGCGTCTTATTGATGTTTGTTTCAGTGATTGGCTATATTTCTACTAGCATGGCTCGAGTAGTGGAAGACAGTAGCTTGTTATACGATTCATTATTATGGATTGAAAAATACTTCAATTTTCTTGAGTATCAAGATAACTTTGAAAACGGTACGAAAAATTTTCCCGATGATTTCGAGAATCTTAGCGTTAAGAATTTATCCTTCACTTATCCATTTTCTAATGCTGAGATTTTGCACAATGTTAGTTTTTCAGTAAAAAGTGGAGAAAAGATTGCAATTGTTGGAGAAAATGGGTCAGGAAAGTCTACTTTGGTAAAATTATTAATGCGTTTTTATGACCCGACTAATGGAAAAATTTCTGTTGATAATTATGATTTAAAAGACTTTAATATCTTCGACTTGCATAAAAATTTGTCAGCTACTTTTCAGGATTTTTCTCGCTTTAAATTAACTCTTAAAGAAAACGTGATTACTGGATATTCATTCAATAAAGATAGGGTAAATAATGTTCTTAAAGCATCTGGATTGGGTGATTTGTTAGCTAATGACCATCTTAATCTGAATACGATGCTGGCTAAAGATTTCAAAAATGGAACTGATTTGTCAGGTGGTCAATGGCAAAAAGTAGCTTTGGCACGAGACTTATATGCTGATGGTAAGATTGAATTTTTAGATGAACCAACGGCAGCTTTAGACGCTAAGAGCGAAGCAGAAATTTATCAACGTTTCTTGAAGGAAAATGATAAGAAGACAATTTTCTTTGTTACTCACCGCTTGTCAGCAGTTAGATTTGCTGATAAAGTGCTATTTTTAGATGGTGGAAAAATTAGCGGGTTTGACACGCATACTAATTTGTTGCAAACTAATCCAAAATATAAAGAAATGTATGACTTACAGAAAGATGCATATCTGTAAAGTTAAATTTTAAATAAGTAATAAAATTCTTCATGCAAGTAGGCATGGAGAATTTTTGCGTTTTAACAGTTAAGATTTTTTATCAGTTTTTACGTTATAATAGAACATAGGTTTTTGGAAGAAAGGATATTTGGTAACGAATGGCAAAAAAAGATACGACACCAATGATGAAGCAATACTACGAGATTAAGGAACAATATCCCGATGCGTTTTTGTTTTATCGTGTGGGCGATTTCTATGAATTATTTGAAGATGATGCAGTTAAGGGTGCACAAATTCTAGAATTAACGTTAACTCATCGTTCAAATAAAACTAAAAATCCAATTCCAATGGCAGGAGTTCCTCACCTAGCTGTGGATACTTACGTCAATACTTTGGTGGAAAAAGGATATAAGGTTGCACTTTGTGAACAACTTGAAGATCCAAAGAAAGCTAAAGGAATGGTCAAACGTGGGATTATTCAGTTAATTACGCCAGGAACCATGATGCAGGAGCGTCCTGACCAAGCAAAAGATAGTAACTACTTAACCTCAGTTATTTCAACAAATTCTGGCTTTGGCCTAGCTTACAGTGACTTATCCACTGGGGAAACTTTTTCCACACACTTAACTGATTTTGAAGGTGTCGCAAATGAATTATTATCCCTTCAAACAAGAGAAGTTGTGTATAACGGGCATTTAACAGAAGCAAACAAAGACTTTTTGAAGAAAGCTAATATTACTATTTCTGAACCAGTTAAAGTAGAAAGTGAACATGCAGAAATTTCTTATGTAGCCCAAAACTTAACTGACGATGCAGAAATTAAGGCCACTAAGCAACTAGTAGCTTACTTACTGTCAACGCAAAAGCGTAGTTTAGCCCACTTACAAGTTGCTCAAAGCTATGAACCGACGCAATATTTGCAGATGTCTCATACTGTGCAAACAAACTTAGAATTAATCAAGTCAGCTAAGACTTCTAAGAAGATGGGATCTTTATTCTGGCTCTTAGATAAGACAAGTACGGCAATGGGCGGCAGATTGTTAAAATCATGGATTGAGCGTCCGCTTTTATCAGTTACTGAAATTAACCGACGTCAAGAAATGGTTCAAGCACTTCTTGATGATTACTTCACCCGTGAAAAAGTTATTGACAGTTTAAAGGGTGTATATGACCTAGAAAGACTGACTGGTCGAATTGCTTTTGGTTCAGTCAATGCACGTGAAATGCTACAATTAGCGCATTCTTTAGGTGCAATTCCTGATATTTTGAATTCTTTGCTTGAAACGAATAATCCACATCTGCAAAACTTTGCTAAGCAAATTGATCCTTTAAAGGGAATCCATGATTTGATTGTTAATACTATTGTGGATAATCCCCCACTTTTAACGACAGAGGGTGGTTTGATTAGAGAAGGAGTTTCAGACCAATTAGACCGCTACCGGGACGCGATGAATAATGGAAAAAAATGGCTATCTGAAATGGAAAGTCACGAGCGTGAAGTGACTGGAATTAACAACTTAAAGGTTGGCTATAACAAGGTCTTTGGTTACTATATTGAAGTTACGAATTCAAATAAAGATAAAGTGCCCACTGATCGCTACACTAGAAAGCAAACATTAACTAATGCAGAGCGTTATATCACGCCTGAACTAAAGGAACATGAATCATTAATTCTAGAAGCAGAAGCTAAGTCAACTGGCTTAGAGTATGACCTGTTTGTAAAGCTAAGAGAGGATGTTAAAAAGTATATTCCAGCTTTACAAAAATTAGCTAAACAAGTTGCAAGCTTAGATGTTTTGATAGATTTTGCGACAGTTAGTGAACAAAATAATTATGTTCGTCCAGACTTTACAGTTGATAAGCAAGAAATTAACGTAGTTAATGGTCGCCACCCAGTTGTTGAACAAGTTATGACTGCTGGTAGTTATATTCCAAATGACGTGAAGATGGATCAAGATACTGATATTTTCTTAATTACTGGACCAAATATGTCTGGTAAGTCTACTTATATGCGTCAAATGGCCTTGATTGCAATCATGGCGCAGATTGGTTGTTTTGTCCCAGCAGATAGCGCAACTCTACCAATTTTTGATCGAATCTTTACTCGAATCGGAGCAGCAGATGATTTGATTTCTGGTCAGAGTACTTTTATGGTAGAAATGAGTGAAGCTAATGATGCTTTGCAACATGCGACAAAACGTTCTTTAATTTTATTTGATGAAATTGGACGAGGCACTGCTACTTATGATGGGATGGCTTTGGCTGGAGCAATTGTGAAGTATCTTCATGATAAGGTCGGAGCAAAGACGCTCTTTGCGACTCACTACCATGAATTAACTGATTTAGACCAAACACTAAAACATTTAAAGAACATTCACGTTGGTGCGACCGAAGAAAATGGCAAGTTGATTTTCTTACATAAAATTTTGCCAGGACCAGCTGATCAATCTTATGGTATTCATGTTGCTCAATTGGCAGGCTTACCACGTAAAGTTTTAAGAGAAGCAACTACGATGCTGAAGAGATTAGAGCAGCAGGGAGCAGGAGAGTTACAGCCGGCTAGTGAGCAACTTGATCTCTTTACCGCTGAAGAAGCAAGTGAACCGGCAATTTCAGATGATGAAAAAGATGTCTTGGATGATATTCAAAATGTGTATCTTGCTGACAAAACTCCTTTGCAGGTCATGGAACTTGTATCTCAGTGGCAGCAAGAGTTGAAAGATAAGGACTAATAATCATGAGTAAGATTCATGAACTTTCACCTGAATTAACTAATCAAATTGCGGCTGGTGAAGTTATTGAACGACCAGCTAGTGTTGTTAAAGAATTGTGTGAAAACTCCCTTGATGCTGGTAGCAGCCGTATTAGAATTGACTTTATTGATGCGGGCTTAAAGCAAATTACGGTTCAAGACAATGGAAGCGGAATTGCAAAAGATCAGCTTGACTTAGCTTTTACTCGTCATGCAACAAGTAAAATTGCAACTGAGCGAGATTTATTTAACATTTCTACTTTAGGATTTCGCGGAGAGGCCTTGGCCTCAATTGCCGCGGTTTCTCATGTTGAAGTAATAACCAGTAGCGATAATTTAGGCGGTGTTCGTGCAATTTTTGTAGGCAGCGAAAAAAAACTACAAGAAGATGCAGCTTCACCAAAGGGAACCAAGATTTCAGTTAGTGATTTATTTTTTAACACGCCAGCTCGGCTTAAGTATTTACGCTCTGAAAGAACGGAAATTCTAAAGATTGTTGATATTGTCAACCGACTTGCTTTAGGACATCCTGATGTTGCTTTTACTCTCACTAATAACGGTAAGATCTTACTAAAAACCAATGGACGTAATGATTTAAGACAAGATATTGCGAATATCTATGGCCGTCAGCTTGCAGAAAAGATGGAGGTCCTTAAGGGCACTAGTCCTGATTTTAAGATTACTGGCTTACTTTCTGATCCTAATACAACTCGTTCAAATCGAAACTTTATTTCTTTATTATTAAATGGCCGCTATATAAAAAATTATCGTCTGACTCAGGCAATTATAGCTGGTTATGGCAGTAAGTTAAGGCCGCGCCGTTATCCAATTGCTGTTGTCAACATTGAACTTGATCCACTTTTAGTTGATGTTAACGTCCATCCAACTAAACAAGAGGTGCGCTTGTCAAAGGAGCAGGAATTAGAACGTTTATTAACGACAAGTATTTCAGAAGCCTTAGATCAGACCAGTCAGATCAATTCAGGTTTGAATAATCTATTAACTCCTAAAAAGTCGACAAATATTGACCAATTAAAATTTAACTTAAATAAAGATGTGGTTGATACTGTTCGTCCAGTTGAGTTTACTCCGCAGATGGAAGCTGATAAAAGTGCCGAAGTTCATGAAACAGCAGCGAGTTTTGTCAGTTTAGATAAGGTTCGCAATGACGATAAATATGTGATTACTGCAAGCTGGGATGAAAATGTGGATAAACAGGTGCGGCTAAGTCCATTTGATGAAGAAAAAGATATTCAAGGAAAAGATGATAGTCTTATTTCTTCAGGGGATGAAATTTTAGCTAACAATTTACCCGAATTAATTTATTTAGGTCAGACTAAGTCATATTTAGTTGCGCGCCATAATGAAGACTTATACTTAATTGATCAAATAGCAGCTTATCGGCGTTTAGCCTATGATCAAATTTTTCATGATTTAAATAGTGAAAATATTTCTCAGCAGGGTTTACTTAGTCCTTTGATTTTAGATTTTAGTAATGTTGACTATTTGAAACTAAAAGAAAATCTTAATAATCTACAAGAATTAGGGATATTTTTAGAGGATTTTGGTCAAAATAGCCTGATCTTAAGAACTTATCCGATCTGGCTCCAACCTGATGTAGAAAAAAATGTGCGCATGATTTTAGATTTATATTTAAATCAAAATGAACAAGATTTTACCAAGCTTAAAGCACAAATTGCTGGCGAAATAACAATGCGCCAAAGTACTAGAAGAAGAAATTTAAATCCAGTTGAAGCACAAGAACTATTGAAAGACTTGAGAAATAGTAGTGATCCTTATCAAGATTTTGAAGGAAAAATCATTATTATTCAATTAAGTGAGAATGATCTCAATAAGATGTTTAAAAAAGATGAGTAGGTAAAATGTTTGAATATCTCAAAGGAATAGTAGCAAAAATTGATCCAGCTTATGTAGTATTAGATGTAAATGGCATTGGGTATAAGATTCTTTGTCCCACTCCTTATAGCTATCAAGAGAATCAGCCAGCAACTATTTATGTTGAACAAGTTGTTAGAGATACAGGAATTACCTTGTATGGCTTTTTATCTTTAGAAGACAAAGAATTATTTTTAAAATTATTAAGCGTTTCAGGAATTGGACCAAAATCGGCCGTAGCGATTATGGCAGCTGAGGATACGGATTCGTTAGCCAGTGCAATTCAAAATGGAGAGGTAAAATACTTAACTCGTTTTCCAGGAGTCGGAAAGAAGACTGCTTCTCAGATTGTCTTAGACTTAAAAGGAAAGTTAGGCGACTATGTGAAGAAATCAACAGTTGCTGCCGATCTTTCGCCGAGCCTGCAAGACGCTGTGCTTGCCTTGGTAGCACTTGGTTATACTCAAAAGGAAGTTGATCGAATTACTCCAAAATTAGCCAAGTTACCTGAAAATACTGCCGATGGCTATATTAAAGAAGCGTTGGCTTTACTACTTAAGAAGTAAAAGTAAAAATTAGTTAAGGATAAGGAAGTGAAAGATGTGAATGATGAAGAACGAATTATAGGCGCTGAAAGTAGCGAAGAAGATGAAACGATCGAATTGTCTTTGCGTCCGCAACTACTTGCTCAATATATTGGACAAGATAAAGTAAAGAGCGAGATGAAAATCTATATTAAAGCTGCTAAAAAGCGAGACGAAGCCTTAGACCATGTTTTGTTATACGGACCTCCTGGTTTAGGTAAAACTACTTTGGCATTTGTAATTGCTAATGAAATGGGTGTTCACTTAAAGAGTACCTCGGGCCCAGCAATTGAAAAAGCGGGAGATTTGGTGGCTCTGCTTTCAGAATTAAATCCAGGGGATGTCTTATTTATTGATGAGATTCACCGCTTAGCAAAGCCAGTCGAAGAAGTCTTATATTCAGCAATGGAAGATTTTTATATTGATATTGTGGTCGGAGAAGGGCAAACAACTCATGCAGTGCACGTGCCACTTCCTCCTTTTACTTTGATTGGAGCAACTACCAGGGCTGGTCAATTATCTGCGCCGCTAAGAGATCGGTTTGGAATTATTGAACACATGCAGTACTATTCTGTTGATGATCTAGAAAAAATTATTCAAAGATCAAGCGTAGTTTTTAACACTAAGATTGATCCAGAAGCAGCAATTGAATTAGCGCGACGTTCTCGTGGAACGCCACGTGTTGCTAACCGTTTACTTAAGCGGGTTCGCGATTTTGCGGAAGTAAAGGGAGAAGAAGCTATTTCTTTAGCAACTACTAAGCACTCACTTCATTTGCTAGAAGTTGACGATGAAGGATTAGATCAAACTGACAGAAAACTTTTAAGAATGATGATTGAAAATTATGGTGGCGGTCCTGTTGGAATTAAAACCATTGCAGCTAATGTTGGTGAAGACACAGATACAATTGAAGAAGTTTATGAACCATATTTACTTCAAAAAGGATTCATTACTCGAACTCCTCGGGGAAGAAGCGTTACGCAAAAAGCTTATTTACAATTAGGATATCCACCAAAAAAAGCAGAGTAAGTTTTTAGTTAGACTAAAAATACGGTATAATTATTATTTGAAAGTTAATTAATAAAAATAATGAGGTGTAATACTTTGAATACATTTTTCTTAGCACAAAGTGCTGCTGGTATGAATAACATGTTCATGATTATTGCAATGATTGCAATTTTTGTCTTCTTCTACTTTTCAATGATTAAGCCACAAAAGAAGCAACAACAAGAACGGATGAAGATGATGTCTGAACTTAAGAAGGGCGATCAAGTAATTATGGTTGATGGTCTTCACGGTAAAGTTGATTCAATCAATGACGCAGATAAGACTGTTGTGATTGATGCCGATGGAATCTTCTTAACATTTGAAAGAATGGCTATTCGTCGCGTTCTTCCAACTGCTGCCGCTCCAGCAAAAGATGTTGAAGCTAATGAAGCAAAAGAAGAAAAGGTTGAAACAGAAGAAAAGCCTACTGAAAGTAGTAAAACAGAAGAAACAACTTCTAATAAAGCTGATAATACTAATTCTGAAGATAAATAAAAAACGTCCGCAAGGACGTTTTTATTTTTTCA
Source organism: Lactobacillus sp. RTP31084st1_F9_RTP31084_210423 (assembly GCF_040919545.1). Lineage (NCBI taxonomy): Bacteria > Bacillati > Bacillota > Bacilli > Lactobacillales > Lactobacillaceae > Lactobacillus > Lactobacillus sp. RTP31084st1_F9_RTP31084_210423. The sequence continues at coordinate 399,422 of NZ_JBCOVH010000002.1, forward strand.
TTGTCATAGATTAATATTGTAAAATATGAATTGGTAAAGTAAATTTTAATAAGTTTAATAGGTAGGTAGTTAGAATGGAAAATATTCCAGTTGTCATGATTATTTTTGGTGGCTCGGGTGATTTAGCTCATAGAAAGCTTTATCCAGCCTTATTTAACTTATATCAGAAGGGATTAATTCATGATCATTTTGCCGTAATTGGTACAGCTAGAAGACCATGGAGTCATGAATACTTACAAGAACAAGTTGTTGCAGCAATCAAAGAAAGCAACAATAGCTTTGATGAGAAAGATGCAAAAGAATTTGCTTCGCATTTTTATTACCAGTCACATGATGTAACTGATGTTGATCACTACATTGCTCTTAAAGAATTAGCTACAAAGCTTGATAAGAAATATCATGCAGAAGGCAACCGTATTTTCTACATGGCAATGGCACCAAGATTTTTTGGCACAATTGCAACTCATATTAATGATCAAAAGCTAGTTGGTAGTGGTTTTAACCGCTTGGTAATTGAAAAGCCGTTTGGTCATGACCTAGCTTCTGCTGAAAAATTAAATCAAGAAATTGGAGAAAGTTTTGCTGAAGATTCGGTATATCGAATTGACCACTATCTCGGTAAAGAGATGGTTCAAAATATTATGCCGCTTAGAATGACTAATCCAATTGTTAATAATATTTGGTGCAAGAAGTACATTGCTAATATGCAAGTCACTCTTGCTGAAAGCTTAGGCGTTGGTACTCGTGGTGGATATTATGAAACTTCTGGTGCTTTACGCGATATGGTTCAAAACCATATTTTTCAAATTATTACTCTCTTAGCAATGCCAGAACCTAAAGCCTTAGATTCAGATCATATTCATGAAGCAAAGCAAGAACTACTTGATAGCTTGGTTATTCCAACTCCAGAAATGGTAAAGAAGCATTTCTCACGTGGTCAATATTTAGCAAGCGACGATGAAGTAGAGTACTTAAAGGCTGACCAAGTTGCTCCTGATTCTAAAGTAGAGACATTTGTTGCTGGTGAAGTTAACTTCAAAAAGGGTCCTGTAGCTGGTGTTCCAATCTACTTTAGAACTGGTAAGAAGATGAAGGATAAAGTTTCTAGAATTGATATTGTGCTCCACCACATGAATAATTTGTACGGCAATGCACATTCAAATAATATTTCAATTATTATTGATCCAAGAAGCGAGATTTTCTTTACAATTAACGGAAAGAAGATTACTACTGAGGGCTTAAGAAGAGAAAATCTTAGCTATAAGTTTTCTAAAGAAGAAATGGATCAAGTTCCAGATGGCTATGAAAGATTACTTCATGATGTCTTTGTAGCTGATCGTACTAACTTTACGCACTGGTCTGAATTAAAGCAATACTGGAAGTTTGTTGATGCAGTTGAAGCTGCATGGCAAAAGGAAAACAAAGATATTAAGCAACTTGAGCAATATCCAAGTGGTGAATTTGGTACTGAATCAAGTAACCATATTTTTGAAAAAGATACTGAGCACTGGATTTACCGTTAATGGACTTACTGCCTAAAAATAATATTAAGCGTAAAATTATTCATCTGGATATGGATGCTTTTTATGCCTCAGTAGAGATTCGCGACAATCCTGCTTTAAGAAATAAAGCTGTTTTAATTGGCGGCGATCCTAAAAAAAATAGGGGACACGGGGTTGTGGCAACTGCTAATTATTTGGCCCGTCAATATGGTGCGCATTCAGCCATGCCAACTGCTAAGGCAGTTAGGTTAATTCCAGCAGAAAAACTTGTAATTATTCAACCACATTTTGAAAAGTATCGAGCTGTTTCAGCTGAAATTCACCGTTTAATGCATGAGATGACTGATCGAGTAGAATCAGTTGCTTTAGATGAAGCATACTTAGATGTAACGGAGAATAAGCTTCACTTAGATGATCCTGTTCGAATTGCAACTATCCTTCAAGAGCAAATTTACCAAAAGGTTGGATTGACAAGTTCATTTGGCGTTTCTTACAACAAGTTTTTAGCTAAAATGGGGTCGGAATATGCTAAACCCTTTGGTAGAACTGTAATTAAGCCTGAAACTGCACTTGATTTTTTAGCAAAGCAAAAAATCGAAAAGTTTCCCGGCATTGGACCTAAAACGCAAGAAAGATTAGCAGAGATGGGAGTCTACACCGGAGCTGACCTAATAAAAATTCCAACAGATGTGTTGATCAAAAAATTTAATCGTATGGGCTATTTGATTGCCCAACATGCACATGGTATTGACTTGAGAGAGGTAGTTACTGATTCAGAAAGAAATCGAAAGTCGATTGGGATTGAGCGAACTTTTAATCAGAGTTTATTTGATGAAAATGAAGCTTTAACTAAACTGCGAGCTTATAGCGGTGAACTTGAAAATAAGTTAAAAAAGCGACATTTTCTTGCAAATTGTGTTGTTTTAAAGATTCGCGATGTTAATTTTAAGACAATTACTAAAAGAAAGAAGCTAAAACAAGGCACTAATGATAAAATTGTTATTTACGACACTGGTCGTGTCTTGTTTGAAACAGAAAAAGGGATGCTCGCAACTGGAGTACGTCTGTTAGGACTTACTGTAACCGATTTTGAAGAACATCCAGTTGAGAACTTATCGTTAGATATTTTTGAAAACAAGTAATGATAAAATAAATTTAGTAAACAACAAGGAGAACAGATTAATGGCAACTTTTGATGAAATTTATGAAAAGATAAAAGAATACCCAACAATTATTTTGCACCGTCACACTAGTCCTGACCCAGATGCAATTGGCTCTCAAGCTGGTTTAGCAAGATCATTGAGATTAGCTTTTCCAGATAAAAAGATTCTTTGTGCTGGTGAAAATGATGAAGGTGACTTGATCTGGATTAATAAAATGGATGAAGTAACACCTGAAGATTATCAAGGAGCTTTAGTAATTACTACTGATACTGCAAATACTCCACGTATCTCTAATAAGAATTACGATAAGGGAGATCTTTTAATTAAGATTGACCACCACCCAGATGTAGATCCATATGCAGATATGAGCTATGTAGATCCAGACGCACCAGCTGCTTCAGAAATTGTCTTTGACTTTTTGAAAGCAGAGAACTTACCAGTTACTAAGGAAGTTGCGGCAGCTTTATATGCAGGTATTGTCGGCGATACAGGTAGATTTATGTATCCTGAAACTTCAGCGCACACTTTTGACGTTGCAGCCGAATTAACTAAGACAGGAATTAACATTACTGATATTGCTAGAGAAATTGCAGATGTTACTTTTGATGAAGCCAAGTTGCAAGCTTTAGCAATGGATAAGATGGAAATTAACCCAGTTGGAGCAGCTTACACAATTTTGATGCAAGACGATTTGAAGAAGATGGGCTTAACTGACGATCAAGCAAATGTTGCTGTTTCAACTCCAGGTCGAATTAAGGACGTTTTAGCTTGGAATGTATTTGTTGAAAAACCAGACGGTACTTTCCGCGTTCATTATCGTTCAAAGGGTCCTGTAATTAATCATTTAGCTGAAAAGCATGATGGTGGTGGCCATGCATTAGCATCTGGTGCCAATGCCAAGGATATGGATGAAGTAAAACAAGTCTTTGACGAAGTAGTAGAAGTAACAAAGAAGTACAATGAAGAACATGGCACAAACAAATAGTATATTTCAAAGTGAAAAGATTAGACCAGAATTACGAACTGGTCTAGAAAAAATTAACTTTAGTAAACCCACTAAGGTTCAAGCTGCAGTTATTCCGGCTCTTTTAAATAATAAAAACGTCGTAGTTCAAGCAGCTACTGGTTCAGGTAAGACTCATGCCTACCTGTTTCCACTTTTGAACATGATTGATGAAAATGCCCCAGTAACGCAAGCTGTAGTAACCGCGCCTAGTCGTGAATTAGCAAATCAATTGTATAAAGTAGCGCGTCAATTAAGGGATGCGAGTGGTCTAAATATTTCAATTGAATATTTAGGTGGTGGCAATGACCGGAATCGCCAAATTGAAAAAGCTGAAAATAGGGCTCCACAATTAATTATTGCTACTCCTGGTCGTTTATATGACTTTGCATCAAAGAAAGTTATTAATTTAGATAACGTCAAAGCCTTTATCATTGATGAAGCAGACATGACACTTGATATGGGCTTTTTAGGGCAAATGGATGAGATTATCTCTAAGTTAGATAAAAAAGTCGTTTTAGGTGCTTTTTCAGCAACTATCCCAGTTAAGCTAGAAAATTTCTTAAGGAAGTATATGTCAAAGCCGGACTTTATCGTTATTGATAATCCAGCAATTATTGCTCCAACAATTCAAAATGACTTAATTGATGTTGGTTCAAGAGATAAAAAAGAAATTTTATATAAGCTCTTAACAATGGGACAACCATATTTGGCCTTAGTTTTTGCTAATACTAAAAAGACTGTTGATGAATTAACTGATTATCTTGAAGAGCAAGGCCTTAAGGTGGCTAAGATCCATGGCGGAATTACTGAACGTGAGCGCAAGCGTATAATTCGCCAAGTTAGAGAAGGTCAGTACCAGTATGTTGTAGCTAGCGATTTAGCTGCTAGAGGAATTGACGTACCTGGCGTTAGTTTAGTGGTTAACTATGAGATTCCTAAGGATCTTGAATTTGTTATTCACCGAATTGGTAGAACTGGTCGAAATGGCCTTAAAGGTCACGCAATTACCTTGATCTATGATGAGGAAATGCCACAAATTGAAGACTTAGAAAAATTAGGTATTCACTTTGACTTTAAAGAAATTAAAAATGGTGAATTAGTTGAAAGAACACACTACCATCGTCGTGCCAATCGTCAAGCTCGCAGTCACAAGCTTGATAATCGCATGATTGGAATGGTTAAGAAGACTAAGAAAAAAGTAAAGCCCGGGTATAAGAAGAAAATTAAGCAAGCCATTCAAAAAGACCGCCAGCAAAAGCGTAAGATCGAAGAGCGTCATCAAATTAGAAAAGCTAAACGTAGACGTAAGCGTGAGCGCGAACAAGCACGCGGAAATTTTGACAACTAGAAAATTTGTAGTAAAATAAATCACGTTTAGGACATATTACTGAAGTATTTTTCTTCAAAGAGAGGACCAGGCGGGTGAGAAGGTCTAGAAGTACTTAGTAATGCTACCTAATTTAACTAAGAAATTAAATATTTAAAGAGGTAACAAACACTGTTGCAATCAAGGTGGTACCGCGCTGGGAGCGTCCTTGTTTTATGCAATAGTGTTTTTTATATTTGTAGGAGACTTTTTATGAAACAATTGACTAGTTCACAAGTACGTCAAATGTTCTTGGACTTTTTTAAAGAGCATGGCCATATGGTTATGCCCAGTGCATCATTAATTCCACAAGACGATCCAACCTTATTGTGGATTAACTCTGGTGTTGCTACGATGAAGAAATATTTCGATGGTTCTGTTGTACCTAAGAATCACCGAATTACTTCTTCTCAAAAATCAATTAGAACTAATGATATTGAGAATGTTGGTAAAACTGCACGTCACCAAACTTTCTTTGAAATGCTTGGTAACTTCTCAGTTGGGGACTACTTTAAGAAAGAAGTTATTCCTTGGGCATGGGAATTTTTAACTAGTCCAAAATGGTTAGGCTTAGATCCAGATAAGCTTTATGTAACTGTTTATCCTAAGGATACAGAAGCATACCATATGTGGCATGATGTTGTTGGCTTACCTGAAGATCACATTGTGAAGTTAGAAGATAACTTCTGGGATATTGGTGAAGGTCCATGTGGTCCTGACTCAGAAATTTTCTATGATCGTGGTCAAGAAAATAACGATGTTGCTGAAGATGATCCTGAAAACTTCCCAGGTGGGGAAAATGCTCGCTACCTTGAGATTTGGAACATCGTATTTTCACAATTCAATCACTTACCAAATGGTAAATATGTTGATCAACCACATAAAAACATTGATACCGGTATGGGATTAGAGCGTGTTGTTTCAATTATTCAAGATGCACCAACTAACTTTGAAACTGACTTGTTCATGCCAATTATTAAAGAAACTGAAAAGTTAAGTGATGGCAAGAAGTATGCAGCAAACAAGGAAGATGATGTGGCATTTAAGATTATTGCTGACCACGTTCGTGCTGTAAGTTTTGCGATTGCTGATGGAGCTCTTCCTTCAAACTCAGGTCGTGGATATGTTTTACGTCGTTTAATTAGACGTGCCGACTTGAATGGTCAACGTTTGGGTATTAAGGGTGCATTTTTGTACAAATTAGTACCTGTAGTTGGCGAAATCATGAAGAGTCACTACCCAGAAGTTGTTGATCAACAAGCATTCATTCAAAAAGTAATTAAGAACGAGGAAGAAAGATTCCAAGTAACGCTTTCATCTGGTTTGAACTTACTTGATAACATTATTGCTGAAGCTAAGAAGAGCGATGACAAGACTGTTTCTGGTAAAGATGCGTTTAAGTTATTTGATACTTACGGCTTCCCATATGAATTAACTTTTGAAGCTGCTCAAGATGCCGGTCTTAAGGTTGATAAGAAGGGCTTTGATGAAGAAATGAAAGCCCAAAAAGAACGTGCTCGTAAGGCTCGTGGTAACTTGCAATCAATGGGCTCACAAGATGTTACTTTGATGAACATCAAGGACAAGAGTGAATTTGAGTACGGCACTCTAGAAGAAAAGCATGCTAAGTTAATCGATATTGTTGTTGATGATAAGCTAGTTGATAAAGCCGATGGTGAACACGCAACTTTAATTTTTGATAAGACTCCATTTTATGCAGAACGCGGTGGACAAGTTGCTGACCATGGTGAAATTTTGAACCAAAATGGTGAATTAGTTGCTCGCGTAACAGATGTACAACATGCACCAAACGATCAAAATTTACACTTTGTTGATATTATTTTGCCACTTGAAAAGGGACAAGAATATATCTTGAAAGTTGACCAAAAACGTCGTCGCGGCTTAAAGCACAACCATACAGCTACCCACTTATTGCATGCTGCTTTACGTGAGGTTTTAGGTACTCACACTCACCAAGCTGGATCTTTAGTTGAACCAGACTACCTACGTTTTGACTTTACTAGTTTAGAGCCAATGACTAAGAAGGAAATTGCTAACGTAGAAAAGATCGTTAACGAAAAGATCTGGGAAGAAATTCCAGTTAAGACAACAGTTACTGATCCTGATACTGGTTTAAAGATGGGTGCTTTAGCCTTATTTGGTGAAAAATATGGTGACACAGTTCGCGTTGTTCAAATTGATGACTTCTCAACTGAATTCTGTGGTGGTACCCACTGTGAAAACACTGACCAAATCGGTATGCTTAAGATTGTTTCTGAATCTGCTGTTGGTGCTGGTACTCGTAGAATTATTGCTGTGACTGGCCCAGAAGCTTATAAGTATGTAACAGACCGTGACGAGATCTTGAAAGAAGTTCAAGATGAAGTTAAGGCAACTAAGGCTGAAGATGTAACTAACAAGATTTCTTCTCTTGAAGAAGACTTACGTGCAAGCCAAAAAGAAGCTGAACAATTAAAGGCACAAATTAACAAGGCAAAAGCAGGCGACTTGTTTAATGATGTTAAGCAAGTTAAAGATTTAACTGTAATTGCTGCTCAAGCTGATGTAGAAGGCATGAATGATTTACGTGAACTTGCCGACAATTGGAAGAGCAGTGCTAAATCTGATGTTTTAGTTTTAGCTGCTGAAGTTAACGGTAAAGCCAACATGGTTATTAGCTTGAACGATAAGGCAATTAAAGCTGGTCTTAAAGCAGGCGACTTAATTAAAACAGCTGCTCCAATCTTTGGTGGTGGCGGTGGCGGTCGTCCAAATATGGCACAAGCCGGTGGTAAAAATCCAGCAGGTTTAAAGGACGCTATCGCTAAAGTGTTACAAGAAGTTGAAGAAAAACAAAATTAATTGAGTTCGTTCGATATTTCAAGTAAAATTAAGAAGAATAGGAGGAATTTTATTATGAGTTCGCTAGATAAAACAATGCATTTTGACTTTAACCAAAATAAGGGTAAGAATGTATACGACACTCTACAAGACGTATACAATGCACTTGAGGAAAAGGGCTACAGCCCAATTAATCAAATTGTTGGTTACTTACTCTCAGGCGACCCTGCATATATTCCTCGGCATAATGATGCCCGTAATTTAATCTTGAAACATGAACGTGATGAAATTATTGAGGAATTGGTTAAGAGTTATTTAGGTAAAAATAAATAATGCGATTACTTGGACTGGACGTTGGCTCTAAGACTGTGGGGGTCGCAATTAGCGATCCTTTGGGAATCACTGCTCAAGAGCTTGAAACAATCAAAATTGACGAGAGCAAGCTTAGTTTTGGCATGCGTCAAATCAGAAAGATCGTCCGTAAATATGACGTCGAAGGTTTTGTTTTAGGACTACCCAAAAATATGGATGGCAGTAGTGGGCATTCTGTAGAAAGAAGTAAGCAGTACGGTGAACGCTTGAAAGAGAAATTTGACTTGCCTGTTCATTATATGGATGAGCGGCTTACAACCGTACAAGCTGATCGTATTCTAGTTCAAGAAGCTGGCGTACATGATCGTGTTGAAAGAAAAAAAGTTATTGACCAAATGGCTGCTGTTTTGATTTTACAAAGTTATCTAGAAGCAACCAGAAAGGATAAGTAAAATGAGTGAAAAAATTAACGCTAACCAAGATAATGATCGTCAAATCACTTTAGTTGATGATCAAGGCAATGAAGAACTTTTTGAAATATTATTCACTTTTACGTCTGAAGATTATGGTAAATCCTATGTTTTACTATATCCAGCAGCCGTTAGCGACGATGATGATGTGGAAGTACAGGCTTTTAGCTACGATGCTGACGAAGACGGTGATGTAACCAGTTCTGACTTACACGAAATCACTGATGATGACGAGTGGAATATGGTACAAGGCGTTTTAAATACATTTTTGTCAGACGATCGCTTAAGTGGCGAATAATCTTCAAAAAAGACTGGCGGAGGGGCTAGTCTTTTTTGCTTAATAAGGATGAACAATGATTTCTATTCTCATTTTATTAATTTTTATTTATTGTTGTTATGTAGGTTATCGACGTGGCATAGTGTATGAAGGCTTGGCTGCAGGTGGATATGTAGTAGGGTTGATTTTTGCAACATTATTGTACAAACCCTTTAGTAACTTCTTAAATCTTTGGGTGCCATATCCTTCAGCGAGTGATCGAAGTAGTTTTGCCTTCTTTGATAAGACTACAGGATTAACCTTAGATAAGTCATTCTATGCAGCAATAGCTTTTTCGATTGTTTTGTTGCTTGTTTGCTGTATATGGCGTTTGGTGATGTTAGGTTTTAATCAGCTAAGGTATATTACTGTAGATGCTAGATTAAATACATGGGGCAGCATTATTATTGCTTTTATTGTGACCCAGATTAGTGTTTATTTGCTTTTATTTATTTTAGCTACGATTCCTAATAATAGTTTGCAAAATATGCTGGGGCATTCTATTTTAGCAAGTGGTATCTTGCATTTTTCTCCAGGAATTTCACAAATTTTCATAAAATTATTCATTACAACAATATAAAAAGTGGGCCCAGTTATGGGGCCCTTTTTGCTAGGTGGAAGATATGAACTCTAAAATTATTGAAAAATTAGAATATAATCGCATAATTAAACAATTAAGTGACTTGGCAATTACTGCACCTGCAAAAGCTCAGGCTTTGAAATTAATGCCAAGCAGTGACTTTGATGAAGTAAAAAAATCGATTGATCAAACTAGGGTACTTTCGAATATCTTGCGGGTTAAGGGACCAATGCCGATAACGGACTTTAAAGATGTTCGACCTAGTTTGAAGCGACTTAAAGTTAAGGCTAACTTAAATGGCGAAGAATTAGGTAATATATTTCTAGTCCTTAGTCTGGCTAAAGACGTGGGACAATTTACATCGGACCTTGAAGAGCGTGAAATTGATACACGTCCTATTGAAAAATATCTCAAAAATTTAGCAGTTTCAGAAGATTTGTTTAAAAAATTAAATCAGTCAATTGAATATGATGGAACAGTTAAGGATACAGCTTCTTCCAAATTGATGCAGCTTAGACATGATATTCAGAGTAATGAAACTGATATTAAGAACCACATGAATGACTATATTAGTGGCAAACATACGCAATATTTGTCTGAAAATATTGTAACTATCAGAGATGGACGTTATGTTTTACCGGTAAAACAAGAATATAAGAATAAATTTGGTGGAGTTGTTCATGATCAAAGCGCTAGTGGTCAAACTTTATTTGTTGAGCCACAAGCAGTCTTGGTACTTAATAATCGTCAGCAAAATTTGCTGGCTCAAGAGCGACAAGAGATTCACCGTATTTTAATCGAGTTATCAGAACTTGCTGGTACTTATCAAAAAGAAATTAAGAATAACGCAGTAGCTTTAGCTCAATTAGACTTTTTAAGTGCTAAAAGTAAATTAGCAAAGAAAATGAAAGCTACAGAGCCTGTCCTAAATCAAGATCATGTTATCAAATTAAGAAAGGCACGACACCCTTTAATTGATCCTAAAAAAGTAGTACCCAATAATATTGAACTAGGAACTACTTTTGACACTATGTTAATTACAGGACCAAACACCGGTGGTAAAACGATCACGTTGAAGACTTTGGGATTACTTCAATTAATGGCACAAGCTGGCTTATTTATTACTGCAGAAGAGGGGAGTCAGTTAACGGTCTTTAATGAAATCTATGCAGATATTGGAGATGAACAATCGATTGAGCAATCTTTAAGTACATTTTCATCGCATATGGATCAAATTATTAAGATCATGAATAATGTTACTGAAGATGATTTGGTTTTAATTGATGAACTTGGTGCTGGAACTGATCCAGAAGAAGGTGCAAGTCTAGCAATCGCAATCTTAGATGATTTACGCCAAACACAAGCAAAGATTGCGATTACTACGCACTATCCAGAATTAAAACTGTATGGTTATAATCGCGAGCGAACTACCAACGCTTCAATGGAATTTGACTTAAAAAAATTGGCACCAACTTATCGCTTGAGAATTGGAATTCCTGGTCAAAGTAATGCCTTTGCGATTGCACATCAATTAGGGATGAATGAAGCTGTTGTAGATAAGGCTAGAAGTTTAATGAACGATGAAGACAGCGATATTAATAAAATGATTGAGCGTTTAACTGAACAAACTAAGGCTGCTGAACAACTTCATGAAACTTTGAAGCAAAATGTTGATCAAAGTATCACGCTTAAACGTCAACTTCAAAATGGACTTGATTGGTATAACCAACAAGTACAGAAACAACTTGAAAAGTCTCAGGAGAAGGCTGATGAAATGCTTGCTAAGAAACGTAAGCAAGCTGAAAAAATTATTAATGATCTTGAAGAGCAAAGAAGAGCTGGCGGACAAGTTAGAACAAATAAAGTAATTGAAGCTAAAGGCGCTTTGAATAAACTTGAGCGTGAAAATCAAAACTTAGCTAATAATAAGGTGCTACAGCGTGAAAAAAAGCGTCATGATGTAAGTGTAGGCGATAATGTTAAAGTCCTTTCATATGGCCAACAAGGTGTAATTACGAAGAAGTTAGGCGATCATGAATTTGAAGTCCAAATTGGTATTTTGAAGGTGAAAGTAACTGATCGTGATGTTGAAAAGATCGCTGCACAAGCCAGTCAAAAAAAGCCAGAAAAATCTGTTCGCTCTAGCCGCGGTCTTCGCTCTAGCCGTGCAAGCAGTGAACTTGATTTAAGAGGGCAGCGCTATGAAGAAGCTTTAACTAACTTAGATCGTTATCTTGATGCCTCGCTTTTAGCTGGTTTGAATACGGTGACCATCATTCATGGTATTGGTACAGGTGCAATTCGAAATGGTGTTCAACAGTATTTGAAACGTAATCGACATGTAAAGAGTTATAATTATGCTCCAGCCAATCAAGGTGGAACAGGGGCTACAATAGTTAATTTGCAATAAGCAATATACTTGCAAAAAGTTAGTACTTCTACTAAACTATATTTATAATTTAAAGAATTTATTTTGTGAGGTAATAACTATGGTTGATGAAATTACAGATGCAACTTTTGAAGATGAAACTAGCGAAGGTGTTGTTTTAACTGATTTCTGGGCAACTTGGTGTGGTCCATGTAAAATGCAATCACCAGTAATTGACCAACTTTCAGAAGAAATGGACGATGTAAAGTTCACTAAGATGGATGTTGACCAAAATCAAGAAACAGCTCGAAACTTAGGAATCATGGCAATTCCAACTTTACTAATTAAAAAAGATGGTAAAATTGTTGACCGCCTAACTGGCTATACTCCTAAGGAAAAGCTTGAACAAATTTTAGATCAATACACTGATTAATTTACATTCAAAAAGGGTACAAACTATGAATTTTAAATAGTTTGTACCCTTTTTAGTATTAATATTTTTTCTTCATTAAGAGTAATTAATCAGAAAGAGTAATTAATCAGACTGAGCTGTGATTTGAACGACATGTTTTTTAGTAATCGTAGCTGAAGCCTCAGTAGGAGTACCATTTTGGCGTTCTAAACATTCTGCAATAATTCCACTTTCTAATGAAAACTCATCACTTTGACTATCTAGTCGATCAGTAACAACTTGTCCTGAAAGTTCGAAAACTGCAGTGTGTTTACGATCTTTGAGTACTTTTAAAGTTCCAAATTGAGCCATGTCAAAAAATTCGATTAAGTCATCGATATCTGATAAGTCATATTTACGACTGACATGTTTACCAGCCCAGTAAAGAATTTCTTTATCTTCGCTACCTAAGATAGTAGGCAAGATAAAGTCACGGTATAATGAATTTAAAAAATAAAGATGTTCGTTTGTATGTTCCATGCTTTCATTTCCTTTTGTCTTCTATAACATTTTAACTTAAAATAGGTGGAGGGGAAAAGAGATTTTAATCATCATTTGTTTAAAGGAGTTTTTTTAATGGATAATCGACCAATTGGAGTTTTAGATTCAGGCTTAGGTGGCTTAACTGTATTAAAAAAAGTAATTGAAAAAATGCCTAATGAATCAACTATTTTCATTGGTGATCAGGCTAATATGCCATATGGAGATCGCTCAAAAGAAGAAATTATTTCTTTAACTCGCGATAGTGTAAACTTCTTATTAAGTAAAGATGTAAAGATTATTATTTTTGGTTGCAACACAGCGACTGCAGTTGCAATGTCTACTATTCAAAAAGAAGTTCCTTTGCAAATAATTGGAGTGGTTCAATCTGGTGCCTTAGCTGCAGCTAGGGCCACAGAAACAAAGAATGTTGCGGTAATTGGTACTAAGGCAACTGTTAATAGTCATTCTTATTTAAAAGAAATTCAATATCGTGATCCAGAAATTCAAGTAAGCGAATTTGCACAACCTAAATTAGCACCTCTTGCTGAGGAAGATCCTGCTGAAGAGATTAAACAGGCTGTTGTCAGCGAAAGCTTAGCGCCATTGAGAAATATTGATTACGATACTCTTGTTTTAGGCTGTACTCATTATCCATTATTAAGAGATGAAATTGTTGCAGTGGTTGGTCAAGATAAAAAAATTGTTGATCCAGCTGATCAGGTGGCACAATATACCTATAACGTTTTACGGCGTGACGGCTTATTTGCTGCTGATGATTCTGATACAACACATGAGTACTATACGACAGGGGAAGCTAAGAAGTTCACTGAAATAACACGTCAATGGATGAATGATGAAACAATTGTTGGTCATCATGTAAATGCTGAGGATTAAAATGGATACTTTATTATTTGCAACTAACAACAAAAATAAGGCTAAGGAAGTTGAAGAGGCCTTACAAAAGAATAACTTTCCAATTCATGTGATTACTAATCAAGATTTAACTGATCCGCCACATGTTTTAGAAACTGGTACCACATTTTTAGCTAATGCCAAGCTAAAGGCTCACCAGATGGCAGAATTTAGCAATCTACCGACTTTAGCTGATGATTCAGGATTATCGGTCGATAAATTAAATGGCGCTCCTGGTGTCTATTCTGCGCGCTATGGCGGGGAAGCTCATAATGACGCTTTGAACAATGCTAAATTATTAGCTGAATTAGGCGGCGTGCCAAAAGAAGAAAGAAAGGCTACTTTTCATACAACAATGGTTGTTTCCTGGCCAGGTAAATTTGAGGATGATTTAGTAACCGAAGGCAAAATTCGCGGTGAAATTTTAACTTATCCACAAGGTAAAGGCAATTTCGGTTATGATCCGCTTTTCTTTGTTCCTGATAAGGGCAAAACGTTTGCTGAAATGACAGTGGATGAAAAGAATGCAATTTCTCATCGAGGTCAAGCTTTGAGAAAATTACTTACTGAATTACCAGCCTGGTGGAAAAAGATGGAAAATAAATAAATTTCGAAGAACTTATTCTGATTAATGGATAAGTTCTTTTATTTTCTACTTTTAATTGTTAAGATGAAAGCGCTATACTAAAATTGTGAGTTTACTTGATAAATGTAAGTTTAGTTGAAATTGAGGTTATAGCGTATGAAAAAAGTTTTAGCAATTAATTCAGGAAGCTCTTCCTTTAAATATAAATTATTTTCTTTCCCTGATGAAAAAGTCATTGCTTCAGGAATGGCTGATCGAGTGGGGATGGAAAATGCTGTCTTTAAAATCAAGCTAAGTAATGGCCGAGAATATATCAAAAATATGCCTATTCATGATCAAGAAGAGGCAGTGAAGCTTTTAATTGAGGATTTGAAAAAATTTCATGTAGTTGAAGACCTGAGAGAAATTACTGGAATTGGTCACCGAATTGTAAATGGCGGTGAAATATTTAAGGAATCTGTTCGTGTTGGTGACAAAGAGTTACAAGAAATATTTGATTTAGGTGAACTTGCACCTTTGCATAATATTCCTGAGGCAAATGGAATCAAGGCCTTTTTGAAAATTGTTCCTAATGTTCCACAGGTAGCGGTTTTTGATACTTCTTATCATCAAACTTTAGATCCAATCCACTATCTATATTCGATTCCTTATGAATATTATGAAGATTATGGCATCAGAAAATATGGTGCGCATGGAATTTCTATTTCTTATGTTGCACCGCGTGCAGCCAAGATGCTTAAGAAAAATCCTAACTTAGTTAACTTGATTGTTTGCCACTTAGGATCAGGTGCTTCAGTTACTGCGGTTAAACGTGGAAAGTCTTATGATACTTCAATGGGAATTAGCCCGTTAACTGGTGTAACAATGGGAACGAGAAGTGGAGATTTTGATCCTTCAGCGCTGCAACGTTTAATGCATAAGACCGGAATGAATATTGATGAAGCAATTGATGTTTTGAATTATAAGTCAGGATTATTAGGTATTTCAGGTGTATCTTCTGATATGCGTGATTTAATTGAAAGTAAAGATAAGCGTGCTAAGTTAGCACGTAAGATATTCATTAACCGAGTTGTTCGCTATGTAGGCGCCTATGCAGCAGAGTTAGGCAGAATTGATGCAGTTGTCTTTACTGCAGGAGTAGGTGAACATGATCCTGGCATTAGAGCTGGTATTATGTCTTCATTAAGATATTTGGGTTTAGAACCAGATTTTAAGGCTAATCGAACAGATGGCGAAAAGTTTATTTCTAAACCTAAGTCTAGAGTAAAGGCACTTATTGTCCCAACTAATGAAGAATTAATGATTGCTCGCGAAGTAGTTCGCGTTGTGCAATAAAAAAGGATTAAGCAATAGATAAAAGTCTAGTTGCTTAATCCTTTAAGATGCAGAACTATTTTCTTGTTTTGTTGGCATGGGACTGAATTTAAGCCCGCGTTGATTGAATTCTTTGATATAAGCACTGAGATAGGCATTTTTAATCGTACTTTGGCTATTTGCAATTACTTGAAAATGAATTTGATAGGTAATACTTGAGCCGGTTTGATTAATGATTCCAATAATTTGAGGGCCCTTTTTGATTTGTTTTTTAAACTTATCTTTTAAAGCGGCGTTTACCGTATCAACGGCATGATTAATTTCAGTAAGATTATTTTCTACTGAAAGATTTAAATTAATATCCATGCTCCAGCCAGAGTGTGAACCATGACTCAAATTTTCAACTACGGTAATGTTACGATTAGGAATATAGATTACAGCGCCATTAGTAGTTTTAAGGCGGGTATTACGCAAGGTAAAGGAGAGAACAGTTCCGGTGTAGTTGCCAATTTTGACAGTATCGCCGATATTGTATTCACCTTCGCTTAAGATGTTCATCCCAGTTATGACATCGCTAACTAAGCCCTGTGCGCCCATTCCTAAGGCTAGAGATACTAACCCTACACTAGCTAACAACGTTCCGACTGGGATTCCCATTAACGTTAAAACGCTATATAAATAAAATAAGAGAACAGTGTATTGAAAAAGAGCAATTCCTAATTGAGCTAGAGTTCTTTTCCTTCCAGTCATACGTTCTTGAAATTTAGGATTCTTTAATAAATATTTCGTTAATAAGCGTTTCCCTATATGCCAAATTAAAAAGAAAATAATTGTAGTAATAATAATTTGTATACCACGACTTAATAAAGTATGAAGTACATTGTCCCAATTAATTAAGGAATCAATGTTATTAGTTTTTTTAGTTGTAGAAGTTCCTTTTAGAAGAGTAGACCAGTTCAACTCATGCCCTCCTTATCTAATTTCTTTAAAAATAGTATATCAAAAACTTGGGTACTATTTCATTGCTTGAGGGGAGGAATAATGCTAGACTTTTTTATGAGAGGAATAATTAATGGAGGATAGATTATGTCAATTTCATATGGTGCATTAGCTGGCTTAATTGCAGCAGTTGCCTTTTTAATCTTGGTCTTATTTACTTTACCTTTAATTGTTAGAGTTACTAAGACAATGAAAAAAGTTGACGCAACTATGGACAGCGTTAATACAGCTGTTGATGATTTAACGAAACAAACTTCTGTATTAATGAAGCAAAGTGAAGATTTATTAGAAAAAAGTAATGCTCTTCTAGCTGACGTAAATGGAAAAGTAACAGAATTAGAACCAGTTGTAAAGGCGGCAGCTGATTTAGGTGAAAGCTTGTCAGACATCAATTCTTCATCAAGAAGAATGGTTGAACGCTTCTCTGGTATGGGTATTAGAGGAGCCGGAATTGGCATCTTTTCATCTCTAGTTAGTCGCATGTTTGCAAGACGTAAACGTCGTCGCGGTGAAGACTAATATTTATTAAAGGAGAACAATTATGCGTAAACTTGGTGGATTTTTATTAGGTAGCGTTGTTGGTTTAGGTGTTGGCTTAATTGCTGGCTCATTATTGTTGCCAGAAGACGCAACTGACGATGTAAAGAAAAAACTTGCTGAAAATGAAAAATTGCAAGATTTGAAAGAAAAGTATGATAAAGGAACTGAAGCAATTAAGAATCAATTAGCTTCTTTCCCTAAGTCAGTTGAAGATGATTCAGAATTAAGAGATTTTGATGATATCGTAATTGATGACACTAACAAAGATCTTGGCGAAGATGAAAAATCTGACAAGGATGCTGTTAGTGACTTAAACAATGCTGAAGATACTGAAAATAACTAAAATTAAATATTTATAAAGAGAATCAAGTTTTGCTTGATTCTTTTTTTACAATAAAAAACCTGCTGATAAAGTTTATCAACAGGTTTTTTGATTAGTCTTTAACTGGAATGTATTTTAATTCCTTACTTGTCTTAGTGAAGGTTTCAAAACCGTTTTTAGTGACTACACCACAATCTTCAATTCTAACGCCGGCTACGTTAGGAATGTAAATACCAGGTTCAATTGAGAAGCACATACCTTCTTCAAGAACTACGTCGTTTCCTTCCATGATTTGTGGAAATTCGTGAACGTTCATCCCAATACCATGACCAAGACGGTGAATAAAGTATTCTCCATAACCAGCCTTAGTAATAATATCTCTAGCAACAGCATCAAGTTCGCTGGCAGTAATACCTGGTTTCGCTGCTTCAATAGCTGCTTGTTGTGCTTCACGGTCGACTTCATAAATTTCTTTTTCTTTAGCAGTTGGTTCGCCGTAAGCGACAGTTCTACTTGAGTCAGAAGCATAGCCGTTGTGCATGGTTCCAAGATCGAATAAAACTAATTCGTTTGGTTCAATTTTGTTCATTGTTGGACCAAGGTGAGGGTTAGCTGCATTTGTACCTGCTTGGACGATCGTTTCAAAACTAGTATGCATTACACCTTTTTGAAGTTTTAGTTGGTAATCAATTTGTCCAGCAACATAACGTTCAGTTACGCCGTTTCTAAGAGCATTGAAACCAATTTGAAAAGCAAAGTCAGCTTCTGCACCGGCAGCTTTTAATTGTTTTACTTCTTCGGGGGTTTTACGTAAACGTGCTTCAGCTACGAATGGAGAAACGTTATTGGTAAATGAAGAATCAGGAAAGGCAATGCGTAATTGTTCTAAACGATCAACTGAGAGATGTGATTTTTCAATTGCGATATTATTAGGTTTACCGACACGTTGATTTACTAAATCAGCAATTTTTGCCCATGGATTTTCATGGTCAAGATAGCCATAAACATCGCCATCCCAGGCAGAATTTTTAGCTTCTTCAACATTTAATTCAGGCGCAAAGATAAATGCAGGCTTGTCTTTAAAAGCAAGTAAAGCAAAAATTCTTTCATGTGGATCCATGCTATAGCCAGTGAAATAATTAATACTGATTGGATCAGAAATATAAGCAACGTCATTATTGGTTGAAATTAACCAATTTTGTAACTTGTCTAAGTTCATAATTTTGGCTCCTTTTTTAATATTTACTGGGAGTATACCATATAATATGGTAAAATAATGAGTTTTTAGTCGTAAACGGTTGCAATGTGTTGATATTCTTGATAAGTTATAAAAGAGTGTTTTTACAGGAGTGTGAGAAATTTATGCAAAAGCAAGAAGTAACTATTTATGATGTTGCTCGTGAAGCAAAAGTTTCTATGGCTACTGTTTCAAGAGTAGTAAATGGAAATAATAATGTACGTAAAGAAACACGTGAAAAAGTATTAGCTGTCATTGATCGTTTGCATTATCAACCTAATGCAGTTGCTCAGGGATTAGCTTCAAAGAGAACTACAACAGTTGGATTAATTGTTCCTGATTTGACAAACATGCACTTTGCTGAATTATCTAAAGGAATTGACGATATTGCTACGATGTATAAGTATAATATCTTACTTTCCAGTGTTGGTAATACTTTGTTGAATGAAGATCAAGTAATCCAAAACTTACTTAATAAGCAAGTTGATGGTGTAATTTACATGTCAAACTTAATGAGTGAAAAGGCTCAAGAAATCTTCAAGCGTACAAATACACCAGTTGTTTTAGCTGGTACTGCTGATGCTAACCAAGACTTTCCAAGTGTAACAATTGACTATAAAGCCGCTGAAAAGGAAGCATTGAGTCTTCTTTTAGAAAACGGTAAGAAGAACTTAGCCTTAATTGTAGGTGACGGAAAAGCTTATGTTAACAAGGACAACCGTTTCGTTGCTTATACGGATTTCATGGAAGAACATAATTTGAAGAATGTTCATATCTATGAAGATGCTAAAACTTATGAAGATGGCTATAAGTTATTTAAGCAAATTAAAGCTGATAAAGTAGATGGGATTATTGCTACTCGTGATGTAACAGCTGCAGGTATCGTTAATGCGGCTGTTCATGCAGGCGTAAAGATTCCAGAAGACTTAGAAATTATTTCTGCTGCATCAACTAATGTTGCTAAAATTGTTCGTCCTCAATTAACAACTGTTCAACAACCACTTTATGATATCGGTGCTGTTGCAATGAGAATGTTAACTAAGTTGATGGACGATGAAGAATTAGATGATGCTCATGTTATCTTGCCATATACTTTGAAGAAGTCTCGTTCTACTAAGTAGATAAGTTAATATTAAAAAAGTACTGTTACTCTGCGGTTGAAAAAACGTCCATGTTAACAGTACTTTTTTGTATTGTGAATTTAAATGGTTTCACTAGCTGTATTTTTTATTTCATTTAAATTAACTACTTTGTTAGCTAATTGTTCGATTTCGTTCCTTAAGTGATGAGTTACCATAATCACTGTTTTATCCTGTTTAGTCAGAATCAAACGTTCGAGCTGTGTACTTGAGGCTTTATCTAATGCAGACGTTGCTTCATCTAGTAAGTAGATTGGAGTATCACGTAATATTTCTCTAGCAAATGCAATACGTTGCTTTTGGCCGCCAGATAATTACTTTCCTTGATCATCTAAAACTGTATCAATTCCATTAGGTAGTTTAGTAATTAAATCTTCTAGGCCACATTCTTTGATTACCTTATTAATTTTCTGAGTTGATATCTTTTTTCCTAAAGTTAAATTCCATTTTAGGGATGCTGAAAAAATATACGGATCTTGCTGTAAATAAGAAATTTTCTGATGTAGGTCATGATCTGAAATTTGATCGTAACTCATATTGCCAAGGTTAATTTCTCCTTTGTAGTCTCTTAGTAAGCCACCAATTAGATTTAAAATTGTGGATTTTCCAGCTGCAGAATCTCCTGTTAGAATATATTTATTTTGCAATATAAAATCTAAATTCAAATTATGGAAAATTGGTTCATCACTTTCAGTATAATGGTAGGAAACATTCTTTAGGTTAAGTTTTCCTAGTTGCCAATTAGAAATTGAATGCGGCTCACTTTCATTGTTAGATACAGATTTAAATTTTTCCATTATTGGTTTTATAGACTTAAATTCCTGCCAATTAAAACTAATACCACTTAATTCAGCGAAAATTGTACTAGCAAAGAATTGTGCACCACTAATCGTACCAACTGCTGTAAGATGATGTAAGATTAGCCAACCAGTTTGTCCTAAAATAATGACTTGGCTAATAAATGCTAAGCCATTAGTTATTGCTTGAGTTATTCCAGCGGTTTTACTGTAGTTTAGTGTATGCTTTTTTACATCGTCTGAAGAACCATCTATTTTTTTTACGATAGTCTGAGGGAGATTAGCTAAAAAGAGTGTATTGAAGCCATTTAATATATCATTAATTGTATTAACTAATCGTTCGTTAGCATGAGTATATTCTAATGATCGTTTAGCTAAGATTTTAGAAAACATATTTGGCACGATTCCCATAATAACTGTTAAGACAACAACAGTTACTACCAAACTTATATTGAAATATGCTAGTGTAAGCATCCCAAAAACTATTTCACTAACTTGTCTGACAATCATTAAAAAGTCAGTAATTCCGAAATTATTAATAGTAGTAATATCATTAGTTAGCCAAGAACTGTATGTTGCTACAGTTTGTTTATGAAAAGTAGCATAATTTGCCTTGGATAAGTCTGTTGCAATACTATTTCTGATTAATTTGTCTACATTTTGAGATAAACGTGTCTGTTCTACGTTAACAAGACAATTAACAATAGCATAAATGATATAGGCTCCGCCCATTATTGCAACCCACATAAAGAATTCAGCGGCACGTAATTTAGCAACCGAACTCAATGCATTAGCGCTAGAAATACCTGCTAGTGTTAAAAATCCAGCATTAACAACTATGAGAAAGACTACTAATAGAAATTCCCATTTTAACTTTTTGAAATATTTTAGTAATTCCATTAATTGTCCTTTAAATATTAAAATTTTATTTAAATAATAATACTTTGATTAATTTTATTCAATATATTTTAATAATTAGTTTGAAAATTATAGTTTTAGTCAAACAAAAAACTGATAATCGTTAATTTTGATTATCAGTTTTTATTGATTTTAAAACTATATTTTTCTATGGAGCAGTTGGACCATTATTAGTGGCTGTACTGCCTTCAGTGGTCTCGCTGCTAGTATTTGTGTTAGCAGCTGAACCTTCATTAGAACTAATATTTGAATTTACATCATTTGCAGCATTGTTGCTCTCGGAATTACTACTTTCCGCGGAAGAAGATGATTCACCTGTGGAACTTGAACGATTTCGCCTAGTAGAAGTAGATGATGAAGAACCATTATTATTTCCTCCTTGACCAGTACTTCGAGCTTGTTGGTCATTTGCTCCGACATTTCGGTTAGTTGAAGACGAGGAATTATTATTTGATTCACGGTAAACTTCGTGGTTTTTGCCGTAATAATTTTTAGCATCTTCTGAAGTTGAACCATCAGCGACAGCAAATAGGCTGTTGATGTTTTTCTTCTTAGAAATTGTCTTGCCAGTATAGATTAAGACTTTGCCATAATCATTATTCTTGCCTTCTAAGTAATCATAGAAGAGGTTGTAGTCTTTAGTTGATCCACCGATACCAAATCTAGCAGTAGCAGCTGGAGCAGGGGACAAACTTAATGCAGTAGTCTTTTTGCCAGAGAGCTCAATATTATCGCCATCATAGCTTACAGTTCCTGGTAATGTTCCAGTTCTTGCTAAGACTCTATTTTTATAAACCGAGCTTGGACGACTTGGTGCATCATTTAATTTAAAGATCGATGGATCTTCTTCGTAAAGTGCATTAGCGATATTTGCCCAAAGATTTAAGTTGGTCTCACTAGAATTAGAATCTAGGTTGTATGAGTGACCATAGAAGTTATCATAACCCATCCAACTAGAAATCGTGATCCCAGGAGTAGACCCATTAAACCAAATATCACGATAATCGTTACTGGTTCCAGTCTTACCAATTAAGTTCTTGTAATTAAACTTCAAAGTACCGGTTAAACTTGATGCAGTACCCTTAGTTACTACTTGGTGAAGCAGCTTCTGCATAATGTAAGAAGTACCAGTAGAGAAGACCTTTTGTGGGTTTTGCTTATGCTTATAAATTACTCTACCTGATGGATCTCGAATTTCTTCAATGTAGTAAGGATCAGCACGCTTACCATTGTTATAGAAGTTAGAGAAGGCACTAGCATTATCGGCAACTGAAAAACCATAATCTGTACCACCGAGGGCCAAACCTAGGTTTTCAAATTCGCTTTTACTCAAGTTTAAGCCGAGTTTTTTCATATCCTGACGCAAGTTAATGTTCTTATCGTTGACTAACTTACTGTATAAGTTTACGGCAGGTAAGTTGTAAGATTTACTTAGAGCTTCTTGAGCTGAGATAAACCGGTTTTCTACAGTTGAATTATAGTCAGTTGGAATATAGTTGCCAAATCTAGTAGGGAAATCTGCCAGTGCTGTTTGGCTAGAAATCAGCTTATGTTCAATTGCTGGACCATAGACTAGGTATGGCTTAATAGATGAACCAGGTGAACGATAAGTATCAAAAGCGTGGTTAATTTGAGAGTTCTTAAAGTCAACTCCGCCACTGAATGCTAATACCTTGCCAGTTGCGTTATCAATTACGACACTACCATTTTCTACATGCTCAGTAGTATTAACCCACTTGTTAGTAGATGAGTCAAAATCACGAGATGTCTTATCTTGACCATATTTATTTTGCTTAACTATACGTTGCATGGTTTGATAAAGTGGCTGTCTAATCGTGGTCTTAATATGATAGCCCTTTTGATGAAGTAATTCAGTTGCACTAGTTAGGTATTGATTATAACGGTTAGTATCTTGTTTAACATCTGATACCTTTAAACCATCTTGCTCAATTAATTTTTCTGCTAAGAGACTGGTACTCTTATTCATTACTAGATTATATAAGTAGCCACTTTGCTTCTTTTGTTTGGATGCTTTTTCAGGAGCAAGAAAATCAGCGCGTAAATCATATTTTTTAGCTGCAAGATAGTCTTTTTTACTAATATCGCCATTTCGATACATCCGAAATAGAACAATATCTTTTCTGCGCATTGCTAAATCAAGGTCTTTTTTAATTTTTCCGTTTAAACGATATGGGGTATAAATAGATGGACTTTGAGGTAAACCAGCAATGAAAGCAGCTTGTGGCAAGTTAAGTTCAGAAATAGACTTACCAAATATACCTTGTGCCGCAGTTTTAATACCCACAATGTTTTCTCCACGGTTGTTTTTACCATAAGGAGCAGCATTTAAATATGAACGGAGAATATCTTCTTTTGAGAAATGCTTTTCGATCTTATGAGCATAAAACATTTCGGTAACTTTTCTTCTCCAAGTGGTCTGACTAGTTAAAAACTGCATCTTAACCAATTGCTGAGTTAAAGTTGATCCACCAGTTTGAACACCAACACCAGTTAGTTCAGAAAGGACAGCTCTAACTAGGGATTTAGGTAAAACTCCCTTATGAATATAGAAATTTTCATCTTCAGTAGCTGTTACAGCATTCTTAACTAAAGGGGTTAGTTCGCTTTCACTTGCCTTTTTGGTGACTGTATCTGAGCGAACCGTAGCAATTTTTTTATTGCCAGCATAGTAAAGTGTGGCTGAATTTTGTGCATGGTTTATTTGCTGATTTAATTCGCTAATTGTTGGAATGGGCTGCTGGCGAACAATGCCAAGGGCGTAGCCACCACCAAAACCAATTAGGAGAAATAAACCAAAAACTGCAATTAAGATCAAATAATGGAAAACACGACGTAAAGTTAAATAAACGATGCCGCTGTAAAATTTCCATTGGCTTTCGTCTGATTCGCTTTGAAGTGTTTTAACTTCTGGCCCCGCAGTTAGGAACTCTATGATTTTTTCTTTTAAATTTTTCACAGATCAGGATCCTTTGTTAATTACTTTCCCACTATTATAGCAAAAAAAGGACTAGCATTGACGCTGTCCTTTTTTACGAATTTATTAATATTTTGATTTATTTAGTTAATTCATAGATTGCTTCAGCATAAATAGCAATTGAATTAATCAAATCTTCAACCTTCATGTATTCATTTGGTTGGTGCATAACAAGTGGAGCACCTTCTGGTTGAGCACCAAAGGCTACACCATGTTTAAATAAACGACCATATGTACCGCCACCAATGATAACTTCATGACCTTTCTTGCCAGTTTGCTTTTCATAAACTGACAGAAGAGTTTTAACGATTGGATCGTCTCCAGGAACATAATGAGGCGCTTCTGCTGAGCCATCAACTCTGGCATCTAAGATATTGCCAAATTTTTCGTTGATGTTTTTAACCATTTCTTCTGGTTCAATACCTTGTGGGTAGCGAACGTTGTTTAGTAGGTATGCATTTTGACCTTCAAAGTTAAACATACTTGGTGAACTGGTTAAGTCGCCCATTAAGTCGTCATGATGGAAAATACCTAACTTCTTACCGTTAAAGTCTTTATGTTCAACAGTTGCAAGGAAGTGTAAGAAATTCTTGGCTTGACCATCAAAATTAAGACTATCAAGGAAAAGAGCAAGGTAAGTAGCAGCATTTCTACCAGTTTCAGGAGCTGAAGCATGAGCACCGTGACCGGTTAGAGTTAATGAAAGACGACCGCTAAGCATTTCTGCTTTTCCTTCAAGTTTATGTTCTTTAAGGAATAAGTTGAATTTTTCTTTGATGCCATCAATATCGCCTTCAAGTTGAGCATGAGCGGTTTGAGGGATGACATTAGTTGCAATTCCTGATTGGAATGTCCAAAGTTTAACGTCGCCTTGGCTTGGATCATCTTTAAAGTCAAGTTTTAAGGTAACAATGCCTTGTTCACCATTGATAATTGGAAATTCTGCGTCAGGTGAGAAAGCAACATCTGGGGCAGGTTGATGCTTTAAGTAGTAGTCAATTCCAACCCAGTTAGTTTCTTCATTAGTTCCAACTACGAAGTCAATTTTCTTTTTAGGTTTAAAGCCGTGTTCTTTTAAAATTAGCATCCCATAGTAAGCTGCTAATGATGGGCCTTTATCATCGGCACTACCACGTCCATAAATTTTGCCATCTTTGATAGTCATCTTAAATGGATCGGTCTTCCAGCCTTCACCAGCAGGAACGACATCCATGTGACCGATAATACCGACACGCTTGTCGCTAGAACCCATGTTGATTCGACCAGCATAGTTATCAAAGTTTTCAGTATCAAAGCCGTCACGTTTAGCAAATGATAAAAACTTTTTCATAGCCTTAACTGGTCCGGGACCTACAGGATATTCTTTGCTAGTATTATTTAAATCTTCAGAAGAATCAATTGCAATCAATTCTTTTAAATCATTTAAAATAGCATCCTTCTTTTCTTGTGCTAATTTTTTATAATCTAGTTCTTCCATAACATACTCCTTTATTTTTATCTCTGATTAAATATTACAGCATTTACATCTGAATAAGTCGACCAAAAGCTTTTATTTGGGACTTTTTCAACTGGTAAATAGGGAAATAGGGCAACGTTTGTTTGACGATAAGCAGGATCAAGTTTTTGATAATTCTTATAGGCAAATGTATTTTTATTAAATAAGCCATAATATAAGACTTTAGAAGACTTAACCCAGCCATCATTAGTAAGAAGCCATAAATCTTTAACTCCGCCACTTGCACCTAGTATTTTATAGTGTTTTCTTGGCATAAGTCGATTCTTTTTACCAGATTGCTTATCAGGTTTATTATAAGTGAAAATTGGATTTTGAGTAGGGTTAATAATGCTTAAATTCCAATATGGCAGAATCCATTCTGGCTGTAAGTCTAAACTAACCAGGTCGGCAGGAACAAATTCCTTATCGCCAATTTGATAAAAAGTTTGTCCTGAGGCGATAACAGCTGAAGAAACATGAACTGGGTCTAAAAAGTTAAGTTCTTTTGATGTTGTCACTTTTAGATATGGATTTTCACTAATTGCAGTAGGCATCCGACCAAAGTAAATTCCATCTTTATTGACGTCATATTTTTTAGTACCAGTTTTAGCTAATTTGTATTTATAGCCTCTTGCGGGGAAGTTAGTGACAACTCCATCAACATCATTGTTGATTAACCAGTTCCATAGCTTCGGCGTTTCATTCATTTCAGCCCAAACAAATACTTTTTGATGTAGTGCATGAAGCTGGCTAATTAGCTTGGGATTTTGAGTAATTAGATCAGATGAGATATTGATCCCGTTTACGTAACTTAATACTTCAAAATTAATTCTTTGCAAAGAACCAACAATAAAGATTCTTGGAACATCTGGTAGCAGTTGACTCATAGTTTTTAAGCTCGGTGCAGAAAAGCTGTGAATCATTACCCGATCTTGCATATGGTACTTTTTGATACTGGCAGCAAGTAATTCTTCCATATTTTTAGGACTATTATGTTTAGTTTTTTTGGTTTCAAGTAGGAATTTAGTGTTAGGTTTATCTTTGTAGTAATCAAATAATTGATCTAAAGAGATAATTGATTCACCATTAGCTTGTTTTAAGGTGTTTAAATAGGAGAAATTATTTTGTGATACAATAACCGATGATCCAACAACTCGGCTTAAATCACGGTCATGAGAAACAACTAAGACGTTATCTTTGGAAACATGCAGGTCAAGTTCAACATAGTCCGCGCCATCCGCAAAAGCTGAGTTATCACTTTGAATTGTTTCTTCTGGATATTTACTGGGATTACCGCGGTGACCAATGACTAGGAATCCCGATTCAAAAATAAAAATCAAACTAAAAAAAAGGGCTAGGAAATAATGCCTGCTTGTTTTCATGTGTACACCTCTATTCTTTTTAACAATAGCATGGATGTATACTTTTTTCTATAATTAATATAGTAGTTAATAATCATTTTAAGAAAGTAGATGCTGAAATATGGCTTATGAGCAACTAGATTTAATCGAAGAAGTTACTCGCAATGACGGATCTAAATATTATGAAATTTCAAATATTGATCAAAATGGTATCGCTGAATTAGCCGTAGACCGTGGATTAATAAAGAAAGTACGGATACTTCAGCTAAATTTGGCTAGAACAAAGGCACTTCAATTATACGAAGAATATATTAATAAAACATATCAACTAGAAACTTTAACTAATGAGGATGATTGGAAAGATCCGCAGTGGGTTGAGTGGGAAAAACCTAAAGGAAAAGTTTTAGACGCCTTTAATACAGTATTAAAAGCCAATCATATTGGTTAGAAGAGAGTAAAGTATGGAAAAATTACGTATTGTTCATACCAATGACTTACATTCTCACTTTGAACAATTTCCTAAAATAAAAAGATATTTACATCAAGCGCAAAATGATAAAAGCGTTGATCAAACTTTTACCTTTGATGCTGGCGACTTTATGGATCGTTCTCATCCTTTATCAGATGCAACTGAAGGTCAAGCTAATATTAAATTAATGAATGAATTTAATTATGATGCGATCACAATTGGTAATAATGAAGGAATTTCTAATTCACATGCAGTTTTAGAAAAATTATTTGATCATGCGAATTTTCCAGTTATTTTGGCTAACTTACGTGAAGAAGATGAAAGTATGCCGAAATGGTGTACTTCATATAAAATTTTTGAAACTAAAAAGAAAACGAGGATTGCAGTTGTTGGTTTAACTGCTGCTTATCCAATGACGTATGGCCCTAACCATTGGCATGTAAAGTTGATTTCTGATACTTTAGATAGATTACTTCCTACAATTAAAGGACAATATGATATGTTAATCATTGTTAGTCATATTGGCTTAAGGATGGATCGATATATTGCACATCATTATCCAGAAGTGAACTTGATTGTTGGTGGACATAGCCATGATTATTTGCCCAAGGGCGAGAAAGTAAACAAAACATGGATTACTCAGACTGGAAAATGGGGTCAGCATGTCGGCGATATTGCGATTCAATTAAATGATAACCACCAGATAGTGTCAATTGTGCCAAATACTGTCAAAACAGCTGATTTACCAAGTTTAGAATCGGACCAAGCTAAAATTGCTGCTTGGCGTAAGCAAGGTGAGCAGATGCTTCAATCACGTCAAATTGCAAAGCTACCTGCTAAATTTAACAATGATAAAATGGCGGCAATTCAAGTTTCTCTCGATGCAATTAGTAATTTTGCTGGAACTGATATTGCGGTTTTAAACAGTGGCTTGTTTTTAACGCCATTTCATCAGGGAATTTTAACAGAAGCTGATTTACAAGCTGCTTTGCCTCACCCAATGCATGTAGTACAAACTAAATTGCTTGGAAGTGATGTTTGGCGCATGGTAATGGAGATGGAAAAGAATCGTCATTTTCTAAGTAAGTTTGCTCTTAAAGGAATGAGTTTTAGAGGAAAAATCTTTGGCGATCTTGTTTATAAAGGTATTCAAGTTGATCATGCAAGTAGAACAGTCTACATCAACGGAAAAGAGATTGATCCTGAAAAAGAGTATACGCTTGCCTTGCTTGATCATTATGTTTTAATTCCATTTTTCCCTACCATTTCAATTATGGGCAAAAACAAGTTTTTGTTCCCTGATTATTTACGGACTGTAATTGGAAACTATTTAAAAGAAAAATACCCGATAGATAAATAGAAAGAAAAATAATGGAGTATAAAGAAGCAGATAAAGAACAACCGCTTTATCATCCTTTGGCTCATGTAATTGTCAATGAAGACACGATAATGATTAATGGGCGAAAGTATGAAATTTTAGCTAATGTAAAAGATGCTCTAGATATTGAATTGCTAAAGGAAAAATATGATCCTTACCTTGATCAGTACGATTATTTAGTAGGGGATATTTCAAGTGAGCATTTAAGATTAAAGGGATTTTATGATGAAAAAGATCGCGTTGCAATTGATAAAAAGGCTAATGCGATTGTGGATTATTTAGAGGAATATTGTAATCCCGGCAGTGCGTATTTTGTTTTACGACTAGCTCAAGAAAATCAGATCAAGAAGGTTGCGTTTGGCAGACAAAATAAGAGAAAAAACATGTCTAATAATCGCTATCATTCTAAACGTCCCTACTTTAAAGAAAGACGTGTCCACAAAACAAGAATTGGTGGTCATAAAACAGCTGTAAAATTTCAACGTGGAAAGGGAAGTCATAAAAATAGGGGCTTCGTAATTAAGAAAAGAAAGGGCTAATTGTGGAACATAAAGATTATAAATGTTACTTAATTGATTTGGATGGAACTATCTATCGCGGTAGCGATACGATCGAAAGTGGCGTGAGATTCATTCATCGTTTGCAAGAAAAAAATATTCCCCACTTATTTTTAACTAACAATTCTACTCGTACGCCGCAAATGGTAGTTGATAAGTTGCGCGGACACGGAGTTAATACAGATATTTATCATATTTATACGCCTGTTTTAGCTACAGAGTCTTACTTGCTAGCTCAAAATCCAGATACTGCTAAGATACCAGTTTATATCATTGGACAAACAGGATTAGTGCAAGGGCTATTAAAAAATGAACGTTTCTACTACGATGATCGAAATCCTAAATATGTGGTAGTTGGAATGGATACGGATTTAACTTATCATAAAATTCGCGTGGCTACTCGCTCGATTAGAAATGGTGCAACCTTCATTGGGACGAATGCTGATAAAAATTTACCTTCTGGAGATGAGCTATTGCCAGGTAACGGTGCACTGTGCACAATGCTAGAAGTAGCAACAGGTGTTAAGCCTACTTATATTGGTAAACCGTCATCAATTATTGTGGCTAGTGCTTTGAAGATGCTAAATGCTCAAGGCAAGGATGCAATTTTGGTTGGGGATAATTATGATACTGATATTATGGCAGGCGTTAACTGCAATATTGACTCTTTGTTAACTTTGACTGGTGTAACTACTAAGAAACAATTGGCAGAAAGGGATAAGCAGCCAACTTACGTTGTAGAAAATCTGGATGAATGGAAACTATGAAGAAAAAGCCAATCGTTGCAGTTGTTTACAATTGTTTGATGGCTCTTGCTACTGCTACTTTGGGAGCAGTAGTTTTAAGCTGGCCGTTATTAGCAGTTTTTGTAAAAATCCAAAAAACAAATTTAATAGTAAAAACAACCTTAGCAACAGTGATGGAGAACTATACACAGCTCTTAGATTATTTATTGTTGCCATTTAATGATAAACTTCAGATGTCTAATTTTCCGACTTCTTCAAGCGCAGCGCGTCATTTTTATGAGTGTAAGTTATTATTTGAATTAGCAATAATTGTTTTTGTAGTTGGATTACTTATTCTTATTTTCTTAAAAATGAGAAAGAGAATGAGTTATATTTATATTTCGAGAACAACAGCGCTAATTTTCATGATTTTACCTGTGATAATCTTACCGTTTGCTTTAATGAATTTTGATGAATTTTTTATAGCATTTCACCATCTCTTGTTCAACAATGGTGATTGGCTGTTCAATCCTGCAACTGATCCCATTATTAACGTATTAACTGAAGAATTTTTTGCTGGTTGTTTTGCAACTGGCGGAATAATTTATGAGTTATACTTTTCTTGCTTTATTTTGTCAAAAAAAAAGGAGCTTTAACGAAGCTCCTTTTTTAATACTAATTTTTTCTTTAACCAGATAATTAAGACTGGCAAAACCGAAATTAAAATGATTGCAATTACGATCAATGAGAAATGTTCCTGGACAACTGGAATGTTCCCAAAGAAGAATCCTAATGCAGAGAATAGAGTTACCCAGAGAAAACCACCAATAAAGTTATAAATGATGAAAGTTCGATAATGCATCTTACTTGCACCTGATACAAATGGAACAAATGTACGAATAAATGGAATAAATCTTCCAATTACAATAGTAATGCCGCCGTGTCGATCGAAAAAGTTTTCAGCGGCTTTTCGTTTATCTTGATTAATTAATTTGTTGAACCAACTATGTTTAGTTCCTTCAGCTTGCGACCAGTGTCCGATTTCATAGTTAATCGTATCACCTAAAACAGCAGCTGCTATGAAAATTAGATAGCAAACCCAGAAATGAAGATTATATTTAGGTGTGGCTGCCATAGCACAACATGCAAATATAAGTGAATCTCCAGGTAGAAATGGAAAGATAACCAGACCCGTTTCGATAAAGATAATTGCAAATAAGATTAAGTAAGTCCAGTTTCCAAACATATTCACAATGGTGACTAAATGGTCATCAATATGAAGAATAAAATCGATAAGTCCCATAAATAAAAATAGATTCCTTTCACAAATTAAATACTGGTAGAATGAAAAGTCATTGTTTTTTCTGGAAATAGGTCTTGCATAATATTGCTAATTGCAATTTGTGCTTCACCAAATCCTAAAGCAATCATTGGTACTCTTCCAGGATAAGTAATGGCATCGCCAATTGCATATACATGGGGAAGATTAGTATGCATTTGTTGAGAAACAGCGATTAGATTATGGTCTAATTTGATTCCCCATTTACGTAATTGTCGATTATCACTCTTGAAGCCATATGCAACTAGTATTTCATCAACATTTTTAGTAGCAAAATCTTGACTTGCACCAACTTTATGCAAAACTAATTCCATTCTATTATTGTTTAACTGCACATCTTTTGGAAGATAAGGAGTTAAAAGTTCAACATTTTTTAAACTTTTAAGCTTGTTGACGGAGCTTTCAAGACCACGAAACTCATTTCTACGGTGAATTAAAAATATATCTGATGTGGTTGCTAACTCTAGCGCCCAGTCAAGTGCAGAATCTCCACCACCAAGAATAGCTACTTTTTTGTTAGCAAAGATTTCAGGATGCTGCATTGAGTAATGGATATGTTTTTGTATGTCTAAAGTAGTTGATAAAGGAAGTGTTTTAGGCTTAAATGCTCCAAGCCCTGTAGCAATTAATAAACTTTTAACTTCATATGTTTTATCGATTAGGATATTTTCGTTTTCTAAAAAAGAAATCTCTTTTACTTTATGAGAGAGTATGAATTTAGTATTACTGTTTTGCTCAAGTAATTGAGAAACTAGTTTTTCACCTTTAATAGAAGGAAAAGCGGGAATATCCTTAATATTTTTTTGTGGATAAAGCATATTAATTTGCCCGCCAACTTCGTCTAATGCATCAAAAGAAATTGTCTTTAATCCGTGTAAATTAGCGAAAGAGGCTGCAAAAAGTCCAATAGGACCTGCACCAATAATAGCTAAATCATATTTTTCCATCTTTATAAGAAATCCTCCATAAAAACTAAGCATAGAAGTCATGTCTTTAGCGTTAATTAAAAAGACAGTTATAATTAATATTAGTAAGGGATGAGATAGTATGCAAGTTAAAATTGGCGATATAGTTCATGGAAAAATTAGTGGGATACAACAATATGGAATTTTTGTAAGGCTAGATAGCAAGGTAGAAGGTTTGATCCATATCTCTGAAATACATGGTGGATATGTTAAAGATATCGGAAGAGAGTATCAAGTTGGCGAAACAATAAAGGTACAAGTTATTGATATAGATCCATACTCTAATCAGATTAGTTTATCAAGAAGAGCAGTCCTTCCAGAAGTAAAAGAAGCAAGAAAAAAGCGAGTCCATTTTTGGACTTCAAAACGAGTTAAAAAAGGTTTTACTCCTTTAAAAGAGGTCCTGAGTACCCAAATTAAAGAAGCAAAAAATAGATATTCGAAATAAAGAGCAAATAAACATGTTAAGTATTACTGCTTAACATGTTTATTTTTATATCCGAATTTTTAAAATAAAGATTGCTTTTAAATTGGAAAAACAAAAGACGAAAATCAGACAATCGAAATTTATTAATAGTTAATATTCGGAATATATCTTTTTGTTAAAAACTATATTGACGAAAAGGAGAAAAGTCTGTAAAGTAATACATGCTGTTTGAGGCAAGCAAGAAGCAGAGCGAGGAGGCAAAGCGAGAAGCTTGTCAAGAGAGCAGAAAGATGATAATATTATAAAGCTGTCATTTGAGAGAGATGAGAAAGAGGAAAAAAGGCTTGTCAAAACTCAAGAGG
>NZ_JBCOVH010000003.1:0-72308 GCF_040919545.1 Lactobacillus sp. RTP31084st1_F9_RTP31084_210423
TCAAACAGCATGTATTACTTTACAGACTTTTCTCCTTTTCGTCAACCCCTTTTTTCTAAAAATTAGCAATATTTTTTCAGACTGCTAATCTAGTGCTATCTTACTCTATATTAAATAAAAAATGGTATTCCCACATCTTTTGATGTTTGAATACCATTTTCTTTTATATTTAACTTTTATTCACCAAATTTTGGTTCTTTAGTAATTACTTTCATACCATGCATGTATGGTTGTAATGCTTCAGGTACATCTACAGTTCCATCTTCATTTTGATAATTTTCTAAAATAGCTGCTACAGTTCTACCTACAGCTAAACCTGATCCATTCAAAGTATGAGCAAGATGAAGCTTTCCATTTTCATCACGATAACGAATTAAGCTACGACGAGCTTGGAAATCCGTACAGTTTGAACAGCTTGAAATTTCACGATATTTATCTTGAGCTGGCATCCATACTTCAAGGTCATAAGTTTTAGCACTAGTAAAACTTGCATCCCCAGTTGAAAGAGCAACAACATGATATGGTAAGCCGAGCTTTTGAAGTAAATGTTCAGCGTTATGCGTTAATTTTTCCAATTCATCCCACGAACTGTCTTCATCAACAATTTTTACCATTTCAACTTTTCTAAATTCGTGCATTCTAATTAATCCACGCGTATCACGTCCTGCAGATCCCGCTTCGCTTCTAAACGCAGGAGAGAATGCAGTAACATTAATTGGTAATTGCTTTGCATCTAAAATCTTACCACGGAAGTAGTTAACTAATGGAACCTCTGCAGTTGGAATCAAAGTTAGATCACGTGGCTTGTCAGGATCATCATTATCAACAATGGTATAAACATCCTCGGTAAATTTAGGAAATTGACCAGTTCCTTGCATAGAAGCATCATTTACTAAATATGGTGGAATCACTTCAGTATAACCATCTTTAGTATTTTCATCTAAGAAGAAATTTGAAACTGCGCGTTCAAGTAATGCACCTGCACCTTTATAGTAAACAAAACGAGCACCTGAAACTTTAGCAGCAGTATCCCAGTCTAAGATATTTAATTCAGTACCAATTTCCCAGTGAGGTTTTGGTTCAAAATCAAACTTAGTTGGTTCATTCCATTTACGAACTTCTTCGTTATAGCTTTCATCTGGTCCAATAGGATCTGAATCTGCTGGGAAGTTAGGTAAACGAAGTAAAATATACTTTTGTTTTTGGGTAAGGTCTTCTACTTCTTTATCTAAATCCTTAATTTCTTTTCCAACTTCACGCATTGCCTTAATAGCATCACTTGCGTCTTCTTTATTACGCTTAGCTTGCGCAATTTGATCGGATACTTCATTACGCTTTTGCTTTAATTGCTCGCTTTTAGTTAAAGCTTCACGTCTTTCTTTATCAATAGCCACTAATTTATCTAGTTCTTCTGGCTTTATTCCACGTGTAGCTAATTTCTTCTTTGACCAGTCTAAATTCTCTCGAATTACCTTTATGTCTAACATATTTCCTCCTTAAAATAAAAAAAGCCAATTCATCCCTCTCACTGGGACGAATCGACTTACACGGTTCGCGGTACCACCCAAATTTGGTTAAAAATACCACACTCAAAAAGCGATAACGGTGCTAACCGTGTAGAATTACCTACCCAATAATCGAAATCTGGAAACGACTTTCTACTCATTTACACCAACCATGAGCTCTCTGAAATTAGTCTTAGGATTTCATGTTTATCTGCATTATATCATGCCAATCCTGTGGTGTTAACAAATAATATTTTTCTTGATAATTAAAAAGCGAAGAAACCATTGAATAATCAGTTGTATAAACATATCTAAAACCTAATTTTTTTAGTAATCTTTGTGAGTTTTCATTAGAAACAAAAGTCCCGGCCCAAATTTGATTCTGGTGCAATTTTTCAAAAGCAAAATTGATTATTAGCTGCAAAGCCTCTGTCATTAATCCTCGATGCCAATAATTTTTATCTAATAAAAAACCTAAGTCTTTTGTCATCAATAAGCCATTATATTCATCTAATCCACGTTCATATAATTCAACTAATCCTATTAAGCGGCCACTTTCTTTCAATACTATTCCGTAACTATAGGGCCTTTCCCTATATTGACCAATGCTTTTTTGAGCAGCACTTAAATCTTCCAGATATTGATAACCAGCGCTTTTATGATACACACTATCTTGACCCCACTTGAGTAAGGTGGGCGCATCATTTGTCTCAATTTTTCTTAAAATAATTCGTTTACTTTCAAGCATTACTTGCCTACTAACTTTAATAACCATTTGGCACCATAAACTAATCCCAAACTATAAGCTGCAATTGTCCAAGGTTTTCCTAATAAAATTATCCATAAATATGTTGAAAATTTCATTTCAGTTAACCCAGCAATCATACAAAGAATATCATCTGGCGCCATTGGCGCAATAATACACAAAGCAAAGAACCAATTGAATTTCTTCTGATTTGCTGTCCACTTCATGTATTTTTCATATGTTTTTTCAGAAACCAAATGCAAAATAAATGGGCGTCCATAATGTCTAGCCAAAAAGAATAAAATGATCGAACCTAGACAAATTCCTACATAGTTATAAATAAATCCCCAGATTGGTCCAAAAAATATCACTCCACCCAGTAATGAAACTCCACCTGGAATAATAGGAATAACAACTTGAATTATTTGAATTAAAGTAAAAATCAAGGGACCAATGATCTGCTTATTTGCCAAATAAGCCTTCATTTTTTCCTGGCTTGTAAAAATGCCTAGCCTATACCAATAAATACTTAGTAAAACTAGGATAATTGTAGTAACAATCGTCAAAATATTGATTAACTTACGACTCGTTTTAGTAGACATTTTTCTGCCCTCCTTGGTATGTTAAATTAATGATAACAAAAACAAAACAAAATAGGCGCCTTAACCGATGAAATAAACTTAAATATAGGATGAATAAGATATGACTTATCGTTGACATTTATTCTATAATATTAGTGTGTTAAAAAATAACTAAGAGGCTTAATTATGGTTGTTATAAAAAAAGACATAATTTACGACGAAAACAACAATTTGAAGACAGACATTTATTTTCCTAACAATACTAATTCACAAACTAAAATTCTAATCTTTTGGCATGGCGGAGGATGGTTTGCTGGCTCAAAAAATGATGTTAAGAATCTTGGGATAAGATTAGCAAATGCAGGCTTTATGACTCTTATCCCTGACTATCGCTTAGCTCCTGCCTCTACTTTTCCGGCTGCTCATCAAGACAGTAAAAAATTTGTGAAGTGGTTACTAGAGTCAAAATATACCGATGAAGATGATCAACAAAATATCGTACAAATTGGTGCCAGTGTTGGTGGTACTTTGGCTATCTACCTTGCCGGAATATATGGTTTTCCTACTGTAACTTGGTCAGCATCTGTAGACTTCTCTAATTGGATGAAAACTCATCCAAACGTTATACCTTCAAGATATGGAGCAAACGAATTAAAGCTCACTAATTTACATGATATTTTTGAATCATTTTATAAGTTCTTTGTATTGACATACGCGGGTAAAGATGATCAAGCTATTTACAAACAAATGGATGCAGAAAATTATGATCTTAACAATTTAGGACGCTTAAAAATGATCAATTCTGCTCATGAACTTGTTCCATTAGATGGAATCCTAAAATTTGTCGACTTTTTAGCTAATCATGATCACGAAATTGAATTATTGATCATCAAAGGTCATCGTCATGCAATGGACTATGCCAAGGACTACTTGGATGAATCTTTAGATTTTCTTTTTCAGACAATCAAGGAGTAAAAGAATGATTAATATTAACAAATTTATTTCCATTCGCAAAAAATTAGGTTTATCGCAGACTGAATTATGCAATGGTATTTGTACTCAATCTACATTAAGTAAATTTGAAAATAATGGTCGTATTCCGTCTTTAAAAATTTTAAATAGTCTTTGCGACCGTTTGAATATTAACGTAGCAGATATTATGGATGTAGATTCTAATAAAAAAACATCTCATAAACTATTTGAAGCCGACTTTGCTGTCATTCAGCTTGATTTTCCAAAAGTAGCTCAACTTTTAGCTAGCATTAATA
Organism: Lactobacillus sp. RTP31084st1_F9_RTP31084_210423; assembly: GCF_040919545.1. NCBI lineage: Bacteria > Bacillati > Bacillota > Bacilli > Lactobacillales > Lactobacillaceae > Lactobacillus > Lactobacillus sp. RTP31084st1_F9_RTP31084_210423. The sequence continues at coordinate 4,100 of NZ_JBCOVH010000003.1, forward strand.
AAGATGGATTAACACGGCAAGAAGATATCCTTCATTATTACTATCTACGTGGGCTTCTTGCCTTAAATCTTGATCATGCTGAGACTGATGCTTTGTATTACTTCAATACAATTCTTGATGCACACTTATCAAAACAGAATAAGATTTACCATCTTCTTGCACTTAAAGGTTGTAGTCAAGTTTATGATTTACAAAATGATGTTGACAAAGCTCGCCATTACTATGACATCATTCTCTCTTCAATATCCAATGTTCAGCTTGAAGATGAAGATTCGCTACTACAATTTCTTTCTATTTTGTGTAACGGCGGGGAATTTTATGGTCGAAACCAGGATTATGAACAATCTAATAAACTATTAGAGATGGGATATGACTTATGCAAAAAACGGCATGTAATTTATTTTACTGCTCGCATACTTTTTCAATTAGCTCAAAATAATATTGCAGAAAATGGCTCACAACAAAGGACTACTCAATATTTAAATGATTCAGCCGCTTTTGCTCGTCTCAACAATAATCATGTATTATTAGAAAAAATTAGTAAACTAGCTTAAACTAAATCACTTCTTTTATGTCTTACTAAAGAGAAGTGATTTTTATATACATCTGCAAGAAAGCGCTTTATAATGAAATATATTGAAAAGAGGAAATTTTATGTCTAAATATGAATCTATTAATCCGTATACTAATCAGCTGATTAAGAGTTACCCCGATGCTACTCAAGAAGAAATTGAACAAGCACTTGCTGCTGGAGAAAAATTATACTTGACTTGGCGTAATCAGCTTCCTGCTACTAGAAGTCAATTACTTCATCAAATAGCCAATACTTTCAAAAAGCATCGTGAAGAGATGGCTAAAACTATGACTTTAGAAATGGGAAAGCTATATCATGAATCACTTGAAGAAGTAGACTTATGTATCAGCATTTGTAATTACTATGCTGAAAAAGCTCCTAAAATGTTAGAGCCTACTCCATTAGAAACAAACTTAGGGACGGCTTATTACCTAAAACAATCAACAGGTATTATCATGGCTTGCGAGCCTTGGAACTTCCCACTCTATCAGGTAATTAGAGTATTTGCTCCTAACTTCATGGTTGGAAATCCAATTATCTTAAAACATGCACACAATGTCCCAGCTTCAGCTCAATTAACAGAAAAAATTATTCAAGAAGCGGGCGCTCCAAAAGCAAGTTTGCAAAACTTATTTTTATCTTATGCCCAAATTGGTGATGTAATTGCTGACAAGCGCGTTCAAGGAGTTGCTGTTACAGGTTCAGAACGTGGCGGAAGCAGCGTTGCCGAAGCAGCTGGTAAAAATATTAAAAAATCGACAATGGAATTAGGTGGAAATGACCCATTTATAGTTTTAGCTGATGCCGATTCTACGATATTAAAAAATGTATTAAGTGACGCTAGAACTTATAACTGTGGTCAAGTCTGCACTTCTTCTAAACGAATCATCGTTGTCGAATCACGCTACGATGAAGTGATGAATATTTTGCAGCACACTTTCGCTAGTCTTAAACCCGGTAATCCTTTAGATAAAGAAACTAGTCTCGCACCAATGAATTCTCAAAAAGCTGCTGATAAGTTAGCAGCGCAAATCAAAAAAGGAATTGAACATGGAGCAGAAGTTGCCTATCAATATCCCGAAATTGAAAGTTCTGGTGCTTTCTTCCGTCCGATGATTTTAACTAATATTGATCAAAACAATCCATTATTCGATGAAGAATTATTTGGACCAGTTGCCGAAGTATTTAAGGTTAAAGATGAAGAAGAAGCAATTGCACTAGCCAATAATTCAAGCTTTGGTCTAGGTTCAAGCGTTATTTCTCAAAATAAAACTCATGCGCAAGAAGTAGCCAGTGAAATTGATACTGGAATGACAGTTATTAATGGACGCTGGATCACGGCTCCAGAATTACCATTTGGCGGTGTTAAAAAGTCTGGTTATGGCCGTGAATTAAGCGAACTAGGTTTAATGTCATTTGTAAATGAGCATTTAGTGATTGACGTTTCAAAATAATTTTTTAAACATGCAAAAAAGAATTGGATCAGATAATGACCCAATTCTTTTTAATTTTGTCTCATACTGCGAAACGCAACAACAGTTAAAAGAATACTTGATACAAATAATAAGTATGTAGAAACCCCAAATGAGATTGCATTTGCTACAATCCTCTGAATTTCAACACTATTTGTTGCTGCATTATTAGTAATTCCCAAGGAGGAACCAGCATTCATAAAAATTAATTCAACAGCACAAATCACTAAGACAATCGACTCGATTAAAGAAAGTAAGAAAACAATTCTTTTATTATTTTTGCCATTCCTAATTGTCAAAATAATAATTGCGATTGGAACTCCAACTAGAAGAAGCCACATTCCATAACCAATCAGAAGATACTTGCCATTAAATCTACCAATTGAAAGTAAGGCTTTTGAAATAGATAAAGTCTGATATCCTTGCATCATTCCTGATGAAAATGGGCCACTAAATACAAGAAGCAAGTTTAAAACTGCAATTAAGACTACTCCCAATTGAGTAGCTGTTCTCTTTTGCTTAACAACTTTTTTTATTGCTTCTGGATCGCGCCCTAACTTATTATCAATCTTTTGTCGATGAGCTTTTACTCGATTCTCCCCTTCTTCAAAAGAATTAACCACATCAGAGCCAACCTTATTAATATGCTCAGTTAATCGCTGATCAACAGTGTACTGTTCTGTTACTTTGCCTTTATTTTTATCACAAACTATAAACAACCATATTAACAATGCAAAGAAGCAAGACCAGCCTAATGATGGTGAAAAACTAGTCAAAATCAACAAAATTATCCCAACAACAAAAACAATCATTGAATTTACTTGAATCCAATTAATCATGCTAGCAATGGTAGAATTTTGCTTTTTCGGTTCAATCTTTTTAACAGAACGTGTTTCTTGCTTTTGACGATTGTCAGAACTTTCATTACGAGTTTGATTTTGCCCAGTAAAAAATTCATTTCTAAATTTTTCTAAATCAAAATGACAGTTAGGACATTGTTTATCAGTCGACTTTACATCTTCACCACAATTTGGACATTTCATTTTTAATTCCCTCATAAACTTTTTTAGCTTATTATAGCATTTCAAGCAATTAAACTAAAAAGCAGAGAATGCTTATGCTGTTCTCTGCTTTTTTCTAGATGCCATTCTTACTAATAACCAAGCAATAATGAATAGAATTGCAATACCAATTAAAGATCCAATTAACTTTTTAGCATCCCCATTAAAGATTGCATCTCCACCAAAGGCATAGATAAAAGACGTAGGAAACATCCCCACGATTACCATCAACAAAAATTTATTTGCTGGCACTTTTAATCTAGCTGCTGTGTAATCAACTAACACGCTCGGTATTACTGGCACCATAAACCCTAATGTCATACCTAAGCTTGGATGTTTTTGTGCCATTAACCAATTTAAGAATTTATTTTTTTTAAATCGATGAGAAAAATCAACCCTTTTGATTAAACTCTCTACAATACAATTTCCTAAAATATTGCCGGCCCAGTTAATTGCTAGTCCAATCCAAGGCCCATAGCAAAGTCCTGCTAAAATGCAAAAAACAGAGTTTGACATACCAGGAATAGCATTCAGAACTGTTATTAGACCCAATAAAAACAGGCTATCACGTACTTCATGCTGGCGAATTAAATAGAGTAACTTTGTTTTAGTATGGCTATCAGGATGCATTAAAACATCAATTTCAGGACGATAGTCGCGGTAGAGTAAGTAAAGTAAAATGATTGCGGACAGGATTCCACAGATGATAAAGATTACTTTTCTCAATTTTTTTGTCATAATTTCACTCATCTATTTCAATTATACGTAGTTATTAATTATAATTTTTACTATTTAAAATAATAAGCAAAAGCAATTCGTGCTCATTAGTTCTTATCTTTATCGTATTATAATAAGATAGATAAAGCCATCAAAGGAGAAAATTTTTATGACAGCAAAACTAATTTTTAGTGATATTGACGGCACCCTGATTACATCTGGTGGTGATGTATCGCCTGATACAATCGATGCCATTCGTAAACAAATTATCGCTGGTAACTTATTTATTCCTGTTTCTGCACGCATGCCCAAAGGAATTATAAACGTAGTAGATGAAATTACTAATTTCTGTCCTATTATTGCCTATAATGGTGCGTTAGTCTTAGATGAAATGGGAAGACCGCTTAATTCACAATTTTTTGATGCTGCAGAAGCAGTCCAACTAATTACCAAAATAGATGCTCTTAAAACTCAAGATCTTGCTTGGAATGTCTACAGTGGCTACAATTGGTTTTCTTCACTTAATAAAAATCCATTAGTTAAAAAGGAAGAAGAAATAGTTGGAGTTAAATCACTTCCTGTTTCTCTAGAACGAATAAAAGATTTAAAAGGTATCCACAAGGTGCTAGTCATTGGCAAGCCTGACACACTTGATAAAATTATCCCTACACTCCAATCTGATTTTCCTAAACTAGCTTTTGTTAAATCGGCGCCCCATCTTTTAGAAATTATGCTTAAAGGTGTTAATAAAGGAAAAGCAGTTAAAATTGTTCTTGATAGCTTTGCAATAGATAAGACGAACGCTTGGGCTTTCGGGGATAATTATAACGATGAACCGATGCTTAAAGCTGTTGGGCATCCAATTTTAATGGATAATGCACCAGAAGAGCTAAAGAATAAGTTGAATATTCCAGTAACCTTAGATAATAATCACAACGGTATTGCAGCTGCCTTAAATAAAATATCTAATTAATTTTATAAAGAAAAAAGATTGAAGTTTTATCCTGATCAAAAATAGGATAAACTTCAATCTTTTATTTTTTAGAATATTAAATACTATTCAGCATCTTTTTTATTCTTTTTTCTGCCTAAGCCTTCATATGTAATCTTCATTGCAGCGGACATGTTAATCGGAAGTAAGAATACTAATAATAATAATCCAATATCCACACATAATGCAACTTCAATTAAAGTTGGGACACCTGATGGAATTAAGGCTGCGAAAGTACCACCAAGGATAATAGCAGCAGAAATTACCACAGTTCCGATGATGTCACAAGCTTGAAGCATCTTCTCACTTGTAGTCCAGCCTGGGTTTACTTCTCCTAATTCACGATAACGCATCATTAAGAAGATTGAGTAGTCAACACCTAAGGCAACGATCATGATAAAGCTAAAGAATGGAGTATTCCAAGCTAATAATGATCTACCTAATAAGGCGTGAACTAACCATTGGTTAATAGATAGAGAAGTTAAGTAAGCAATTACTAAAGTACCTAGAATAAATAATGGTTGCAATACTGATCTAGTAACAAAGATCAAAGCAATTCCGATACCTACCAACATAATAATTGCAGTTCTTAAGAAGTCGCTACTTGCAGTTTCTTGAGTATCATAAATCTTTTCGGATTGTCCACCCATAGCAATAGTTGAGCTTTGAAGGCTGGTACCCTTCACTGACTTCTTAACCATGTTGCTGAGTTCGTGAGCTTTCTTTGCCCCTTCAGTTGAAGCTGGGTCTAATTTCAAGATAATGATAATCTTAGTAGATTTCAAATCAGAACTCATGTAGTTATCAAGAGCTGGTTTGAAAGTTGATGAATGAATCATCTTAGCTGGGATGTAGAAAGTCTTACCAGCAGCTGAATCTGCTAAGCCAGTTAAGTATTCTTGGCCTTCACCTAAACCGCTATTAACTTTATCGATTCCAGCAGTAATCTTAGGATTATTTGATGCAATTTGACCAGCACCATTTGCTAATTGACTGGCACCACCATTAAGTTGACCAATACCGCTTGCTAATTGGCCTGCGCCACCGTTAAGTTGGCCTGCACCACCGTTAAGTTGACCAATACCATTAGCTAATTGGTTAGTTCCGCTTAATCCAGCTTGTAAGCCTGTGTTCAATTGACCGACACCGTTTGCTAATTGGCCAGAACCGCTTGCAAGTTGACTAGAACCTGATACACCAGCTTGTAAGCCAGTTGCAAGTTGACCAGCACCGTTGTTTAAGCGAGATGCGCCATCGTTTAAGCGACTAGCTCCTGCTGCACCTTGAGCAACAGCACTTTGAACTTGAGTTAATCCTGAACTTAATTTGCTTAATGCAGTCCCTGCACCAGGCAATGCTTCATTAGAAAAACCAGCTAGTTCATTTACACTTTGCTTCAATCCTTGTAATTGAACCATTGTATTTTCAAGTGTTCCCAAAGAACCCTTAACATTCCCTAGTGAAGCACCTAATTGCTGATCTGCCTTACCGGCCACTTCAAGATTACCAGCTACTTTTGATAAACTTGACAAGCTTGAATTTAATGACTGCGCCTTTTGTTCTGCAGAAGCATTGACCTTATCCAAAATGCTATTAAGGGCTCTACTCATAATTTGCTTTTGTTGATCCTTTAAGTTAGCACTATTCATTGCTTGAGCATAAGCTTGAGTAATCTGCGCTTTTTCTGCATCACTCATAGTCGCACTAGAACTCTTTGCAGCATCTAGAGATTTCAAAGTTGTTCCAGCTTGATTCAACTGACTTCCTATAATTTCTGCTTGTTTACCTACATCAACTAAATCTGATTTAATTTTTTCAGAATTATCACTATTAGAATCACTATTTAATCCTTGACTTAATAATTGAATTTTATTATTTAGTTCAGGTAACCCTTTTTCTAATTTAGCTATGTTTTCCTTATCTTTATCACTAAGTTGATTCGACAATTTAGAACTCATAGTATTTAAACTATTTACAAATTCTTGCGTACCAGCTTGTAAATTAGCAGTACCGTCTCGTAAGCTTACAGCACCATTGGCTAACTTAATCGTACCATTTTCAAGTTGTACAGCACCTTGTTGTAAGTTCAAAGTACCACTCTCTAAACGACCAGCGCCAGTTGCTAACTGCATAGTTCCAGCTCTAAGAGCATTAGCTCCAGTTTGCAAACGACTAGTTCCACTTGCTAATTGATTTGCACCAGTTTGTAAACGTCCTGCACCAGCTTGAAGCTGATTTGCACCACTTTGAAGACGACCAGTACCATTAGAAAGTTGATTTGCACCGTTCTGCAATTGAACAGCACCATTGGTAATTTGCTTGCTACCGTTACTTAAAGTGCCCAAACCATTTCTGGCTGTATTTACACCTGAGTTAACAGTTCCTAATTGATTATCAACGTAAAGACGTTTAATAGACTTACCATTTGGTTCAGTTACTGATGAAGCAAATTTCACGTCTGGATCAGCTTGAATTTTCTTAACAATCTGATCAATTTCTTTTAAGCTCTTCTCATTGTCGAGTTTATGACCACTTTGAATATATAAGGTTGAGTATTCTGGTGTACCTTCAGAGAAGTGATCTTGCAGTAATAATAGCCCGGCCTTTGAAGGAGTAGAGTCAGAAATTTCATCTGCATCGTTATAGTTCAAATTATTTGAATAGAACAAGCAGAATGGTAAAACTACAACAGCCATCACAACTAAATAAATAATTGGATGAGCTAAGCTTCCCTTAGAAAGAGCGTGCCATAATTTAGAATTACTTTCGCCTTCAAAATTTTTAACTGGCCAGAATAATTTCTTACCTAAAACAGCCATAAAGAATGGATTTAAGGTCAAAAGTACAACTAGTAAAACAGCAACACCAACAGCAACACCAACAGCTGATTGGTAAATTGAGAATTTAGCTAGTCCTAAAGCACTAAATCCAATTAAAATTGAGGATCCAGAATAAAGGATGGTCTTACCAGCTTTACGCAAAGCATCGTTTGTCGCATCGTGGTTCGACATCCCCTTACTCAAGTTCTCTTTAAACTTGTCATACAGCAGGATATTGTAGTCGGTCCCAATACCAAACAGAACAATAACCATGAAAACTTGAGTAAAGTTTGAAAATGGAAAGTTAAACTTCTCTACTAAATTAGTAACAATTGAAAATGAAGTAATAAAGGAAACTCCAACTGTCAATAATGAAATTATTGGTACAATTGGTGACTTAAATACAATTACTAAAACAATAAAAATAAAGAAGATAGTAATTAATTCAGTCTTTTTAATACCTTCCTGAACTGAAGCCGAGAAGTCATCTTCAAGGATTCTTACCCCAGTTACATATGTTCTAATTCCAGATGTTTTAACTGCTTTAGTTAAAGACTTATTAACGTTAGACACAGTCGAATGATCATTTGCAATATTCAATTGCACAATTTCAGTCGTTTTATCTTTTGAAATTAATTGTGCTTTTGTAGCGTAATTATCATTCGGGGTCATCATTGACTTAATACCCAGCTTTTTCTTGTTGTCTTTCAAAAAGCGAATAGTATTGTCAATTTTCTCCTTATCACTTGAGGTTAATTTTCCATGCTTTTTATTAAAAACAACCCCTACAACATAAGTATTATCTTGCCCGTGTCCCCACTTACTTTCGATGTTTGTCGCAATCGAGCTTTGAGAAATTTCCGAATGCTGACGCGTTAAAGCATCTACATCTGGCAATGAAAAGATCGCAATCAGTAGAATCGCAATCCACGCTACCAAAGCACCAAGATGGTTTTTCAGTAATTTCATGTATACTTTCCTTTCCTCTATTTTGTACCCTCAACTTGAAGTTTTGGCGCTACAAGTCGCAAAAGCATCTCATGGTAATTATCATCAGCTTCTTTTTCTGTTTCATCGATCACATAACGATCTAAGAAAACGTATCCCAAGACTGCTCCCAGCAAACTGTGCAGGGAGACGATATTTTTATTATCTACATCTAGCTTTTCTCCTAGTTCTACTATTTTCATAACTTCTTCGTGAATTTGTTCATTTTGAACATATTCATTTAATCCATAGTAAATTCCAGAAATTGCTTTATCATGTAGCAAAAAATCTCGTATCTCATCTGCGAATCTAAACAAGGCGTCTAAGCCAGAATGACCTATTATCTTTTTCGTTAAATGTTGACGCAAAACTTGTAGTCTATTCACGCAAACTAGAACTAATAGATCATTACGATTAGCAACATAATGATATAAAGACTGAGATCTAATTCCTAATGCCTTTGCTAAAGCTGGCATGGTTAGCTCACTTAGTCCCTTATCACTAATAATTGCTATTGCTTGATCAATTACTTTTGAGCGGTCTAAAGCCCTTTTTTTAGCCAAGATAATCACCTTCTTTTTGTGTACTCATATACTTTAACACGACAACCTGTAGAAAACAATCTACAATGTGTAGAAATTTATCTACTTTTTGAGCAAAAAGAAAAAGGAGTCACGAAACTCCTTTAATATAGTTATCTTTGTTTAATCATCCAATTATTAATTGCATCTCCAACTTTAGCTAGATCTGCATCTTCCTCACTAACCATTGCCATTGCATATGTTTTTCCGTTTTCTTGAATTAAGGCTGCGCCTTGTTTTTTATCAGCTATTTTATAAACTACGCCATTAATATTTTTAGCTAATCCTTTTTCAGGAAAATTAGCTAATTGACCTAAAATTTGATTATCAATATCAGTGCCTAACACTTTCCCCTGATATAGTTTCTGCATAGTCGTAACTAAATCATTGCTACTGGTTTTCCCGGCAAAATCCTTACCAAAATTTTCTGTAATTTCAGTCTTGCTTGCGCCAAATGTTTTTGCAGTTTTATTTACTTTATCTTTTCCAATTTTATTTAAGATGATATTAGCCGCATTATTATTTTGCTGCCGTATCATTAAATCGAGCAAGTAAGTATAAGAATAGGCCATATCAGCCTTCAATACTTTATCTCCACCGTTTAAATCACTTGCTTTAACTTTATATGGAGTAGCAGAATTTAAACTTTTATCTTGAACTGCCTTGTAATAAGCAAGTAGGACGTATAATTTCAAGACGTTTCCTGCATTTAAAGTGTCTTGACTAGTATTAGTTAAATCGGTAAAAACTTTAGTACTATTCAAGTCTTTTACGCTTATTTGATAATTGCCTTGAACATTTGAGCTTGCCTTAACAATAGCCTTAGCTAAGCTTTTATTACTATTTTTTGAAATAGCAGCTTCGCCAATCTCGCTTTCTCCATTAGTTAAACGAGTCTGCTTACTGCCCTCTTTCATTTTGCTTTTTTGAGCTACTTTCGCGGTTGAATTTCCATATATCTCCAAAGTTTGTGTCTTCATATGATTTATGCTTGTCATATAAAAAGCTAAAGCACAAAAGGATGACAAAATTGCTCCTAAAAAGATTTTATTTTTCATTAAAATTCTCCTTAATTACATACTTTTATTTTATCATGCAATTTAATAAAAATGCTTCAAAGATAAGGATTATTATATTTCTTACTTATCTTTTTATTTAGATAGGATCAGTTGAATGCGTTCACAAATTGATTTTTTTTTAGTACAATAATTCCAGTATTAATATTTACAGTGAGGGATAATTAATTATGTTGAAATATATGATTGGTATTGACGCAGGTGGTACACACTCTACGGCAATTGCTTATGATGAAAATGGTAAAGAATTAGGTCGTGCAGAATCTGGCCCAGGTCAAATCAACAACGACTACGAACTTGGTATTAAAAATATTGCTCAAGCAGTTAACGAATTGCGCGATAAGATTGACGGTGACTGTATCAAGGTCTTAGCCGGAATTGCTGGTTTATCAGTTGTTGGTAATGCTCCAGAAGTTGCGGCAACTATTTCTTCAATGGTTGGTAACATTCCAACCCGTGCCATTACTGACTCACTTCTTGCCCTTTACAATGGTCTTGAAGGAGCAGATGGTGCTCTAGTTATTGCTGGTACTGGATCTGTTGTTAATGGTCGTCAAAATGACTCATTAATTGCTGTTGGTGGTTACGGTTCTTTACTTGGAGACGAAGGTAGTGGCTATGCTATTACCAAGGCTGCTCTTCAATCTGCACTTCTTAGCTGGGACAAACGCGAGAAGAATTCCTTAATTGACTTATTTGTAAAAGAATTTAATGTTGACAACATGGGTGAAGTTCCGGCTAAGTTTTACAGCTTAACTAGTCCAGAAGTTGCTTCAAAAGCTGTCAAAGTTGCTAAACTGGCAGATAGCGGCGATGAAGATGCTCGTAAGATCATCGCCGATCAAGCTCATCTTTTAGCACGCGATATTATTATGTGTTTAGATCGTTACGAAGATCCTAAGCCAATGCGCATTGCTTTAACTGGTTCAGTTCTTTCAAACAATGCTATGATGCGTTCCTACATGGAAGCTGAAGTTAAAGAAAAATACCCAGATGCAGTATTCAGCGTTTCAAACGGTGAAAACGCACGTGGTGTAATTTTTGATAAGAGTAAAGACTACCGTTACTTCACTAACCATAACGATGATGAATAATTAAAAGTTAAAAAGGCCTCGGAATTCTATTTTCCGAGGTCTTTTTCTGTCTATAAATCTTTATACATTAAGATGTGATCAATGCCAGCTTCATTAAATATATTGCCCTTCACTTGATAGCCAAGATAATCGTAAAATGGCTTAGCTGTCATCTGTGCATGGCAATATAATCTATCAACTCCATTTTCTTTTAAATAATAGTGAACTTCTTCCAGCATCTTGCTTCCTAGATGCATCCCCCGTGCTTTCTTTGAAACTACGACGCGTCCTAAATACCAAGCTCCATTTTTATCTTTAAAAATTCGGCAAGTAGCTAATGCATTATCGTTACTTTTATTTAAAGTAAAAACATGAATAGCATAGAAATCCTCATCATCTATTTCAGGCACTGTGATTTTTTGCTCGCTAACAAAAACTTCATTTCTTAATCTTTCAACACAAAAAGCCTCTCGTCCCGTCATTTCATCAATTGCTTTAAAATAAAACCTCATTACTTTAACTCCTTAACTAAAATAAAGTCTGTTTGAGGATCATCTCCAACTACAAATGTATGTTGACTAACTCTCTTAAAGCCATCTTTTTTGTAAAAAGCCTGAGCTTGATAATTTTTCTCCCAAACACCCAGCCACATATTAGCCTTGTTCTTCTTCCTAGCCAGTTTCTCAGCTAATTTAATTAAAACCAGGCCCAATCCTTGATGCTGAAAGTTTTGTTTCAAGTAAATTCTTTCCACTTCTAAAGCATTGTCTGCCACCTGCTCTGTTTGAGCATCGCCTTCATTTACCTTTAAATAGCCAGCTACTTGATTATTTACAATTAAAAAATAAAAATTACTATTTTTGTTTTCGATTTCAGATCTCAATTTTTCTTCTGCATAAGCTTTATTCAGAAATTTTTCCATGTTTTCAGTACTATTTTGCGAGCCAAAAGTCTCTGAAAAAGTCTCGCGCGAAATCTGTTGTAAGTCTTGAATATCAGCTATCGTCACTTTTTTTATTTCATATGCTTGCATCATCCTAGTACCCCCTTTTTCCACCATTCTTTACAAAGCTCCAATTCTCATTAGCATTTTTTTCAATAATGCTCAAATATCTTCCTAACTCAGCTTGTTCAGTCTTACTTAGTCCCTTTATCATTAGTTCATTGGAATAAGTATTTTCTTTTTCTATCTCTTTCGCTAATTTTTCACCAGCTTCTGTGACAAAAAGATGCTTAATTTTCTTATTAACCTCATCATCTTTTTTAAAAACAAGTCCTGCCTGTTCAATCTTTCTAACTCCACGTGAAGTAGTAGTGCGATCGATATTCAATAATATAGCTAATTGATCAGAAATAATTCCAGGATGTTCAAAAATTCGAACTAAATATAAGTATTGTCCCCGATTCAACTTCAAATCCTTAAATTCAATATTCGCAATCGAATCTAATGCCCGTGAAATTGAACCGATTTGTCTTAGAATATCCTCTTTTTCCATGTTTACTCCTTTTATTTTTATCTAGTATATTTCACTATTGTTGTAAATGCAACAATATTACTAATTTATATTAAGTTGATCAGTTGCTTTACCTACTAACAATAAGTAAAATTTATCTGAAAGAATTAGTAAGGAGAGTACAAAATGATTTTAAGAAATATTGGAGTTATTCTAACAATCCTTGTCGGAATAGAACATATTGGAATTATGTGGTTAGAAATCTTTGGAAAGCCCGATTTACAAGCCAAATCATTTGACATGGATATAAATTTTGTTAAACAACCTGCTGCCAAAACTGCCTTAGCCAACCAAGGCATCTATAATGGAATGTTAGGTTTATTAATTTTAATCGTATTTTTCTTCTTTAGAATGCCAACTTTAATCACGATCTGGCAACTATTACTAGCATTTGTTGTAGTTGTTGCTATTTTTGGCGGTTTTACAGCAAGTAAAAAAATTTTTGTTGTTCAGATGTTACCTGCGTTAATTGCCTTTATTCTACTTTTCTTTTAAAAATCATCAAAAAAATGAGGATTGTCATCACGACAGTCCTCATTTTTTTACTTAATATTCTGTTTTTATTGATTCCAAGCACTTTGGAACTTAGTCTTACCAGCATCAATTTGTGAATTCCAGCTTTGACCCTTCTTTGCTTGTGCAAAGATGTTTTGCATAATTGAATTCAATTGAGTGTATGCGGCATTACTGTTCTTAACTACAGGAACACTGTATAAGTGCTTCATTGCCTTATCTAATTGAGCAGGAACTTTAGTCTTAGTTGAGTTCTTGTAAGCACTAGAATTAATTACTTTATTAGTTACAGGAATATATCCAGTCTTATCAGCCCAAGTTAATTGTTGGTCCTTACCTAACAAGTACTTAATGTACATGAAGGCAGCTGCTTTTTGTTGAGCAGTACCCTTGTTAAACATGTAGATATCAGTACCTTGTTGCATATTGTACTTAGAAGGACGAGGTGCAACACCGTATTGGAACTTGTTACCAACACCCATCTTAACGAAGCCTTCACCAGCACTAGTACCTACAAACATAGCAATCTTTTGGTTAGAAAAGTCACCTGAAAGGTAGCCAGCTGAACCAGCAGTCTTAAAGTAGCCAGCCTTAATACCATCAGCATAGTAATTAATTACTTTCTTAGACTTAGAACCAGTAAAGTTGATGTTCTTAGAGAAGTTTACGCCTTCATCCTTCATACCTAAAACGTAGTAGTTTGAAAGTGAGTCAAATCCAGCACCAACAACTTTGTGGTTACTCTTTTCATAAATCTTCTTAGAAGCTGCCTTTAATTCAGACATAGTCTTTGGTACTTTAACACCGTATTTGTCTAATAAATCCTTGTTGTAAGTTAACATTTCAACAGATTTATTAAATGGAATACCGTATTGATTCCCCTTAATTTGAGCACCCTTTAATAATTCTTCACGGATATCACTCTTTTTAGCTGAACCCCAACCAATCTTACTATTATTAATGTAAGGGGTCATATCAACTAAGCGTTTGCTGTTAGCGGCATTTAATAGCCAGCCAGGATAAGCTTGAGTAATTGTAGGTAAGTTATTTGGTGATTGCAAAGTTGAGTTAATCTTTGCTTGCAAATCATTGTACTTGCCTTGGTTTTCAAGCTTAATAGTAATGTTAGGATTCTTCTTTTCAAAATCCTTAGTCAAGCTTTGCAAAGTCTTTTCTTGAGTACCAGTCATACCATGCCAGAAAACAACAGTAGTCTTCTTGGTAATCTTAGTTGGAATATCAGCAGACTTACTACTTGAGCTATCATTACTCTTAGAATTTGAGCAAGCAGTAGTGCCAACAAGGGCTAAAGCAGCAACTGCAACTGCTGCAAATTTTTTAGTGAACTTCATATGTTCCTCCCAATAAAAACAACAACAAAATAAAATTTTAATTTTAACTAAGCGTAAATACCTCTCCGCGCTTAGGTAAAATCCTTTCTCCAAATGGGTTTTCTTCTAATTCAGGATGCAATGTGTGCACTGGAGCCAAGATTTTCGGCTCAAAACCCGCAATAATTTCTTTTAATTCAGCTACATCCGCATGTCCTGAGCAACGCAAAGTTATTAATTCAATTCCACGCTTCTCAATATTTTCAATAAACGGAGCATAGGCTGGATCAAAATCCCCTAAAGGCTCGGCATTACTGTGAATGTACAAGCCGCCTTGTTGTAATTGATCATAATGACCAACTACTTGCCAGAAATATTGATGATCGTCCTTTAAAAGATCTTGATAACTAATTTCAAGATCAGGATCGAGCGCATCAATTTTTTTATCTTCTGGTAAATAATAATAAGGAACATCTTGCTTTAATGCTAGCTTCAAGAGTTCAGCACGTTTAGCATGAAGGACTACTTTTCGAGGTGAATCTGAAATGATTCTCAAAATTCGCTCTACATTTGTAGGATAAGTATTAAAAGTTAATTGGCGCTTCGGATTATCTTTTTGGTATTGAACTATTCTTTTTGTCAATTCAATTTCATTCTTAACGCCTTTAAATTCCTCGCTATCGTCTTCACTACGATCTGGCCATGAAACACCAGTACCTTCAATAATTAGCATATCACATCCCTTACCAGCTGCCATAAATTTACGCACCCAATCAGGATGATAGCCATGCAGACGTATATCACCAGTATGAACAATTGTTTTATCTGGCGTCTTCACAATTAAACCTGTTGCCCCATAAGCATCGTGGTCACTTGGTACAACTGTTAAAGTTATGTCACCAACATGAATTGGCTCATTTAACTTAGCAGCAATTATTGGACGAGTATAATTTTTAGGCTTATCAGCCGCTGGCAATAAAAATTCGCCATCACGATTTAGCACTGGCAACAAGGCTGCTGTTAATGGACCTGCATATAAAGGAATTTCTGGCGCTAACAAGTTCATTGCCTTACTGTGATCTAAGTGAAGATGAGAAATATATGCTGCGCTATGTTCCCACCGTTCATGATCAATTTCTTTTCCTGTAACTTTAGGATCATAGAAATCTGGCACATCACCAATTAGTTGATACTTGAGCAGAGTAGCAAAATCTTCATCTTCCATTTTTAGCCCTAATTCTGGACGATATACTTCTCCTAAATCAAACAATACATGCGACTTATCATAAGCCACTTCAATCATTGGGCCACCGATGGTAGTTAATCCATTATAAAAAGTAACTTTAGTTTTAGGCTTTGAGGTCATTACGTACTACTCCTCGAATAATTTGCTTTCTAAAAATGAAGTAAACAATTAAAACAGGAACAACTGTTAAAGTTGCTGCTGCTAATTGCAGTTGCGTTTGAGCTCCTGCATCTGACGCAAATGCAGCTAACCCATTGTTTAATAAACGCATCTTATCTTCATTTGTAACCAATAATGGCCATAAGAATGAATTCCAGCCAGAAATAAAACTAAGTAACGCTACAGTAATTAACCCACCTTTAGACATTGGAACTAAAATTCTCCAAATATATTCCCAATCAGAAGCCCCATCGATCATGGCTGCTTTATAAATTGTTGGCGAAATTGCTGTGAAGTAGCTTTGCAAATAATACATATAGAAGATTGAAGTTAAGAATGGTAAAACTAATCCTAAATAAGTATTCAATAAGCCTAAATGAGCAATCGTGTTATAGTTGGTAAAAATTATTGCTTCTCCAGGCACCATTAACAATGAAAGAAAGACCAATTGAATTAATCCTTTTCCCCTGAACTTTAAGTTAGTCATTGCAAAAGCACCAAGGATTGAAGTAAATAGAGTAACAATTGTTGTAGTTGCTGCTGTGATAAAGGTATTCAAAAAATATCTTGCAAATGGCGCTTGTTCGAATACTTTTTGATAGTTACTCCACCTAAAGACTTTAGGAATCAAAGTTGGCGGAATAGTCGTGGTTTCTTGATATGACATCAAGCCACCTAAAATCATATAAATAAATGGGAAAACAGTTATAATGCCAAAAATTCCAATGAATAAATAGACAAAAATCATTCCCCAACGTAATTTTTTCTGCTTCATTTTAACTGTTCACCTTTTTCATCAATTTTCTTTGTAAGAAAGTTACGAACAATATAAATAGGAACAAGACCACAGTAGCAGCCATAGCTACACCCGGAGTTCCAACAATTTGGAATTTATTATAAATATAGTAAACTGCCGTCATTGCTGAATTTCCTACTCCAGCTTGTCCATTAAATAATGCATAAACTTGAGTATAGATCTTAAATGCCCCAATTAAGTTAACTGTTAAAAGAAAAGCTAAGGTTGGCACTAGTTGAGGAACAGTTATCCGCCAAAATTTTTCTTTACTTGTTGCCCCATACATATCAGCCAAAACATAGTAATTCGGTTCAATATTTCTTAACGCACCCATTAAGATAACAATATTAAAAGCTAAAGATGACCAGACACCAAAAATAATTAGTGAAACAAGACTTAAGCTAGGATTATCTAACCAATCTGGTTGCGGTAAATGAACAAGTTTTAATAAGAAATTCAATAGGCCATATTCACCATTGAAGATGTAGCGAAAAACAATTCCGATTGCAATTGTACTTGTAACATATGGCATAAAGAACATTGTTTCAAAGAAAGCTGTATGCTTAATTTTAGAAAAAATAAACCAAGCAAGGGCAACAGAAATTATTAAAGCAATTGGAACAGCTAAAAATGAATAAATAGCTGTATTCATAATTGCACGCCAAAATTCTGGATCACTAAAAATATACTGATAGTTTGAGAAGCCATTAAAATGCAGATCAATTAATGGGCCTCCCTCAAAACTCATCGTAAAGGCACGTAAAATCGGCCAGATGCTAAATACAGTAACGCAAACAATTGCCGGTGCTAAGAATAACCAAGCTTTTTTCTGATTATCTTTCATTAATAGATTCGCTCCCCATCTGGCTTAAATAAGTAAATGCGATCCAAGTTCATCTTAAATTTAACTTTATCTCCGCGTTTTACTTCTTGCTCTAAATCAATTAATGCACGTTGACTAATTCCAGCATGATTAAACTTTAATACACGCTCACGTCCAATTAACTCAATATCATCGATCACTTCAGAGAGTTCGCCTTCATCAGCTAGCTTCAAGTTTTCTGGACGAATACTTAATGTATAATCGCCATCTGTTAATTCGCTTCTAAATTTTGAGCTATTTAACTTTGCAACTGGAATTTCAAAATCTGAGCCAACAATTTGATCATTTGCTACCTTAACATCAAAGTTATCAATTACTGGATTACCAATAAAGTTAGCCACAAATTGATTATTTGGTTCTAGATAAAGATCTTGTCCCTTATCATCTTGTTGAATTACACCATTATGGAAAAGAATAATCTTATCTCCGATTGATAAAGCTTCTTCTTGATCATGCGTAACAAATAAAGTTGTAATGCCAACTTCTTTAACTAAATTACGAATCTCTTCACGAATCTTTAAACGCAGGCGTGCATCTAAGTTGCTTAGCGGTTCATCCATTAATAAAATCTGGGGTTCTTGCACTAAAGCACGTGCAATTGAAACACGTTGTTGTTGACCACCAGAAAGGTTACCTGGTTTTTGATCAGCCAACTCTTCAATATGAGTTAACTTCATAAATTTTTTGGCAATTCTTTCAGCCTCGTCCTTAGGCTTCTTGTTCTTTCCAACTGTCATTGGAAACATTACATTTTGTAAGACTGTCATATGAGGGTACAAGGCATAGTTTTGAAAAACATAGCCAATATTACGATCTTTGGGCGCAACATTAAGAAGAGACTTACCATTTACAATAATGTCTCCCCCAGTTGGATTCAATAAACCCGCGATCATATTTAAAGTAGTGGTTTTCCCACAACCACTAGGACCCAACAAACATACCAAGTCGCCTTTCTTTACGGAAAAGCTAACAGATTTAATTGCTTGGTAACCATTCTCATAAGTTTTTTCTAGGTTATTTACCTGAATGAATTTATCTTCGTTCATATATCTCTCACTACTACATTTAGATTTAAATCATATTACACCACAAATTTTATGATAAAAGCAACAAAATCACAAATATTTTTTCAGTAAATAATTCGTACTTTGTGAATTTTTTATTGCTTTTTTGTGGAAAAGGTGTGGATAATAATATCATTTTAAGAACATTTTTATATAAAAAATATTAATAAATCGTATTTTGCTACTTGCATTTTTTAGTTTTATGTTTTGTATTGGTTTTCTCAATATACAAGATAGAGAAAGTCGAACAATAAAAAAACACTACATCTTGTGCAGTGTTTTCTCAAAAAAATTATAAATTATCGCCGCGTTCAAATTGAAATTTAGATGTATTTAATGCTTGTCTAGTTAAGTCGCTAATCAATTTCTTAGTTTCAGTAGTAATATGAGCAGCCGTTTCAGCATTAGCAGCCGTTAAATATTTAGTTTGTTCTTTTCCAGACATTTCTCTTGCTTTCTCATCAGTTGTTGAAACACGACTTACAGCATAACTTTGACATTCATCTCTAAAGTTATCAACTTGGTAAATAAATTGATGATATCTTGGTTCTACTAATACTTGTAAGCTCTTATATAACCAATAAGCACTAGATTCAGGCGTAACCATATGACTAGCTTTTTGATAGTTAAGTGGCGTGTCATCAATATTGGTATAGAAAGGTACATAAGGACTATAAGCATAAAAACCAAAGTTAATCCATTGAATACCAGCTATTTCTTTAGGTACATCATTTCTAATTTGAAGAATACAACTAGATTGGTTTCTATCTAAAGCAATTGATCTGAACATCTTTTGCTTCTTATCATCCCCAGAAGCAAAAGATCCCATTGGATCATATTCAGTCCCGTTATAGTGACTTGATAAGAAATACTCTACATCTTCAACGCCAATCTTCTTTTCAGGCTTTCTGATAAATGGCATTTCTTGACTTAGAGGATCTTGTTCAACACTAGGGTTAAACAACTTTTGGCCATACCAAGTTCTTGGAGTGTTGTAATAACTATCAGCTTCAGCTTTAGTACCGAAAATATCTCTAAAACTCCACTTACCATCAGTACTTGGATTTAAATGGTTCTTTTCCACAAAATCACGAATTGTAGAAGCATACATAAAATTCTCATGATCATCAAAGTCGATATCTTGAATAACCATAATATTCGGACAAATTGCATAAGAATCTTCTGGAATTCTTTGAGCAACCCATTGATGGCCAGCGCCAGTTTCAAAATACCAAACTTCATTGTGATCAGAAAAAGCGATACCGTTGCTTTCACCAGTACCATATTTTTCAATTAACTTACCTAAGCGTTCCACACCTTCACGAGCACTTTTAACGAATGGTAAAACAAGATACACCATGGAATCTTCATCAACACCATTTTTAACTAAAGGATCATGTCCTAAACAGCGAGCATTGGTTGCTTCAGTTTCAGTAGCTGACATTGCTACGTTATATTCATTAATTCCTTGCTCATCCCAGCGACCTTCTGAAGCATCTGCTGTTGGTGTAGCAGTCCACTTGCAGCCATGCCCCTTTAAGTGAAGCTTCAAGCCGTTATACTTTGATACATAGTCTTCATCATAGTCCTTAGCTTCATGAACGACAAAAAGCTTTTCATTAATACCACCATAACCA
This sequence comes from Lactobacillus sp. RTP31084st1_F9_RTP31084_210423, assembly GCF_040919545.1. Classification (NCBI taxonomy): domain Bacteria; kingdom Bacillati; phylum Bacillota; class Bacilli; order Lactobacillales; family Lactobacillaceae; genus Lactobacillus; species Lactobacillus sp. RTP31084st1_F9_RTP31084_210423. Next base: position 24,594 of record NZ_JBCOVH010000003.1, read on the forward strand.
TCTTCATCACGTGCAATGATAGTCGAACCATCAATTGTAGCTTTTTTTCCGACAATCATTGCCGTACAGTTATCTTTACTTTTCTTCATTGTTTTCTCCTAAAAATTATTTATTGATTAACTACCATATTACGATCTATTTTAGCCCTACCATTATTATAATCAAACACATAATCAGGCTGCACGTTAAAAAGATAAACATTAAAGTTCAAATTATTGTTCAAGCTTATTGCCTGTAAATTAATACCACGCGCCATTAATTCATTTCCCCTAAAAATTGGTGTTGCTTGAAAAATAATTTTATTTCCTTGTTTTAAAGAATTTCGAACTTTTCCCTCAAAAATGGTCTGGATTTTTTGATTAGAAAATGCAGTTTGCGTAAATAAATTTTTCGGATTATTTTGATCACCTGACTGATTATTAGGATTATAGTTACCATCCTGATCAATTCCTGCCGAAATTGAATAAGCAATCAAATGACCACGATTATAGATCTGCGTGCCATTTTCTCGGTTAGAATGCCATGCCGTAGGATTAATAAACTGTCTTACTCTTAAAGAATCATTAGCCACATTTCTTGGTTCGAGAAAAGCAGTATTTGAATGAGAAGTACGATTTAAATTATCTAAATTAGAATAGATTACCTTGTTAACCTTCCAGGCATTTTTAATTAACGTGGACTTATTATTATTTACATAGACATAAGCCTTGTCGCCACTTTTAAAATCCAAATTGGCTAGTTTTTGATAATCATCACTAGATAATCCGCCATAATTAGTATTAGCTGTTGTAGCCTTATTTACTACTTGCTGAGAACTACTTGGTTCTTGACTTTGATTTGATGTGTGGTTAGAAGATTGAAGCTTAAACCAACCACCCCAAATAATAATCACAATTGCTATAATCCAGTTTGCTACTGTATTTTTTTGCTTTTTTCTATATTTTCTTCTCTTTGCCATTTCCTATTCCCCTAGCTTTATTTCTTTCAGTATAGATATTTGAACGTATGTTTGCAATATGATTAATAAGTTTTTATTCATTTAGACTGCTACAATAAACATGGCAACTCTATCAAAAATAGAAAGAAGAAAAAGAATGGAATATTTCAATTTAAACGATGGGAATCGTATCCCCAAAATCGGTTTTGGAACTTATAAATTAAACGGTTCTCGCGGCGTTTTTGCTATCCAAGCAGCCTTAAAAAATGGTTATCGTCTACTAGATTCCGCTGTTAATTATGAAAACGAGGGAGCTGTAGGGCGTGCCATCAAAAATAGTAGTGTAAACCGCGACAATATTTTTATAACTTCTAAATTACCTGGGCGTCATCACAAATACCAAGAAGCACTTGAACAAATTCAAGAATCTCTTTACTCTGCCGACCTCGACTATTATGATCTCTATCTAATCCACTGGCCAAATCCAAAGGAAAACCACTACCTTGAAGCTTGGCAAGCCATGATTGATGCACAAAGATTCGGCTTAATTCGCTCAGTAGGAGTTTCTAACTTCGAACCAGAACATATTGAATACTTATACCGTGAAACTGGTGTTATGCCAGCTGTTAACCAAATCGAACTGCATCCTTACTGGTCAAGTAAAAAAGTTCGTGAGTATGATAATCAACATCATATTATTACTGAAGCTTGGAGTCCGCTTCAGCGTGGTGGTGAAGCCTTTCAAGAAAAAGAAATTATTGAATTAGCACAGAAATATCACAAATCTCCCGCTCAAATAATCTTACGCTGGGAAACGCAAATCAATGTTGTGCCAATTCCAAAAGCCAGTTCTTATGAGCACCAACTAAGCAATTTAGACATTTTTGATTTCAAATTAACTCCTGAAGAAGTTCAAAGCTTAATTGATTTAGATAAAGAATCCGCACGCCGTTTCGATCCGAATGAGCACGAAGAATTCTAAAGAAAGCAGGTAAAATCTTCATGCAAGCAATTTTAAATAAACGAGTTTCAAAAATTGCTTTATTTTATGATCTCGTTTTTGTCTACATGATCTCTAAAACAACTGAGATACTTCATCATCTTGAGCATGGCCTTGTTTCCCCTACATCTTTTGCGCTATTTGCATTAATTGTTATTATCTTTATTAATTCATGGATGGTTCAAACTGTCTTTACTAATCGCTATGGGATAGGTAGCTGGGCAGACATTGCTTTTTATTTCTGCTGGTTTACTTTCTTTTACTTTAGCAAGTCATTACTTAATTAATTATTTTCAAACTAAAAGTGAAATTGATCAAAATATTTCCCGGGCATTTTTTCTAATTTTAATTTTTAGATCAATCACTTTAATCATTGGCGGACTATTAGATAATATTCCTGGCTTTGTTTTAGCAGTCATTGGCATTATTTTTAGTTGGTTAATGCCTATTTTAACCACAAAATATACTATTAAACATCCTATTATTTTTCCTCATTTACTTGAAAGATTAAATCTTTTAGTAATTATTATCTTTGGTGAAACAATTATTGGAATTGCGGATTATTTTCGACCTAATACTTTTTCACTTTATTCAATTCTTATCTTTTTAACAGTCGCTTTATTATTTTTCACTTATGCTTTACAATTCGATAAGTTTACTGATGAAGATCAAGATGACGTTACAGGTAATGCTTTAATTTATTTACACTATTTAATAATCTTTGGAATCAGTCTAATTACTGTTAGCATTAAATTTATTCACGAAACAGACGCTAATTCTTGGTTTGCCGTCTTATGTCTATATTGCGGGGTTGGTTTATTTTATTTAGGATTATTATTTGCAACACGCTACAATAAACCGCAATTCAAATTAAGAAGATCTACTATTCTGGTCTTTTTAATTACAACTATAATTGGAGCAACTACTTGCCTTATTTGGTCTAGTTTTGAGGTAATTACAATTCTAACTTTTATAATCGTAGCAATTAATATCAGCTGGTTAGTCCATCTTAATCTTCCCCACATAAAAAAAGGAATCCTACTATAGGATTCCTTTTTAGTATCTAGATTTTTAACTACGTGCCCAATTATCAAGCACATTTAAGAAAAAGCTCTCTGACCAAGTTCTAATGTTTTGCCCTTGTTTTTTCAGAGCTTTTGCCTTATTTAATTCAGTAACATCTGTTCTGAAGAAATCGTGATCACCAACTAGAACGTAATCCGTATCTTGCCCCACTTCTTCTTGAATAAAGCCGCCTAGATTTTTTACTGCGTTAGCTAATTCATACTCATCTAGGTCTAAATCACCAGCAATTACCACTTTTTTATGAATAAAAGGACTGCGAAAAGCTTGCGTTTGCTTAACAATATCAGGCCACTCACTAGTTAAATCTAAAGTTTTAACTGCCTCTTGTGCTCTAAGCATATGCTCTTGTTTAAATAGTTTATGAAACTCATCAAAAACCTTTTTAGTATCTAAGCAATCATCTAAACCACGGTGTTCTTGGTTCTCTGCAATATTCATTCGATGCATGCAATCAAGCAAGCGATTATGTCGCTCTTGTGGATAAAAGCTACGCGCCAAACGGTAAACATCTACATAGTCATTGTTTAAAACTGTCAAATGATACTTTTCAGCTAAATCATAAACAAAGTTCAAATCAAAATTTACATTATAGCCAACAATTGGATCACTGCCGATAAATTCGCGATACTTCTTAATTGCTTCTTGAACTGGTAATCCTTTTTCTTCAATAGCTGCTTCATCAATTCCATTTAATTTAGTAATAAAAGCAGGTACCTTATTATTATCAGGAAACTTCACTAATTCTGAAAAAGTTGCTACTACTTCTCCATGACGTACTTTCAAGCCACCCATTTCGGTAATTCGATCACGATATGGACTAAGACCAGTAGTTTCAACATCAATTAAAGTATAGTTTTCTGGAAAACCAGGCTTTTCAATTCCTTTTTGACGTATTTTATCTTGAGCAGCTGGAATTCGTAGCACACCTTGAATAACTGAAATACTCATTTTTTAACCTTCATTTTTAGAAATTTTTTCAATCACTTCAGGAAGCGCCATCCCTAACCCGGCACTTCTTTTTTGAATGTTATCAGGTAATTCATCCTGACTTAAATCGGCTGCAACATAATGCCAATCTTTAAATTGTTCTACTAATTTTACCATTGGATCAAGCAATTGTGGACTAGTTGGATCAACACCTAATTCTAAAACCACAACTTTCTTAGTTTGATTTCTAGTTAAAAACCACCGAAATCTTGTATTAGCATCTTCATCTGGGAAGAAATGTGCATTAAGCGGCATATGAATTTCCATTGGTGAATCACAATCTTCGCAGCGCGGAATCTCGCCTTGTCCATTAATATATCTCTTTACAACAGACAAATCAGAGTAAGTACCATGGTTTAATCCACTAGAACACTGCATTCTAGTCCAATCGCCAAAAACATCAAAAATTTTCTCTTGCTCAAATCCCGCTGTTTCAAAAAAGTGACCAAAAGCACTGGTCGCAATAAAATAGTTCTTTCCATTTAAGAGCTCTTTTAATTGCTTCATTGCCTTACTTGGTTCATATTCAACTGAATATTCATTAATTAACTGACTCCAAAACTGCCATTTTTCATCCCAGGAATCAAAATTTTTGTCTAAGGCATCTGCAATAGTTTTAACATGATATTTTTTGCTTACTGCTTGATATTCAATTGGAAAAGCCGCGTCCTCAAACATATCAAGCCCTTCCATTTGTGCAAAGCCATTACCAGCAGTAACAATTACTGCATCTGCTTCAGCTAGCCATTTTTGTATTTGTTTAAAATCTTTCATGTTATTTCTTCCTTTTTATTTTTCAGAATATCCAACCAAACGTAGTTTTCCTTCGATATATTCTCCTAAAAAGACATCATCAATACTATTATAACCAGCTTTAGTTACTTCTTGTTCAAGCCAAGCACTAGATTTATGAATTAAATCTAAAACGTCATCATTAATTTGACCATCACTAATAATTGGAAAGCGAATATTATCTTCATCGTTTTCAATTACCGTTAACTGCCCATTTTGTTCAAAAATGCAATTTTTAACTTTTTCAACTGAATAAATTCCTCGACTCCTCAATCTAAACATTAATTCATTAGCTGAAATACCCGCCTTCATGCAATTTCCAACTAAGACCTGACCATTCTTTATCACTTGAACCGGTTTTCCATCAATTAAATTACGAACCCAATTACTACGTTCACGTCCAAACTTCAAAATAAAAACTACCAAAGTCCAAATCACTAACACGAGTAAAAACTGAATAATTGTAATGCTGGAATTATAAATTAAACCACCAATAATTCCACCAAGGACATAATTTTGTAACTGATCTAATGCTGTAGTTGGTGCTAAATTGCTCTTACCAAAAACGTTAATCTGAATAATGAGAGTTAAGATCCCTAAAGCAAACTTAATAAATAATTGTGTATAATCCATCTTTTACCTACTTTTGTACATATACATGATGATCAATTACATGAGCACGAGTCAAAGTGTAACTATTATTATCTTCATTTAAATTCAATTGATAATCTTCATTTTTGGAATCGATTCGGATAATCATTCCATCTTGCAAGGTCGTCGAACTTACCATTACATCGCTTTTCTTAACATTTGCATCGTCTGCAATTGACTTAATAAAAGGAACAATTTGAGCAGCCTTTGATTTTTGCTCATTATTTTGAATATATTTTTCATACTGAGTACCAGCAAATAATACCAAAAATAAAAGTGCGATGATTCCTAAATCACGATACCTGGTATTAAAACGATCTCGCAAATAAAGAATAGTAAAAATAATCATCGCACTAGCTGCTACAATCATTAAGATATATAAGGCCGTCCGATCAGTGTTTTGGTGACTTTGAATATAATTTATTGTATAAAAATTCATTTAACTTAATACTTTCTCTTTAATGGACGTTCATCACGATTACTATTTAATAAAACATGTTGCCGAACAATTTCAATCAAAGTTCTAGAAAGCAATGCCATACTCTCAGTTGTTACATATTCATATGGCCCGTGGAAGTTCGCACCACCATTAAATAAGTTAGGTGTAGGAATGCCCTTTTCTGAAATAAAATCTCCATCTGTTCCACCGCGAAATGGAATAATTTTAGGCTTTAATCCTAGAACTTCATAGGCATGTAAAACTAAATTTACAACATAAGGATGTTTCTTAATTAAATCACCAGGACTACGGTATTGATCATGTAACTCTAAGGTTACGCGATCTTTTCCATATTTTTCATTTAACTTATCCACTAGGTCTGTGACTAACTTTTTCTTTTTCTCAAAGCCATCAGTATCAAAGTCTCGGATAATCAATTGAATTTGGGCATGATCAACATTACCGTTATTGGATAAAACCATAAAATAGCCATCAAAGCCCTTACTATTTTCTGGGACCTCATCAGCCGGCAAGCCTTGGATAAATTCACTAGACATCAAAGCAGCATTAACCATTAAGCCATATGCTTCTCCGGGATGGACAACTGTACCATGAAAATGAATTGTAGCAGCTGCTGCATTAAAAGTTTCAAAAGCAATGTCACCTGGATCTCCATTATCTAGAGTATAGGCGAACTCAACTGGAAAACGTTGAACATCAAAACGAGCTGCTCCTTTACCAATTTCCTCATCAGGACCAAAAGCAACCCAAATATCGCCATGCTTTACGCTAGAATTTTCTTTTAAATATTTGAGCATTCCTAATAAACCCGCAATTCCGGCCTTATCATCCGCTCCAAGCAAGGTTGTTCCATCAGCAGTAATTAAAGTTTCACCTAAGTGCTTTTTCAAACTAGAAAATCCACTTGTGGACAAAACTCGCCCCTCTTTTAATACAATATCCTTTCCATCATAGTCTTGATGTACTTGCGGCTGAACATTTTCTGCATTGAAGTCAGCTGTATCCACATGGGCCACAAAACCGATCGGAGTAACTTGTTCATCTCTCACTGTGCCAGGTAGTTTTCCAACAAGATATGAATCTTTTTTAGAAAAAGAGATATTTTCTAAGCCCAAATTTTCTAATTCTTGTTCGATTATTTTTAGCAATTCAATTTGTCCAGGTGTTGTTGGTACTTCTTTACTTTGGTCATCTGAGCGCGTGTTTACCTTACAATATTCAATAAATTTATCTTGAATATACGCTTGATCAATTACAGCCATTTTAACTACATTCCCTTCTCCTAGATATTTTAATTATATTTTAAGGAAAAATATGCTTATGTCAATTTTCTATAATTCAGACGCTCCACTTTCGGCATCAATTTCTTGATTTTTACGATAAACTTCACCATTCGGATTATTTGGATCATCAACTAATTTTTGCCCAGTTTCCTTTAAATAATATTCCACAAGTGGATAAATATCTTGAATACTCTCATTAATTCCTGAAAATTGATGATTTTTATCAAAAACAGCACGATAACTATCCACCATAAACCTCTTTTGAGTATTAGTCTGGTCCGCAAAGCGGAATTCTTTTTCCCGACCTGTGCTTAATTTGTGGAAGACTTCCGCTAACTGTTTCTTTTCTTGCTCTGTTTTACCCAACGAACTAATATTTTCTCCAAGCTCTGGTGGATTATAGTTCATTCCCGGCAATTGTTTATAATATGTAAATTTTCCCAATTTATTAAAAGCAAGCAAGTTACTAGGAAAAGATGATAAATAATTATTTAAATCTGATACTCTCATTAAGCCCGTATTTAGCTTTACATAGTCATCATTATTTGCTGCATTTGACAATTTCTTTTTCCACTTTTCATTCATCTATTTATACCTCACAAACAAAAAAGCATGCCGAAACTCGACATGCTCATTTTAACTTATTTCGATTTTTATTAGTCTTTAATAGCTTTTAATCCTTCACGCTTTCTTCCCATATTAAACCAAGGGGAAACAGTAAAGGCCAAAACGTCATTAACAACATAAATTAAGGAGTTAACTGCCATTGCTAAAGTTGCATCTCCTTGTGCGTAAGTTACACCCCAAAGAATTAATTGAAAAATTCCACTAGCAGTCCACCAGAAGTATTGGTTGTTGTAGCGTAAGAAACACATAATTCCAGCAGTTAATGAAATAGCGAAACTAATTGCATCAATCCAAGGACGTGGGTCGTTAGTAAATTTACCAATTAAGTAACCTGATACTGCATACACAATTAAGGTACCAACAATTGCAATAATCCATTCTTTAGCACCAAATTTACGTAAATGGTTCTTAGTATCATCATTCCAAGATCTAACTGAAATAATAACTGGCAAGTCTAAAGTTAAAATATAAGCAATTTGCTCAAAAATCGATAAGTAATTTTTAGCAGCTAAACCTGCATAAATAAAACAAGCTGCCGAAATTAAACCAAGCCAACCATTAATTGCCTTAGTAGCGTTGATTGCTAACACACATAATGTTCCAAGTAGAGTACCAATAAATGTAATTACTGTTAAAGTAGTAATTTTGTTTTGAATCAAAATAGCCAATTGAAACCCAAAGGAAAAGAACCAAAGCATATAGTTTTGTACTGGCCAGCCATGTAATTGCTTAAATAGCCAAACAAAGTAATTATCCTTTCTTTCCTTATGATTTTCTTGTAATGATGTTGAATTATCCATCCATTAACTCCTCTTTCTCTATATTAGGTCACACCATATATTGTGCCTTATCCGCCTTTTACTCAAAAAAGCATCTGTATCTATTATAGTAGTCAAAAAATTCAAAACAAGAGTTTACATCTTTAGGTAAATATGCGGTAGGCGTTCCTTCCAGTTAAATAAAGCGCTTTCTTTTCTTAGTCATTAGGATTTTCGAATAATTTAATATTTTTTTGACCTTTCAGCTTGCATCATCAGCATAATTTTACGTTCCAATTTATTTTTTTGATACCTCTTTTAATAACGTTTTTTAATTAGGTGCTTATTTTATTATGGTATAAAATTTATAGTCTTTGCCTTTTAAAGCTATTAATAGCAACTTTTTATCAAAAATAATATGAATATTCAGATTAATCAATCTTTTTTGATTTCATTATTTAAAGTTGAGTTATAATAACTTGTTGGAAAACAAAATTGTTATTTTATATATAAAATGATTGTAATCGAGGAAAAAGAAATGTCACATAAGAATGATTTATCTTTTATTGCTAAGCTTAATGGGAAAGAAAAGTTTAGCCTTAGAAAACTTTCAGTTGGATTAGTTACTGTTGCATTAGGTACAACATTCTTTTTAGAAAGTTCTAATACCGCGCATGCTGCTGAAGTAGACACTACAAATCAAAATGTTACTAGCCAAGAAAGTACTTCCGATTCTCTCAAATCGCGCACTTTAAATATTCAAAAGACTAAAGCTACAGAAGATTCCACAACTAGCACTAAACCTGTTCAAAATAATGAACAAACTTCTGTAAATCAAACTAGTAAAAATAGTGGAACTACTGTTAGGCAAGAAACTAACTTATTAGCTACTAAGTCAGAAAAAGCAAACACTACACAAGCATCAGCTCAAGCAATTAATTTTGAAGAAAAAATTCAAACTACCACTGATCAGAATCAATCTACAGCTGTAAGTATTACAGGTGATGACGCTAATAAGTCAATGATGGCTAATGTTACTCAAGGAACAATTAGAGTTCATATTAATCAAAATAAAGAGAACCCCATTACTATTAATAATGGACAAAAAATCACAGTTTCAATCGCTGCCACTAATAACTTGTTACGCTTTAGTACTCCTCCTTCTAAGATTAACGACTTTGAGATAAGCACATCACAAACAAATACCAATAAAATCTTTACTTTTACTTATACTGGTAGTGATGATGGGATTCTATCAAATTTTAATCCAACCTTTTATTTTACAGCTGATAATGACGTAACTAAGCAATATAAGGACATTCACGGTACTTACCCAGACTTCAATTTACCTGTTACCGTAACTTTATTTAATAACCAAAAATTTACTCAAAACTTACCAATCAAGATTACTCCATATAAAGATCTAGTTGTAACCAAAGAAATTCTTCACGGTTTTGTTATGGGACCAAAATTAATTGGAACCCCTGGGCAAGACGGTTATCCTGGTAATAATGGTTCTTATACCGAAAATGGTGCAACTTATTATGGACCAGAACCAAGTGCTGCGGCAGATGTTCCTGCTGATAAACAGAAATCTGCTCGACTAATGCAATACGCACTTGAATGGAATTATGGTTCCGCTAAAGAGCCAAGTTTAAATCCATTGATGGATGTTTTAGTTAACATCAAATTTAATAAGGGACAAGAAATTCTTCCATCTACTATTAAGGCTTTCAAGATTCCAGCAGATATGGAAGTCGTTGATTCTGATGGTCAAAGAGTACCAATTAATAAGTACTATGGTAACCTTGCAACTCTTCCTGAAGACACCAACTTTGAAAAATTTTTAAGAGACTCAATTTCTAGCGACAAAAAACAAATTACTATTGATCAAAAAGGCAATTTTACAGTTAACGGCGTAGATTATTCTACAATGGGGCCTTACTTTATTCAGTTAGATACCCTATTAAACCCTAACGCTATTGACAATTGGGCAAGTAACCCAGATTCCGGTGTGGGGCCTTCAATTACTACTCCAATTGTTAATGAAAATGATTGGAAACACTCCGGTTCAGGAAGTACAACTAATACCTCTACTCAAACTTATACCGACTTCAAATTTGATCCTGCAGTTGATCGTGTTGTTAGAATCTACTTCATTGACGAAAATACCGATAAAGAAATTCCAGATACTGTAAGATCAATTATTGCTAAAACTAATTCTACTGTTGATAACCCAACTATCAATATTATCAATGATCTTAAGAAACAAGGCTACGTGTTAGATAAACAAGCAACTAACGGTGAAACAAGTGATTTCAGCAAGAATCTGAAAAATTACAATATAAGTAATCAAAACTTTAAGACAGATTCTTTAGAAAATAACTACAACAGTCAAAAGATTAATATCAAAGATAAATCACTTAAGTATTACGTTTACCTTTACCATGGTACTACACCAGTTAGCGACAAAAAGACAATAAAAGAAACAATTAATTACGTTTATGCTAACGGTACTCAAGAAGGAAAAACGGCCGCAAATCCTTATGATAAGACTGTAAGTTATACTCGCACTGGAACTAACGATTTAGTTACCGACCACATTACGTGGGAAAAATGGCAACCTGATTCCAGTTTCAATGCTGTAGAATCACCTAATGCAAATGATAAGAATTATACCTTAGTTGATAAAACTGAAATCCCAGCCATTAAGTTAAACATAGATAATGATGGAAAGATTACTACTGAAGATAACGATCCTTTAACTTACACAGTTCATTACTATGCACCAGAACATGCACAACTTACCTTCTACGATGATACTAATGGCCAAAGCTTAACTGATTATTTAATTCAAAATAAACAGAAAGCTTTGTTAACTGATACTTATTCTGAATTAAATAATAATTCAAGTAAGCAGCCTATCTCGTTTACTGACGCAGATAGGATCGTTAACTTTTTAAAGAACAATCACTACATCTTTACTGGTGTTTCTGGTAATGGTTCTATCACAAATTCTGATTATTCAAAGATCGCTTATGGAAACTTCGATAATGATGAAACTAAGGATCAAGAGTTTATTCTTCATTTTAAGCATGCATTAGATAATCAGAATGAAACTGCTGTAGTTGCAGAAAAAGTTAACTATGTCTATGAAAATGGTCCCCACGCAGGTAAGACAGTGGTTGATGCTGCAACTTCTCCAATTGACCAAAAAATTACTTACACAAGAACTAGAACTGTAGACCTTGTCAATGATCCTAAAGGTGAAAATACTAAATGGTCTAACTGGACACCTGATAAAGCATTCATTGAAAACTTTAATTTACCAGAAAAAGTTAGTGGTCTTGATAACCAAGAAAAAATTTATTTATTAGATTTAGCTCAAGTTAAAGCTACAAAAGATGGTAAAGTGTTCGACTACTCTTCACTTAAACTGCCATTTGAAACATCAGAATTGAGTAATGATAAGACTATTAATCTAAACGTCACTATTCCATATACTTTAGCTGAAAATATTACAGTTAACTATATTGATGACACGACTGGAAAAACTTTAGAGAGTAAGTCATTATCAGGTAAGCCTAATACAGAAGCCAATTATTCAACTAAGGATACTATTGATAAATATGTCGCTCAAAACTACGTTCTAGTTAGCGACCCAACCAATCAAGCCCCTCTTTCATTTGACAACGACGAACTTCCTAATAATCAAAATTATGAAGTTCATTTCAAACATGGAATCGGTCCTGTTTCTAATAAGAAGACAGTTACCGAAACTATTCACTATATTTATAAAGATGGTTCCCCAGCTGCTAAAGATGCTACTAACCAGCTCACTTTCACTGAAACTGGTACAAAAGATTTAGTTACTGGCACAACTGATACAAAATGGTCTGCTCCACAAACTTTCGCTTCAGTCACTTCTCCAACAATTTCTGGCTATACTCCAGATCAACTTAAAATTGATACTATTAAAGTTGACCATAACTCTCAAAATATTGAGAAGACAGTCATCTACAATGCTGATAAGCAAGGTGCTGTTCTTCGCTTCTATGATGATACTGAAGGAAAATTCATTGACTTTGTTAAAGACCTTAAGACAGATGGAACAAGCAAATCTACTATTTCATTTACTATTCCATCCAATTACGATTTTTCAAACTATAACTTTGTTGCAGTAAACGTAGGTAATGATCCTAAAGGTATAACTACTAAGTTGTCAGGCGATACGTTGTCTGATGTAGCTTACGGCAAGTTTGATACTAATGATCAAGTCGACCAGTACTTCATCGCTCACTTTACTCATAAGACAAATGACGTTAAAGAAAATAAGTCTATTTCTGAAAAAGTTGTCCTTTATGCCGAAAATGGTCCTAAGAAAGGTCAAGCTCTCCAAACTATTGAATTAGGTAATACCGGTTTCACTAGAAATGGACAAAAAGACTTGGTTACAAATCAAGTTTCTTGGGAAACATGGACAATAGAAAATAATAGTCACGCTGTTTCTCTACCAGTGACATTTTCAACTGTTTATAAGATTGATCCTACTAATATTACTCAAACTACACCTGTTTCCAAGAAGTTTGAAATTAATAATCAAATAGTATCTCCACTAACCTTCAATGCTACGACGGATCAAGATTTGATTAAATCTTTAGCAAACAGTACAGAATTTATGGTTAAAGTTCCGTATGAATTAACTGAAAATGTTAATATAACTTATATTGATGATACTACTGGTAAAACATTAGAAACTAAGAGCTTATCTGGTGAGCCTAATACAAATTCACAATATTCTACTAAAGATACAATTGATAAATACGTAGCTAATAATTACGTTTTAATCAGTGATCCAACTGATCAAAAGAACATTTTCTTTGATAATGATGAAAAGCCTAACAATCAAAATTATGATGTTCACTTTAAACACGCCTTTAAAGAGATCGATAATTCTAAGACTGTTAACGAAACTATCACCTATATTTATGATAACGGCAAAGAAGCTGCACCAACTTATAATACTTCTGTAGAATTTACCCAAACTGGAAAGCTTGATTTGGTAACCGACAAGGAAGAATTGAATGATTGGTCTCCAGTTTCTAATACCTTTATCGCAGTTACTTCACCAGTCATTAAGAACTATACTGCCGATCAAAAACAAATTGCTGCACAAGCAGTTCAACCAAATAGTAGTGACCTTTCGTTCCAAGTTGTTTACACTGCTGTTCCAGTTCAACCTACCAAACCAACCGAGCCTACTAAGCCGGTTCAACCTACTAAACCAACTATACCTACTAAAACGGTTCAACCTGCTAAACCAACTATACCTACTAAACCGGTTCAACTTGCTAAACCAGCTAAGTCAACACAAACCCAATTAGTAAGAAAGAACAACGAAACAAAATCACCTATTTCTTCTCATTTAGCTTTACCAACAAACGCTGCTAGTCACGAAACTAAGAAGACTGAAGAAAACAACTTACCTCAAACTGGCGCTAAGCCAAATGATGCTAGCCTAATCGGTTTAGCCTTTGGCGCTACTTCATTCTTACTTGGTCTAGTTGGCAGTGAACTTAAACGAAAGAGAAAGAATTAATTTCTTTTCAACAAAAACGTTAGATTAAAACTCTAACGTTTTTTTGTGTTCTAAAAGCATTTTTCTAGTGAGAAGTTAATTACTTTCGGTATAATTTTTAATTAATAGCTACTTTTTTAGAAAGGAAAAGCAAATGATTAAAGAATTCAAAGAATTTATTTCTCGTGGTAACATGATGGACTTAGCTGTCGGAGTTATTATCGGTGCAGCATTTACCGCAATTGTAAATTCATTAGTTAAAGACTTAATTAATCCCCTCATCGGATTATTTATTGGTAAGATTGACTTATCAAATCTGAAATTTACTGTCGGTGAAGCCACATTCAAATATGGTAGCTTCTTAAATGCAATTATTAACTTTTTAATCATCGCATTGGTTGTCTTCTTCTTAATTAAATTAGTCAATAAAATGATGCCTAAAAAAGAAACTGAAGAAGACGATCCAACACCAACTAATGAAGAAATATATCTTCGTCAAATTCGTGATTTATTACAAGAAAAAACTAAATAGATTACTGCATCCCTTAAATATTTGAGGGATGCATCTTTTTCAAAAAATAAAACTCCTTTTTGCGTAATTTAAATTAGAGATCTTTCTCTAATACACTTAAAGGAGCGTTCTATGAACAAAAAGGAGCTTGAAAGCGCGTTGATGAAGCAGATATCACTGCTGATCCGATCTTTAGCTGGGTTATGGAACAAGGAACTAATTGCCGCGATCTTTTGCAGGCAATTGCACCTGAATTGCATATTCAAACTGCTAGTTTTGAAACGCAGAAAAGATTAAAGTTTCATCCTGCTATGCATGGCATTATTCCAGATATCTACGCTACAGACGACAAGGGCCGAGTCTTTGATATTGAATTACAAATGACTCTGCCAGACTTTTTAGGAAAGCGAATGCGGTATTATTTTTCAATGATGGATCAAAGTCTGTTTATGCAAGGTGAAAATTATCGCAATTTGCCTACTACGTACTTAATTTTAATTCTGCCAACTGATCCTCTCGGACTTGATCAGTATCGCTATGATACGACTTGGAACACCAAGGGATTCAAACATGATCCACTAAATATTGGTCAAAAATTAATTTTACTTAATGCAAGTGGAACAAAAGGAAAAATCACGCCACGTCTCCAAGGATTTTTCGATCTAATGCGTGGTAAAATTAATACAAATGATAGCTTTATTCAAAAGCTACAAAGCGATGTTGAGAAATACAAAACCAATCCAGAAAGAAGGAAAGAACTCATGGATTATCAAATGAAACTTGATGACATGCGATATGTCGGCGAAAAAAATGGTAAAGAAGAAGAACGAATTGATGCCATTAAGAAGATGATTAACCTCAGTAGAAAATTAAATGCTAGTAATGACTTCATATTAAAACAATTAACTGATGATTATGGTGCATATTTTTCTCAAGAAGAATTAAAACAATTTATTAAAAATAATTAGATAGTTAAAAGACACCCATGACTCTATAAAAAATTAAGTCATGAGTGTCTTTTGTATTTAAACTAAAGTCTAATTTTTCCTAAAGGTAATTATTTGTACCTTATCACCAGAACTAATAGATCCTTTTTGAACTGGAGTAATAGATTCAATTAAATCCATATTAGTATAAACAACAATTACAGAATCATCGCGACCGCTATCAGTAACTTGTTTTAAGTCCATTGTTCCAAGCAACTGACCAGGAGTAACATGATCTCCCTTTTGAATTTCCATCTTAAAAGGTGCCCCATTTAACTCCACTGTATCAATTCCTAAGTGTACAAGGATTTCTAATCCTTCTTTGGTCTTAATACCAATAGCGTGCTTAGTAGGAAATAAAGTAGATATGTCGCCCTCTACTGGTGAATGAATTTCTCCACTAGTAGGCTTAATAGCATAACCATCGCCTAACATTTTAGTAGAAAACACATCATCTTTTACTTCGGTAATTGGTATTAATTCACCATCAACAGCGGCATCTACTTCTAATCCTTTATTTTTCTTTTTAAAAAAATTAAACATTTCTCTAACCTCTTAAATCTTTTAATCCAATTAAACCCAGCAAAAGAATACACAAAACATACAATACTGTACTGATGATAATAGTTGTCTTAAAATACGCTATTGCTCTGTCTGTAACTTTAAAACTATGTAAAGCACGTAAGCCAAAAAGACTTAATAGAAAACAAATAATATTGCCTACTAGCAACTGACAGAAACACTGACAAATCCAAAAAATTTTTAGTTCTTTGGTACTATTGACTAACTTATCTTTCTTTATCCAGCAATAATATCCTAAAAGAAAATCAGTAATGGCAACAATGACGGAAACAGCTATCGTGGGCTGACTATGAAACATATCTGCCAAACTTACTTTCGTCATTACAACTCTAAATTCAAGCAGTCCCCAAAAAAGTAGCGGAGCAACAAGTAGAATAATTGAGTACCACTTCAAAATAGAACGTATATTTAACCGTAGTCGTTCCATAATCTGATCACAAAAATCAGTTACTTTATTCTTCGTCATAGTCCACATTATCTAACTCTCCTTTTTGTTCCTCCCACTGATAGTACTTAGCAATCAAAAGGTCAATGAAAGTATACGCAGGACTAAAGGCGTCATTGGTAGCCTCTTCTTCCCCTCCAGAAAATTTTTTAAACTTCAAGGTACGGAAGAAAAAACTATAATCTACTAATGAGATCAACTCTGCTGGGCGCAAGGTTGTAAATGATACTGTCGTTATTTTGTTATTCAAAAGTTTTATCTTACTTATTTCATCGCGGATTTGAATATTATCACCACTATAAGAAATGATAAACAGCATATCTTCCTCTACGGCCCGTCTACTTACTATTCTTAGTTCTTCAATTGCCGATGGAAGAATTACAGCTCTTTTCCCGATTATGAATAACTCATGAGCCAAATATTTTGCTATTAACTCTTGAGACCAACCTGTTGAATATAAATAAATCGTATTTGCGCGCTCAATATCAGAAAAAACCTTTTCTAAGTCTAACGTGTTATAGTAATTCAGCACCTCTTGACTTGCATTTTCTACTTCAGTTGCAATATCAATCGTATTCATTTTCTTTTCATGAGTTAAATCTGATAATTCAAACCGCAATTCACTGTAGCCTGATAAACCTATTTTTTTGCACAGTCTAAAAATAGAAGATTCTGAAACATACAATTTTTTTGCTAGTTTTGCTAAGCTCAAATGGCTACATAATGTTGAATTTGAAAATAAGAATCTAACAATCTCTTTCTCAGATTCACTTAACTCTCCGTTTTTTTCCCAAACGCGTCTTTTCAAGTCAGTCATTGTTACATTAATCTCCCCAGTAATGTAAATGCTATCATAATTACACTACTAGAATAACATAAGACTAGTCTAAAAAGCGTTTGGAGTACTACATATTTTCTTTCATTTTATCAACAATACTATCTGCATTTAAGCCAATAACAATATCAATCTCATTGTCTCTACGAGTAACTTCATGAGCTCCTAAATCTTTAAAGTGAGCATCATCTGCAACTTTAGATAGATCATAGACTTCAACCCTAATTCTAGTTGAGCACGATATTAATTTCTTGATATTATCACTACCACCAAGTAGATCAATAAATCCAATAGCTTGTTCAACTTCTGGATCTTGTTCTTGACTTACCTTTGTACTTTGACCAGCTTTTTCAATTAATGTTTGCATTCTTTCTAAGACTTGCGCAACATCAAGACCAACAATCACTTGAATAGCTTTACCATGGTGAACAACATTAACAGCTTTATTAGCTCTGAATTGAGCATCTGATCCCAACTTATCTGGATCCTTTACAGTTACACGTAATCTAGTAGCACATGACGATAATTCTTCAATATTGTTTGGTCCACCTAATAATTCTAGATAAGCTTGTGCTCTAGCAATATATGGATCAGAAGCATCGACACCAGTAGCTTGTTGAGCCGCCTTTTGTTGAGCCATCTTTTCTTTATATTCTTTCTTATTGATTAATTTAACATCTTCATCATCAGCTTCACGGCCTGGAGTTACGTAGTTAAATTTTTCAATCATTATCTTAAAAATAAAGTAAGTAAGAAGACCGAATACAATTCCGACAATAAATTGCATTACATAGATGTGCCAGTGATTTGCCCAAAGTGGAAGCCAGTTCATTGACGCAATACCAATTGCACCATCTGACATAAGTCCTCTTAAACCAAAACACCACATAACCGTATTCATAGTAGCAGCCATAACTGAATATACAATCCAGAGTACTGGGGCAGCAAACAAGTAAGTAAAGTCAATAGGTTCAGTAATACCAGCAAAAACAGAAGTTAGTGCAGCTGGGATAAGCAATGCTGAGGTTTGTTTCTTCTTATTCTTCTTAGCGGTTGCATAGAAAGCCCAACAAATAAATGGTACTAAGAAGACTTTTTCATTACCGTAAAGTTGAAATCCTTCTACAGAAGCAATTTGTGATAAAGGTTTTGTACTTGCAGCATATTCTGTTAAGTGCTTTAACCAATATGGTTGAAGTCCACCAGCAACCACGGCTGGTCCAAACTGGAATGGAATATATACTAAGTGGTGGAGTCCGGTAGGAATTAATACACGGTTCAAAAATGAATAAATCCAAATTCCTACAAAACCACTGCTTACAATAAAGTGTTGCATACTGTTAATACCTAATTGAACTTTAGGCCAAATTAAACAAGTTAAAAATGCAACTGGGATCATTACAAAGAACCCTAAGAAGTAAACATAAGTTGACCCCTGAAAAGTACCTAGCCATTCTGGTAATTTCTTATCAAAGTAATGATTATGGAGATAAACAACAATACCAGCAATAATTAGGGAGAAGACAATATTAGTATCTAGTGTCTTAATACCGGCAATTTCAGTTAAACCACCGTTAGTCGCATTAGCAGTAATTTGAATCTTATTAAAGTTTGGTACTCCAAAGAAAGCACCCCAATGACTTAGCATAGCTCCAACAAAATAGTTGAAAGTCAAGTAAGTAATAAGAGCTTCCATTGCAGCACGTCCGCGTGATTTATTTGCTAGTCCAATTGGCAATCCAACAACAAATAATAGACATTCTTGATTAAATACAGTCCAACCACCAGCGGAAATTGTATCCCAAACTTTATACCAACCAGTCGTAGGATTAGCTAATGATCCAAAAATTGTCGCATTGTTAAATAAGCTTCCTAAAGCTACCACAATACCGGCAAACGAGAAAAGCAAGACAGGTACGAACATTGCCGCCCCAAATCTTTGTAGTTTCTGCATCATAATTCATTCACCTCACAAAAAGAAGGACCTATTAAACCACAGCATTAACAAGTCCCCCTTTAATAAATCGTTTATCTATTAAATTCCTATTTCAGTTCTGGCCAGTAAGGCTTGTTTTCTGGAATCATATCGTCAAGTATCTTCTTAGCAACAAGTGCATCTGGAACGGTCTTATTAAGTGCAAATGCTTCCCACATCTTTTCATATGAGTGTTGTTCGTATGCATCAACAACTAGTTTTTCACAAGTTTGTTGTTCCATCATCAAGCCTCTTTGGAAGATTCCAGCTTTACCAGTTGCCATTGGTTCAACGCCATGTGAGGTAAACAAGCAAGGAACTTCAACGATTGAATCAGGATCCATATTTGAAATAGCACCATTATTTGGAATATTTGCTAAGAACTTTTCTCCGGTGTTATAAGCAATTGCATGACAGATATCAACAATATATTCTGAGTGAGTTGCGTTACGATCCCACATATTATTTTCGGCAGTACCTTCTTTAACGATTCGTTCACACTCACCAAATACAATCTTTTGACGATATTCACGAATTTCATCAGTACGAGTATGATGCGGATCTGCATGCTTAACTTCATATTGTGGATAGTAATAATATTGCATGTAAGTGTTTGGTAAAGTATTTGGTTCCAAAGCATAGCAATCAGCTGCTTTCTTAAAAGTTGCTTCCCAGCTAGGCTCAGTATCCTTATCAAAATCACCGCCTACCCAGTAACCATTCTTTGAAACGTATTTCTTAAGTTCTGGCATTAAATCTTTTCCAGTCTTCTTGTCCCAAACACCTTTCCACCAACCAAAGTGGTTTAAGCCGTAATAGTTGAAATCTAAGTCATGATAATCTTTCAAGCCACAAATTTGTGCCATTCTTGTCATGATATCAATTGGCATATCACAAATATTAATAACTTTTGAATGTGGGCGAAGTCGACGACATGCTTCAGCAACAATGGCAATAGTATTAGAATAATTAATCATCCAAGCATTAGGTGAATATTCTTCCATCCAGTCAATAATTTGAATAATTGCTGGAATAGAACGAAGACCGTATGCCATTCCTCCGGGTCCTGTAGTTTCTTGTCCATTAACTCCATATCTCAATGGTATTTTCTCATCTAAACTACGCATGTGGTATTTACCAACACGAATTGAACCCATAACGAAATCAACATCAGTAAATGCTTCCTTAGGATCAGTAGTATATTCGAACTCAATTTCTGGAGCTCTTTCTTTCATAATAATTGCTACTGCATCCCCAATTTTCTTTTGACGTTCTGCGTCATTATCGTAGAATTTTAACTTTCTTAATGGAAATCTATCTTGATTCTGTAATAAGTTCAGTACAAAGCCTGGTGTAAATGTACTACCACCACCAGCAATAACAACTGAAAACTTACGGTTATCTTTAGTCATACAGTTTCTACTCCCTTTTGTGATTCTCTTTTATAAGATATATCTCGAAAAACTTTTCCTTGTTTTTCCTCTCAGCTAGCTTACACATTATTTATACCGCTCCCAGTCTATTAAAGAAAGCGATTTCAGCACTTAAGAATTCTATTTCACTTGTTCAAAAATTCTTGTCAAATACTGAAATATATTTCATCCATCAGTTTAATTAAAAACATTACGTATCAATACTGTTTAACAATACAAATTTTATCAATTGGTATTTACCATTGATGTGATATTTCATCATACTAATTAGTTAATAGACATCCCTTTAGCAGTTACTCCTTATCTACATACAAGCAAAAGAAAAAGCCTACTTCAAAAAAGTAGGCTTTTTAAAATCTAAAAATTATTCAACTAATATTCCGAAGCACCAGAGTTAGTATCAGGTTTTGCTTCTTTCTTTTCTTCTACGTGTTCTTCGTACTTAGACGCACTAGTTGCAGTATCAACTTCATCTTTCTTATAAGTTGCGCCAGTGGTTGCGTCAGGATCATCTACCAGCTTTTGACCAGTAGTTTCACAGAAATATTTTACAAATGGATAAATATCTTGTACCCATTCATAAGTTCCCATATAGTTACCATCTTCGTCTTCAATTCGCTTATAATCATGCAAAATCAACTTATGACGATTACCATTTGGCACTGGCATCTTAACTTCATCGTGTCCATCTACCTTATTTCTTAAAGCATAGATAACTTTCTTAGCTTCAGGAATAACATTACGAATATGAGGGTGAACTGCTCCCATAGTATCACCAACTTGGTCTGGAGTACGACCAGCAAGCATCTTTTTATTTGGATCAGTTGGCTTGTTATACCATAAAAATTGGTTATTATCATCAACATAAGTCAATTCGCCAAACGTACGACGGAGCATCCAATTAATTTGATTAACCGTAAGAAGACCAGCATCCAGCTTTACATAGTCATCACCTTCAGCTGCATTAACTTTCTTAGCTGCCTTATCTAACCACTCTGGATCATTTTTGTCTATACCTTCAACAGTGTAGCGTGATTTACCAGTCGCATCAAAATCTTCTTTAAGATAATCTTCTTCTTTTAAATCTTTTAACCATTTAGGTTCTGCCATTTTACTTCACCTCATAAAACTTATTTACTCTCAAGTTGATTATACCTACTAAAGAAAGAGCTTTCAATGTTTATATACAATATTTTATATACTGTTTTAGCATAATATATATTTATGGAATATTATTTTTTTAAGATTAATTGTTGACTAAAAGTAAGTTATAAGATATTATAACTTGTGAAAAGTAAGAAAGGAGCTAATGATTATGTTTAATGTACGTCAAGCAAATTCTTGTTGTTGTAATTGTCAAAAAATTTGGCAATTATTTGGCGTACAGTCATTAGTTCACTTCAGGAATTTCTCTAGTTAGAAACTAGCTTTTCAAAGTTATAACTATGATTTTTCTCAAGAGCTGTTGGCACTAGGCCAATGGCTCTTTTTTGTTTGCTTAGAATCGGGGTTGAATAAATTGCAAACTACTCTCATTGTTTTAGTAGCCGTCGCTATTCTAGCTGGCATGGCTTACTTACATAAAAAGAATTGGGGATTTACCAAGCTAGTATTTCTCTCATTAGTCGTTGGAATCGTCTTTGGAGTTTCTATTCAATTAATGTTTGGTGCCAAAAACGAGATTGTAAAAAATAGTATTGATTGGATTTCAATTGTTGGAGATGGGTATGTCTCCTTATTACAAATGTTGGTTATCCCACTAATCTTTGTTTCATTAGTTGGTGCCTTTACGCAATTAAAAATGACTACTAAAATCCGAAAAATTGCTACAAGTGTCTTAGCTATCTTGCTAGGAACTACTGCAGTTGCTTCATTCCTGGGCTTTAGCAGTGTTGCAATTTTTAATTTAGGCGGAGCTGGCTTTGCTAAGGGAATGACTGCTTCTTCAACTGCTCTTAGTGCAATTAAGGACCATCAAGAACAATTGAAAGGCCTAACTTTACCGCAACAAATTACTTCGTTTTTCCCGCAAAATATTTTTGCCGACTTTGCAGGAATGCGTTCAACTAGTACAATTGCAGTTGTAGTTTTCTCTATCTTTGTCGGAATTGCATTCTTACAAATTAAGAAAGAAAAAGCTGAAGTCGCTGCTACCTTTGCACGTGGTATTCAAGCATTACGTGCAGTTATCATGCGGATAGTTAAAATTGTACTCGAACTCACTCCATACGGAATCTTTGCTCTAATTGCTAGAACTACTGCAACTAACAGTTTCGCAACAATGAGCAAATTATTGGTCTTCATCGTTGCCGCTTATGTTGCAATAATAGTTATGTTTATTGTTCACGCTGTTTTACTTTTAATTAATGGAATTAATCCTATTACTTACTTTAAGAAGGCGTGGCCAGTTTTAGTTTTTGCCTTCACTTCCAGAACTAGTGGTGGTAGTTTGCCATTTAATGTTCGTACCCAACGTGAATCAATGGGCGTTAGCGACACAATTGCCGATTTCGCCGCTAGCTTTGGTTTAACTATTGGTCAAAATGGATGTGCTGGTATTTACCCATCGATGGTTGCAGCAATTACTGCTCCCCTTGTTGGAGTTAATATTTTCTCATGGCAATTTGTCTTAACCTTAGTTGTAATTGATGTTATTTCAAGTTTCGGCGTTGCCGGTGTTGGTGGCGGTGCAACATTTACTACTTTAATGGTACTTGGAGCACTTAACCTGCCAGTTACAGTACTTGGAGTTTTAATTGCTATTGACCCAATCGTTGACATGGCAAGAACTGCTCTTAATGTTAATGATTCGATGGTCGCTGGTGTAATTACTGCTAAGCGTACTGGTGAATTAGATTGGAATATCTTTAATAATCAAAAAGATGATGTAGATACTGAAATTGAATAATTTTTATAAATATTCTTGACATTATTATTTAGTCATTGTAGTATTATGACAACAAAATTAATTAAAGCTTAGAAAAGATGAGTAAGCACTTAATGCATCTCACAGAGAGTCGGAACAGGTGTAAGCCGATGTTGCTAGAGTGAAGAAGATGGTCTTGGAGCTAAATTAAAATGCGAGCTATTTAAAGTAAGCAATTTACGATTGACGTACGTTATCACGTCTGAGTCTTCCATATTTTGGAGTACTTATTAAGGAACTGATTGTGAAATTGGTTTGAATATAGGGTGGTAACACGTATTAAGCGTCCCTAGTGTAGTGTAATAGCTATACTAAGGACGCTTTTTCTTTTGCCGATTTATTTTTTGTCAAAGGAGGGATCATTATGAAAAATAAGAATATTATTTTTAACGAACGGGTATTTAATCGAATGCGCTACTTAAATATGATCCCTCTTGTTAGTGGATCCTCAAAAAACATTTAAGTGAAAAATTTAGTTAAAATTAAGAGGTAGATTACTATGACAGAATTAGCACATTTTGACATTGTTGGTAGTTTTTTAAGACCGGAAGAATTAAAACAGGCTAGAGATAAATTTAATCACGGAGATATTTCGCAAGCTGAACTAACTCAAGTAGAAAACCAAGAAATTGAAAAGTTAATTCATACAGAAGAAAACTTAGGCTTAAAAGCTGTAACTGATGGCGAATTTCGTCGCAGTTGGTGGCATCTTGATTTTTTATGGGGCTTAACTGGCGTTAAAAAATACGATTATCACGAAAGCTACAAGTTCCATGGCGCTAAAACTAGAACAGATAATGCAGAATTAGCTGGCAAAGTAGCTTATAATCCCGAGCATCCATTCTTTAAAGCGTTTGAGTTTGTTAAAGAGCATACTAATGTGACTCCTAAACAAACTATCCCATCCCCTACACTGCTTTTTAGAGATAACCGATCAGATAATTGGCCTAATTTTTATAATAATAAACGAGCTTATCTTGATGATCTGGCTAAAGCGTACCATGAAACAATCAAGCATTTTTACGACTTAGGTTGTCGCTATCTTCAAATTGATGATACAACTTGGGCTTTTTTAATCAGTAAATTGAACGAATCCAAAAATTATCCTAAGGAACATGAAAAATATATTCAATTAGCGGAAGATTCGGTGTATGTAATTAATAAGTCACTAGAAAATCTACCAGATGATCTGACTGTTGCTACACATATCTGTCGTGGTAATTTTAAATCTACGTTTCTTTTTTCAGGCGGATATGAACCAATTGCTAAGTATTTGGCGCAATTAAATTATGATCGCTTTTTCTTAGAATACGACAATGACCGTGCTGGAGATTTTGCTCCAATTAAAACAATCTGGAACAACCGGGATGATGTCACAATTGTTTTAGGATTAATTACATCAAAAGATGGACAGTTAGAAAATCCTGCTGCAATTATTCAAAGAGTTAATGAAGCAGCTAAATTAGTTCCATTGTCTAACCTCGCGCTTAGTACACAATGCGGCTTTGCCTCAACAGAAGAAGGTAATATTCTCAGCGAAGCTGATCAATGGAAAAAGATAAAATTAGTCGTTGATACTGCTAACAAAATTTGGAAATAAAAGATATTTTTATAAGGAGGAAATTTATTATGGGTAAAGTTGAAAGTTTTGAATTAGATCACACTAAAGTTAAGGCACCTTATGTTCGCCTAATTACTGTTGAAGAAGGTAAAAAAGGTGACAAGATTAGTAATTTTGATCTTCGCTTAGTTCAGCCAAATGAAAATGCCATCCCTACTGGAGGTTTACATACTATCGAGCACTTGTTAGCTGGATTATTGCGTGATCGCATTGACGGCTACATTGATTGTTCACCATTTGGTTGCCGAACGGGCTTTCATCTCTTAGTTTGGGGTACCCCATCAACTACAGATGTTGCTAAGGCTCTTAAGGAAGCACTTGAAGAAATTCGCGATAATATTCAATGGGAGGATGTTCCTGGCACTACTATTGAATCTTGTGGGAATTACCGCGACCATTCTCTATTTTCTGCTAAACAATGGTCAAGAGATATTTTAGAAAAGGGTATTTCTGATGATCCATTTGAAAGAAACGTTGTAGAATAATTATTTTTGAAAAATAGGACAAAAAAGATGCATATTACTGCTTCAAACAGTAAAAATGCATCTTTTTTCGTATTTATTTAATTTTTATCTTTTTCTTCTCTTCCTTTCTTTACCACCAATTAGTCCAATTATTGCTCCGACAGAAGCTAATGCTAATCCTGCTAATGATAAATCTGTCTTTTGACTACCAGTTTGCGGTAGTGTTGTTCTAGCACGATTAATTTGCTTAGCTGATGTGACATTTCTTGAAGTTCCAACTGCATAAGTTGTATGAGTTAAGCTTGTAGAAGTGTTTGAAGCTTCAACATTCTTGGAGTTGTTTAACTTATTAATTTGCGTAACAGTCTTAGATGATTCTGTTTCATTCGATTGATTTGGCTTGTTAGGTATTGTTTGTTCTTCCGGCTTTGTTGGCTTACTTGGTTGTGTTGGCTTGTCCGGTGTTGTCGGTTCTACAGGTTTAGCTTTATAAATTACTGTACGTTCAATATCCTTCGAATCTTTTGAAACAGCCATAGAATTAATCTTTCCTTGATCTGGTGTGTAACCTGTAATTTCTGGAGAGAACACTTCATTAAATACCTGTGGACCGCTCCAACTGCTCTTTTCTTTACCAGTTACTAAGTCTTTGCTCCCAGTCTTAGTGAATATTACTTGCTTTTGAACATCATCATGAGCTTTTGCGCCATCTTCATATAAATAGTGAACTATTTCAGTTACTGCCTTTGTATCCTTAACTGGTACAGTCTTGTGAGTAAAGTGAGCAATAAATACTTGATCTGCATTCTTATCCGTATCAAATCTGCCATAATTTACATTATCTAAACTATCACCATTCAACTTATCAGATTTATTTGCTGGATCATTGCTGCTATCAACCTCAATAAAACTATAGTTTGATAAATTATATGGAACATTGAAACTGATATTTTCATTGCTCTTACCTAGAGTATTAATATCTGGCGCTAATTCAATAAATTTATGATCAGTATCATCGTAGAATCTCAATTTAGCTTTTTGTTCATCAGCTTTGTACGTTACTGTT
Organism: Lactobacillus sp. RTP31084st1_F9_RTP31084_210423; assembly: GCF_040919545.1. NCBI lineage: Bacteria > Bacillati > Bacillota > Bacilli > Lactobacillales > Lactobacillaceae > Lactobacillus > Lactobacillus sp. RTP31084st1_F9_RTP31084_210423. Next base: position 51,597 of record NZ_JBCOVH010000003.1, read on the forward strand.
CTATCAATATCAGAGTCAGTTGGTTTTACCTTTATTTCAGGAACAGCATCAACATTAGGTATATATCCCACTATTTCTGGAGATTGAACCTTATCAAAACTATCCTTTTTAGTCGTCCAATCGTTCCACATATCTTCATTAGTTACTTCATCACGTTCTCCATCACGAGTGAAAACTACTGGAGTACCAATTACATCAGGTCTTGCAGTCTTGCCATCTTCATAAACGTAATGAATCGTTTCATTAATCGTCTTTGTATCACTAATCGAAGACAGATGATGGATCAAATGTACATTGTAAACTTGGTCTACCTTATCATCGTGATCAAAGATCAATTCACTTCCATTTGTTTCATCAGAAACTAAATCATAATGTTGCTTTTCATAATTAGCAATTGAATCACCAGTTGTATAGCCTGACTTTTCATCAGATTTACCATTAAGCTCCTTGGTAGCTAAAGTCTTACCTGTTGTATCATCGACATAGTTTACTGTGATCTTTTGCGGATTTGCCTTATAAGTCACTATCCTAACAATATCTTTTGAATCATGTGAAACTGTGACAGAATCGATCTTTTCTTGATCTGGTGTATAGCCTGCAATTTCTGGAGAAACTACTTCTTCAAATTCTTTTGATTTACTCCAATTGCTCTTTTCTTCACCTGTTACTAAATCCTTAGTTCCTGTCTTAGTGAATGTTACTTCTTTTTGTACATCGTCATGAGCTTTTGTACCATCTTCATAAACATAATGAACTGTTTCAGTTACTGTCTTCGTATCCTTAACTGGTGCGGTCTTGTGAGTAAAGTGAGCTATAAAAATTTGATCAGTATTTTTATCCTTATCAAAATTACCATAGTTTACTTTATCTAAAGTATCTCCATTTAATTTGTTAGATTTATCCGCTGGATCATTACTACTATCAACTTCGATGAAACTGTAATTTGAAAAGTCATAAGGAACATTGAAACTAATATTTCCATTGCTCTGGCCAGTTGTATTAATATCAGGTGCTAACTCGATAAATTTATGATCAGTATCATCGTAAAATCTCAATTTAGCTTTTTGTTCATCAGCTTTGTACGTTACTGTTCTATCAATATCAGAGTCAGTTGGTTCTACCTTTATTTCAGGAACAGTATCAATATCAGGTGTATATCCAGCTACTTCTGGTGATTTTACTGCATCAAAGCTATCTTTTTCAGATTTCCAATCGTTCCAGTGTTCCTTATTAGTTACTTCATCACGTTCTCCATCATGGGTGAAGACTACGGGTGTACCAACTACATCAGGACTTACAGTTTTGCCATCTTCATAAATATAATGAATAGTTTCGTTAATCGTCTTCGTATCATTAATCGAAGTCATATGATGAGTCAAATGAACGTTGTAAACCTGGTCCACGTCGTCATCATGATCAAAGAGCAATTCATTTCCATTTGTATCGTCAGAAACTAAATCATAATGTTGCTTTTCATACTCTGCAATTGAATCTTTAGTCGTATAGTCTGATTTTTCATCGGATTTACCATTAAGCTCTTTAGTAGATAAAGTCTTACCTGTCGTATCGTCAATATAGTTGACTATGATTTTTTGCGGATTTGCTTTGTAAGTTACTGTTTTAACGACATCTGAATCTTCTGGTTTTACCGTAATCTTTTCTATAGTGGCAAAATCTGGTGTGTAACCTGCAATTTTTGGAGAATTAACTTCATCAAAACTATCTTTTTCAGATTTCCAATCATTCCAGTGTTCCTTATTAGTTACTTCATCACGTTGCCCATCACGAGTGAAAATTACTGGCTGACCATTAATATCATCATGAGCTTTTGTACCATCTTTATAAACATAATGAATCGTTTCATTAATTTTCTTCGTATCATTAATCGAAGTCATATGATGGGTGAAGTGTACATTGTAGACTTGGTCTACTTTGTCATCATGATCGAAGACCAATTCACTTCCATTTGTTTCATCAGAAACTAAATCATAATGTTGCTTTTCATACTCTGCAATTGAATCTTTAGTCGTATAATCTGATTTTTCATCGGATTTACCATTAAGATCTTTAGTAGATAAAGTCTTACCTGTCGTATCGTCAATATAGTTGACTATGATCTTTTGATTGTCAGGACTGTAGGTCACAACATAGTTATAATTATGAGTTTTTTCATTTTCAAAATCACTATCAACTGGAACTGGAGCAGTAATTTCTTTCTTGTCAGCAGTATACCCATTAATTAATGGTGAAGTCACAGTTTCAAAATTAGTATCTTTTTGATTAATGACTGGTTTCCATGCACTCCACTCACTATCATTATTTGTCACTAAATCATGAGTTTTTGTACGTGAATATTTAATTGTACGGTCATAATCATTTGCAACTTTAGAACCATCTTTATATTGATACTTAATATTTTCATGTAGAGTAGCGTGTTGAACAGTAGTGGTTGTAGCATGTTTTAAATATACATAAACATCCTTATTTGGTGCAGAAATTATACCACTTGTTGCTGCATTAGGAACATCTGCTGCCAAAATATAATTATTCTGTGCATAATCCCAAAGCTTGTTACTGTAACTATCACCATAATTTTTATCGGTTAAATTCTGGGCAGTATCAGAAATCTCTGTACCATCGCTTGGATTGAAATCTTTAGTCTTAGCAGAACCATTTACGTCAATGTAGTGAACAGTTACTTTACCTTTCTTATAGGTAGCATAAATAGTAAATAACTTAGATTCAGTATCACTAAAGTTACCGTTAATTTTATCTGTTACTTTTAATTTTTTATTATCTGTTGGTTCTAGAACAAAATCATAGTTTTTATACTTAGGATTTTTCTTCAAAGTATCAATAATACTTTGATACTTTTGTTCAAGTGTTTCTAAACTATGTCCAGTTGGATCTGCAAAACTAGTGGCAATATCCTCATCCTGGCCACCTATTCCTAATTCAGTTAAGCCAACTAATTCTTTTTCAACCGTGCCATTATCATTTTCTAAGAGAACCTGATAATTTGCTGGATATTGCGCCTGCTTTTTGAGGAAAACATAGTAGTTTAAAGTTGCCCATAGATAGCCGCTATATCTCATTCCGGCATCATTACTATCATATGATCCATTTCCTTGATCGCTATCAAAGATATTAAATTGTTGCTTACCACGGGTTTGTTTATCACGTTGAACAACAACATATCCTTCTTTAGCCAATTTTGAAACAATTTCATTATCTTTATTGGTATTATCATAGCTTTGATCAACATTAGCAATATTAAATATTGATGGAGGATTGCCCTGGTTATCTAATTCCAGTTCATTCCCCATATAAGCTCCATACTTACTTGTTGATGGATTTAGCTTATAAGTAATTCCTTGATTTTCCGGATTTAAATGATCTACTCCCGTAACATCTACGTAGTGAATTTGTACCTTAGCTACACTACCATCTTCTGACAACGGAGTCGGAGCATAATGTAAGTGTAGAATTTGAGGACTAGGATCTTGCATTTTACTAGAATCGTAGTCAGTATTATCAAAGGTCCATATTTCATCCGCGGGTATATCTACATAGCTGACTCCTGATTCATCGTCTTTTACTTTCCAATCTTCACTACCAGAAATTTTAATTTTATAAGGAGTTGTATCTGAAGTATAACTTTCTGGCATCAAGTAGCACTTTTTACCACTATTTGATGGACCACTTGTTAAATAGTTCAAGATAGGTAATAAGCCATTATCACTAGAATATGACACATTACCAGCTTGGCTTAGATCAAAATTTTTGGTTAATTCTACATTAAACTTAATTTGATGTTTTTTACCTTGAGAATCTTTATATTCATATATTGCTTCATCAATATAGTAACCGGTCCGTTGATAAACCATTAGTCCACTTAAATACGGATTAGAATCATCTGAAGGTATACCTGGATTATGTTTGATCAGATTACCATTTGCATCATAATCATACTGTCCTTGACTATAATTAGTTGCAGACCCCTGATTATATAAGGAGTTATACCTTGCTCCACCAGATTCATTATACGGGATCACTTCACTCCCCTTATTTCCCTGTATCTTAAAGTAATCTGTTCCAGATTTATCTGCATCTTGAGTAGTTTCAGGCAATGCAAATTGCTTAGTTATCGGATCTCTTCTATATGGATCATTGTCACTAATTATATAAAAGTTTTGTTTTTCTTGTTGCACGGGCGTATAAACTACAAAGAAATTCTGAGTATAATCTGATACGACATTACCATCAGCACTTGAATCATATTGGTTATTAGCCTTCAAGGCATCTGCTAAACTATCATAAGCAGGAAAGCTATTTTGTGTCGCATAATTTATTAGCCAAGATTGATTAATAGCATGAACTGCATCCTCACCATTTATTACCGAACCAATTGCACTGGCTGCTAAAGAAGCCAAACTACTACCATCTTCAGCGTAATAAATCTTATAAGTATAGCCATCACGCTGTAGTTGTTTATCGGTATATTTGAAAGTGATTTTGTCTTTATCATTTCCAATAGAAGAATCTAATAGCTGATTTGTTTTTCCAAGCGCTTGTCCAATCAATACTAAGTTAGCATGGTTACTTCCATACTGAATCAAAATATTTTGATCGAATTCAATTGTATTATCATCTACTTTTGCAGCACTTAATTCTTTAATATTATATGGATCATTAATATTATATGCTTTTCCTTTAGTATCAAATTTACCTGTACCTATTCCTCTAACACGTACATATGAGCCTATTAAACTTCCAGAAACTTTAGGTATAACGTGTTCTTGATTTTGATTATAACTAACAGTAGCGTTGGCAGACTGATAAATTAGCCCATTAATTTCATCTGGGAAACTATATTCTTTTAAATCTAAGCTCGATGTCTTACTTGAAAAATCGGCAATACTAATTATTCTGCCAGTTAAAGGATTATATAATCCAGAGACTTCTATAGGATCTAGTTTTTTATTGTAATCTGGTTTTAAAGCTACACCAGGTTTATCAATATTTTCAAATTTAACATTTCTTTTAACAATTATTTTTTTAGTAAAACTATTAGCTTTAATCAAGTTATAAACGACGGTATCGCCATCAAAGTAATACATTGATGTCTTACCAAATTCAGCAGTTCCATTTTTCATTCCATTAGGATATTTAGTATCAGAGTTTTCAATCTTAGCGCCAGATTCAACATCTAATACATAACCATTAGGAATGGCGTCAAGTACAGCTTTAGGAATTAGGGAATAATCCTTATTGTTAACAGCATTATCATAGTCACTATTTTTAGTTGCCTTAATAAAGTCAGACTTATTGACAGTATCAACGCCATCTTTATAAGTATGATTTATATCTGGCACTAAAATATCTGCTTGACTACCATCATTAAAATGAAGTTTAAAGTTAATTGTTGATTGCCCAGAAATAGTTACAGAAGCTGAATTTTTATCTCCTGCGTTAATAACAATTGGCTTAAGTAAATCCGTCCAGGCAACAGAAGATCCATAAGCAGTCTTATTCAGATCTTTTTCAAAAGTTGGATCATAACCATTTAGAGTAACGCCATAAGTACTATTAGCAGGAACAACAGAAATCGTTGTTAGTACTGTCTTAATCTTTGCCCAATCAGTTACTTTATCAGCTGTTACAAAATGTGACTTCAAGCTAGGATCATCCCACTTAATACTATTCAAATTAATATTTTCAGTAGAATAATATTTTTCTATACCTGACTCAATAATATCTCCCGTGGCGGTATTTACTACTTGAACTGAATTTGCATCCTTTAGCTTAAAATCAAATTGAGACTTGCCATCATCAGTTCCAGGTACATGTGAAACCACTACAGCATTGTAAGTATCTTTGTCTTCTGAGTTAACCAACACATTAGAAAAGGTCATATTCCATGAACCTTTATCATCTGATTGTCCTTTAAATAATAAATCAATATCTTGGTTACCTTGAGCCAGACTCTTAGAGTAAGTTCCTGTTGCTGCAATAACATCCCAGTTACTTGTGGTTAAGCGATAAGCATTTTCAGAATTTTCAACAAATGGTAGTAAAGATTGATCAGTAACACGATAAGAAGTATTACTTAACTTTTCGCCTTCTGGTAATGCTAAGTAAACTTGCAAATCACTTGATAAGTTAAGGTGCGTAATTAAGTTTGAATTATTTAAGACTAGCTCCCAATTTTGATTAGTTGCAGTAAATTCACCAGAAATTTTAACAACTGTACGGCCATTTACTTTAAAGCTAGTTATCTTTACATCTCTAGGTAATGCAGTTTTATTAATGCTTGATAAAACTGCATTAGTTGGTAACACAGCATAATAAGTCAATTTTTCAGGCTTGTTTAATAAGTCAGAAATATAAGAAGAAATACGACCAGCTTCTGATGCTCCAGGAACTTTATTATCCTGTCTTCCAGAAGCCGTGATGGTATTATAGTGAACCTCGGGCCTAACTGGAATTTTTTCAACAATAATTTGATTTTGAGTAAAGAGAGCTGGGGCACTTGAATTATTAATACCATCAGCAGTCACATACAAGTCAGTATGTAAATTATTACCTACTTTAACCTCACTGCCATCTGCATAAGTTTTAGCCAATACACCATTTAGGCCAAAATTAGGAGTAGATTCAAAAGCATTAAGTTCGTCAAAAGTCAGAACAACTTTCTTAATCAACTTGCCCGCATTATCTTTTAAAATTGTAGATTGATTGTTGACATCAACTGAACCCGTTTCAGTTGTTCCATCAGCGAGTGTAAAAGTATATTTAAATCCATTAGTGTTTGAAGGAACTGATAAACCACTTATATTCATTCCATCTGGAATATTAACAGTCATTACTACGTTTTTTAAATTATAGGCCGTTGTGTTTCTTGCAGAAATAGAACTATTTAAATTATGGTTACGTGTATCTTCCATTGGAGTAACTGGCTTACTGTCATCAATACTGCCATCGCTCTTAAACTCATATCTATCCGGGTCAATAGTTGCAGTAAATATATCTCCAATTGGCAAACTATCTAATCCGTGATCTTTTCCTAAAATAGTTACTGTAACCGGATTTATGGAACTACTAGATTTATCCCCTACAGCATTAGTCTGCTGAGTTATTGTTGGTTGATTCGAATTGGATAATTGCGTATTTCCTCTTGGAACATCCATTTTAAACTGACCAATAATTTTAACTGCACTATAAATATTTGATGCCCTGCTTAGTTGAGCTTCACTTAATTGTGGTAACGTAAGTTTTACTACTGTACCATCTTGACTAAAGCTAGCATTATATGCAGATAGACCTGAATTATTAGCTTTATTTGTAGCATCAGTATTTAAAACAAAATTTTCTGGCATTGGAATTTCTAAAGTCGTACCATAATTGAAATTTTCGTTAAAGTTACTTATATTTAAATGCCATTCATAGTCTGTATTAGCTAATAAAGGATAATTTTCATTAGAATCTACATTTACCTTATTTCCTTTTGTCGTATAAAGGGAATTTTTAGAATCTCCTCCCTGTTCCCAATATAAATAAACGGAATCTGTTACAGTCTGTTTAAATTCGACGGTCTTTAATAGATGATCATTCTTATATAAAAATGCTTGGCGTGTGAACGTACCGGTTGAATGGAGTTTGTCATCTCTAAAATGATTTGAAGTAGTTAAAATAATTGGCTGACTACTAGTATTATCATGCGTAAATGTATCAGTAATTACCCATTGTTTTTTATCTGCATCATAAGTTTTAGTTGCTGTTCCATAGCTACTATCAAATTGACCAAAATCTACTGAATCTATAGTAGCAGTTTTTTTATCAGCAGACTCACCATCTTTAGTCGTGCCGTCAAATCCATCCGTGGTTGTTTCGGGGATAACAATCTTATAAACGTCTCCAACTTTTGCTTCATTAGTACTAAAATTGAATGTTACTGAATCTTCAGTATCAATTTTATCCTTGTCTACAGTAAAGTCAGTATACGTATTTTCTGCCTTACTTTCATTAAGTTCAGCCGTGTTAGTTGGAACTGCTTTTAAGGTATCTAAAGTTTGAGTATTTTGCCGTACCTTTTCAGCAGAATTTACATCCTTAGTTGCTACTGGTTTATCGTCTTTTTTATCTACATTAACCTCCGTAGCTTGAACAGTAGATTTATCTGTTTTATTTTCTACATCTGTCTTTGCTAATTCAGCAGTTTTTTGGTGAACTACCTGAGTTTTAGCATTTGTATCTGCTGAACTTTTAACTGTTGTAGCCTCATTTTTTACAATTGGGGAAGTAGCTACAGTCTGCACTTCTTTCTCTGCACTATCAGCGCTTGCAGCTTGAGCTGTCGTTTCACTTGTTCCTAAATAAAAAACTGTTCCCAATAAAACAGAAGCTGTACTGATTGTAAGTTTACGAATGCTAAAACGTTGTCTTGCATTAGCACTATTTTTTATATATTTTCTATTGTTCATCGATTACTATCTCCTAATAAATACTAGCTGTAATAAATAACACACTTACATTTTAACACCTAAGTTTGTTTAGTATTAGTCTTGACTTATTTTTAGTTACCATAAAAAAACATTTACTATCAAAAGTTATCTTCATTCTTAAACCATCCCAAAATAAAAAACATAATTATCAACTAGACAATTATGTTTTCTACCTTAATTATTCTTTTTATATCTCTTCCACAAGACTATATTCCAAATTATCAACAAGCACACCCAAAAGATGGCTAAAATCATCGTATTCCGATAACCACTGCCTTTTTGAATCTTATTCCAAATTTCGCTAAAGTATGTTCCACTTAAAAATGCACTTAAAGTTATTATCGATAAAGTCAAAGACATCTTTTTAATTTTATCCTTAACCTTCATCAACTGAATCCAGTTATAGACAACTTCACAAATTACGATTAGTAAAACTAGTAAGTCATACCACCATTCACGTTGTTTAACAAATTCATCAATGGTAGTAATAAAATAGTAACCTGCGAGGATTGCAAATATATTTAAGATCAACAGCTGTCCCACAACTGTACTTTGTTCTTTTTCTTTCATGATCTTCCGCACTTTCTACTTTTTCTCTTCATATAAATTATAAAACATTCGCTTTTCTTCTTGCTTAACCTAAGGCTCTATTTTTTAAACTGCCGCCAATAATTAGCAAGGTATTCTGTTGTTAAACTCACGGGATGGTTAATCAAATCTTGTGTTTGTCCTGCAGCAACGACTTTTCCACCATTTTTTCCGCCACGTGGCCCTAAATCAAGAATATTATCTGCATTAACTATCATATTTAGATCGTGCGTAATCGTAATAATAGTTGCCCCTTGATCTAGCAATTTCTGCATTACTTGAACTAAAACTTTCACATCAAGCGGATGTAATCCAATTGTAGGCTCATCAAATACAAATAAAGTATCGTCCTGTTTATGACTTAAATGTGTCACTAACTTCAAACGCTGTGCCTCTCCACCAGATAAAGTTGGTGTACTTTCACCTAAATGAAGATAATCTAGTCCAACTTCTTTTAGTAAAAGTAAGTCACGCTCAATTTTAGGTTCTTTCTTAAAAACAGGAATTGCTTCATTAATATCTAAATTTAAAATATCAACAATTGAGTAGCCGTTCCACTTTACTTTTTGAACTTCCGGATTATAGCGATTACCCTCACAGATCGGACAAATCTGCTGCATATCAGGTAAAAATTGAATATCTAAAGTTACAATTCCAGTTCCACCACAAATTGGACAAGCTCCCTGTTTATTATTATAAGAAAAGTAAGTTGGCGTATAATGCTTGTCTTTTGCAAGAGGCTGCCGAGCAAATAATTTACGTAAATTATCCATAATTGAAGTATATGTAGCAACAGTTGACCTGGTACTTTTACCAATTGGTGAAGCATCAACGCTAACTACTTGATTAATTGGCGATTCAAAGTTCTTAACTTGTTTAGGTAAATTTTCACCTTTTGCTTGTGCTTGAATTGCTGGAACTAAACTATCTAGAATTAAACTTGTCTTACCTGCTCCAGAAAATCCAGTCACAGCAGTTAATTGATTAACAGGAATATTCGCATGAACATCTTGCAGATTAAAATAATGATCCACATTAAATGAAATTTTTACAGAGTTAACTTTTTCTGCTCGCTTTCTCGCCATTAATTCAGCAGTTCCATCAAGATAAGGTCTAATTAAAGAGTGCTTGTCTTTTTTTATTTGATCAACGCTACCTTGATCCAGAATTTCACCGCCTTGTTCACCTGATCCTGGTCCAATCTCAATTATTTCATCAGCTGCTTTAATAATATCCACATTGTGATCCACAACTACTAGTGAATTTCCTTGTGCTACTAATTTATGCAAGACCTTAATTAAGCCATCAACATTAGCAGGATGTAGCCCAATTGAAGGTTCATCTAAGACATATAAGACGCCAGTTGTTTCTGTTCTCAACGTTCGTGCTAACTGAATTCGCTGTAATTCACCTGTGGATAAGGTGTTACCATTTCGAGCCATTGTTAAATAATCTAAGCCTAAATCAAGTAGTGGTTGCAAGTTCTCCACAAACTCTGTGAATAAGGCGCTGGCCATTTTATGCATCTCAGCTGGTAAACTCTTAAGCACTTGATCTTTCCAAGCAATCAAATCACCTAACGGCATTTCAGCTACTTCGTTAATATTTAAACTACCTACTAATTGCTTCAATAATCCTGGCTTTAATCTTGAACCATGACACACAGGACAAGTCTGATATGAGAAAAATTCTGAAATCCGCTTTTGCGCACGTTCGCTCTTACTAGTTTTGGCAGAACGTAAAACAGCTTGGTGAGCATTTTCATAAAGGGCATTAAAATCATGAAAAACTCTCCCCGTTCCTGATAAAAAGTCCATTTTATACTTCTTTTCAGGACCATTAAGAACAAAATCTTTTTCTTTATCAGTTAAATCCTTATAGGGAATGTCAATCCTAACCCCCGCATGTTCTGCTACATTGGGCATAAAGTTTCTACCAGGTAGCGACCACGAAGCAACTGCTCCATCTTTAATAGAAAGACTAGGATCAGCAATCAACTTACTATCATCCAATTGACGTACTTTTCCTGTCCCGCCACATTCTTCACAAGCTCCATCAGAATTAAAGGCAAATTGCTCAGCACTTGGCACATAAAACTTAACACCGCAAACTGGACAAGTAAGTTGACCCATTTCTTCACCTGACTTTGCCATTGCTTCTGCAATTTCTAGACTTGGCTTTAAACGGTGACCATTAGGGCAAACAGGCGAGCCTAATCTAGAAAAGATCAACCGCAAAATATTAAAAGTTTCGCTCATTGTTCCAACCGTTGCGCGTTCAGATGGAATAGTTGGACGCTGCCTTAAGGCTAAAGCTGAAGGAATATGCTTGACGCTAGTAACATTTGCCTGATTTCCCTGTTTGATTCGTCTACGCATATAAGTAGACAAGGCATCTAAATATCTTCTGGAGCCTTCTTCATATAAGATACCCATGGCTAAAGAAGATTTTCCTGAGCCTGACAAACCAGAGATTGCAACAAATTTATGAAGTGGGATATTAACATCAATATTTTTCAGATTATGAACACGTCCCCCACGCACCTCAATCTGAGTTGGTAACTTTGCAGTCAAAGTCAGTTCCTCCTTACTTTTTATCAACTACTATCTTACAACAATTATTATAAAAAATAGCCATTCTATCGTTGCCTATACAAAAAGAAGACTCTGCTTTATAAAAGTAGAGTCTTCTGAAGGAATATAACTATGAAAATTTAATTTAAGGAAATATTATTTAAGAATTGTGTAATTTGTGTTGATATATGAGGATTATGGAAAATTAAAATTTTAAGTTATTTTGTAAAGCCAACATCGTACCATGAGTTTGCTGATGGCTTAAGTGACCAGCCAGTTACCTTGTTGTTAACTGCAGTTACTGACCAACTGTTTGTGGTAGGTACAACATAGGCATTGTCATACATCCATTGTTGCCACTTATCAAACGCTTGTACACGGTACTTGTGGTTGAAGGCCTTAGTTGAATCAATGTTAGTAAGAAGCTTAGATTGAGTTGGAGAAACAAAACGAGCCATGTTGTATGGAGCACCTTCACTGTAAAGGTCCATTGGTGATGGTTCAGATGAGAGGCTCCAACCACCTTCAAAGACATCAATCTTAGGACTATCTGCTTGAACATCTTGTACCCAAGAGTTGAATTCCATTGGACGACCACCAACAAATTTAGCATCTAAGCCAATCTTTTGCCATTGTTGGAGGTAGTTAGTCCAGATCTTTTCAGCATTTGGTTGTGTATTACGAACGGCAACGTTAATAGTTAACTTCTTGCCATTTGGCTGACGACGGTATTTTTCACCCTTACGCTTCTTGTATCCAGCCTTGTCTAACAATTCATTAGCCTTCTTCAAGTTGTATGGGTATCCCTTGATACTCTTGTCAGAGAAGTCGCCGAATTGTGCTGGGATTAAAGTGTTAATACGGAAAGTCAAGCCATTACTGTAGCGCTTGTTAACGGCATCAATGTTCATTGCATAAGCCATCGCTTTACGTAATGAAACATTGTTCATCTTAGCGTTCTTATCTTCAACGTTCTTACCAGTCTTCTTGTCAAACTTACCTACCTTAAAGCCTAAGTAGTTGTAAGATAGAGGAATCTTACCAATGAAGTTAACATTCTTAGTATCCTTAACATTGTTCCATTGAGAGTTAAGTACACCAGTAATATCAAACTTATGACTCTTAATAGCTTGAGAAACAGAGTTAGTTCCGATTACTTCCATAGTAATCTTGTCTAAGTTTGGCTTACCACGCCAGTAATATTCGTTTGGTACATAAGTAACTGATTGGCCACGAACAACCTTTTGAACCTTGTAAGGGCCAAAGAATAGTGGTTGCTTACGAACTTTATCATCAGATAAAAGTTTCTCAAATGGAACATCTTTCAAGTAGTGGTATGGTTCTGCACTTTCAAGGAAGTAACCGTTACCTGATTGAAGCATACCTGGCTTCATTTCTTTGAAGTGAAGTACAACTTTTCGACCATTTTCGCCATTTGGCATTTCAATACCAGAAATCTTGTCGGTCTTACCCTTATGATATTCTTCTAAACCAACAAGGTTAGCTAAAGAATCTGTATATCTTGAAGTCTTGGTCTTAGGGTTACCAACAATTTCGTAGGCGTATTCAAGGTCCTTAGCAGTTACTTGCTTACCATCAGACCACTTAACACCCTTTTTAACTTCAATTGTAATTGTCTTAGCATTCTTATCTAATTTAAAGGTAGCTGCACCCTTATTATTAATCTTATAGCTATCATCAACACTAAATAGTCCTTCTAAACCTGGACTTTGAATTTCGCTATCAGTAATCGTATCAGATAATTCAGGTAAGAAAATACCTGTGAAAGGTGAATCACTTTCAACTGCGTACTTTAATGTTCCGCCTTTTTTAACTTGTTTCTTAGGAACAGCTTCTTTAAAGCTAACTTTCTTATCACTAGCATTATTATTGTTGTTATTCCCACAAGCAGTTAAAGTCAATGCCGCACCGGACAATACTGTAATTGCTCCTAACCACTTAACTTTTTTCATTTTTTCTCCCCCTTTGTGAGATGACTTAAATTTCTTGATTTTTATTATATGATATTAAAATGAAAAAAACAATACAAAATTAAAATATTTTTTGGCTAAATTTGTGTTTTATTAAAAATCTAGTATTAATACACTTGTTTTCTTTAAGGTGTAATCTGATAGTTATACAAATTGCCAAAAGTTATAAAGAGTTATAAAAAAGAAATGATCTTAAACGAATTCTAAAATTTCAAGCAAAAAAAGCTGGTAATACCAACGCCATTTCAAGCGAAGATATTGCCAGCTTTTCTTTATATTCTCTTTTCAGAAGTTTTTTTAATTTTTCTCTTAGGTGTGAAATTCAAAGCTAAAACTGCCCCTATTACTAAAAAAGTTCCTAGCCAATCCATCCCTGACATCACCAAACCAAAGATTAAAACTGAACCAACTGTAGCTGATAAGGGCTCAAACGCATCAAGCAGACTAACCGTTGATGGCTTAACATAGCGCAAGGCATTCGCCATGATCTGAAAAGGTACTATTGTTCCCAAGATAATAATTGCTCCTACCCAGAGCCAAACTTTGGGAGTATTTGGAACAGCAGGAAAACTTGGATGAATAATTACCAATCCCAGTCCAGCAAAAATACACCAATAAAAGCCATCAGTGCTGCTAAAATATCTAACCTTCTTAAAACTTGCTGATGAGTTAAAGCAAGATAAGCAAGAACAAAAAACGGTCCAATAAATTGTAAGATAGTCGCAATCGAAGCATTCGCCATTTCAATGACAATAAAGTAAAAAATCTGTACTGGTAATAAACCAAATACCCCATAAGCAATAATGTGCAACGTATTTTTCTTGTCTTTTAAAACTGAAATTGGCTTTTGATGTAAAATTGTCGCAATGATTAATAAGACAATCCCAGAAATAATTAGTCTTACTTGTGTCAGCCAAATAGGTGTAATTTTAGAACTGATCTTAAATAAAGACTCCGCAAATAAACCTGATATTCCCCACATCACAGCTGCTAAAGCTGCCAAAACTGTCCACAGTCTGCTTCTAGTAACTTGCTTATCCATCCAGCTTCTTCCTCACAAATAAAAATCAATCTAAATCATCATAGCATAGTTACTCTAAGCAATCATTGTATTTTTTAATTCAAATTAATCTAAATCTTTTCCATCAGATTCAATAACTTTCTTGTACCAATAGAATGAATCCTTGGGCATTCTCTTTAAAGTACCGTTGCCTTCATCATCTCTATCCACATAGATAAAGCCATAACGCTTACTCATTTGACCGGTACCTGCAGAAACTAAGTCAATACAGCCCCAAGTAGTGTAACCAATTAAATCTACACCATCATCAATTGCACGCTCCATTGCCTTAATATGCATTCTCAAGTAATCAATCCGGTAATCATCATGAATCTTGCCATCAGCGCTGATCTTATCAACTGCGCCAAGACCATTTTCAACAACCATCATTGGAATGTCGTAGCGATCATACATTACTTCAAGATAATATTGAAGTCCATCTGGATCAGTTGCCCAGCCCCATTCGGAATACTTCAAGTATGGGTTCTTAACACCAGCAGCAAAATTGCCGCCCACTTTATCTTTTACTTCATGGGTAGTAATAATGTTAGACATGTAGTAAGAGAAGGTATAAATGTCAACTTTTCCTTCAAGCAAGTCTTTTCGATCTTGCTCAGTAATATCTAAATGAACATTATGTTCATTCCATAAACGCTTAGCATAAGTTGGGTATTTACCTTTTACTTGCACATCGCCGCAGTAGAAGATATTTTGTTCCCACATGTGACGGTTAGCCAAAATATCCTTAGGATCTGGTGTTAATGGATAGTCTACAATACCGCAAATCATATTACCAACTACATAGTTAGGATCTAATGCATGAGCAATCTTAACTGCGCGAGCACTAGCAACAAATTGATAATGCAACTTTTGGTAGGCATGTTGATATACCTTATCATCAGTTACATTATTACCAAATGCACTCAGCATTAAAAGCGTTGAGTTAATTTCATTAAATGTAAGCCAGTACTTAACCAGTCCTCTGTATTCTTCAAACAAAGTAGTTGCATACTTAACATACATATCGATCATTTTGCGATCGCCCCAGTCATGGTATTTTTCACTGAGGTATAGCGGATCTTCGTAGTGAGAAATAGTAACTAAAGGTTCAATCCCGTACTTTTTACATTCTTCAAATACACGGCGATAAAAATCTAACCCAGCTTGATTTGGCTTTTCTTCATCGCCTTTAGGGAAAATTCTAGTCCAGGCAATTGAAAGGCGGAAGGTCTTAAAGCCCATTTCAGCAAACATCTTAATGTCTTCTTTATAGTGGTGATAAAAATCAATTGCCACGTGGTTTGGGTAATATTCATTTGGATCAATTGCACCAACTGCGCCTTCTGGCAAGCCCGCCCCAGGAATACCTGGAGTTTTTTCTAACTTACCATTCAACTTATAAGTCAACATTCTTGGTGCATCTAAACTACCAGTAGTTGTAATATCAGTGACTGATAATCCTTTTCCATCTTCATCATACGCACCTTCAATTTGATTTGCGGCAGTAGCTCCGCCCCATAAAAAGTTTTTTGGAAATGACATTTATATTTCTCCTCTTTTTCAATACTAATCATTTTTATTATATATGAAATCGATTACATTATCTAAGCCATTTGCGGATTTGAACTAGCTGCTTCTGCTTCACTAGCTCCTTCTAAGTCTAAAATCTCTTGTCCTACTTTTACGTTGCCTTGACTTACAACAGTGATCTTTTCATAATCTTTCGAGTTAGTAACTACGATTGGTGTCGTTACAACATAGCCCTTAGCATGAATTGCATCGATATCAAACTTAACTAATTCATCACCTGCTTTAACTTCGTCGCCTTTTGCAACTAAGGTTTCAAAACCATGTCCTTGTAAATTAACAGTATCCATTCCAATGTGCATCAAGATTTCTGCACCATCGCTTGTCTTCATTCCGATAGCATGTCCTGTTGGGAAGGTCATCACAACTTTACCATCTGCTGGTGCATGTAGAACTCCTTCGCTAGGCTCAACAGCAACGCCCTCACCCATAGCACCGCTTGAGAAGACTTCATCTTTTACTTCTGATAGTGGCAATAATTCACCAGCAAGTGGACTAACTAGTTCAGTTGAAACATTTAAGTCGCTAGTACTTGCTAAGCTTGGGGCAGCTTTCGCAATAGTATCTGCTTGGTTTGCAACTTCTTGAACAGTCTTTGCTTGTTTTTCATCGTAAGCTTGATCAACACTCTTCTTGCCAAGAACCATTTGTAAAATAAATCCAAGAACGAATGAGACAGCCATCGCAATCATTAAACCGTAAACACTCATGTCAACACCAGTCTTTGGACCAATAGCAGCAGGGATTACGAAGACTCCCATACCACCCATCATGTACATCTTAGTACCGAAGAATCCAATCAAACCGCCACCAATACCAGCTGCAATACAACTTAAGACAAATGGCTTTTTACGTGGAAGAGTTACACCATAAATAGCTGGTTCAGTAACACCGAAAATTCCTGATAAGAATGCTGGAAGAGCAATACCTTTTAATTTTTGATCTTTAGTTTGTAATAAGATTGCTAAAACAACACCAATTTGTGCAAATGAAGCACCTAATGATAACCCTAAGATTGGGTCATAACCTAATGCAGCAATATTTGACATCATTACTGCAACGAATCCCCAGTGAACACCGAAGATAACGAATACTTGCCAGAAGCCACCAAGTAAAATTCCAGCTAATACTGGACTAAAGTTGTAAACGGCTGAAGTAATGGCAGCAAGTGCATTACCAATCCAAGTAGCAAGTGGCCCGATAATTAAGAAAGTCAAAGGAACTACAATCAGTAAAGTAACAAATGGAACTAAGAAAGTTTTTACCACAGTTGGAATCCATTTCTTGCACCATTTTTCAACAACAGAAGCAAACCAAACTGCTAAAATAATTGGAATAACTGTTGAAGTATAGTTCATTGAAATAATTGGAATACCTAAGAATGTAGCATGAACTTGTGAATGTAAGAACGTTCCGTTAAATAGATCAAACAAAACTTTTTTGCTGCTATTCATTGCTACCATTGCTGGATAACACATTGCAGCACCAATTGTAATGGCTGTAAAGCGGTCTACCTTAAACTTCTTAGCACTAGTAATTGCTAGAATAAGTGGCAAGAAGTAAAAGAAACCATCCCCAATCGCATATAAAACTTCATAAGTACCAGAGGTTTTAGCGAGCCAGCCAAATGAAGCGCACATTGCAGTTAAGCCTTTAATCATACCTGCTGCAGCCATTGGCCCCAAGATCGGAGTAAAGATACCTGAAATAAGATCGATAGCTTTATCCATTAAACTCATATTGCTGTCATCTAAATCGTCATCAGCAACTTGGCCACCACCAGAAAAGCCACCTTCTTTTAAGACTGCCTCGTATACGTCAGCAACTTCATTACCAATAACTACCTGATATTGTCCACCAGCTTTAACAACTGTAACAACACCATCAGTATCTTTTAAGGCATCATCATTAGCCTTTTTTTCATCTTTTAATTTAAAACGCAAGCGTGTTGTACAGTGAACAACGCTGATTACGTTGTCTTTTCCGCCAACGTTCTTAATAATCGTTTTTGCTAGAGCGTCATAGTTCTTAGCCATAGCTTTTTTCCTCCCAATAATAAAACCCAAGCTACTCAAAAACTAGAGAACGTAAATGTTCAATGTCTTTCAGTAACTTGGGTTCTTGCCTAATCGAATTAGTAACATACCTAAATATGAAAATATTTAATTTTCTTGGCGGTTTGTCACGCGCCAAATGTGTAAAACAAGATAGAACTTATCATCTGAATTTAGGGTCCATCCCTTTTTACTATGTAAATAAGTTGCGATTCTCTCTGCCGTATCATAGGCATGATTGTACTTAATCTTCATAAAAGCTAGTAGCGAATCATCAAGTTCGCCACTTTTTTGATGCTTATTTCTTAAAAGTCTTACCAATAATACTCTTAAGTGAGTAATGAAGCGACTATAATTAAACGACTCTGTATCTAAAGTCATTTGGTATTGATACTGAATAATATCAATAATTCCGCTAATCAACTCAGTGATCTCAACTGTTTCTTGAACCTGATCATTATCAGAAGCTGCATTAACGAAGTGATAAGTCATAAAAATACTTTCACTCGGTGGTAAGTTGACTTTCATTTCTTTATTAATTAAAGCAATGACTTTTTCACTAATCTTATACTCCTTAGGAAAAAGATTCTTAACTTCCCAGCGTGTATTAGCAGCACTCATATCAATATGATCTTCAATTCTTGAAAGAGCAAAATCAATATGGTCAGCTAAAGCTAAGTATTGAAAATCATTGAACTTCACATTTAGAAGTGGCTCCACCATCTGGATCACCTTATTGGTTAAATCGATGGTTGAAGCATTGATTTCTTTAACTTGATTGACTTCATCTTGATGAGAAGTAGCGGTAAACCGCCTTTCAATTTTATTCTCATCAATCTTATCGCCTTTCTTTAAGCCAAAGCCCACGCCTTTGCCCAGGACTACTTGTTCTTGGCCTTGATCGTCCTGAACCAAGGCTGCACTATTGTTAAATGTTTTAAGAAATATCATCCGACGAATCACCTTTATATAGAAAAAAGCTACCACAAACTACAATATACACTTTAAGTATATCATCATTATTTGTAGTAGCTCAGACCTGATCGCATCAGTAATCCGCTTATTTACAGTAATTATAATAGCGCTTTCACATATTTGTGTCAACAAGCATTTGCAGAAAAATGCTTATTTTCATGTCAGAAAAAAGAGACTAGACTTCAATGTCTAGCCTCTTTTAGGGATTTCAAACTAACTTTTATTATTTTTGACGCTTTTTTCTATCTACGCCTAATCCGAATAAACTACCTACTGCGGCAATTGCTAAGCCTAAGATACCAGCTGTATTTTCTGACTTAGCACCAGTTTGTGGCAATGTATTCTTTTCAGCATGGTGATTTTCATTTACAGTAGCTGCTTTTGCAGTATTGGTTTCAGAATTAGTTTCTGTAGTCTTACCACCATTGTTGTCACTTGTTCCAGTAGCGTCTACATAGACCTTAACTGTTACATCTACGCTAGAGCCATCTGGATAAGTTACCGTAACAACGCCTGTATGTTCACCAATTGTAGAAACATTTGGCACTTCTTTCCAAGTGTACTTAGTACCTTCTGGCATATCGTTCTTGTTCTTAATACCTTCTGATGGGTTTGGAACAACACCTGGAGTAGTGTGAATTGGTTGTGGCTCTGGAGTTACATGGTTCGTACCGATAATTACTGTTACGTTAACCTTATCTTTTGAACCATCTGGGTAAGTCACAATCACAGTGCCTGTAGTCTTACCTGGCTTAGTTACATCTGGAGTCTTCTCCCAAGTGTACTTAGTGCCTTTTGGCATATCGTCCTTGTTCTTAATGCCCTTTTCTGCTGGTGGTACTACACCTGGGGGTAGTGTGAACGTCTTGACCTTCTGGAGTGTACTTGTCTGCATCACTTGGAGTCTTATCTACAACAACATGAACATCGACCTTGTCTTGTGAGCCGTCTGGATAAGTGACGATTATTGTTCCTGTAGTCTTGCCTGGCTTAGTTACATCTGGAGTCTTCTCCCAAGTGTACTTAGTGCCATCTGGCATGTCGTCCTTGTTCTTAATACCCTTTTCTGCTGGTGGTACTACGCCTGGGGTAGTGTGAACATCTTGACCTTCTGGGGTGTACTTGTCAGCATCAGTTGGAGTTGTTGGATTGTCAATGATTACTGGAACATCAACTTTATCCTTTGAACCATCTGGGTAAGTTACGATTACTGTACCTGTAGTCTTGCCTGGCTTAGTTACATCTGGAGTCTTCTCCCATGTGTACTTAGTGCCGCTTGGCATATCGTCCTTGTTCTTAATGCCCTTTTCTGCTGGTGGTACTACGCCTGGGGTAGTGTGAACATCTTGACCTTCTGGGGTGTACTTGTCAGCATCAGTT
>NZ_JBCOVH010000003.1:72406-72904 GCF_040919545.1 Lactobacillus sp. RTP31084st1_F9_RTP31084_210423
TTGGGGTCTCAGGAATGTCATTTCTACTATAGGAGATAATCACTGATACATCCTTAGTTTCTGGTGTTACAGTTTCTGCTGAAACAGTATCAGGTGTTGGAGTATAGCCTTCAACTTGTGGAGCATTAAATTCTGTCCATGTTCCAGTAGTTGCTACGCCATTAACTATATGCCATGCATTTAGAGTAGTCTTTCCAGTTACTGGATCAGTATAACCTGCATTATGGTTTTTATCTTCACGAGTAAATTTAACAGTTTGAAGCTTAGTTTGAGAACCTTGATCTGGCATATTAATGATAATAGTACGAGTTATTTCTTTGTACATATTTTCATTAGATGGATCAAACGGTACTGGAGTATCACTATTCTTAGTGTAAGTGATTGTTACGCTTGTATCCTTAGTATCTGAAGTTACTGTTTCTTCTGCTACCTTTTCTGGATTTGCAGTGTAGCCAGTTACTTCTGGTGCATTGAATTCTGCCCATGTTCCAGTCTTAG
>NZ_JBCOVH010000003.1:73002-213010 GCF_040919545.1 Lactobacillus sp. RTP31084st1_F9_RTP31084_210423
GGCATTGAATTCTGCCCATGTTCCAGTCTTAGCTTCCAAGTTGCCTGCTACGTGCCAGTCGCTATTGTATGTTACTTCACCTGTTACTGGATCCTTGTAGCCGCTATTGCCGTTCTTATCTTCATTAGTAAAGTGGACTACTTGCAATTCTTTGCTTTCTGGCTTGCCTGGTTCCTTAACGATGATCGTACGAGTTACGTACTTGTTCATTTCATCGTTTACGCCTTCTTTGCCTGGCTTGTATGGTACTGGAGTATCACTATTCTTAGTGTAAGTGATTGTTACGCTCGTATCCTTAGTATCTGAAGTTACTGTTTCTTCTGCTACCTTTTCTGGATTTGCAGTGTAGCCAGTTACCTCTGGCGCATTGAATTCTGCCCATGTTCCAGTCTTAGCTTCCAAGTTGCCTGCTACGTGCCAGTCGCTATTGTATGTTACTTCACCTGTTACTGGATCCTTGTAGCCGCTATTGCCGTTCTTATCTTCATTAGTAAAGTGGACTACTTGCAACTCTCTGCTTTCTGGCTTGCCTGGTTCCTTAACAATGATCGTACGAGTTACGTACTTGTTCATTTCATCGTTTACGCCTTCTTTGCCTGGCTTGTATGGTACTGGGGTTGAATCTTGTTTAACGTAGGTAATAGTATCAATTACATTTTGTGAATCAGCATTTACATCAACTGATCCAACTTGAATAGCCTTAGAACCATTTACGTAGCTATCGTAACCAGTTACTTGAGATACTTCAAATGCAGGTAATTCGTAAGTTGATACATTATCTTTATCAAATGAACCTGTTGGTCCTTGCCAGTCATTCCAGGTAATGTCACCAGTTACTAAGTCCTTAGTTCCTGTACGTTGGAACGGAACAGTAATCGTTCTTACAACTGTCTTATCAGCTTCAGTCTTACCAGCTGGAATCTCGTAAATTGTTTGATTTACTTCACGATAAGTATTTGAATCAGTCTTATCAACAGGGACATTTTCAGTATTGTGTTCAACCTTATAAGTTACAGGTGTTGGATCATCTGAACCAAATTTATATGAACTTATAACGTTTTGATTTGGAACCAATTTCCAATTAGTTGGAACATTACCAGCAACATCAACAGATACTTCCTCACCAGTTTTACCAGATACATTGTAACGTGAACCAACTTGCTTACCGGTTTGAGAATCAACATAAGTAATTACTAAAGTATGCTCATTAGCAGTATAAGTTACATCAACAACTAAATCTTTTGAGTCTGGCGTAATTGTTGCGGAAGCTGGAACATATTGCTTGCCATCAATAGTTTCAATTGCCGCACCAGTAGCTGTAGCAGTGTAGCCTAACTTAGTAACCTCAAATTGTGGGAAACTTGTTACTTCTTGTCCTTCACTGTTTTTACCAGCTACCCAAGCAGTATAAGTTACTTGTTGTCCTTCTGGCTTAGCCAAATCAGTAATCTTAGCACGGCTATAAATTACATGTTGGACAACTGGTGTGTCTTGTCCTTCAACAGTAATAGTACGCGTGATATCACGATAAATATCATGATTGTCCTTGTCATCAATACCTTGATCAACTTTAATTACATTTACAGCAACTGGGACATCAAGATAGCTACCATCAGTAAAGTTAATTCGAACTGTTGCTGGAGCTTGTGCGTTTGCTTTTTCAAGACTTGGCAATGTTTGCCAATCAATTGAAGAAATTTCCGAATTATGTGTTTGAGTTAAATCAGCAGTATTTACAACTTTACTTGCATCCCCTAAAGCTGTTCTTAAATCAGAAACATCTGAGTTAACACTTGGAATAGTACCATTAGCTTCAGCACCATAAATGTAAACAAATGGGAATGGATGTTGAGCTTTAGGACCCTTACCAAAAATTGGCCAGTTTACTTTAGAAGTATCTACTGTTGCAGAATACATTGGATAAACATATGGATTGCCTTGGGTATTATCTTGACCAGTGTAAGTAATAGTCTTAGTTCCATTGTTCTTGTCTGATACTAAACTAGATGGTTGACCCTGACCAGTAACACCTGGAATACCAAATTCAGCGCCAATTGGAGTCCAAATTGAAGAAATTTCACTTACTGGAACACTTTGCGGTGCGTTCACAGTAACACCAACTGGATTATCACCTGTCTGGGTAAGCTCATAAGCAGTACCATCGGAATTTAAAGTGTAAATGTATGGCTTACTATAGTTTTGTCCACCTTCGTAGTAACTAAGTTTAAAGTTCTCAATTACAGGAGCTCCAATAATATTCTTATCTGAAGTCTTGTGAGTAATTACATTTTTAGCATGTAAGCTGTAACTATGTCCTTTGTCATCAATAATCGTTACATCTTGATTATCACTTACAGCAACTGGGATAGTAACAGTTTCTGTAGTTCCATCTGGATAAGTTACTTTAGCTGTACCAGTGGTTGTTCCTGGCTTAGAAATATCTGGCGCAGTTACCCAAGTTGCTCCTGATGGATAACCATCAACTGGAGTAGAACCTCCATTATTAAGGTTAGCAATACCCTGAGTAGCTTCTGGAATTTGACCAACAGTGGTGCTAATTGGTTTAATCTCTGGTTTAGCATTAACAACCACAGTTGTTGGAACATTATCTTTTGATCCATCTGGATAAGTTACAACAACTACGACCGGCTTTTTACCTGGCGTGGTAGTATCTGGCGCAGTCTCCCAAGTGTACTTAGTTCCATCTGGTAAAGTATCCTTATTACTAATACCTTGTGAAGCATCTGGAGTTTCGCCTACTTTAGTAGAAACTTGCTGCCCTTCAGGAGTGTATTGATCAGCATTAGTTGTAATATCAACTGAACTTGATGGAATAGTAATGTTCAAGTATGTTGGTTGACCATTAGCGGCATCGTCTTTAAACGTAATCTTAATTACTCCGCCGTTGCCATTTTCATCAGGCTTAGTTGCCCAAGTAGTAGTAGCAATTTCATTAGCTGGAATATTGTTATCTACCAATTGATCAAATTGTTCACCAGTTAAATCAGAACCTAAAGCAATTTTCACTGGAGTTGATACGGACTTAGCACCAGCACCCTTAGCATCAATGGTGAATGAGTCAGTAGTTACAATGCCATTCTTTGAGCCTAAAATATTTCTGGCTGCATCATTATTAGTGAAATCAATATTAACACTAGTAGAAATTTGTTTACCAGCAATATTTGCTGTTTCTACAGTAGTATCAGGAGTTGTAGTCCAACTTACAGTTGAAGGATCAATATTAATTGGCGTAGCAGTAGTTGAAAGCTTACCATCAGTTAATTCATATCCTTGAGCAGTCACAACACTAGTTGGAGAAAGAACTTGTGAATTCTCACTAGTTTCATGAACACTAAGATTAGAAGTATCAACCGTAGTTACAACTGCACCATTTTCACCCCAAATAACTTTTTGACCAGCTTTGGTTACAATAACTGGAACATTAGTTTCATCAATACTTTTATCTGGATAAGTCACAGTAACGGGAACATTGTATGCACCAGGAATCACGTCAACGCTTGGGTTCACTGTAACAATACCAGTTGATGGATCGACATTAGCCCAACTTGGAGTATTAGCACCAGTTGTAAAAGTAGATCCAGTAGGCATGCTTGTTTCCTTACCATCTTGTCCTACAAAGTTAGGTTCAGCAGTAGCACTTTGTCCTTGTTCTACAGTTACCGGATTATAAGATGGAGTGTAAGTATCTGCCATTGGTACAGTAATATTCAATGGAATATTAGCAAAATCGATCGATCCATCTGTATAAGTAACCTTAGCCCAAGCTGACGTATCGCTAGTCTTCAAATTACCAGTTGGGTTAGTTGGAGCATCTTGACCATTCATCAAAGTATTCCATTCAGTTGCATCAGTAGCTGCATCATACCAAGTTACAGATTTAATAGCAGAAAGATCTGGTGTTATGGTTCCATCGCTAGTACGTAAACCAGAAATACCGTCCTTGGCGGTTAAGTCATTTAAGGTTTGTCTAGTATTACCATCAATAGTCTTGACTACTGGTTGATATTGATCAGAGTCAGTTGGTTTAGCTACTTCTTCTAACGAACTACCCATTGCAACTCTTTGTGGATTCCACCAATTGAAGTTATTCAAGAGTCGGTTCAAGTATGGGGTTTCATATTTTACACCATCAGCTGGTTGTCCTTGAGTAACAGTACCATCAATAAATTGATAACTATTAAGTCCAGCTTGGTTTTGAGCCAGATTTACTTCACCATTAGAGTGTAAGAACTTAATTTCACCCTTCTTATTTTGACCGACTGTATTACCAGTTTGAGCAAATCCTGAAATAGAATTGTCACCCCAGTTGTTTTGGTTCTTTAATTGGTTGATGTACCAGTAATATGAAGGACCTGCGCTCTTATTGGCTTCCTCCCATAAAGCTAACGGTAAAGCTTCGCCGTCACTTGAAATGTTAACGTGGTTGTTCATGTTTTCAAGGCGAAGCAACGTACCAGTTTGAGAACCTGTACGTTGGAAGTTTACATAAGCTGGATTATTAATGTTAATATTGGCATAAGTTGAAGCAGCTGAACCACTAGTACCACCGTTACCCCACATGGTTACGATACCAATGTTAGGCGTATTAGTGAAGTCACCTTTGATTGAAGACGTTGCACCATCTTGCAAATCCATCGTAGCGCCATCTGCTACATTTAAGCTAAATTCAGCACCAGTACCATTACCTGAACCAAATGAAATTAACGGTGAAGTAGATTGATTGTTATCACCAGTACGAACAATTCTTAACTTACCTTGGTTATCTAAAACATTGGAGACAGCATTAGAAACGTTAGCAGCAAAACCAACACCTAATGAAATGGGAGCAAAGTGATAACCATTGTAAGTACCTACGCCATTTATACCACTGCCATCATTACTTTGCTTAGTCTTAATATTAACAACACCATTTTTACCAATGTTTAAGTTACCAGCCCAAATAGCCATTGAGTGACCATCAGCCATGTTGGCATTTAAATTACCATCTACTTGAACTGTACCAGTAATGGCGCTATTTACCAGCATACCTTTAACATCTGTAGAATTACCATTTAAGGTTACGGTCGCACCTTGTTGGACATCAATTGCTGGAGCCGTATCATTTGTTTCATCTTCAACTTTGGCACGCAAAATATTGCCACCAGCATTTTGGTCGTTGTTAGTCTTAGCTGAACTTACGTTAAAGGTAGTGTCAGAACCATCTACAAAAATAATGTGTGAAGCTGAAACAGCACTTGAATAATTGTAAAGTTGGTTACCTTTAACATTTACGGCTTCACAAGTAATATTATTATTACCTTTAAACGTTACCGTAGTGTATGGATTATCAGTGGTTTGTTGAGCCATAGTAGTGGTATAGAGGGCACCGTTTTTAATATCAGCAGTTACGTTTTCAAATGTAACCTTGTTGTTAGCTAAAAGATCAGTTCTTATGTCATCTCCACCCATGTAAATTGGGCTAAATGCACCGCCAAGAGTAGACCATGAATTATCATAGCCATCGGCGTTAATGGTCATATTCTTAAAGGTAATATCCCACGGATTACTATCTTTTTGGTTGTTAGTAGTAAAGCTAAGATAATTAGCACCAAAATTAATAACGTGACCTTGACCATCAATGTCTAATCCTCCAGAAATATTTGAACCTGTTAAGTTCATCTTGCCGCCATTAACAACAGGATTTGGACGATTAATACCGTTAACATTAGTGCCTTTGTTAGCAACAGTAATATCACTAGTTAATTTAATTGTACCGTTATTAGCATTATTTAAAGCATTAACTAAGCTTTGCCAATCGCTAGCTTCTGCGGTTTGAGTACCACGAAGTTCCTTAGCTGGAGTACTTTCAGCAGAAACGGCAGCTACTTTTTCGTCTCTAAGATCAGCCTCAGTCACTGATGCTTGCTTGTTACCGGTGTTTAATACAGTTGTTTTATTTTCTACATTAGTTGAATCTACTTTGTGAGAAGTAGCAGAATCATTACTTTGACCTGTTTGTACATTTGAATTTGCAGATTCAGTTAATTTATTTGCTTCTGTATTAGCAGAAGAGTGAGTACTATCTTGAATAGGAGATTGAGTAAGTTTGCTATCAGTAGCTGTTTTATTAGCTGTAGTAGCTGAGCTTACCCCCCCCATTTTGCCTTCTAGAGTAGCTCCAGTGCTACTTTGGATCTGCTCATTATCTTTTGCATTTTGCACTACTGCTGGTTTTTCTTGTTGCTCAGCAGCTTGAACTTTTTGATTTCCAGCCATACTCATAAAGCTGAAACCAATTAAAACAGAAGCGGCTCCAATAGAAAACTTTCTAATTGAAAAACGTTCTTTTCTAGGCTCCATTTTACGGAGTTTTTCTTGATAATTATTTTTTGATAGCATTATTTACTTTCTCCTTTAGTAAATTATAAAAACTACATTTTCATTATAATCCTGTTTCTTATCATTGTGTAGATTAAATTTTGTTTGTTATATAACACTGTCATATAAAAGTGCAACAAAATAGAGCTGTTTCATCCAAACAGCTCTATCTTAATCTATCTACTAATGCTATCAGCACGGCCTTTATAATCACCGTTTTCAGTTCCGATGATTAATTCTTCGCCTTCTTTAATAAAATCTGGCACAGTTACAACTAAACCAGTATCCATCGTTGCAGGTTTACCACCGCCAGCAGCGGTTGCACCCTTGATTTCTGGTTGGGTTTCTTTAACAGTCATCTTTACAGTAGATGGTAAGTTGATTCCGATTAATTTACCTTCATCAGTAAACTTAAGATCAACATCAATATTAGGCATCAAGAACTTAGCTTCTGCTGCAAGGTGTTCCTTTGGAATTAGATATTGTTCATAAGTATCAGTATCCATAAAGATAAAGTTAGCATCATCATCATAAAGGTATTGTGCCTTCTTTAAAGCAACGTTAACTAACTCCACCTTCTCACTTGGACGCATTGTTTTGTGAACAACAGCTCCACTCATCACGTCACGTAAGTCCATTTGCATAACCGTGTTACCCTTACCAGGCTTGTGGTGGTTACTCTTTAGTACTTCAATTAACTTACCATCTTGGCTAAAAATCATACCCTTTTTTAATTCGATTGCTTGCATGTTTTCTCCCTAAAATTTTCTAATATACATATCGCTGATCTCATGATTACCATACTTTTTAATAATCATATCAGCTCTCTTCTTAGTTGGTTCGATATAGTCATGTAAATTCTTCAAGTTAACATCACGCCAGACTCTTTTGGCAAAATTATCTGCTTGTTCAAGCGGGACGTTAGCCCACTTATAAAAGAAATTATCTGGATTATTGCGATTAATCTCGAGCATTAAATGGTAGCGATCAAGATACCATTTCTCTAAGTCTTCTTCGCTTGCATCCAGATAAATTACATAATCAAAAAAGTCACTTGGAGGAGCTTGCCCGTCTGGAGGCACCTCCAGCAGGTTAATTCCCTCAACCACTAAGATATCAGGAACGCTGACATACCCCAATTCATTAGGCACCAGATCAGAAATTTCCTGCGAGTATAGTCTATATGGTACTCTTTCCTTACCAGCCTTAACGCTTACTAAAAAAGTATAAAAGGCATCCCAGTTAAATGATGATGGGAAGCCCTTTTGATCCATTAAGTTTTTAGCTTTAAGTTCTGCATTCGACATTAAAAAACCATCAGCAGAAACTTGGGCAATTGTTTTATCTGGTTCAAGGCGTTCGAACAAGCGAGTTATTTTCTTTGCAAAAGTAGATTTCCCTACAGCAACAGACCCAGTTACTCCGATGATAAAAGGTA
The DNA here is from genome assembly GCF_040919545.1 of Lactobacillus sp. RTP31084st1_F9_RTP31084_210423. NCBI lineage: Bacteria > Bacillati > Bacillota > Bacilli > Lactobacillales > Lactobacillaceae > Lactobacillus > Lactobacillus sp. RTP31084st1_F9_RTP31084_210423. Next base: position 80,819 of record NZ_JBCOVH010000003.1, read on the forward strand.
TTTTTTGCCATTTTTCGTTATAAAAGGTCTGCTTAGTGCGGTAGATTGCATTTTTTTGGCTCATATTGTACTGAAGATTCTTCATCATGAAAATCTCCGCACTAAATTCATCGCTTGGAGGGATTAGTGTCTGCCACTTTTCAGATGTCAGATGTGTAAATTGCTCTTGCATAAAAAGCCGCCTTCCTTCTGCCTTGTTCCTAGTATTTTTACATTGTTCAGCCTATCATATATATTGAGAGAAAGAAAAGAAGATATCTATGAAAAAATTAATTCTTTTTGGTGATTCCCTACTTGCAGGCTATATTGATGGACGCGCAACTAATATTGTAACTCAAGGACTGCAAGAAAAATTACCTAAATTTACAATTATTAATAATTCTGTACCTGGGACAACTACTGAAGAGGCAATTGATTTTTATGAGTTACGAATCAAACCTTTTAAGTATGATCTAGTTATTCTGGCCCTAGGCACTAACGACGCCAACATGCAGTTTGGTTTGAGCGCCGGACGATATGCGCATAACTTACAAGTATTGGTCGATTTAATTGGGGCTGATAAAACATTATTAATGGGACCTTCCTATACTAATTGGAAAATTGCTCAAGATCAAGCTTGGCCTAAAACTTTGCAATTTGAATTAGTTGCTCAAGAATGCCATGTTAAAAATAAAATTCCATTCTTAAATTTTGCCAAAGTAATGCGAAAGACTGGTCACCCCAATAAACTATTGCAAAAAGATGGTATTCATCTAAATAAAGCAGGAAATAAGTTATTGATTGAAAGATTAGCAGATCTAGTTGAAGAAAAAGAATTGGTTACTGCATCGTAAAAAAGCATCCCAACAATGGGATGCTCTTTTGTACTCCGGATATTTTATTCAGTTACTTCTTGCTTTCTTAATTCATTTTGTTCAGCAACTCTAAAGAATGGTAAATAAATAAAAATACCGATAATGATTAAAATCACTTCAAAAATAATATTTCTCCAATCCATTGAACTCATATATGCCTGGAAGAAAAACGGTGTAAATGAAGGATCTACAATATACCCCATTCCAATCCAGTGTAAACTTTCAGCAATATAAGTAAGAATAATATTAATAATTGGAGCAATCAAAAATGGAATACCTAAAATAGGGTTAAAACAAATTGGTGTACCAAAAATTACTGGTTCATTAATACTACAAATTCCAGGAATAATTGATAGCTTACCTAATGCACGATATTTTTCTACTTTGCTTCTCATCATTAGAATTACTAAAGCAAGTGAATTACCAGATCCACCTAAAACAGCAATTCTAAACATCTGTAAATTCATTAAATGAGTAGGTACTAATCCTTTTGCTACTAAAGCAGCATTAGCACCAGTAGCTGCAATACCAGTTGCAAAGACAATTGGAAAAATTACATTACTTCCGTTAACACCAATTAACCATAATAGATTTCCTAAAGTTACGATCAAAATATAACCCCATAAGCTATTAGCCAAAAATGTAGCTGGAGTCAAACACTTCATAATGAAGGTAGTAAAATCAGCATGCGTTAAGCTGACTAAAATTAAATTAGCACCATAGAAAATAAAGATATTTGCTAATAGCGGTATTAAGGAATTAATAAAGTTGGCAACCATTGGGGGAATCGATGCTGGCAACTTTATCTTCAACTTACTCTTTTCAATCCCGCGGTCAATTTCGACAGCTAATAATCCAATGATAATTGCAACAAATAGTCCATTTGTTCCTAAATTATTGAGACTAATCTTATTATTCTTATCAACAGTAGTTGCAACCATTAAAAAGGTAACTAATGAGATCATCCCATCAGTAGCAGGATGAAGCCTACGATATGACTTACTTAATTCATATGCAATACCAAAAGCACAAATCATACCAAAGATTCCCATAGTCATATTATATGGGATAGTTATTTGAGCATAATGTGCGACAGCCCAATATTTCCAACCAGCAAGCCATTGCATAAAAATATTAGCTGTTCGTGGATTATATCTATCAAGTACAATTGGTGGGTTAGCAACAATTAAGAAGAATGAACCAATTACCAAAAATGGCAATCCGAAAAGCATACCATTTGATATAGCTTGTAGATGCTTTTCATTTCCAAGTTTTTGTCCAATAGGCGTTAAAACTTTATCCAATTTAGTAATCAGTGAATCTTTTTTAGCAGCAGTTTCAGCCATTAGAGATCACCTATTTTCCTTACTAAAGATAAATACAACTTAAATTTGATATGGATTGAACTTGAAAGCATTAGGTATAACTTTACTGTCATCCCAATTTTCTCTAATTTTGTGGTATTCGTCCCAATAGTCATTGTCCACTTTTAATTGTGGAGTAACCTTAGAATCGACTTCTAGAAAATGCATACTTCCTCTTCCCATCTTTTTGCCACGAGTGGTGTGCTTGTCTAATGCATAATCTGGAATTTCAGGAACATAACCTAGAGCAAAGTTCTTAATAATGATATTCTTAAGTAAATCAGAAGACCGATCCTTAGTTGATTCACATAAGTAACGAATTGCATGAACAAACATCATGGCACGATCCGGCTCATTGTAACTAAAGTTTTGTCTCATTTGATTTAGACTATTAATCAAAATTGGAGCTTGTGGATTTCCCATTCCTATATCTTCAACTGAAATAGCTTGAAGTCTACGCCATAGTTTTTCTTCCATTTGCGGAGAAGAAATATACATTTCATAAGCAAATTCACATGCTGCTCGTTCTTTGCCTTTTCTGATTGATTTTTGCAATGCAGAGATAACTTCATCAGCTGCTAATCCATTTCTAGTCCTAGTTCTGGCCCATGGATCAGCTAAAAATTCCTTATCTCTATTTTGTGGTACTTCATTTTTCTTAATATCTTTTTCTGACATCGTGAGTCCTTCTTTCAATATATAGGAGAAAACAATGAATATTCAAACTATTAGCGAAAAGTTTCAACTGAATACTGATGAACAAAAAATATTAATTTATATGAATCAACACCGTAATGAAATTAAAAATATCAATATTCGTGAACTCGCTAAACGAACATTTACATCTCCTAGCTTTATCGTTAAGACCTGTAAAAAGATGAAGCTTTCAGGATATTCAGAATTGGTCTTTCTAATTGCAGATGCGCCAAATTTTCCTAATAATACTGAAAACGACTTAAAAGTAGAGTCATACGTAAAGCCTTTTTCCAACTTGATGGATAAGCATAAAGACTCAATGATCATGATATTGGGCAGTGGATACTCTCAAAATATTGCTAATTACATGAGTGAATATCTTAATTTGAATGGCTTTCGTTGTACATCCAATTCGCATCTTGAGATGCTTAGAAAGCATAAGAATACTTTAATAATTGTCATCAGCAATTCTGGAGAAACAAAGCGATTAGCTGAACTTTGCATACAAGCTCAGAAAAATAATCGTGATGTTATTTCCTTTACAGGAGATAAGAACTCAACAATTGCAAAACACTCAACGCTTGCAATAAGCTCAGATACTTTTAACCCCACTTCTTTTGACAGCCATTACCCTCAGCTGTTTTTTGGTCTAACACTCATCTATTTTGAATTATTAATGAGTAACTTTTTGTCTAATTAGGTACCTTCTTAAGACAATTCTTATACTACTTTGGTTTTTAATAATTTTGAATACTTTTCCCTGTTTTGAAAACATGTTTCTATTTTGAAAAACATTTTTATTCAGGCATCAAAAAAGGCATCCCTAACGGGATGCTTTTTTTACACACACTACTCTACGTACAAGGCTTGCTTACCTTGCTGATTATAGCTAGCCTCTATTTTCTTTAAACTTACTTTTTTATCTTTAACGCCATAAGGATCATTTACGTAAACAATCCCCTTCTTTTTATTATATCCAGTAACCACACAAGCATGAGAAGAAGGTGTCACATTAACCTTTCCCTGCTTAGTCTGCCATGTCCGCATATCATTTACCCGGTCATATTTTAAAGTCGTAATAATCATTACTGGGTGTCCTTTAGAAACTAACTTCAACACCCTAACAAAATCATTGCCAGTATAATTACGAATTCTCTTAGTATACTTCTTAGCAACATCATAGAGCGGCTCATTATAAACGCACCACCCCGCGTTTTCGATACTCATATAACCAACAAAACCGACATGAGGATTTCCGCGATAATCATTGCCAATAAAAGAGGAAACATGCTTAATGTTAGAAGACAATTCTAATTTACTTACATTAATATCATAATAATTTAGGAGCATTGACAGTGACGTAACTTCACAGCCATTTGGCAGGTCCGGTAATTGCCTTTCTAAGGGGACATTCAATTTTTGCTCAGGTCTTAAAGTAAGCCAGTCATATTCATTTTGAATTTTTTCAAAATTAAGGATAATCCCAACTACTCCAGCTGTAATCAGTATTAAAATTCCATATAAAATCTTTCGTCGACGTCGATATCTCTTTGCTCTGCTTATTCTTTTCATGCTGAATATTCTATATCAGAAATGTCAAAACGCAAATTAAGTTGGCAATGTAAGAATTAAATAGATTTCATTTCTTTTGTGCTTTTAGCATAAGAATTAAATTAACTTTATTTATGCTAAAAATATGTAGCAAGAATTAAGTTAATCTAATTTATATGCTAAAATTAAATTAAGAATTAAATTAGTTAAAATCTTGTATCAACTATTATTAAAAGTAGAGGTTAACAATGGTACCACGTGATTCTTACTTAAATACTTTAGATAAACTACGTAATAAACAAATCATTAAAGTCCTAACTGGAGTACGTCGCTGCGGTAAATCTACTATTCTTCAGTTATATCAAGAGCGATTGCTCAAGTCTGGAGTAAATACTAATCAAATTCAAACGCTGAATTTTGAAGATTTAGACTTAGTATCAATTAAGACCTACCTAGACCTATATAACTACATCAATGAACATCTCATTCCTAACAAAATGAATTACATCTTTATTGATGAAATCCAAAGCATTCCTAATTTTGAAAAAGCACTCGATAGTCTTTATATAAAAAATAATGTAGATTTATATGTCACAGGATCTAATGCCTTTATGCTTTCTGGCGAATTAGCTACTCTTCTTTCGGGACGCTACATAGAAATCCCTATCTATCCTTTTTCTTTTAAAGAATTTTTACAAACAACTGAACTTTCAAAAGAAGAAGCCTTTTCAACTTACTTAGAACGAGGTGGATTTCCATTTGCTACTGAATTAAACGACAATAATACTTATCTTTCTTACATTCAAGGAATTATCAATACAGTATTAATAAAAGATATCCTAACGAGAGTAAATCGCGGTAATGCAACTTTACTTGAAGCAATTGCTAGTTTCTTAACTGAAGCCAACGGCAGTCTCGTTACTCCTGCTAAAATTGCCAATACTCTAACCTCTAATGGAATCAAGACTAGCAACGCCACAGTAATTTCATACCTCGAAAAATTAGTAAATTCCTATTTATTCTACCAATGCAATCGATATGATATTGCAGGCAAAAAATATCTACAAATTAATAGCAAGTATTACCCCGTTGACCCCGCCCTCAGACGTGCTCTTTTAGGTCAGAAACGTCCAAACATGGGCAGCAGGCTTGAAAATATCGTGTTTATGGAATTAAAGAGACGCGGTTATGAAGTATATGTCGGTAGTCTTAAAAATAAAGAAATTGATTTCGTTGCAATCAAAGACGGTGTTAAGCAATATTATCAAGTTAGTCTCACAGTCCAAGACGATAAGACTTATAACAGGGAAATTGCACCCTTTCTTGAAATTACTGATAACTATCGGAAAATTCTTCTCACTCAAGACCCCGGTAGCTACAACGACAATGGTATTGAACAAATAAACGTTATCGACTGGCTACTAAAAGAGCAATAAATTTAAATAAACCCACAAAAAATGGAATGCCAAATTTGGCACTCCATTTTTTTATTTATTCACATAAGTCTTCTCGTCTAAATCATCAAACAGTGGGCTCTTCTCGCCTGTATAAATCAAGTCAAGTTTATACATTGCACGTGAAGTAATTGTGTAAAGCAATTGCGTTTCATCAAGTTGGTGATAATTATCCCTTGAAACATTCCAAGCAATTACTGCATCAAATTCAAGTCCTTTAGCCAAATATGATGGCATAACTAAAGTTCCAGGCACTAAACGCTGGTTGGCTGACCCAATTAAAGTTGCCTTAATTTTTCTTTCTTTCAAAACCTTAGCCACTTCTTTTGCTTCAGCCAAAGTCTTAGTAATAATGGCAGTAGTTAACTTTTGCTCATCATTTTCTACTAAGATATCCTCTAAAGCATTATATTCTTTTTCAAGACTATCACGCTTGTAAAAAGCAGGCTTAGGGCCACGTCTATCAAAGGCCTCAATCTTTTCACCTTGCCGCAGAATTTGCTTAGTAAAATTAGTTAATTCCTTAGTTGAACGATAAGACTTGGTTAATTGAACAACATCAGTCTTTTCAGGATCAAACAACTTGGAAATCTGACCTAAAAGAGTCTTACTTTCATCTTTAGTAAAAATAGCCTGGTTCAAATCTCCGAGCATCGTAAACTTAGCTCTTGGGAAGTTGTATTTAAGGTAAGCTAACTGGAATGGAGTGTAATCTTGAATTTCATCAATAAAGGCATAACGCATTTCATAATCAGTTCTACGCCCTGTAACTAAATCGTACAGGTACAAATATGGTGAAATATCAGCCATCTTGATCTTGCCGTTTCTGAACCTATCTTTAACATTTTCAATATGTGCTTCCCACTCTTCTTGGCTAATCTCCCACTTGCTTAAATCAATCAACTTAGGAACAGCACGCAAGAAGCGCAAGTACTGCGCACGAATATTCAAGAAACGGTTCTGGTGAATCTTACGACTAACTTGCTTTAATTGCTTAATTACAATTTTACGAGCTAAGAAATGTTCTTCTTTAGCACTTGATTCAAATTCTTGGTCTGGACGATCATATAACTTATTCAATTGCTCTTGATCTAACGATTCAATCGTCTTATCAACCCAAGCCTTCTTAGTTTCTGGCTCAATTCTTCTATTTAAGCTATTAATTAAAGCTTCTTTGGTAGCTTCAATTCTGTTTCTTAAATGGTAATTTTCATTAAAACCATAGTAAATTTCCTTGATCTTTTCTTTATCAAAAAATGGTTTCTTCTTATTCTTGAAATAAATATTTTTAAAAATTAAACCATTCTTTTCAAGGTGCTTAGCATAGCGAGTTACCGCATTAAAGAATTGTAAGGAATCTTTTAAGTTAACGATCTTGTCATTTTGCTCATTATCTTCGAATTGTTCAAATAAGTTTTCAACATTCATCCCTGGAACACGACGAGAAACAAATTGCCAGTAAGTCATCTGCACCATATTTTGTTCACCCATTTCAGGTAGAACATTTTTAACATAATCGTTAAACAATTGATTAGGGCTAAACATAATAACATCGCTAGAAGTTAAATTCCCGCGATAACGGTAAAGTAGGTACGCCACACGTTGCATAATAGCTGAGGTCTTACCTGATCCTGCTGCCCCTTGAACAAATAAAAGATCTGCACTAGTATTTCTAATAATCTTATTTTGTTCACGCTGAATCGTTGTTACGATCGACTTCATCTGTGTAGAAGATTTTTCGTTTAAGACATTTAAGAGCATTTGATCCCCAATTGACTCATTGGTATCAAACATATTGGTAATCTTACCATCTTCAATCAAGAATTGCCGTTTCTTAGTCATATCAACGGTTTGCACACCATCGGGCGCATTATAAGAAACTTTACCTAACTTACCATCATAATAAATAGAAGATATCGGTGCACGCCAATCATAGATTAAAAAGTGATCTTCTTTATCCGCAAAAGATCCTAAGCCAATATAAATCGTTTCAGGATCTTCATTAGGTTCTTGGAAATCAACTCTGGCAAAATACGGTCTCTTTTCTAAACGCTGCAAAGTTGATAATTGCTTAGCAGAATGTTGCCAGGCATTTTGACGTTCTGCTAACATTTGTTGCTGCTGATGAATTGACAAGGCAGTATCCATTGAAGTTGAATAGCCATCATAATCTAATTTCACATCATCAAAAAAGTGCGAATTAATATTTTGCGCTTCATTTTGCGCATGTTCAATTGAATGATCTAATTCGCTTTCTTTCTTTTTAATTAAGCCTAGAACTTTATCTAAATGCTTTTGTTCTTTTTGTTGTTCAGTTTCTTTTACCAAAATTAAGTCACCTATTTCTAGTATTAGTAAAAACTTTGCATACTATTTTATCATATGTATACGCTTTCTAAAAGAATTTACAACTTTGAGAAAGTCTCAATTATTATTTAGTCTTTTCTTAATTAATTAGTTTTATAATTAAATAAAATTACCTAGCGAGATGAAAAAGTGAAACGATTCTTTAAAAGTATTCTAGTTCTAGCTCTTTTATTTATTGGACTTAACTTTGCTTATCAAAAGACTGCGCCAGAAATTGAAAAAACTTTTGGAACTAGAAACCCACTCCCATATTTAACAGCCAAAGTACAACAATTTATTTCACCTGAAAAAATTCAAAATGATGATACAAATGCCGACAGCTCCAAAGGACATACTTTTGAAACTAACTCTGCATCTGTTTATCTTGACCTCTCTGATCCCACCCTCAGGCAAGCCGCAATTGATGGAATCAATATTTGGAACAATACAGGGGCCTTTAATTTCAAAATTACGAATGACAAAAGTAATGCCAAAATCATCATTAAAGTAATGAATGATGGACAGACTAACGCGGCTGGTTTAACTGATACGCAATATAATTCCCTAACAGGGCACTTAATTAAAGCAACTGTCCGTTTAAATTCATATTACCTTTTAAATCCAAGTTATGGCTACAACCACGGTCGAATCGTCAACACAGTTGAACACGAATTAGGCCATGCAATCGGGTTAGGCCATAAGAACGGCATTTCCGTCATGTATCCACAAGGATCTTTTTATACCATTCAGCCAAGCGATGTTGAAGATGTTAAAAAATTATATCAAAAACAATAAGAGCGATTCTATTTTTAAGAACCGCTCTTATTTTGTATTTTTCTTTTTTAATTGGTGTTGCTTTTTAAAATAAGGAATCCAGAAAGTTATGACATAACCTACTGCAATACCTACAAAAGTCCATACCATAATATTTTTAACAAATAAACCGATAAACAAACCAATTAAGCCAAAAATCCCAATAATAAATGATTGATCTAGTTGCTTCATACTTATTTCTCCATTTCTATCTTAACTATAACAAAATTATCTTATTATAAGCATATTTTTAGACTTACTTTGCCTTGCATTTTATACTATATATCATAAATGTTTTTAGATATATTTGCTTATATGCAAACAAATATCAACACTATACAAATAAAGAAATGTATTTTAATAAAAGAAAGGAATGGTATATCCTTTATGGATAATCAGAAACAACCTCCCTCGTATTCTCAAACAACAAACGAGTTATTTTCAGATTTAGAAACAAGTTCTACTGGCTTAAGTGAGCCAGAAGCTCAGCGGCGGTTAAAGAAATATGGACCTAACGCTCTAGCTGAAAAGCCACCAAAATCAACCTTAATGATGTTCAAAGAGCAAATCATTGATCCGATGATTTTGATCTTATTAGGAGCAGCTGCTTTTTCTGCAATTTTAAATGAATGGGTAGAAGCCAGCGTAATTTTCTTTATTGTTGTCGTTAACTCAATCATTGGAATTATTCAGGAGAAAAAAGCTCAGTCTTCTCTAGCGGCTCTCAAAACGATGAGCGCGCCAACTGCTACAGTTATGCGTGGCGGTATTGAAAAGATCATCCCTGCTAGCGAATTAGTTATCGGGGATTTAGTTATTCTAGCTAGCGGCGACATGGTTCCAGCTGATTTGCGTTTAATTCAATCTGCTAACTTAAAAATTGCAGAAGCCTCTTTAACCGGTGAATCAATTGCTAGTGAAAAGAATGCGAAAGCTGTTCTTTCAGTAGATTGTCCTCTAGGCGACAGAAAGAATATGGCTTATACTTCTTCAATCGTTACTTACGGACGAGGAAGCGGGATTGTAACTAAAACTGGAATGGACACCGAAATTGGCCAAATAGCCGGTATGCTTGAAAATGATGATGCTGGTGATACTCCATTAAAGCGAAAACTTAATACAGTAGGTAAAGTCTTAACAATCATTGGCTTAATTATCTGCGTTTTAATCTTTGCAATTGGTGCCTTTTATGGTCGTCCACTTTTACCACAATTCTTGGTAGCAATTTCTTTAGCTATTTCAATTATTCCAGAAGGTCTGCCAGCAACAGCAACAATCATTATGGCGCTTGGCGTGCAACGAATGGCAAAACAACATGCCTTAATTAAGAAGTTGCCTGCTGTTGAAACTCTAGGAAACGCGACGGTTATTTGTTCTGATAAGACAGGAACATTAACGTTAAATAAAATGACTGTAACTCATTTAGCTAATGGTGATGATTTCCTTAATAAAAAAGTTCTAAGTGTAGAAAAAGCAAGTAAGGATTCTAATTCATATAAGCAATTAATCTATGCATCTAGTCTTTGTAACGATGCTAGTTTTAATTTAGAAAATCCTAAAGAAGTAATTGGAGACCCGACTGAAGGTGCACTTCTTCCTCTAGCACAAGATTTAGGTTACTCGGCTCTTAACTTAAGAAAAGAGTATCCAAGACTTAGCGAATATCCTTTCGATTCAATTAGAAAGAGAATGACTACGGTTCATGAAATAAACAATGAATACGTCGCTTACACTAAAGGTGCGCTCGATGAGTTACTGCCACTTTGTGACTACATCCACACAAATAATGGTACACGTAAGTTAACTAAGGCTGATAAAGATAATATTCTTACCTTATCGCACAAGATGTCTGATCAAGCATTAAGAGTCTTAGGCTTTGCCAGCAAAAATATGCTAAACCTGCCTCAAGAAGGAGAAAATATTGAACAGCATTTAGTTTTCTTAGGTGCAGTCGGTATGATTGATCCTGCCAGAGATGAGGTTAAGGCATCAATCAAGATGGCTCGCGAAGCTGGAATTAAGACCATTATGATCACGGGTGACCACAAAAATACAGCAGTCGCTATTGCTAAAAATTTAGGTATTTATACTAATGGAAACACTGTTATTTCAGGTACTGAATTAAACGAAATGACAGATAATGAACTAGATCAAGCAGTTAAATCCGCTACTGTTTTTGCTCGTGTTTCGCCTAATGATAAATTAAGAATCATTCAAAGCCTAAAACGAAATAATGAAGTAGTAGCGATGACAGGAGATGGGGTCAATGACTCACCCGCCCTAAAGGCTGCTGATATCGGTGTTGCTATGGGTATTGGTGGTACTGATGTTGCTAAAGATGTTTCAGATATGATTTTACTTAATGATAGCTTTACAACAATTACGGCAGCAATTAGAGAAGGTCGAAAAGTATATCGCAATATTCAGAAAGTAATTCAATTTTTACTAGTTGGTAATATTGCCGAAATTACTACTTTATTTGTAGCTACAATCTTCAACTGGGATGCACCGCTACTTGCTGTGCATATTCTCTGGGTTAACTTAGCTACAGCTAGTTTGCCTGCTTTAGCTTTAGGAGTAGACCCAGCAAGTAAAAATATCATGAAACATAAGCCAGTAAAGACTGGAACTTTGTTTGAAAAAGACCTTGTTTGGCGTGTTATCAGTCAAGGAATTTTCGTCGCCTTAATGACCTTAATAGCTTACTGGATTGGAGAGTCGTTTGATAATCCAATTGCTGGTCAAACAATGGCATTTTGCGTTTTAGCCTTATCACAAATGCTTCGCGCATTTAACCAACATTCTAATACTGATCCAATCTGGGTTAGAGGCAATAAAATAAATGTTTGGTTGATTATCTCCTTTATTGTTTCAGCGGTCCTAATGGGAATCATTCTTTTCACTCCTAACTTACAAACTCTCTTCCATTTGACTAGTCTTACTTCAAGACAATGGTTAGTAGTAATTATTCTTTCTCTCTTCTCTATCCTGCAAGTTGAGATAAGCAAGTGGATTAAGAAGCTAATTAAAGCTAGACAAAAAGAAAACAAGCTGCAAACAACCAGTGACTAACATAATATAATAATTTAATTATTATGAGCATATTTTTCGACTTATGATGATTTAATTTATATAATATAAGTATAAATTTAACACTTACAACTGGCATAAAGACTTAAACAACCTTTATGCCTTCCACTTTTTGGTAATCAAAATAATCGGTATCGTAGATACCAAAACAGCCGAATTACTTAATCAAAGTAGTTTGGCTGTTTTTTTAGTGATTCAAGTACATTGTATATACTTGACGTTTTCCTATATTTATTTAAATAGATTTCTTTATAACTGCTGCAAGAGCTCGTTCTTTAATTTTATCTACATCAACTTTATTACGCTTTTCATATTCTCTAGCTAAAACGTCGCACAAATATAATTGCGAAACTTGCCCTGCTACACTACCAATATTCATAAACTCACTAACTGACGTTTGTAAACTCACATCCCCTAATTGAGCAATTGGAGAAGTAAGATCATTGGTAATTGCCAGGATTTTTGCTCCATAGTCTTTAGCAACATTTAATGAATCATACGTATCCTTAGTATGACCTGAAAGAGATAAGCCAACTACTACATCGTCTTTATTCAGCAAGGTTGCAACCTGGACTTGAATATGAGGATCCGACTCTGCGTTAGCAATTAGTCCAATTCTTAGCCATGTTCTCTCATAGTCTCTAGCAGACTCACCGGAATGTCCTACTCCAAAAATATGAATTCGCTGAGCTTTAGCTAATAAACTAACTGCTTTTTTTAGAGTAGGTGGATTAATTAATTCTTCTGTTTTTTCTATTGAAGAAATTAAAACTTTACTACTTCGCTGGGAACTTGTCTGAGCTCCATCATGGTTCTTAGCTGTAGTCATCATTGAATCTTGCGCTAAAGCAATTTTTAAATCCGAAAAACCTGAATAGCCTAGTTTTTTACATAATCTAACTATCGTAGCATCTCCCGTATTGGTTGCCTTTCCCAGTGACTTAATAGTGTCATAAATTACACGCTCAGTATGAGCAGCAATATAGTTAGCTAATTTATTTTCTGACTTCGTTAATTTATCTTTATTTTGATTATAGAGCTGAATAAATTCCATTTTCTCACGTCCTCGTCCTAATAACTATATCATGTTTTTACTAGAAAACGCTTGCATAATATTTAAATTCATTATATTATCTTCTTGGGAGGAAAACTCCAGAATTAAATTAATTTGGAGTATATTTACAAATGAACAAGGAAGAATTTATCAACAAAATCCATGGTGGTTTAATTATTTCATGTCAGGCTTTACCTGGCGAACCACTCTATACTGAAGAAGGCGGCATTATGCCATTAATGGCAAAAGCTGCTCAAGAAGCTGGTGCAACAGGTTTAAGAGCAAACTCTGTTAGAGATATTAAACAAATTAAAGAAGTAGTCGATCTACCAATGATCGGAATTATTAAACGCGATTATCCACCAGAAAAACCATACATTACGCCAACTATGAAAGAAGTAGACGAATTGATGGAAACTGGCGTTGAAGTAATTGCCCTTGACTGCACTTTACGTCCAAGACATGATGGCAAGACAGTAGCTGAATTTATTAAAGAAATTAAAGCTAAATATCCAAACCAACTTTTAATGGCAGATACTTCAAACTTTGAAGAAGCCAAAAACGCCTATGAAGCAGGCGTAGATTTTGTTGGTACTACTCTTTCTGGCTACACTGAGGAAAGTCCTAAGACTGACCATCCAGATTTTGATTTAATTAAAGCTTTAGTCGATGATGGTCTGCCAGTAATTGCTGAAGGAAAAATTCACACTCCAGAACAATTAAAGCAAGTAATTGATATCAATCCAGCAGGAATTGTAGTTGGTGGTGCAATTACTCGCCCACTTCAAATTGCTAAAACTTTCACTTCTGTTTTTGAAAAATAATAAATCATAACGAAAGAGGCTTAATCATGTCTAAGAAATTTTCTCATGTTGGGCAGGCCTTTTCACAACTAGGTCAAGCCTTCATGCTTCCAATCGCCATTTTACCGGTAGCTGGTTTGCTTTTAGGTTTAGGTGGTGCTCTAACAAATAAAGCAGCCGTTGGTGCTTATCCTTGGCTTAATCAAGAATGGCTTCAAACCATCTTAAAAGTAATGAACTTCGCCGGTAGTGCAGTTTTTAATAATTTAGCGCTTATCTTCTCAATTGGACTAGCTGTTGGTCTTGCTAAGGGAGATAAAGGTACAGCTGGCCTGGCTGGTGGTGTAGCTTACTTAGTTTATACCGCAACAATTTCAGGCTTGCTACAAATGTTTTCACCTAAAAACACTATTGATACTGGTGTTTTAGGAGCAATCGTTATTGGATGCGTAGTCGCTTATCTTCATAACCACTATCGTAAAGTTGAATTACCTCAATTTTTAGGATTCTTTGGCGGATCAAGATTTATACCGATTATTTCATCCCTTGCAGCTATTGTAATTGGTGCTATCTTCTTTATCATTTGGCCACCAATTCAAAGCGGTTTAACTAGTGCTGGTTATGCAATTGCTAAAATGGGAAGCTTTGGTAGTTTCTTGTATGGATTTTTGCTTCGTTTAACTGGAGCAGTTGGTCTTCACCATACTATCTATCCAATGTTTTGGTACACAGCATTAGGTGGAACTGCGGATGTTGCAGGTAAAACTGTTGTTGGTGCACAGAATATTTTCTTTGCTCAATTAGCTGACCCTAACCATCATGGCTTATTTACCTATGGTACAAGATTCTTTGCTGGTCGTTTTGCTACAATGATGTTTGGTCTTCCAGGTGCAGCTTTAGCAATGTATCTTTGCTTACCTAAGAGAAACCGTAAAACTAATGGTGGTTTATACCTTTCAGGCGGTTTAACCTCTTTCTTAACTGGTATTACTGAACCTATTGAATATACTTTCTTATTCGTAGCACCTTGGCTATACGTTATTCATGCCTTTCTTGATGGCTGTTCATTCTATGTAGCTGACATCATGAATATCAGAATTGGTAATTCATTCTCTGGCGGTTTAATTGACTATTTACTCTTCGGTGTCTTACAAGGAAGAGATAAAACCAACTGGCCAAACGTCTTAATTATGGGTGTTATTTGGTTCTTCCTTTACTTCTTTGTATTTACTTTTTGCATTAAGAAGTTCCATGTTGGCATCCCTGGAATGGTTGTTGAAGATAATCAAGCTGCCGATCAAATTATGGCAGCTGGTCCTAAGACTGATGACAAGCTTTACAATGAATCATGCGAAATTATTTCAGCATTAGGTGGCTTAGATAATATCGAAACTGTTTCAGCTTGTGCAACAAGATTAAGAGTTTCACTAAAAGACAATAACTTAGTTAATGACGATGTCTTTAAGATGCTAGGTGCTCCAGGTGTCTTGAAAGTAGCTGGAGGGGTTCAAGCTATCTTCGGTGGAAAAGCCGATCTTTATAGCCAAGAAATTAATGACATTATCACTCATCCTGACATGCAGCCAGCAAATAATCCACAAGTGGATAAAACTAACAAACCTGCTTCTACAAAAGTAGAAACTGTTCATAAGTCAGAAAAAGTTATTTTTAAAGCACCCGTAAAAGGTAAATTTGAAGATATCACCCAAGTTAAAGATGAAGTATTCTCACAAAAGATGATGGGTGAAGGGTTTGCAATTGAACCAGAAAACGGAAAAATCTACAGCCCAGTTGATGCTACTGTCATTTCGATTTTCAAGACGAAACATGCTATTGGCCTTAAAACAAAATCTGGCCTAGAAGTAATGCTTCACCTTGGAATAGATACAGTTGAACTTCAAGGCAAACCATTCACAATGAAAGTTAAGGAAGGCGAGCAAGTTACTCCTGAAACACAATTAATTGAAATGGACCTTGAACAAATCAAGGATGCTGGAAAAGATCCAGTTGTGATGACTTTGATTACTAACAGCAATGACAGAGTTTCACAAGTTGAAGATATCGTAACTAGTGGACAATTAGTTGAACCTCATGACGATGTCTACTCTGCATTAACTAAATAATATCAAATCAAAAAATGCACTTCGTATAACTACGAGGTGCATTTTTCTTTGTCTAATGAAAATTATTTTCCTGTTTTAATGTCTAAATCTAATTCAATTGGGCAATGATCTGATCCCATAATGTTGTTTAAAATCTTGGTATTGATTATCTTATCTTCTAAGTTATGTGATACCAAGAAATAATCTAGCCTCCAGCCAATATTCTTTGCTTGAGCATCTTCACGATAGCTCCAATAAGTATACTTTGCTTCATCTGGGTGGAAATAGCGGAAAGTATCAATGAAACCAGCATTCAATAATTCAGAAAATTCTTTTCTTTCAATTCCAGTAAATCCTGCATGACGGTGATTGTCATCTGGTTCTGCTAAATCAATCTTCTCATGAGCCACGCTCATATCCCCGCCAATGATTACTGGCTTATATTGCATTAACTTAGTAACGTAATTTCTAAAGGTTTGTGCCCACAATTCTCTAAAATCTAATCTTTGCAATTTCTCTCCAGAGAATGGAACTTGGACATCAATGAAATAGAAGTTTGGAAATTCTAAAGTAATACTTCTACCCTCGCCATCAACTTCTGGAACGCCGAATCCATTTGCGACTGTAATCGGCTTTTCTTTAGTAAAGACAGCAGTACCAGCATAGCCCTTTCTTTTGGCATAATTCCAGTATTGATAATAGCCTGGTAAGTCAATTTGTACTTCATTTGCCTCTACGCGAGTATCTTGTATGGCAAAGATATCTGCATCTAAGTCTGTAAAAGTATTAACAAAGCCATGACGCAACGCAGCACGCAACCCATTTACATTCCAAGACATAAATTTCATAATAATCCTTCTTTCTATAAGCTTACTAGTCAGCTCTCTCACCTTTTATTGTACATAGTTGGTTCAAACAGATGAAATATTTCGATTTCTCTCATCTAGTCTTCAAATGCCATACAAAGAAGCCAATTCCAATAATCAAGGCTAAAATTCCAGTCCAAATCAAACCAGCATATGTTCCGCCGAAAAAGCCTAAAATTCCGGCAACAATCATCATGGCAAAGCCAGCAATATCACCGCCTAGACCGTCACTATTTTCAGTTGAAATATAGACAATCCCGCTTGCCATAAATAAGCCGCAAAGGAGAATGCCAAGAATCCCTGCTAACATATTTTTGTCAGCAATTATTCCTAAAAATCCACCTAATAAACCTTGAATAAATAGCCATACAGAATAAACAATCATCAAAATTCCGATTACTAATTTTGTAACTCTCATAAAAATCACTCTTCTTTCATCTCTTAAGTTAGTATACTTAGCTTTAATATTCAAAATTTTTGATACAATGTTTCTATCACAAGGAAAGATGAGAATCACAATGCGAACCTTCGAACTAATTGGCCTATTTATTTACCTAGTTTTAATTGCTATTCTTGTAGGTCGACAAATTAAAGTAAGTAGTGATTTTAGAAATAATAAAATTACCGAAGAAAAACATCAAAAACTGACTAAAAGAAATACTATTCTCTTAATTATAGTGGGCATCTTGTTAATTCTGTTTTTGTATACGCCTTTTAAGATTTTAATTTTTTTAGGTTTGATATAATCAAAGTAAGTAATTCAAGGAGATTTTTATCATGAAAAGAATCTATATCGTACGTCACGGTCAAACTTATATCAACCGCTATGACAAAATGCAGGGCTGGTGTGACACCCCATTAACTGATGAAGGAATAAAGGGTGCAAAAGATGCTGGTAAAGCTTTAAGCGATATTCCTTTTGATATTGCTATTTCAAGCGATTTAAAGAGAGCTAGCGACACTTGTGACTACATTATCAATGAAAATTGCAACCGTGATGAGTTGCAGCATATCGCAACGCCATTTTTCAGGGAACAATTCTATGGCTTTTTTGAAGGAATGAATTCTGATGAAGCTTGGCGCATGATTGGTGGCCCCCATGGCTATCCAAGAAGAGATGAACTCCTTAAAGAAGTTGATATCAATACTATTAAAGACTACATGAAAGAAGCAGACCCATATCATGAAGCAGAAAATGCGGAGGAATATTGGGGCCGAGTTAATAAAGGCTTTGATTTAATCAGTAAATTAGATGGTGCTGAAAACATTTTACTTGTTACTCATGGCTTTACCATTAGAAGTATTGTTTCTCGCTTTGCGCCTGGCAAATACAACTTGGCTCACGGTCCAAGAAACGCATCAATTACAATTATGAATATGACTGATAAAGATATGAAAATTGCTTCTTATAATAAAATGTCAGTTTAACGCAAAAAAGACTTCACCAATTTTTGATGAAGTCTTTTTCTTAATCTTCTTTTTGTAAAACAATATGTTGGTATAAAATCACTGTTAATAGGTAGTAAATTACGTAAAGCACTCCGAAAATTGTAAATGGTATCCACAGTTTGTCATATGTATTCATCCCCAAGATGGATTTAAATAATTGAAGTCCGAATAGGACGTCTACCACACCTAAAACTGCTGGTAAAGCAAACAGAATTCCAATTTCTTTAGTAATTGATGATTTCAATAAGCTCTTTCTCGTTCCAACTTTCCATAGCATTTGATATCTTGGCTTGTCGCTGTTTGCACCAGATAAAACCTTGAACATCAAGGTTGAGGCAAGCATTGCTAGAAAGGCTAGTCCTAAGAAGAAACCCATAAATTCAAAACCAGAAGTCATACTTGAAACTAGACGATATTGAGCAGATTTTGAATTAGAAAGATTTACATTAATTCCATCTTTTTCAGCCTCTGGTGAACTAATCATTTGATTTACTGATAATTTTTGCAATTTTTCAATATTGTTGAAATTACTTCTAAAATTATTAACTCTTAAAAGTTCAATCTTATTTACTTTAGCCTTAATTTGATCATATTGAGCTTGCGATACAACCTTAGCTTGAGCGTCAATATACGGAGTAAGAGACACTAATTGATATTCACCCTCTGCTGCAACATCTGACTTCTTATTTTTAAAATCATTAACAGTAAGACGTCTAGTATCATAGTGGTTCACGTCATTTTTACGTGAATAGTGCTGATACATAATCTTATTATTCTTGAGCTGATTTTCAGAAATGTAAAGGACGCGATTCTTTTCTTTTCCCTTACCTTCTACGACCATCTTATAGTCAAAATGAGTTGTAGATTTTATAGAAACTTTCTTTAATTGATTATCAACTTTTTGATTACGGTTGTATAAAACTACATCATAATAAGTACTTTGCATTGCCTGCTCAGTCATATTATTGAAGTTCAAGCCAACAGTAATTGCTCCTAAAGCAAGCGCAAATAGTAATGATACGGTTGATAAAATTCTTGTATAGTCACTTAATCTAAACTTCAATTGGCCTAGAGTAAAGGAATGAAGTTTTCGATACTTGAAAGATAAGTTCTTACGAAGTAAATCAATAATTGCTGTAAAGAAGGAATCAAAAGTAAAGTAAGAACCGAAAACAATTGTAAAGAAAGCAATGGGAACGGTTTTGGTACCTAATTTTGCTGCATGCATCATTGCCCAATAACCTGTGGCAAGTAATGCAATACCTAATAGTGCCTCAATAAACTTCCATAATTTATTTCTATGTAATTTAACTGGTTTTTGATCTTCATGAAGTAAATTAATTATATTCGATTTAACTAACTTATGACGATTCCAGAAAGCAGCTAAAAAGAATAAAATTGCAAAAAATGCGATCGTCCAAAGTAAAGCTGGTAAATAGAATCCTACAAATTTATGAATTTGTAAGCCCAATTGTGAGATTAAAATGCTAGAAACGCCTTGCGTTAAAGCAACTCCTAGAACAGTTCCTAATAAAGTAGCTAATAAACCAACAACAAGTGTTTCAGTAAAAATCAGTCTTCCAATTTTACTAGTCCTAGCACCTAGCATCATGTACATCCCATAGTCTTTCTGCCGCATGCTCAGCAAAAAGCTATTAGCATATACAATATAAACAAAAGTGATAATTGATAAAAGCGCAATCCCAAAGCCAAAAACAATTTGAGTAATTTGGAAAGCAATACTTAACGAGCCTTTTAAGAAAGCAGGATTAGTTGCTAAAGTCATAAACATGTAGAAGATTGCACTAGCAAAAGTTAAGCCAGAAAAAAGAACTAAATAGTCTTTGAACCGGCTTTTAATTCCGGTTAATGATAATTTCCAAAGCATAATTATTTCCTTCCTAGTATTAACGTCTACCTAATTCCGCAATAATTTCTTGATAGAATTCTTCGCGGCTCTTGCCATCCTTTTTAATTTCTTTACCAATCTTACCATCCTTGATAAAAAGAATACGGCTAGCATATGAAGCTGAATATGGATCGTGAGTTACCATCAGGATTGATACTTTATCTTTTTCGTTCAACCCCTTCATGGTTTCAAGAAGTTCTGTAGCACTCTTTGAATCAAGTGCCCCAGTTGGTTCATCCCCATAAAGAATAGCTGGTTCATGAACTAATGCCCGCGCTGCTGCAACACGTTGTTTTTGACCACCAGATATTTCTGCTGGATATTTATTTAAGATATGATCAATCCCTAATCGCTTAGCAATTTTATCAACTTTAGGATTAATTGCACTTGTCTTCACATTTTGAAGTGATAAAGGAAGTGCAATATTTTCACGATTAGTTAAGTTCTCTAACAAGTTAAAATCTTGAAAAATAAAGCCAATCTCTTGTCCACGAAAATCAGCCATTTGGTTCTTATTTAAGCCGGTAATATCACGACCATTGATATAAACATTTCCTGTAGTTGGCTGGTCTAAAGTTGACAAAATGTTTAATAAAGTTGTCTTACCTGAACCAGATGCACCCATGATTCCAACAAATTCGCCACGTGCCACATCAAAGCTGATGCCTTTTAAAGCTTGGTATTGTTTCTCACCTTTCTTACCATAAGTCTTGGTAATGTCTTGAACTTGAACTACTTCACTCATGATTACTCTCCCTTTTTGTTATAGTGTATTACGTACCTGTTACACTATATAATACAGACACAGGCATAAAAAGTAAAGCCTGTTTTTCATTTTTTTGAACTTTTATTCTTGTATAATAGAAAACGGTATTGTAATTAAAATACGAAAAGAGGTTTAGTATGCAGGGAAGCTACTTCTTCAACCCTCCTCCTAAATTTAAATAAATAAAGTAAGATAGGATTTTTAGGAGGAAACATGGATACTTTTGATGAAGCTCAAAAACGTAAAAAACTAACCTGGCCGGTAATTGCACTGATGGACTTTGTTACAGTTATTGGTTTTGATGATATTACTTACAACTTTCAAAACCAAGGACTGGCAGTTGTTAGTGACTGGATTTTATTATTAATTTTATTTGTCGTTCCTTATGAATTGATCGTTGGACAATTAGGAGCAACTTTTTCTGATGATGGTGGTGGTTTGTCATCTTGGCTAAGACATACCTCTGGAGACAAAATGGGATATATTACTGCTTGGTGCTACTGGGTAGTGTCTCTGCCTTACTTAGTTGATGTAGCAAATTCTACCGTTGTTTCCTTTGCATGGCTTTTTAAAGGCCACGCATTAAGTGACAAGGAAATGAGTAATTGGGCTTTTGCCTTATTTACTGCAATTATCTTTGTCATTTTTATATTTTTCCAACACCGATTTGCTAATTCATTGCAATGGTTATCCATTATCGGTGGCGGAGCAATGTTTATCATGACTATTCTTTTCGTAATCATGACTATTGTCTACCTCGGCGAAGGACGCACGATTGCTACGCAGCCATTCCACTTTAAGAATTTCTTGCCAACTTTTGATATGAAATTCTTAATGTCATTAGGCTTATTGATTTTCGCCATGAATGGAGCCGAATTTGTTGCTCCTTACGTTACTGAAATGAAAGATGGACCTAAAAACTTTCCTAAAGCAATGTACATGTTAGCAATCATGACTGGATTTTTAACTATTTTTGGTTCCTTTGCATTAGGCGTATTCTTTAATGCTCATCACTTACCAGATGATTTAAAGATGAATGGTTCTTACTATGCCTTTCAAGCAATGGGTGAAAAATTCGGAATGGGTAAATTCTTCCTATATACCTTTATTATTACCCAAGCTCTCTATATGCTTGCACAACTAGCTGTTTTAGTAGATGGCGGTGCAAGAATTTTCTTATCAGATACTGCTAAAAAGTATCTACCTAAGCAATTAACCAAGACTGATAAAAATGGGCTACCAATTAACGGTTACTGGTTAACAACTGGAATTTGCTCCGTTTTACTATTTTTAAGTGCTACTCTTCCGTCAGTTAATGACATCTTCAATCAATTACTTAATTTAAACGGAATTGTATCACCATATGTTACCGGACTACTCTTCTGGGCCTTTATTAAGATCAGACTTCACCCAGAAAAATTCCCATCACAATATGTATTTATCAAAAACAAGACTTTTGCTGTTATTGTTGGTTGGTGGTGTTTGATTATTACAGTTACTGGCGCAACTTTTGGTATCGTTCCAATTGATGCTAAGGCTGGCTCAGCTACTTGGTGGCATATGCTAATCCTAAACATTGTCGAACCTCTTTTAATGATTGGACTAGGGATTGTTTTACCATTAATTGCTAAGTGGCAAAGGTCAAAAGAAAATTAAGTTAGTTCTATTAAAAAAGCCAAATCGATTAATGATTTGGCTTTTATTATGCTTCAATAACATAACAATTTATGAAAGCTCTTTTATTTGCTATTATTTTTATAAGGTCTTATATTTATAAATGAAGACAGTCTTCATAGAGAAGCAATAAATAACAATATATTTAATTGCTGTTACTTTATATAAATATCTAGTAAATATATTAAGAAGAAGTTTTTGATACTCTGAGTCGTAATACCTATCCACTATTTTCACTACTTTTTCCCGTCTATAGTTCAATAAAATTGAAAATAGTGAAACTAATTGTTAGTAAAATACAGTTTAACTAAATTCTTCAGGAAGCTGAATCGTATCTCAATATATGACTTCAGTTTAAACTATGTATTACAAAGATAATAAATTTGTCACCCTATATACCCTTAAGTCGTGAGCTTTCCTATTCCCCCATAATTATGTATGGCTTAAGTGATTTTCTTAATTAACTACCTTTGATACAGTCAGTTCAATTTCATTGAGAAGTGTAAGATTTATTATGATATCAGAATAGCAATTATATACTCCACTCATATTTATGTGCACGGTTAATTAAAGCAATTATCTCTATTCGGATATTACCGTGTTCAAATATCCTAAGGTCACTTCGGAATCGAAGTGGCCTTTTTGTCTTTAAAATTGATTTTTATTTAAAAAGAAATTATAATTTTCATACTATCAAATAAAGGAATGGTTATGATGATTTTCTAAGCTATTTATCCAATATAAAAACTAAATTTATGAAAGCAGGTGAATTATTTGATCGACAATCAACCAAAAAAGACTAAAGCCTTTATCGCTGGCGTAAATTTAAACGATCCCAATTTTTACTACTATATGACAGAACTAAGAGAATTAGCTCTCGCAAACAACTTAGATGTTGTCGGCCAGGGAAGTCAAAAGGCTGAAAATATTGTCGCAGGTACATACTTTGGTGTGGGGAAGCTTAACCAGATTAAAAATATGGCCCGTGAATTACATGCTAAAGTCTTAGTTATCAATGATGAATTGTCTCCTACTCAAATCAGAAATATTGAGGGCATGACAAAGCTTAAAGTTTTAGACAGAACAGAGTTAATCTTAGAAATTTTCTCTAATCGAGCACGGAGTCGACAAGCCAAATTACAAGTTCAACTTGCAAGATTACAGTATGAATTACCTCGGCTTCATCCTTCTGAAAATAATCTAGACCAGCAACGTGGTTCTGGTGGAGCAAGTGGCGGTTTCGCCAACCGTGGTTCTGGGGAAACTAAACTTGAATTAAATAGACGTACTATTGGTAAACAAATTAGCGCAATTAAGAAAGAGCTAAAAGACATCAGTAAACAAGAAGAAATCAAATCTGCTAGAAGAAACAATTCTCGTCTGCCTCAAGTGGCTTTGGTTGGCTACACTAATGCAGGAAAATCAACAACGATGAATGAATTGCTAAATGTTTTTAGTGACGAAGCCAATAAAAAGCAGGTTTTCGAAAAAAATATGCTTTTTGCGACTTTAGATACTAGCGTTAGACGAATTGATTTGAAGGATGATTTAAGTTTCATTCTCTCAGATACCGTTGGTTTTATTTCTAAGCTCCCTCATAATCTGGTTGAGTCATTTAAAGCTACATTGCAGGAAGCAAAAGACGCCGACTTGCTCATTAATGTAGTAGACGCATCGGATCATAATATGGTTCAAATGATTAAAACCACGCAAAAAGTTCTAAATGAGTTAAACATCACTGATGTTCCAATGATTACCGCTTATAACAAGGCTGATTTAACAGAACGTAATTATCCTCAAATTGAAGGAAATGATATCTTATATTCCGCTAAAGATCCCGAATCAATTAAGCAGTTAGCTAATTTAATTGTCAAAAAAGTATTTGATAATTACGAAAAAATAAACTTAGTATTGCCACTTTCAGATGGCAAGAACTTAGCTTACTTACATGAATATGGTCAAATTTTAAGTGAAGACTTTAAAGACGACGGCGTTCACGTTACTGTAAGGCTATCTCCAAAAGATCTAGAAAAATTTAAAGTAAATGCTGTATAGCAGACAAAAAGAGTAGATTTAAAATCTACTCTTTTTTCGTATTATTTATAAATGATTACTGCTTCATTCTTTTCTATATTATTCCACACTTTTGGCGCGTCATTAGGTTTTAAGTTTACACAACCATAAGATCCGTCATTTAGGTAAGCAGTCTTAGACCAGTTCTTTCGCCAGCTATTATCATGAAAGCCACAACCAGTTAAAGTAAATGGCATCCAGTACTTAACATCAACTGAGTATTTAGAACCATCATCATTTGTTCCCTTTAAGACACTTGGAGATTCTTTATATTGGATATACCAAACTCCAGTAGGTGTTTCTAAGTTTTTATGAGCAATTTTAGTTTCAACTGTACCAGTAACGATCGTGTTTAAAGTAACCACGCACTTACCATTCTTATATATCCACAGCTTTTGATCAGTTAAAGAAACAACAATGTAACTATTTCCAATTCCATTATTACTTAAGCCATATCCAGTTCCATACGTACTGAAACCTTCACCGTAGATATAGTTTTTACCATTTAGCTCTTGCGTATTATTGACTAAAGCATTTTCAACAGCAGCAACAAGCTTTTTCTCATTAATAGCCCAACCATAACTTTCATTTTTTACTTTTGTAACTTGACCATTTGGCAATTGGAAGTCATAAGATTTATGAAGTGTAGATACTTCTTTATTAATACTGCTAATCTTATTCGCTAAGATCTTTGTATCTGAAAAAACATACTTATCATTTTCATAAGTTACCGTTGGAAAAATTTTCGACCGCTTAAATACAAAAGACTTACCATTAACCGTATATTTTACTTGTCGATCTTTAATCTGATTTAACTTTTCTTTTGCTTTTAAGAGCTCAGTATTCTGAAAATTCCATTTTTTACGGCTAGGGTAGCGAGTATGTTGTTCTTCAAAGTAAGATTGAACTTTTTTGTTCGTAATTACTTTATCGCTATTCTTCTTTAAAATGACTTCGTCACCTTTTAAAACCGCACTATTTTTAGCTTTCTCATTTATTTTAGCAGTAGCTTTTTTAACAGTTAGTTTGCCGACTGGAACATTATAAATTACAACATTTGAATTAAAGTGACTAGCATTAAATTTTTCCGCTTCAGCATTTCTTTTTGACTGGATATATCCAACTACCAACCAAGCTATTAAAACAATTACTAAGCAAATTAAAATACCTATTAGCCACTTACGATAGTTATTTGTGGGATGGGTATTTTTTTCTATATTCTTGTTATTCATTAAAAATACCTGTTTCCTAAAAAATTTCTTTTCATTATAACACAAAAAAGAAGGTTAATCTTTCAATTAACCTTCTAAAATAACTATGTTTATTTCATTTAATTATCTTACACGGATTGCGTAATCTGGCATGAAGTAACTTGAGATAGTAGCTTGAGTTACGTTTTGACCTGGTTGTGGTGCGTGTACGTATTGGTTGTTACCTACGTAGATAGCATCGTGGTAGTCACCCCACATTAAGATGTCACCAGCTTGTGCTTGGCTTACAGAAACGTGTTGACCAGCACCAGCTTGTTGGTAAGTAGTACGTCCAATGTTCTTACCTGCTTGGCTGTATGCGTATTGTACTAAACCTGAGCAGTCGTATGCGTTAGGACCAGTTGCACCCCATACGTAAGGCTTACCGATTTGTGATTTTGCTGCATTAACTACAGTTTGAGCAGTGCTGCTTGATTGAGTAGAAGCTTGTTGCGTAGCTGGTTGAGCAGCTTGGCTTGAAGCTTGTTGAGTTTGGTGTTGTGCAGGCTTAGTAGCAGTAGTGTTTTGTGCAGGTGCACTGTAAGTTGCTGCTTGTTGAGTCTTAACTGTAGTGTTAGCTTGTGCGTAGTAGTTAGTCTTTGCTGGAGCAACATAAGTGTTGTTAGTTGAAGCAGTGTATGTACTTTGTTGTGCAGTAGTTTGTGCTACTGGAGCTTGTGCAGCTGCTGAAGTTTGTTGTGCAGTAGCTGCAGTATTAGTTTGTACAGGTGCAGTTGCAACTGATGCATTGTTAGTAGTTGCTGCTTGTTGTGCGTTGTTAACGCTAGCTACAGCAGTTTGTGCATCGGCAGTAGCGTTGCTTGCAACGTTAGCTGCAGGAACTTGACTTACAGCTGCCTTAACTGCAGATAAATCAGCAGTAAGTGCGATTGGAGCTTCTTCTTGTACATCATCGCCTGAGATCCACTGGTCTCCACCTAAGTTGTACCAAGTTTCACCCTTAACAGTCTTAACCTTCTTGTATGTCTTCCAGCTTGATTCATGTGGTAAGTACTTACCAGTTTGTTGCTTGCCATCTTCGTAGCTGTTCCAAACTGCAACACTTTCACCAGTCTTAGAATTTACTTTTACAACACCAATTTGCTTTGCAGGAGCTTGGATAGTTGAAGCTTGTGCAGTATTGTTAAATGATAATGAGTTTAATTTAGCTGCACTTAAAGTTGCGATACCTGCAACAGCGAATGAGGCAGCAGTGGTAAGTTTGATTACTTTAGATTTGATAGTCAAAGGTATTTCCTCCATAAAATTCTTTTTTCTTAATATTATCAACATAGCCGTCATTAATTAACTTAAAAGTTATGCTATGTGTCTCTTTTTTAATTGACAATGGTTATTGTAGGGCATTAATATTACAGCCCTGTTACAAAGCTAAATCATTGTCATTACATTTCGCTTATTCTCAATCTTTTTCATTATTCAAAACCTACTCATTATCAAGTTTTGCTATGATTTCATCTATTTTTTTAGCTGTTTCTTCCCAGTTATCATTATTTAATACATGCGCTTCTTTTGCTAATTCGTCTGATAAATGTAAGTCGCGTTTAAATTCATAGCTGTTTAATCGTTTATCAATTTCACTCGCTTGATCGCCGCGTGCTAGTAGTCTTTTTTTCAAAACAGAAAAATCAGAAACGGTCAAATAAATAAAATATACCTGCTTTCCTAATTTTTCTAAATATGATTTAACCCCATCTGTTTCTACTATTAAAGAAACTAAATCATTCTTTTCCCAAGCTTTTTCTAACGCTTCTTTACTTGAACCATATTGATATTCTCCATATTTTACATGTTCAAAGAAATGAAGTTTTTTAAAGCTCTCGTCATTTTCAAAATAATATGATTTTCCTGGAATTTCACCTTTTCGGATTGGTCTTGTAGTATGCGTTACTACACGAGGAATATTATATTTTTCTGTTAAGTATTTTGAAATTGTGGTCTTTCCTACCCCACTTGGTCCAGCAATTATGATAATTCTTTGCAAAATATTACTCTCCCGCTTGAAATCGACTATTATATATAATAGTATTTCACTATTGTAAAACATTTCTGTACAGAAAAGGGAGTTTTTTAAATGAAAAAAGCTGACGTAAAGATTGGACAAATTTTAGCTGCTACTTCTGAAGAGGAACTTAAGCATCCTTTTCAAGGAAAAGTAGAAAAAATTTACGAAAATTCTGCTTTGCTAGCTATTACTTCATACGATCCAGAAGATGAATCTTCAGTTAACGAATTAAACAATAAAATGGTTATTAACTTTAAGAACTTAAAGAAAGTTAAATCACCTGCACGTGGAAAAACAGCTGCAACTAATGATGTAAAAATTTCTAAAGTTCAACCAGATAAAACTAAAAAATCAAAATAAAAATTATGCCTAAACAAGTTTTATTTTTTTAATAAAAGGTATCGATAATCATATGAAAAAAAGGCTACAAACATTCTTATTTTGGTTTATCTTAATCCAACCATTTCTAGATATTTATTGGTTATCCAGACCACCACTTCTAAAATTCTCACTTCCATCGATTTTGAGAGTTTTAGGAGTTTTTATTGCTATTATTTTATTCTTTAGCATCAAAAGTAATTGGCAAAGGTTAAAAAAACAATGGTGGATTATTACTTATATTGCAATTTTAATCCTCTATTCGCTTTGCCATTTATTCTCTGTTAAAAACTTTACTGGTGTAGATCCAACAAGCTTTGGCTATTCGACAAAAGTTGAGATCTTTTACTTAATTCGAGCTTGTTTAACCTTGATAGTTATCTATATCACTTCATACAGTGATTTTAAAACTAAATACTTTTTCAGAGTAATTCAAGCAATTTCGGGTTTATATTCCTTAACGATTGTCATCTCAAATCTCTTGGTTTTTTCGCTAACTTCATACCATACTACAGGAGCTAAGCGAATCAGTGCCAATATTTTTTCTTGGTTTACTCAAACAAATTATCCTTTTAACGCTTTAGCATCTAAGGGAATATTTTTTCAAGCTAACACTCTATCAGCTATTTTATTTATGATTATGCCGATTATGCTCTATATTCTTTATAAAGAGTTTAACCTCTTAAATATAGTGCTAGTGAGTGCACAAGCCTTAGCAATGTTAATGCTAGGAACAAAGGTGGGAAATTTTGGCTTAATTATTAGCTTAGTTATTTTCTTAATCATCTTCTTATTCCATAGCTTAATTTTGAAAAATACCAAGTTTTCAGCCAAATTTCTAATTACATTGATCTGCATCTTAGCTGCTTCTAGTGCTATTTTTCCTTATAGTCCAACGCTTAGAAGATCTTCGCTTGAAAATGGCGTAGCTCAAAAAAGAAGTAATCTTGGTGACAAAAATAGACTCGATCAAGAACTCGACTCTGGATTAAAAAGATATAAGGGGCAAAAACAAGAAGAATATCTAAAGAATTTTATTAAGAAAAATTATTGGGTCTATTCTTTAAAAAATGACTTAGTTTTAGATCATTATTCCTACAAAAATGATCCCTATTATTGGCTTGACGTCATGAAAAGGCCGGCTACTGAGCGATTAAACTATCGACATCTTGAACAAGATATTCTTAGTCGCGTCATGAACAATGATAAAAATAAACTCAATAAACTTTTTGGTATTTCCTTTAGCCGTGAAAATAATATTGCTCCGCTAGAGCGTGACTTTTTAGCGCAGTATTATTCAATGGGATTGCTGGGAACAATCTTATTAACAGTAATCTACATATTTGTTCTTGGCTATGGAATTTTTTACTGGTTAGTCAATAAAAATCCGAAAACTTTATTGATCTCTTCCCTGCTCTTATCGGGCGGCTTCATTTTATTTGCTGCCTTTTATGCAGGTAATGTTCTTGAATACTTATCAGCAACCTTAGTGATGGCATTTATCTTAGGATTTTTATTACAAAATATCCGTTATAGCAGAACAGCTAAAAAGCTAATGAAGTAATAAACAAAAGACCTTATCCCGAATTTTCAATCTTCGGAATAAGGTCTTTTTCTACATAAATTCTTCTACTTCAATTCTCTCACAAAGGTACGGTCAGGTACTCTAATCAAGTAATATCGAGCTGCAGTCTTACCAGCATGCATTCTAAGGCCGTTATACCAATTTTTCTTGTAAGTAGCAGTATATGTTGCCACATAGGCACTTTGATAGCGCCCATCTGCTTGAACTAATTGCTTAGCAGAATATGGAATAGCTGCTGCTTGAACCGACATTGGATTCTTACCATCAGAAATGGTAGCGTAATTGCTTTTAACAGTTACTCTGTTTCCATTGCTATAGAAAGTATATGTTTGAACAGGCACTTTCTTATTATCAGATCTAGCGGTAACATAGTATGAACGTTTATTACCAGCTGTTAAAATCAATGGCTGATATTCAATTTTACTAGATAAAACTTGTTTATTTTCTAAATCAGGATTGTAAAATAAAGTGATGCTAAACATATAGATCGCACCGCATAGAAGAACTAAAACCTCTAAGATGTCTAGCAGAGTAGTCTTCCATTCAAATCGCTTACGATCTTTTACAATCATCATTAAGTGACGTTTACGAATATTTTGTACGATAAAAATCAAATACAAAACAAGTATTAACCAGGCCAAAATACCTAAAATATTCCATCCAAGTGTCATAAGGGACCCTCCATTTTCTTTAATTTAAGTATACGGTACTTATGGATGTTTTTAAAACTTTTTTTAATTTGACTTTATTAGAAAAAGTCGCGACAATTGAATACGTAGAAGGTAGTTTTGGTATATAGCGTTAGGCAAAACTATGGTAAAAATAGCTTTTTATACAATTACAGGACAAACGCAACGATTCATAAATAAAACGGGCCTTGATGCACATCGGATTGAGGATGCTCATCCTCAATATCAAATGAATGATAAATATATTTTGATCTTGCCGTCGTATCAAGATTTTATGATGGGTTCTGTTGTTGATTTTTTAACATATAAAGATAATAAAGAGAACCTTTTAGGTTTAATAGGATGTGGCAACCGTAACTTTAATGATCTTTTTGCTCAAACGGCAAAAAAGATTTCTGTTACATTGCACGTACCGATTCTCTATTTACTTGAGCTAAGTGGCAACTCGGCTGATGTCAAAAACGTTCGCCAAATTGTCAAAGAAGCTTGTAAAAAGGAACGAGGCGCACAAAAAGATTTGCCAGTTCAAAATCCATCTCTTAGCAATATTAGTTTCTTAAGTGACTTCAGGCAGAAAAATGAATAAAAAATCTTATTATAAAGCAAGTAACTGGAATGCTGTCGAAGATCAAGTAGATCGTTCTGCTTGGGCAAGATTAAATGATATTGTCTACGAACCTCGTCGTGTTCCAATTCATAAAGACCGAGATGAATTTTCCCATCTCCCTAAAGCTGAACAAACTATGCTCCTACATAGCTTTGGTTCTTTAGCTCTTTCATCTACTCTCCAGATGAAAGTTTCACTTTCAAAAATTAAGCAAGATGCGGAAAATTCCGAAGAAGCTGCTGTCTATAATGCATTGCAATATTTGGAATCAATTAATAATAAAGCCTATGGTCATGCTCTGAGTGAATTTTCTACTTCCGATGAGCAACGAGATGAGGCTTTTAATTGGGCAAACCAAAATCCATATCTGCAAAAAAAGATGAGACTTTTAAACACAGTCTATCAGTCAGAGAATGCAATTCAGAAAAAGGCAGCACATGTTTTTCTCTCAACTGGTTTATATCATTCGTCATTCTTTGGACCCCTATATTTATTCGGACAGCATAAATTACCACGAACAGCGGAATTGATTAAATATGCACTTAGAATAACGACTTTAAATGGTATTTATACAGGAATTAAATTTAGGCGTGACTACTTCAAACTCTCTAAAGAAGAGCAAGAAAGTGTTCACAATTGGGTATATGGGTTATGCGATAGATTATATGCTAATGAGCTTAACCACATTCATCTTTTATATGAAGACACTGGTTTAGAAGATAAGGTTGAACATTATATTCATTACACCTTAAACAAGGCACTTATGAACTTAGGACAAGAGCCCAAGTATCCTGAAAATGTTGAAACTTTAGATCCTACTTTAACAACAGGTTTGATGGAAAGTGCAATGATTGAAGATTTCTTCTTTTATACAAATGCCCATCCAATTCTAAAAATGCGTGAAATAAAGAAATAAGGAGTTAGCCCTCAAGGTTAACTCCTTATTTTGTCTTTTTAGCTTTCGTTTTTGATTCTGGTTTTTGATAATTACGAATGACTTCAATTTTCTCTTCAATTGCTTTAACCAGTAAGTCGCTATACTTATCTGGATCAGCCACAATTTTATCACTTGAGCCCAAAATATCGATTCTAAAGTGTGATACATTTACATATTCTGAAATAGTTTCAAAATAAATATTTACTTCATATTCATCTTCATTATTACAAAAATTGCTAATTTTTTTGTAATTAGCAAAAGGAAGATTAATGATGTTACTCTCTAATGCAAAAGTCATTGGTCTTCTTCCACTAATTGCAAGTTGCGTTTGAATAAGTGAATTATGCTTAAAAGCTTGGACTGCTTCACCAATCATCTTAGTTGCAACTTTCTTTAATTTAGTTTTTGTTATTTCACTATACTTAATTGTTTCAAGATCTTGAAGATAATCTTGTTCTTCAATTTTTTTAGTTAATTCTTCTTGTTTAATTTTCACGATAAAAATTCCTTCATGTATCCTTTTTTCATTACTAAGATACTCAATAAATCTTATTCATGCAACCGAAAAAAGTTAGATTTGATTAATCAAACTGTAAAGCAAAGCTAAGTAGTTCCATTACCTTAAGCATATCTTCTGGTCTAAGATGATCTGCTGGTTTTTCATCTAATAAACGCATTCTAGAAAAGGTTTGAATTTGTGCTGCATTTACTCGTCCATGAACCCGATAGCCTAGCAAGTCTAGATATGTCGGAAAATGATTGCCGTGTGAAGTAATGGGACAGAGCATTAAATAATTAGTTTTCTCATTGTATGAATTAGAGGACACTACAACTGCAGGGTGCTTCCCCTTCATTTCCTGTCCAACCGATGGTGAAAAATCCGCCCATACAATATCTCCTTGTTTAAATCTAATCTTCGGCATGACGTAATTCCTCCATAGCCAAATTTTCCCAAGCTTCCCTTTCTGGTTCTGGTACATCTTCAAATTTAGCATCAGAGGTATAAGGATTCGAAATTTTCGGTATTAAGATCAAACTACCATCAGATTTTTGATGAATTGTATACTCAGTTCCTACCTCTACTTTAAACGAAGCAGGAAGTGAAAAGCCCACTGAGTTACCAACCTTTTGAGTTACAATATGATGAATAGATATTTTCATAAGTTTTTACCTCATTAAGTTACTTTCAAAAATATTGTAGTACTAAAAAAGACTAACTTTCAAAAGAAAGCTAGTCTTTTTGGCGAGAAACATACAAAAGTATGTCAGGGTCTTTGTTTCACAGCCAAAGTAGCCCATCATCAGCACTTCCCGTGCTTTGACTTCTAGAGTCCAGATGATCTCTGTCAAAGAACGCATCTCGCGTTTTCCTCGACTCGTCGCATCTATAATTATACTAAATTTTTCTTATTTTTTCTATTATTGCGCGTCTTAAAAAAGATCTCGCCCATCAATTGGGCCAGCATAAAACCCATTGCAATCGCAATTGTGACAATTGCCACTCGTAAAATTAAGTCTTCTGCATCAGACAGCTGCCCTTCTACCATTGCACGTACTGCCTGATAGGCTGGCACACCTGGCACAAGTGGTACAACACCGGGAATGTTGAAAACAGTTACGGGGCATTTTTTAATTCGAGCAAATACTAAACCTAAAATTCCAACGCACAATGCTCCTAAAAGATTAGATCCTAATCGGCCAATGCCAATTCGATTAGCCAACCAATACAAGATCCAACCCGCACTCCCACTGACACCGCATAACACAAGAGCACGGTGAGGGACATTAATAATTAATCCAAAGCCCACAGAAGCAAGCCAGGCAAACACTAAATTAACAATTATTTCTAACCAAAAAGGCATCACATCACACCCCATAATAACTTAATTGCAATACCGATGCCGCCACCAAGAGCAATAGCAGTTAAAACTGCCTCTGTTGTTCTAGCCATCCCCGACAATAAATCACCACCAAACAGATCTCGCAGAGCATTAGTTATCGCCACTCCAGGCACCAATGTCATCAAGGATCCGATTAAGATATTATCGACAATAAGCTTAGGAAACAACTTGCAAGCAAAAATGGTAATTACTCCCATAAAAATTGCCGTCACCATTTCAGCTAAAAAACGAATATTAGTATAGCGTTTAATAGCTAAATACACAGCATATGATAAACCGCCAATAACAGCTGCTGGAAAATCAATCCAGTCATAATCATCCATAAATAAGACCATCAAAGTCGGACTCAAAATTGCAGCTCCGATAATTTGAAGCCAAATTGGAAAATCTGGAATAGAGATTGAAATCTGTTGAAGTCTTTCCTGTAATTCCTTCAAAGTGATTTTTTCGGCAGCAAATTCACGTGATAACTCATTAACCCGGTCTACCAACTCTAAATTAATGTTTCTTTTCTTAACTTGCGTAACTTGAGTATAGGAATGTTCACCTAAACTCATAAATATTCCAGTTGGAGTTGTAAAACATCTAGCACCAGTAATACCTGCGTTGCGGGCTATTCTCATCATCGTATCTTCAACTCGATAAGTTTCGCTGCCGCCTTCGATCATTAATCTACCTGCTTTTAAGCAAGTATCGAGCACTTCAGCGGCATAGTCTTGACTCACATGCTCTTTATTCATTTTTATCCTCTAAAATACTTATCTATTCATTATTCATTTTTTCAATATCGATTGTCTTGTCAACCCAGTTTCCTCTAAAGAAGTCTCTTTCGTGACTTACAATAATTACTCCACCTTTAAACTCAACAATCGCCTTTCGCAAAGAATCTTTAGTAGCAATATCCAAGTGGTTAGTAGGTTCATCTAAAAACAATAAATTAGATGGTTCAAACTGCATCTTTGCTAGTTTAACCTTTTCTTGTTCTCCACCAGATAACTCCCTTAAGGGACTCATTGCTTGCTGAGCCGTCAAACCCATTCTAGCTAAAGCTTGACGTAATTCTCTAGGACGCAATCGTGGAAATTCTTCTTGTAAATATTGCAAGGGCGTCATATTTTTATTGGGCCAAACGAGATCTTGCTGAAAATATGCCAGCTCAGCAGTTGAAGATAATTCAAAATTACCATAAATTGGTTTCAATTTTCCTAGCAATGTCTTCAATAAAGTAGTTTTCCCAATTCCATTAAAACCGGTTACTGCTACCTTTTCACCATTTCCAACAGAGAAATTAAATGCTGACTTAACTAACGCCTGATCATACCCAATTACCAAATCCTGAGTTTGCAGCAGCAAGTTTGAAGCTGTATCAACATAGGGGAAAACGACATGCGCTTTTTTATTATTTTGTGGTGGCGTTAAAATATCCATCTTTGCTAGTTGCTTTTCCCGCGACTTAGCACTCTTAGATCTTGAACCAGCTTTATTCTTTCTAATATATGCTTCAGTCTTTTTGATTTTTCGTTGCTGATTGGCATAAGCTTTTAAATAACTCTCTCGGTCAGCTTCTTTTTGGCGTAAGGCATGTTTTAAATCCCCGCTATAGCGAGTAATGGTGCCAAAATCAATATCAATAATGCAGTTGGTAATTCTCCCTAAGAAATCATAATCATGTGATACTACAATAAAAGCTCCTTCAAAATCATTTAAATAATCAGCTAACCAATCAATGTGGTTAACATCTAAATAGTTCGTCGGTTCATCTAAAACTAAAACATCAGGATTTTGTAAAAGAAGTTTAGCCAAAATCAATTTAGACCGCTGTCCACCAGAAAGCTTAGCTACATCTCGCTCATAACCTAAATCAGCTAAGCCCAGTCCTGTTGCTACTCGGTCAATCTTAGTATCAATATCGTAAAATTCCTTTTCTTCAAGGAGAGTTTGAATTTTACCGGCTTTTTCTAAGAGAGAGTCATCCCCATTTTCACCATATTTCACATAAAGGTCATTCAATTCTTTTTCTTTTTGAAAAAGATCGCTAAATGCTGTTTGTAAAAACTCTTTAATTCCTATACCTGCTTTAAGTTTGGCATACTGGTCTAAATAACCGACATGGAGTTTATTTTGCCACTTAACCTCGCCCTCATCTTGGGTAATTTCACCAGTTAGAATCTTAATTAAAGTCGATTTACCAACTCCATTTTGCCCAGTTACCCCCATATGGTCTTCTTTATTTAAAACAAAATTTGCGTCTTCGTATAAAGTTTTATCAATAAAAGTTTGGCTTAGATTTTTAACCGTTAATAAGCTCATTATTTCCTCTAGTCTAGATTATTTTCTTGATCTTTTAATTTATTTTGTTGCTTAGCATCATATTCTTGCAAAGCATTCAACACTCTTGGCCATTGTCTTTTAGGAATAATTAGTTGGAGTTTATTATGATAAATTGGAAAATCACTGGCTTTCATCCCTGTTATTTTTGCTAGTTCTTCATCTGTTAAATGATACTTGGCTACAATGGCTTTAATTTCATAAGATGCATGTCCTCTAAAATATGAAAGAACATAAAAGAATGCCGCAAAAATACCTGCACTTAAAATAGCCATCGGCAGAGAAAAATGAAATGTCCGTTGCGCAATAAAAAACACTGCAATAAATGCAATCAGTGCAGAAATTATCCCGTAAATGACTGGAAAATACTTATTTTGCTTCATTTTTTATCATCCTTTTTATTACACTAGTTTTTCAAATATTACATTCAATTTACGCAAATAACTTTTTTGTAAAAAAATGTAAATTGTGTTTTATTTTACTGCAATAATCCTCTTATATAATACAGTTTGTTAAGTAAATTAAAAATGACTTTTTAAATATCATTAGTGTAACACGATTACCATTCAATTATTATTAAATTTAAACTTAAAGGAGTAAACACTTTGACACATAAGAAGGGAATTTCAGTAGTACTTATTGCCCTACTAGGTTGCGGTTTTCTTACAAATTCAGTTACTTCCAAAGCAGCTGACCAAGATACTAATTTTAATGTTTCTAAAAGCCTAGTTGAAAATACAATTAAACCAACTCTTCTCAGTAAAAAATTTAAAGAAGAACAAATCAAAGAATTTAGAGAAAATAAATTAGTAGAAATTAAGTTTGAAGAAAAAAGAATTAATCATGAAAATTCTAATTCTCAATTAGGTAATTAAAACTTTGCCAACAAGAGTTGCAGTTATCAGACAAAATCACTAAGATAGAATCATCAACAGATATCTTAAAAAAAGCAGTTAGCGAAACGCTAACTGCTTTTTTCTTAATTTCCATCCCATGGAATCGTATCAGAATCTTTATCATAAATAACATAATTTCTAAAGTCTTCTGGATCATTCCAATCTAGACCTTGCTGTAAGCTATTTTGTCTTGTTTCTTGATTACGTAATCTTTCTTTCTTTAAACCTAAGCTAGAACGGACCAAATCTGAGACGCGTTGTAATTCTTTAGTAGAAGCTACTTGCATTGCAGCAGAGCCAATCCAAACATTATGTCCATGAATATAGCCACTCTTAATATCCTGCGTACAACTACGATAGTTCATTGCAATTGAAAGCATATCATCAAAAGCTAGGTTAGTTTTAACATACTTGGCAAAGACTTTGAGAATCTTACGATAATTTGTGATTGAGTTAACTGACATTCCTTTACGTACAATGTCATTAATGACCTGTCTTTGTCGCATTTGTCGGCCGTAATCGCCCTTAGGATCTTCTTTACGCATTCGAACGTAGTCTAGAGCTTCTTTACCATTCAAGTGCTGCTTACCCTTTTTGAAATGCGTGTGATAAGTAAAGGTAAATGGAACATTAACATCTACCCCTCCTAAGGCCTCTACCATGCTCTCTAAGGCTTCCATATTAACTTCCATATAATAGTTAACTGGGGTATTTACTAGTGCTCTAACCGTTCGTGTAGCTCCTTTACTGCCACCAATTTGATAAGCTGAATTGACCCGGAACATGTAGTATCTTCCTTCACCCTTGCCATCTCCCTTAATATCAGCTAGCAAGTCCCTAGGAATTGATGTCATCGTTGCTTCTTTTTTCTGCGGATTCATAGTTGCTAAAATCATCGTATCTGAATTTCCGCGATCGTGCCTACCTTCAATTCCTTGGTCAACACCAAGAATTAAAATAGAGATTGGCTTCTTCTGAGAAATTAACTGCGAAGTTTTTCCAGTCCCGCGATAAGCCTGCTGCACCGAACTCATAGCTGAGAAATAAGCATGAGCAAAATAGGCTACGCTTCCGCAAACAAGTAGAATTGTTAAGAGACCTACCAGGCGAGCAAAGTTATTTCCATTCTTAATATCTTTTTTATTCGCCGCAAAAACATTATTTCTTTCTAGTTTTTTATTTGGCTTATTAGGTTCATCTGGTCTCATTAATTTTTGACTCCTCTGGCTATTAGCTTACCTTTTCATATTACAAAAATCACTGGCTAAGCACATTAGTTTCATTATTAAAAAATTTTTATTTTTTAGCAAGCGAAATAATGTTCTATAATGGTGATTAATAAAATTTGTATCACAGAAAGAAGGAAAAAATATGGCTCTTCCAACAAGAAATGAAGTATCCGATGATCTTAAGTGGGACTTAAGTCGTGTTTTTAAGAACGATCAAGAATGGGAACAAGAATATAAGCAGGTTGCACAAGAAATCAAGAACTTAAGTAAATTTAAGGGAACACTTGCCAAATCTGGTAAAGATCTTTACGAAGGAATTACAGCAATTTTAGCTGTAAATCGACGCTTAGAAAAAGTATATGTTTACGCTACAATGTCAAGCGATGTAGACACAAGCAATAATCATTACCTCGGTTTTGTTGCTAAAGCACAAAGCTTAGCTAATCAAATGAGTGCTGCAATTGCTTTTGTCGATCCTGAAATATTATCTATTCCAGAAGAAACCCTTGCTAAGTTTATGCAAGATGAACCACGTTTAGAAAATTATCGACACCGCCTTGAACAGATTACGCAAAAACGTCCTCATACCTTGCCAGCAAATGAAGAAAAAATCATTGCTGACGCTGGAGATGCAATGGGTACATCTGCTAATACCTTCAACGTCTTAACTAATTCTGATATGGAATATGGCTACGTCCAAGATGAAGACGGTGAAATGGTTCAATTATCTGACGGGCTATATTCACTTTTAATCCAATCTCAAGACCGCAACGTCCGTAAAAACGCCTTTGACGTGATGTATGCAAGCTACGGACAGTTTGAAAACAGTCTTGCTTCAACTTTATCAGGCGAAGTAAAAGCTCACAATTTTAATGCTCGCGTACATAAATACAATTCGGCTAGAGAAGCTGCTTTAAGTGAAAATAGTGTACCAACAGCTGTTTACGATACATTGATCAAGGAAGTAAATAGCCACCTTGACTTACTTCACCGCTACGTTGCATTAAGAAAGAAAATTCTAGGCTTAAAAGACCTTCAAATGTACGATATGTACGTCCCATTAACCGGGAAGCCAGTTCTTTCTTATAACTTTGAGGAAGCAAAAGAAGAAGCAAGAAAGGCTCTAGCACCATTAGGAGAAGACTATTTAAAACACGTTGATTATATTTTTAATAACCGCGTAATTGATGTGGTTGAAAATCAAAACAAGGTTACTGGTGCATATTCAGGTGGTGCTTACGATACTGATCCATATGAACTACTTAACTGGGAAGATAACCTTGATTCACTCTACACTCTAGTCCATGAAACTGGTCACTCTG
This sequence comes from Lactobacillus sp. RTP31084st1_F9_RTP31084_210423, assembly GCF_040919545.1. Taxonomy (NCBI): domain Bacteria; kingdom Bacillati; phylum Bacillota; class Bacilli; order Lactobacillales; family Lactobacillaceae; genus Lactobacillus; species Lactobacillus sp. RTP31084st1_F9_RTP31084_210423. The sequence continues at coordinate 120,828 of NZ_JBCOVH010000003.1, forward strand.
TCCACTCTTGGTACACAAGAAACACTCAACCTTATGTCTATGGTGATTATCCAATTTTCGTTGCTGAAATTGCTTCAACTACTAATGAGAATATTTTAACCGAGTATTTCTTAGATAAAATTACTGATCCAAAGACCCGTGCATTTGTCTTAAACCATTATCTGGATTCGTTTAAAGGCACACTCTTCCGTCAAACTCAATTTGCGGAATTTGAACAATTTATTCATGAAACTGATGCTAATGGTCAGCCGCTAACAGCTGACGTACTCGATGAATTTTATGGCAACTTAAACCAAAGATACTATGGAGATAGCGTAGAACCTGGTGGAGAAATTGCTATGGAATGGTCACGTATTCCTCACTTCTACTACAACTTCTATGTTTACCAATACGCAACAGGTTTTGCGGCTGCAACTGCACTTGCTAATAAAGTTGTTCACGGTACTGAGCAAGAACGTGATGCTTATATTAATTTCTTAAAATCAGGATCTTCAGATTATCCAACAGAAATTATGAAACGAGCTGGCGTTGATATGACTAGGGCTGATTACTTGAGGGATGCTTTTGATACTTTGGAAAAACGTCTTAATGAATTTGAAAAAATCGTTAATGAATTAAACGCTGAAAAGTAGGATTCACATCTAAATAAGCTGGTAGATTTAATTTCTACCAGCTTTTTCATTAGCTATTTTATTTATACATGGCGACAATTTTTTCTAACTCTTCATTAGGAATCAATTTCAAATTTCTAACAAATTCTGTAGCTTGTTCTAAGGTGCTACCATTATCCATTTGATTCTCAAGAATAACTTTGGCAGAATCTACTTTTCCTTGTTCTACACCGTCTTTTCTACCTTCTGCATATACTACTTTCCCTGCTATTTTAGCAGCAGCCTGTTCACGTTCTAACATTCTTGTCTCGTAAAGCATAATCTTCTCCCTCGTTTCCGGATCTTCGTTAATTTCTTTAATTCTTCTTTGCGCGTAATCGAAATGTTTATTTAATTTAACTGGCTCATTATTCATCAGTTTAGCTAGAGCTTTTAATTCTTCGCTTTGACCTTCAGCTGAAACTTGTGAATTAATGATAATCTTTGTCACGCCATCTTGCAATTGCTTTGATCTATCTTGATCAGAATAAGTATGGTACGACTCGTAAAATTTATCATCTTTCTTGGGTTTAAAATTACAAAGAAAAATAATGAAGGCGTCTTTCAAATTTCGATAGGTCTTTCCTTTATTTAAAGTATAGCGTAGATCAAGTCTTGAAAGATAGTAGCGCAGGCGTCTACCAATATCATCCTGATCCGTTGTTTGCATTTCTATATTAAACACGCGTCCTTCATGGTCTGTGACTAATACATCAAGTCGAACTTCTTTAGCCTTATTCTTGCGCTCAGAATTATTAATCTCAACTTGCTTATCTAACCAATCAATCTTCTTGATCTTTAGATCTGGAATAATAATTTCAAGCAAATACTTGCAGAATTCCTTATTTTCCATCACCATCCCAAAGACCTTATCTTCCGTGAACCCAAACCGGGGTTCAATCTTTTTTACCATATGAGTAAATCCTCTCTAAAAGATATTCGAGGAGTCATCCCATATGTTTATTACGCAAAGTGAAGATGTTTTTTCTGAAAAAATACTATTATATTCCGATAAACAAAAAAGTTCTTAACCCCAATGAAGTTAAGAACTTTTTCATTACACCAACTTAGTCAAGAAACCAACTAAATAAAGAAATACACAAGTAATCAACAAGTATAAGCTTCCCCACTTAACGGTTTCTTTCAAAATTTTTCCCTCTAAGCCTTCTTTATTAATCGCACCAGTAGCTACTGCAATATTCTGCGGTGATAGCATCCCTGCCGTAGCTCCTGTCATATTCGACGCTACAATCCAGTACTTACTTACACCCAAAGATTGAGCAGCCGAATATTGTAAATTACCAAACAAGACATTAGCTGAAGTAGCAGACCCTGTTAAAAATGTACCAAGTGCTCCAATTAACGGTGCAAATAATGGATAAGCTGGTCCAAGCAAACTTACTAATGCTAAAGCCAAGGCATTTGTCATCCCCGCATAAACCATTACCTTAGCTAGACCCACAATTGCACACACTGTAATAGTCGTCATGCCAATTGTCTTTAAAACATTGACAAGAATTTTGAACATTTTATTAAAGCTTAAACCCTGGATTTTTCCACCAATTAAGCCAGCTAATAAAATCAATGTTCCTGGAGAAGAAAGCCAGTTAATTGGAAGATCATTTGGATTCTTTCCTAAATAAACATGTAAATGGGTAGTTACACTAGTTAAGAAGTTATTCACAGGTGGACAAAGGGACGAAGCAAGTAAAACAAAAACAAATACTAAGATGAATGGCGAGCAAGCTTTTATAATCTCGCTAATACTTTCATTTTCTACTTCTTCTACTGCACCAGTTTTTCGCTTTGTGAGCCACACTGTAATTAAAATTGAGAACAATGATCCCACTAAAGCCGGAAGTTCTGCACCAGTAAACTTAGCAATGATGACTTGCGGAATTGCCATTCCCACTCCCGACATTAAAGTAATAAAGACAATTCCCTTAAGTGCTTTAACACTTTTACCAGTAAGAATTACCAAGATAAACGGTACTAAAATAACCAAAATGACCAGCTGTAAAGTTACAATAAAGCCCAATTGCACATCATTAAGATTAGTTACTTCGGCTAAAGTCAGAACTGGCAAGCCGATTGCTCCAAAGGCTGTGGCTGTACTATTAGCAACTAAGCAAATTACAGATGCTTGAATTGGCTCTAAGCCTAATGAAATCAAAATACCAGCACAGATTGCCACTGCTGTACCAAAGCCAGCAATCGACTCAAGAAATCCCCCAAAGCCCCAGGCAATTATTAACACTAAAATTCTTTTATCAGTGGTAATAGACGATAGCAACGTTTCAATCGTCTGCATACTCCCTGATTCAGTTGTAATCTGGTAGACAAAAAGCGCCGCCAAAATTACATACATAATTGGCCAAATTCCCATTATAATACCTTCCAAAGCTCCAGAAAGAGTATTAATTAGGGGTTGTTTAAACATTAAAACAGCGTCCGCGATCGTAATAATTAATCCAATCGTACATGCTCTTGAAGCAGACATCCCAATAATTCCAAGCGAGATTATTAACCAAAGAATTGGTATCAATGCCCATAAGAAATTTATCCACATAATTTTCCTCATTTAAAAAAGTAATACTATTTAATTTTATCCTTTTTCCACATTTTAAGGAAATTTAAAAAACAAAAAAACCTACAAAAAAGCTTCTGCTTTTGTAGGTTTCACAAAGATTACTTTTTAATTGCATGTACGCCATAAACGAATAAATAAATTCCAACTTCAATAATTGAAATAAAGAAAGTCACTGGCAAATTAGTTACATATCCTAAAACTAATCCTGCCCAAACACCAACTAAGGCAATCCCAACTGACCAATATAACATAGCCGGGATTGTTTTGCCTAAATAGCGGGCACTTGAAGACGGCAAAGTTAATAAGATAAAGACCAATAATGATCCAACAACTTGCGCACCAATTGAAACAGCTAAGGCCAAGGCAATTAAAAATACTACCGAAACTAAACTTGTATTAATATGATGGCTAATTGCACCAACATGGTCAAACGAATCATAATTCAACTGTCTTAAAACTAAGAAAATGATTGCTAAAACAAAGAGAGACAGGATAACTAATTGAATAACTCCCTCTCTATCAACGCCAATAATTGAGCCAAACAAGATATTAGTAGCATAGCGACTATTACCACCAGCAATAGCCAAAAATAGCACACCTAGGCCAATGAATAAGGCTGAAATTGCACTTATTGCGGATTCCTTCTGGTCGCTTTTCATTGATAATTCACCAACGCTAATTGAACCAAGCAAGGTAAAGAGAACCATTCCCCATAAAGGAACCCAGCCAATCCACACTGCGAAAGCAGCCCCAGCAAAGCCAATTTCTGAAAGAGTATGGGCTAAAAATGAAAATCCTCTAGCTACAACATATACACCGACTATTCCACAAGTAATGGCAATAAAGGTACTAGCTAGAAATGCATAACGCATAAAATCATACGCAAACATTATTCTTCACCCACCTCCTCAGTTAAGTCTTTAATTTTACCAGCTACTAGACCTTTGTCTTTAAACAAAAGATAGTCCTTCATATATTTCTTTGCTAAAGGAATATCATGAGTTGTGAATAATACAGTCATTGCATGCTTTTCATTCAAATGCTTAATTAACGACATCAATTCTTCTTTAGCAACAGGATCTAAACTAGCGGTTGCCTCATCTAAAATAATAAAATCTGGCTTGTCTAGTAAGGCTTGAGCTAAATATGCGCGTTGTTTCTGACCACCAGAAGCCTCACCCATTCTGGTATTTTGAATATCTAACAGATGAGTTTCTTTTAAAATTTGATTTACTCTTGTCTTTACTTGGGCATTTTTAAACAAAGGAGTATTGAGTTCTACAAAAGCCCTAATTGAAAGTGGGTAATCAGCATCCAAATTTCTAAACTGAGGCACATAACCAACTTTAGTATCAGTTGCAAATTTAAACGAGCCTGTTGTTGCTTGTAGCATTCCCATTAAAATTCTAATTAGGGTTGTTTTACCTGTACCATTTGCACCAAGTAAGGCCGTCATTGATCCCCTAGTTAAGGCAAAATTCAAGTCCTTAAAAATTACCTTATCTTCAAATTTCATTCCCAGGTCTTTAACAGTTAAGATATTAGTCATCTCACCCTTCCTCTCTTTATTTCATAAACTGATCCTATTTATTTTCGATATTAGCTAGATTTTGATAATTTTCCTTCATCCAAGTTAAGTAAGTAGTGTGATTTGGGATAGTTTCACGAACGTTTAGAACTGGAACACCATTCTTTTTGGCTAGCTTAACAAAAGATTTAACCGTTGAGCTGCTTGCCTGCGTATTATTAACAAAAAAGGCTATTTTCTTTTCTTTAATATCAGTATTCATCTTGTTAATCATCTTAGGACTTGGATCTGTACCATTCTCAATGGCTTCTTCAAATTCCTTGTCGCCTATCTTATAACCCGCTTCCTTTAAAGCATAATCAAAAACGGGCTCACTAACAAAGACTGGCTTTTTATTGCTCTTATCAGTCTTAACTAGCTTCTTAATTTTATCAACCTTAGCTAAATACTTTTTACCATTAGCCTTAAAGTAAGCTGCATGCTTCTTATCTAGCTTAGATAAGCGTTTAACTAAATAATCCACATACTTAGTTGGCATATTTAAATTGTACCAAATGTGAGGATTATCGCCGTTCTTTAATCCCATTAAGTCTTCACCAACTAAAACTGGCTTTTTATTAACAGATTTAGCTAACTTATTCATCCATGAGTCATACCCTAAGCCGTTAGCAACAATAATATTTGCCTTAGTTAACTTCTTAGCATCAGCAGTTGTTGGATCAAAATCATGTGGGTCAACACTACTTTTATCAATAATTGCTGTAGCTGTACCATATTTTCCAACAATATTTTTAGCAATATCTGAATAGACATTAGTTGTTGTAACGATCGAGATCTTATCTGATTGGCTAGCCGCTTCTTTTTTATTGGCACATGCTGTAGTCACAAGCGCTAAAAGTCCCACTAGCCCAATAATAGAAATAAATTTTGTAATTTTAGATTTAATATTTTGCATATATTTTATCCTCCTGTGCAAAACAAAAAAGCATTAAGTTAGAAAATTCAGCATAAATTCTAACTTAAAGTTAGACTAAGCTACTTTTTTTATTATGTCAATAATTTTTAGATAGACAAATAGCACCAAGACGTCTCAGACTTGATGCTATCAATAAGTGTAAATAATAAAAATTTTGCTGAATTTTTAATTTAATGCTTTTCTCTAAAATTACATCTTTATATAAACATATTTTTATATCTTTGTCAAAAGAGATTATTAAAACTCTTCCTTAACGTGCTGTCTTAAAACATCCAAAATCTTAATTACATGTTTATCTTCTAAACTATAGTACCGCTCCTGCTTAACCTGCTCACTTTTAACAAGTTTAGCTTCCTCTAGTATTCTTAAATGTCTAGAAATAGCCGGCTGACTTACATCAAATTGCTTAACTAAGTTATTTACACTGCTTTTTTGGTGATCATTCAAATAATACAGAATTTGTATTCGAATGGGGTGGTTCAAAGCCCTGGTAACTCGAATAATTTGTTCGTTCAACTCGTTCACCTATCTCAATTTATCATTTAATTATGAGAGTAATTCAAGAATTTTCTTCTGAACACTTGAATCTTCACTTGATCCAATAATTTGATTTGCTGCCTTTTTAGCTTCAGGCAAGGCTGTTGCTGTCGCAAAACTAGTTCCTACGTACTTAAGCATTGCTTCATCGTTTCCGCTATCGCCAAAAGCAATCATCTCACTAGATTTTATCCCTAATTTCTTACCAAGATATTCAAGCCCAACAGCCTTATTCATCCCCTTAGTCTGCATATCAATTGAAGTGCTTGCACCTGCTACAAAATCAATTTGCGAATAAAGTGAACGCAACTCAGCTAGAATAACTGGCATGATTTCAGCTGGGACGTTTAAACTAACTTTAAAAATACGATCATCAATTTCTTTAAAGTTATCAACAACTTGAATTTTATTAAAAAATTTAGTCATCTCTTGAGCAAATTTTTCACCATCACTTTTTCTTACGTAAGCACTAGTTATTCCAGCGACAACTGCTTGATATGGCAAATTTGAAACAATTTTCAACATTAAACCATAATCGTCATCAGATAGATCTGCAATTTTAAGAATCTCTTGTCCATGAGCAACTAAAGCACCATTTTCCGCAATAAAGTATATCTTACGATTATAGTCTGGAAAACGTGAAAAAATATTCTCATACTGATTACCACTCGCAACTACAAATTTAATATCGCGATGTTGCATAATTTGAAATTCTTTTTCAAAGAGTTCCTTATCATAAGTCTTATTTTCTTTTAACCAAGTACCATCCATATCAGTTGCGATAAGCTTAATCATTTTTAATCTCACTTTCCACTTTTATTATCCACACTCCACTATACTAAAAAACGCCACCCGGAGGTAGCGTTTTTCACAAAACTATTTTTATGCAACTAGCTTAGTCTAATTCTTCTTACGTTTTCTAGTGCCAGCTAAGCCTAAAATTGACGCAATTGTTGCTAAGCCTAGTCCAATAATTCCTACATTAGCATGTTTATGTCCTGTTTGAGGTAATGAAGCCTCATTAGTCGTTGCTGCTTCTACCTTTCCAGGTTCGTTATGTTCTACAGTTGAGACATTCTTAGCTGTATTATCAATAGAAATATTATCTGGAAGAGTATCAGCGTCAGATTTGTCTGGTTCTGTTGTTTCAGTTGGTTGTTTTTCTGAAACTTCTGGCTTGCCTGGTTCAACTGGTTGTTCTGGCTCTTCTGGCTTGCCTGGTTCAACTGGTTGCTCTGGTTCTTCCGGCTTACCCGGTTCAACTGGCTTTTCAGGTTCTTCCGGCTTGCCTGGTTCAACTGGTTTTTCAGAATTCTTACTGTAAACTACGGTTTCAGTAATATCCTCAGTATCACTATCTACATTTTCAACACTGCCAATTTCTTTTTTATCGGCCGTGTAGCCAGCAATTTCTGGAGAAATAACCTGTACAAATGTTGTGCCAGCAAGTGCAGTCCACTTAATTCCATCAGAAACTTTTCTACCATTTTCATCTAAAATAATGATTTCACCAGTCACTTTATCAATTACCGCTGTACCACGGAATCTTAAAGTTTGAACCACATCATCCTTTGCCTTAGTTCCGTCAGCGTAAACGTACTTAATTGTACGAGTAATGGTCTTATCTAAAGCAATTGAATCAAATGGATATTTCGGACCTTCAGGGTTGTCTGGATTAATTGGATCATCCTCTGTGAACTTATCATCAGGAGTAACAGTAATTGTACCGTGCTTGAATATCACATAGAAGGTCTTAGTTGTTTCGCCAAATTTACCACCAGTGTAACCGTCTTTAACTAGTTCGTAGCCTAAACTTTCGTAGTATTTGATCTTGTCAGCTGTACTGTAATTGATTGACTCATTGTATTTGCCATCAACCGTTGCTGTTTCAAGTGCTTTACCTGTAGTTTCATCAACGTAGATAATTTCAGCTTTCGCTGCATTAGCTGTGTAGACAACTTTGGTTTCAAGATTATTACTATCTTGGTTAATGCCTTCAACTGCATTCACAACTGGCTGATCTGGAGTGTAGCCACTAATTGTTGGAGAGATCACTTCAATGAAAGTTGTGCCATCCTTAGCTGTCCAAGTTAACTTACCTGGAATTGGTTTACCATTTTCGTCTAACTTAACATTACCGTTTTCATCTACTTCCACGTATTGGCCAGTTACCTTATCAATCACACCAGAACCAGTGAACGTTAAAGTCTGAGTATGACTTGGTTTAGCTACAGTACCGTCTGCGTAAACGTAGTAAATAGTATGTGTTACATCTTTATTCAAGTTTGCAGAGTCAGTTGGATATTTTGGTCCGTCTGGGTTATCAGGATTGATTGGCTCATCTGGTTTTCCTGGATTGTCTGGGTTTACTACCACTGTACCATGCTTGAATGTTACATAGAAGGTCTTAGTTGCTTCGCCAAATTCACCACCAGTGTAGCCATCTTTAACTAATTCATAGCCTAAACTTTCATAGTACTTGATCTTGTCTGCTGTACTATAGTTGATTGTTTCATTGTACTTGCCATCTACTGTATCTACTTCTAGCTCTTTGCCAATAGTTTCGTCAACATAGATAATTTCAGCTTTTGCTGCATTAGCCGTGTAAACAACTTTAGTTTCAATATTCTTGCTGTCTTGGTTAATTCCTTCAACTGCATTCACAACTGGCTGATCTGGAGTGTAGCCACTAATTGTTGGAGAGATCACTTCAATGAAAGTTGTGCCATCCTTTGCTGTCCAAGTTAACTTACCTGGAATTGGTTTACCATTTTCGTCTAACTTAACATTACCGTTTTCATCTACTTCCACGTATTGGCCAGTTACCTTATCAATCACACCAGAACCAGTGAACGTTAATGTTTGAGTGTGACTTGGTCTAGCTACAGTTCCGTTTGCGTAAACATAGTGAATAGTATGTGTTACATCTTTATTCAAGTTAGCTGAATCAGTCGGATATTTTGAACCTTCTGGATCGTTTGGATTAATTGGTTCATCAGGCTTTCCAGGATTTTCTGGATTTACAACTACAGTTCCATGTTTAAATGTTACATAGAATTTCTTAGTTGTTTCACCGAATTCACCACCAATATAACCATCTTTAACTAACTCGTAGCCTAAACCTTCATAGTACTTGATCTTATCAGTTGTACTATAGTTGATTGTTTCATTGTACTTGCCGTCTACTGTAGCTATTTCTAGCTCCTTACCAGTGGTTTCGTCAACGTAGACAATCTCAGCCTTAGCAGCATTAGCTGTGTAAGTTACAGTATGAACATAGTTTTCACTATCATGTGCCACATTTTCAACACCATCGATTTGCACGTGGCTAGGTGTATGACCTGTAATTTCTGGAGATGTAACAGCTAAGAAACTGTTTCCAAGCGTAGCCACCCAGTTTAACTTACCAGGAACTGGCTTACCGGCTGCATCTAGCTTAATGTTGCCATCTTCATCAACTTCTACATATTCACCAGTTACTTTATTAATGTGGCCAGATCCTGTAAATGTAATTGTCTGAGTATGGCTTGGATTTGCTGTTGTGCCATCAGCATAAACATAATGAACAGTATGTGTCACATCCTTATTTAAAGCACCGGAATCAGTTGGATATTTAACATCCCCGCCTGGATTAATGTTTTCACCAGGTTTTCCAGGATTTTCTGGATGAACGTGAACTACACCATGTTTAAATGTCACATAGAAAGTCTTAGTTGTCTCACCAAATTCACCGCCATTATAGCCATCTGAAACTAATTCGTAGCCCAAGTTTTCGTAGTATTTAATCTTATCAGCTGTACTGTAATTGATGACATCGCCGTATTTTCCATTTAGCATTACAGCTTCTAGTTCTTTACCAGTAGTCTTATCTACAAAAATAACCTTTGCATCGGCATCATTTGCAGTGTAAGTAACCACAATTACATTGCTTGGCATATCATGGGTCACTTTAGTTCCAGCAACATTAGCTTTGTCTGGTGTATAACCAGTTATAGTCGGGGAGCTCACTTCAGTAAACTTAGGATCTGAAACATTTGCATTCCATACAAGTTTGCCTTCAATTGGTTTCCCATCATCGCCAAGAATAACTTTACCGTTTTCATCAAGAACTACGTATTTTCCAGTTGTCTTATCTACAACTCCATAAGCAGTAAACTTAACAGTTTGCTTGTTACTTTCAGCTGCTGCATTTCCATTTGCATAAACATATTGGATCTCTTGAGTTACTTCTTTATTGTAATCTTCTGATCCATAGACTGGACTGTCAGGATCTTTAGGATCAATAATGATCAAATCTCTAGTTAAATGAACCTTAAAACTGTTCTTGGCTTCTTCTGCAGAATAGTAGTAATCTTTACCGAATTCGTAATCACTACTTACAAGTTTGTAGCCATTATTTTCAAACATTTTAAGCGTAGCTTCAGGATTTAAATTCCAACTAATGATGTGATCAACCTTACCATTAACAGTATCACTACCGATAACTTTTCCAGTTACATCATCAATATATTGAATCTGAGCAGTTTGCTGATTTGCATAGTAAAGAACTTCCTCAGTGATGTTATCCGAGTTACCACTTACTAAAACTGATTCTACTTGCAACCTATTTGCACCGTATCCTGAAATCTTTGGTGAATTTACTTGAGCAAAAGTATAGTTAGCATTGCCGTCTTCTGCAGTCCAAACAATATCGCTAATCCAAACTTTATCTACAAAGTCATATTGACCTTTTCCAATAAAGCTAACCTTTTGAGTAACAGAACTAGCAGCTACTTGCCCTTTATTAGGACCATCAGCATAGACATATGTAATGACACGATTTACTTCTTTAGTTTGTGAGTTTTCAGCTATTTTATGTTTCAGCGTAATTACATAGTCATTGCAGCCTGGGTTATAGTCTGCATCTCCAAAGACCGTAGTATACCCTAAAGGATTATTCACTAAAATGTAGCCATTATTTTCGTAATTCTTAATGCTGCCTAAGACGTTATCAATAACCTGGTAATTAATTACTTCACCATAATTTCCAGCAATATTGATAGTAGTACCAAGTTGTTTTTGAGATGTTTCATCCCAGAAAACAATTGTTCCTACCTGAGCTTTTTTATCGTAAATGATATTTTCTATCTTTAACTTTTCATTCTGCTCTACTTTATCTGCTGTACTCCACTTTTGATTAGTAGTGTAACCAATGATATCTGGAGATTTAAGAGATTCAAAAGTTGTCTTATCAGCAGTCCATTTTAGACTAGCATTTTTATTAGTAATCTCAGTAGCAATTAAGTCATTACCTACTTGTTGGGTACCAGCAACTAGGACAATATTTCCAGTTACTTTATCGCGATAACCAGTAGCAGTGAAAGTTGCTGTCTGAGTAGTTGAAGGACGTAGCTCATTACCCACTGTATCTACATAGTGAATATCTTTTTGAACTGTTTGCGATTCATTAACTGCTTCAAGCACATGCTTTAATTGAATTTCAAAGCTTAAATCATGTACACCAAACTGTGTTCCAGGCCTATAGTTATTACTAATAACTACATAGCCACTATCAAGCAAACTAGAGAGAGTAGCGTCTAAATCCACAAAGTTAATTTGAGCATGTACTTTTCCAGTAGCGTTTAATTGAGCAAGACTATTACGATCATTGTCCATATCAATAATTGTAATTGTAGCTTTTGCATCTTCACGTAAACGGTAAATTACTTTGATATCTTCACCTGGATTTTCAGGAATTACATATTCAATATCAGCAATGTATCCTGCAATAATTGGCGTATCGGTTCTACCAGCCTCTGTTGGATCAGTTAAATTATTATTAAACTTCACAGCATCTCCAATTTGATTACCATTTTCATCAACTGGAATAATTGACCCCAAGTCCTTGTAAATAAACTGTACTTCATGAGCTGAGTCAGTTACGAATGGATTTCTTGCAGTAAAGTTTTTATGAGTAAATTTAACTGATTTACCAGCTTCTACAGTATGACTTTCAATCACACGATCCATGTTACTGCCGTCATACATAAGAACTTCCATCTTACCTGTAGCATCAATTTGACGGTAAACCACAGTAAAGTCAACTGTTAATTGGTTAACAGTACCTTCTGTTCTATTGCCAGAACTGTAGTAAACCTTCTTGTAGTAACTACCATCACCAAATTGAGAAATAGTTCCAGTAAATGATCCACTAGGAATATTTGAGCCATCTAAATAAAAGCCATCAATTAGTTGTTTGTATTGATCAACATTATCGATAACAAATTCTTGTCCTGTCCAACCAGAAACACTAACATTAGGATATTTATCAGTACCTGGAATTTCAACTAAATTACCATCTTTATTGTGGTAGTAGTACTTAATTACAGATTCTTCAGTATGAACTGGAATAATTTCACCAACTGAACTTGCATCCAAGTTAGTAATATTTCCTAGGCCATAGACAATTTTTGTGCTACCCACAACTGTCGTAGCATTACCAACAGGCATTGAACTACCACCAACTGTGATATTAGATTTACCACTGTTTACAATTAAAAAGTCTCTATCGCTAACTTCAATTTTTTTGAAATATCCAGCTTTAATGATATGCTCAGCTATCAGATTTTTATAATCAGCATCAGTCACGTAAGCATAGAGATTTTCATCAGTTAAATCATTACGGTTTACAGATAGAATAAGTTTCTTATTACTACTATTCCAAGTTCCAGTATTATTTAAATTCAAAATCTGATATATATACTTGTCATTGCCAATTAAAGCACCAGCTTCTTTGGGATATTTATCTGTATCAGTTGCAGGAATAGTCACAGAAGCCTTACTTTGAACTTCTTTAACATCTGTTTGACCGGTAGTTTGATTGTTTTCTTCTACTACAGTTTCTTCAATTGGAGAAACTGCATTTTCAATCTTCGTTTCAGCTTCAACAGGAGCAGTTTCTGCTACCTTATCTGTAATCTCAGTTTTAGGTACTTCTTCTGTTGCAACTATTTCTGTGCTTTCACTTGAATTATTCGTTTCTACGCTAACTGCCTTATGTTCTTCGTTAGCTGTTTGAAGATTTTCTACATTAGTAGTTCCTTCTTCAACAGAAGGAATACTATCGTTTTTGGACTCATTATTTTGTTCATATGAGGGAGTTAAATTAGGCTCAACTGCTTGACTATTACTTAAGTGTTCAGTTGCTTCTGTACCTCCCCCATTTGTATTTTGAGCAGTCAGATTATTATCAATTGTTGTATTTTCAACTTCATTGTTTGTTTCTATTGAAGCCACTTTTGCTTGTTCTGCATTCAGAGCTTCACTTTGCTCTTCAGTACTTACTGTATTTTCAACATTTTCTTTTAAGCTATCAGCTAGATTACTTGTTACATTTACACTCTCTTCTTGAGCAACTGTAGTATCAGCTTTAACTGTTCGACCATTAACTCCCATAAAGGTTAACCCAATCAATACAGAGGCAGCCCCTACAGTAAACTTACGTATAGAGAAGCGTTGCTTTTGCGGTCTAATTTTCCGCATTTTTTCACTATAATTGTTCTTGGAAACCATAATTTTACCCTCATACTTCTAGTATTAGGTGAGTATTAAGTTATAGCTTTCATGCTAGCGATTAATTTATATAGTAATCGCTTACTTCACCTTTTATAATATTTATTTTTTACAATAAGTAAGTATACTGAGGATCTATGATCCAATTGTGTACAATTTGTGATTTTTGTGTGAATTTGCGGCTTGCCAATGTTATAAATTATTTGCTATATATCAATACATAATGCGGTACCATAAATACCATAATTTTAATCCTATACAAATCACAAATTTCTATATGTTATTTAATATACAAAAAAGCAAGATCCGATAAAATTGGAATCTTGCTTTTAAATTAATTATTTTTACTCATCTGGATCTTTAGAAATAGGTTTCTTCCAGAAACTCATGATTAATCCAGCTACAATAGAACCAATAATTGTAGCAACAAAGTAAAGTAGAATGTGGTTAGATAATGGAGATACCCATAATCCACCATGAGGAGCTGGTACTTGAATATGCCATAATCCTACAAGTAAGCCGCCCACTGCAGAACCAATTACACAGGAAGGAATAACACGACCTGGGTCAGCTGCAGCAAATGGAATAGCACCTTCAGTAATGAATGAGAATCCTAGAATCCAGTTTGAAACACCAGCACGACGTTCTTCTTTAGTGTAACGATTCTTAAAGAAAGTAGTACCAATTGCAGTAGCAAATGGAGGAACCATTCCACCTACCATAACAGCTGCAGTTGCAGAATGCGGATCATTAGCAAAAGCACCTGAAGCAAAGACGTAAGCAGCCTTGTTGAAAGGACCACCCATATCGATAGCCATCATCCCTGCTAGGATTAAAGTTAAAATTACGAGGTTTCCAGTCCCCATACTATTCAAGAAGTGGGTAATAGCAAAGTTAATTGAACTAAAGATTGGGTTGATGATGTAGAACATAATCAACGCAATGAAGAGTAAGCCCAAGATTGGGTAGATCAACATTGGCTTCATACCTTCTACAGATTTTGGAAGTTTAGCAAACAACTTCTTCAAGCCAATCATCATATATCCAGCGATAAAACCTGCGGCAATACCACCTAAGAAACCTGCTGGAGATACAGCATGAGCTTGAACATTAACTTGTAAGCCGTTAGTCCCATTAACAATGGCTGCCATGTAACCACCAACAAATCCTGGCATCAAAGCAGGCAAGTCACCGATTGACTCAGCAATATAAGCAGCTAAAACTGGAACCATGAAGGCAAAGGCCAAGTTACCTGCACTGTTTAAGAAAATAAATGCAGGATTCTTAGCACCACCAGCCATATAGTTTTCAACGATAAAGGAGATGGCCATTAAGATACCACCACCAATAACGAATGGAAGCATGTGGCTAATACCACTCATTAAGTTCTTGTAGATCGAAGCCCATAAGCCTTGTTTTTCTTTGGCACTATCATCGTTAGCACTAGCATTACTATCAGCATGATAAATCGGAGCTTTATTTTCTAAGATATCTTCAATTAACTCTTGTGGATGATTAATACCATCAACAACAGGCTTCATCACAAGTTCTTTGCCATCAAAACGTGGCATTTCAACTTTCTTATCAGAAGCAATAACAACACCTTTAGCGCGTTTGATCTCTTCAGGAGTAAGTCTGTCTTTCACACCTTCAGAACCATTAGTTTCAATTCGAACATCAACGCCTAATTTCTTACCAGCCTTAATTAAAGCTTCTTGAGCCATATAAGTGTGAGCAATACCATTAATACATGCAGTAACCCCAACAATTAGAGGTTTTTGCTCATTAGCAGGCTTAGCTGCTTCTTTTGCAGCTTCTGCTTTTCTTTTTTCAGCATCAGCCTTATCTTGAGCATCTTTTTCAGCTTCAGCCTTTTTAAAAATATCAATTACTTCTTCTGGCTTAGTTGCTGCCTTCAAAGCACTCACAACATCTGGATTAATTAATAAACTAGATAATTTGGCTAATGCTTGTAAGTGCGTATTATCAGCACCAGCTGGTGCTGTAATCATAAAGAATAAGTGAACTGGTTGACCATCAAGAGAATTATAATCAATTCCCTTAGGACTCTTTGCAAATAAAACAGCAGCACGGTTAATATATTTGTTTCTTGCATGTGGCATCGCAATTCCATCGCCAATACCAGTTGTTGATTCTTTTTCACGAGCCCAAATTGATTTAATGAATTCGTCTTCGTTATTCACAACGTCTTGCTTTACTTCAAGATCAGCCATTTCTTTAATTGCTTCTTCTTGAGTAGTAGCCTTAAGATCCATAATCATTAAATCAGGACTTAAAAGATCTTCAATTTTCATGAAAGTAACTCCTTATCCTAATTTTATTTTTTATTTTTAACTACTTTACTTCTTCAACTGTAATTTGTGGCAAAACAGTATCGATTTGACTCTTAACTGCAATGTCTTCAGTAAATGCAGTAGCTCCGCCGCAAGCAGATCCTACTTTCAATGCTTCAACAACATCATGAGTCTTGTAGTAAGTACCTACGAAACCAGCAATCATTGAATCTCCAGCCCCAACAGAGTTAACTGCAGTACCAACAGCGGCACTTGCATGATAAATGTGGTCCTTAGTTACTAGATAAGCACCATCACCCGCCATAGAAATCATGACATTTTGTGCTCCCATATCTAAAAGCTTCTTAGCTGCTTCAAGCATTTCTTTATCATTAGCAAAGCTTGTATTAAACAAAGCAGCTAATTCATGATGGTTAGGCTTGATAACTAATGGGTGATACTTCAAAGTTGCAAGTAAAGCTTCACCAGTTGTATCAATTGCAAATTCGGCACCGGCTTCTCTAATAGTTGGTAACAATTGCTCATAGAAATCTGTTGGTAAACTTGGTGCTAAACTACCGCTTAATACAACAATATCGCCTTCATTAAGATCATCCAAACGCGCCTTAAATGCAGTAATTTCTTGTTCATCAATCTTTGGACCAGCCGCATTAATTTCAGTTTCTTTTTGAGCATGAACTTTTACATTAACACGGGTATCATCAGAAATAGTTACAAAATCACTTTCGATTTTTTTAACGTTTAATTGGCGAACCAATTCCTTGCCAGTAAAACCACCGACAAAGCCCCAAGCAGTATTATCAACATCAAGTTGGTTTAAGATTTGCGAAACATTAATTCCCTTGCCACCAGCTAAAAATTGACAATCATTTGAACGATTAACGCTACCAGCATCAACCTTTTTTAATTGCATAACATAATCTAATGCTGGATTAACTGTAACAGTATAAATCATGACCGAGCCTCCTCAACTCTGATTTGTTTAGGTAGAAGATTCTTCTTGCCTATATTTAAATGGTTAGTGATGAGTATTGCCTCATTGATATGTGCAAAGCTTGCAAAATTTGCTGCTCCAATCTTACTACTATCCATTAAAACGAAAGCTTCTTTTGCTTGTTCAATAGCAGTCTTTTTTATTCCAGCTTCTGTAGGATCTGGAGTAGTAAATTGCCCTTCTGTTGTTAAACCGTTGGCACCAATAAATGAAACAGATAAATTCATTTCCTGCAGTTGTTTCATTGCAGTATTACCTACCACAGCATGTGTTTCAATCTTCGCCTCGCCCCCTAACAAGCGAGTCTGAATACCATTCTCTAAACATGCTAATGCAATATCAACACCATTGGTCAACACATGTAAATCCTTAATTTCTCGCAAAAATGACACCATTTCATACGTTGTCGTTCCAGCGTCAAGGAAAATATGGTCTCCACTAGTAATATGGTTTATTACGGCAAAACGAGCAATTTCACGCTTCTTATCAACATTAAGATTAAATCTAACCTGCTGTTCAACATCGCGTGAATAATCTTGCAATGAACGTGCACCACCATGTACACGTACAATTACACCACGTTTTTCTAATTCAATGAGGTCACGGCGAATTGTTGACTCTGACGACTTAGTCAACTTACATAACTCATTAACACGACAGATACTATGATTATTAATATAACTTGCTATCGCTTGTTGACGTTCTTCAGTCAGCATCGTTCATCATCACCTCGTTTAATATGATAAACGCTTTCAATTATAAAATCAATCATTTTTCTTCAAAATCGGTCATATTCATTCATTATTAGTCATAACTAACTTCATGAAAAGCTAAGCCTAAATAAAAAAGCTAACGACTTAATCGCTAACTTTTAATTTATTATCAAATTTGTATATACTTTTGATCCTTAAAAATAAAGTCTATTTTCTTGTCCATAGCTCTAAGCTCAATTCTTTGATAGATCGGTTGATAGCCATGTTTTTTCAAATTAATACTTGTTCTATTTTTATCAATATTTATCTCATACAAATTATATTCACCATTTTTATAAGCAAAATCAGCACCATTATCTTGATAATGCGTATAGTTACCATGTTCGCCAAACACTCTAAAGATCATCTTTTCATCTGGTTTAGATGAAATATGATTCTTCAATTTTCCCCAAGGCAAAATCGTATCTTTCTTAATAAATAAAGGCAATTTATCAAGCGGCGCATTAACTAAAATTGTATTGTTACCACTATACGTAACATTATTCCAAAAATCAATCCATTCACCTTGCGGTAAATAAACAGCTCTAAAGTTTTTCCCTTCTTCAACTACCGGTGCAACTAAAATTCTCGTACCAACCATATATTCATCATTCATATTTTTAACCATTGAATCAGTTGGATAGTTTAAAACTAAAGGTCGCATAAGTGGTAAGCCGTTTTTACTTTCTTTGACAAACAGGTCATAAAGGTAAGGAATAAAGTGATAACGAAGCTGCAAATATTTACGGTACGTTGATAAAGTTGGCTCGCCAAATACCCATGGTTCCTGCGAGCGTGTTCCTAAAGCTGCATGATTTCGAAGAAGTGGACTAAAAATTGCAGCTTCAATCCATCTTGTTAATAATTCAGGTGTAGTATCAGCACCAAATCCGCCAATATCAGTTCCTGCAAATGCAAACCCGCTCATTCCGAGATTGCATAACTGCGGAATCATCATTTGTAGATGAACCCATAAGCTTTGATTATCACCAGTCCAAACAGTAGAATATTTTTGCGTTCCAGCATAAGCAGCACGAGTAATCACGAATGGTCGCTTGCCACTTGCTTTCTTTAAGCCATTATAAGTTGCTTTAGCCATATTATGACCATAAACATTGTGTATTTTACCATGTGTTGATTTTTTATCTTCATCACTAAAAATGATATCTTCAGGAATTTCTCCATTAAATGAAGCTGGTTCATTCATATCATCCCAAATTCCGTCAACGCCTAAATCAACTAAGAACTTACAATTTTCTGCCCACCATTTTCTAACTGCTTTATGACCAAAATCAGGATAAACCGCATCCCCAGGCCAAACCTTATTAACATAAACTTGACCATTTGGCGCCTTGACAAAATAACCTTTTTTAAGTCCTTCTTGATAAATCTGATAAGATTCATCTTTTTTCACACCCGGGTCAATAATTGTAATAATGTGCAAACCTAATTTATGCAATTTATTGATAAATTTCTTGGGATCGTCATAGGTATCCGTCCGCCAAGTAAAAACACGATAGCCATCCATATAATCAATATCTAAATGAATCGCATCACATGGAAGATGATATTTACGCATTTTATCAACAATTTCTCCCACTTTCTCAGCACTAATGCTGTATCCCCAACGAGACTGTTGATAACCTAAAGTCCATTTCTGCGGCAGCGGCGTTCTACCAGTTAAATAGGTATAGTTTTCAACAACCTTTTTTAAACTACTGCCGCCAATAATGTAATAGTCAATATTTCCATCATCAGCTGCATAGTAGTAATACTTATTGCTTTCTTTTCCTAAATCAAAATAACTATGATACGTATTATCGAAAAAAATCCCATAGGGATGATTGTTTTTTAAACCAATTAAAAATGGAACAGATTTATAAAGTCGCATAAAGCTCTCTACTTGGGGCTCTGGATTATCAGTATTCCAATTTTCATAAGCATAGTGGCGTTTATTTAAAAATCCCGTCTTATCTCCCAAGCCGTAAAACTGTTCGTCTGCTGATAATTCCTTAACTAGTTCATAATAATGACTATTCTTTTCTGTACCAACTGCTACTTCATGTCCTTCAGATTCTGCTAATTTTTGATGGCTAGCATCTACTTGACGATCAAGCGGAATTCGGTTACCACGATAATCAATAATTAATGGATTTTCTTGTTCATCGTAAACATCAATTTTTTCATCATCATAAATTTTAATAATTAGTTTTGAAGTCTTCAGTTCAAAATAATTAGCTATTTTTTTAACTTTAAAACTTGTTTCTTTAGTCTTACTTCCTTCAATTGCATAAGAATTATTGCTACACCCGCGATCTTGAAATACACGAACTATTTCAGAAGTTAAAACAGATAAAGTAAGAATGGAATTAGTAAACTTTATTTTAACTTGATTGCGATCAATTATATATTTTTCCAAATTATTTCTATTCATATTCAGCCTCATCATCTTGTATTCGCCTCCAATTTTATCATAAAAAAGACCGCTCTCCTTTTGAACGAAGAGCAGTCATCTAATATAAATTTTTATTCTTTTATTCCTTGCAATGCACGTTTCATATTTTTCCACATGCCATTATCATCAGTTTGTAAAATTAAACTTGGGTAAATTTTTCTAATCCACAAAATCGATCCCATTAAAAATATCACTAAGATTACCATTGAAACCCCAGCTTCTAGATTTGTCGCATTTCCTTTAATTAGCCGAAGTGGCATTAAGAAAGAAGATAAAAATGGTACATAAGACATAATTATTGCAAAAATACTGTCGGGGTTATTAGACAAACTCATGCTGCTGAATAAACCAAGTAAAGTCAAATAAACTAGAGGTTGAACCGCCTTATTAGCATCTTCTGCCTTAGTTACAATTGCACCACAAACCGCAGCATAGACAATATATAGGATCAATCCTAAAATCACGAATACTAATCCCCATGAAATTATTTGTCCTAAAACTTGATCAATTGCCGGTTTTACTTGAGTAAAGGTTTCTTTAACTCTATCAATTTGTGGAGCTAAATAATAAAATCCAGAAAACATTAGTGCATAAATTATTAATTGTGTAAGAATTTCCATAAAAATCCCTAAAACTTTACCATCAAAATAATTTCCACCTGGCATACTTGAAAAGATCATTTCCATGATCTTAGTCCCTTTTTCACTGGCAATATCTTGCGCCATAATAGTGCTATAAGTCTGAACCAAAAAGTACAAAACAAAAATCAAAATCCAAAAAGTAGCCGTTTTCAAATTTTTCTCATCATTTGCATCCAGCTTTTTACTATTAGTTTTTTCAGTAAATTTAACTTTTTGAGAAAGTGATTTTAGCTGCTGCTCACTAAGTTTTGCATTCTTTAGATTAAGTACTTGTTGCTGGGCGTTTAAACCTCGCATCAATTCTTCTTTAAGATCACTATCAAGTCTTTCCGTACCATAGTAAGTCGCTTCTAACTGAGCAGAAGTATTTTCAACGACAATATAGCCACTAACGTCTCCAGCCTGATATGCTTTTTCAGCTTTTGTCTTATTCTTATACATATCAAAATCTTTGGTTTTCTTTAAAGGCTGAACTAAACCCTCGTTTTGGCTCACAATACCCACTTTTGTATTATCGTCAAAAGCCGAAGACGAACTCATTCCAAAGAAAAATGAAATAATTAACACAATAAATGGTGCAAAAATCATCAATAAAAATGACCAATTTTTAACTTCCCTGCGGTAGGTTTCTTTAGCTACTAACCAAGTCTTATTCATTATTTTCACCGGCTTTCAATTTAAAGATTTCATCTAAAGTTGGTGGTTCTTGATCAAAAGTTTGCAAATATTCTCCATGAGACAAAATTTTAAAAATTTCTTGGCCATAATTAGCTGCTGCTAGCCAAAGCTTATAAATACCATTATTTTGTAAAATAGCATTTTCTACCCCAGGTAATTTCTTGACCTCATCAAGTCCTAAATCTGCCCTAATAAATAGACGTGTTAGGCCAAAATTATTTCGCACTTCATTTACCGTACCATTTAAAACAAGATGACCATTGTTAATCATCACTACATCATCACATAATTCTTCAACATTAGACATGTCATGATCAGAAAATATAATTGTTGCACCACGCCTTTTTTCTTGAAGAATTACATTTTTAATTATTTCAACATTTACGGGATCTAAACCACTGAATGGCTCATCTAAAATAATTAAATTTGGCTGGTGAATAAGTGTTGCAATTAGTTGAATCTTTTGTTGGTTTCCTTTAGATAGACTCTTGATTTTATCAGTAGTCTTGCCCTTAACTTCTAATTTCTGCATCCAGTCCTGCAAATCATGCTTTACAGTATCTTTTTTCATGCCTTTTAAAATAGCTAAAAAGCTGACTTGGTCTAAAACTGTGAGCTTAGGCATTAAACTACGCTCTTCTGGCAAATACCCCACAGAATTGTAGTCACGGCTTGAAAAAGAACGATTATCAATAGTAATTTCGCCCTGATACTTAACAAACTTCAGAATGCTATGAAAAAGAGTAGTTTTTCCTGAGCCATTTTTACCAATTAAGCCTAATATTTTTCCATTATCTGCTTTGAAGTTAATATCAAATAAAACTTGTTTACTTCCAAAGCTTTTATTCAAATTTTTTACTTGTAACATAGCTTTTTCTTTCTAAATAAATTCTATTAAAGTTATGCCCAATTATATCAATATTCCTCCTAGAAATCTTTTTTTATACCAAAAAAGCCCCTCAGCTGTCTAAAACTGAGAGGCTTTATCTTATTTATACATATATTTTGCAGTTGCCTCTTTAGGATCTATTCCATTACGAATCTTCAAAGCAAGTTCAATTGAAACATCAGCAATAATTGACTGAGGATCAATCACATTATAAGGATGATCTGGTGCCTTTTCTTGAGCAAGCGATAATTCCGTACATCCCAATAAAATTACATTGCAACCATATTTATCATGCATTGTCTTCAAGATCTTATGATACAAATCATGATCAACAATACCCTTTTCCTTAATATCACTGTAAATTAATTCATTGACCATAGGCTGAATTTCGGGACCACCTAATTCTACCTTCTTGCCAACGCGTTCTAATTCGTCCACATACAAATGATCATAGATAGAACCTTCAGTTGCAATTAAGCCAATTTTTTCTTCCTTAGGAAAATCATCTACAAATTTATGCACAGCAATCCGCATCATGTGTAAAAATGGTACATCAGTTAATGCAGCCAAATCGTCATAAAAATAATGTGCGGTATTACATGGCATCACAAAGAAATCAGGATTAAGCTTTGCTTGACTTAAAACATCATCTTTTAAATCATAGAAAAAGTTAGGCTTACTATGATCCATGATATAAGCAGTTCGATCGGGAATTTGAGCATCATTTACTAAAATATAATTCAAATAATCTTGGTCTTTAGCGATTTTAACTCGGTGATTAATTAAGCGGACATAACTTTCAGTTGCGATTGTCCCCATTCCGCCAATAATTGAGAAAAAGTGCTTCATAACTATTCCTCATCGTCTTTTTCTAATTCATTAATTACACTTTCAGCCACTTTAATATCAGTTGGATATGGTGTATCTACTCCGCGAATCTTTTGGAATGGATCTGCACCCTTCCCGCAAATTAAAACAATATCATCTTTATTAGACATTGCAATTGCATCATGAATTGCCTTTTCACGGTCTAATTCAATTGTGACATCAACTTTTTCATGATCAATGCCAGCATCAATTTCTTGAGCAATATCCATTGGATCTTCAAAACCAGGATCATCAGTAGTCAAAAATGCCTTATTTGCATATGCAGTCAAACTTTCACTAAATCCAGGGCGACGTGATACTCCCTTATCCCCAGGAGCTCCAACAACTACAATGATCTTTGGATTATTGAATTCACGTTGCATAAAGCTCATTAAGGCTATCATTGAGGCCTTATTATGTGCATAGTCAACGATAACTGTCCCATGGTTCTTTGATGGTAAAGTTTCCATTCGACCTGGAATTGTTACGTGACGAATTCCTTTAGCACATTCTGCATAGCTTTCACCAGCAAGACCAGCACCAATAATTGCAGCAGTACCATTCATCTCGTTGAAGTCACCAATCATTTGAAGAGTGTAATCTCCAGCGATTGGTAATTTCTTAGCTTTTTCAGAAGCACAGAATAACTTAAATTCAGTTTCCTTCATGTCTGTTTCAACTGATTGGAAACGGAAATCAATTGGTTGTTTTAAGTTAGGATTTTCGAAATCATTTCTAGCAAACAAATAGATACTATCTGGATTAGTAGTCGTAGTTGCTGCTGCATAAATTTCATCAAAGTGGTCTGACATTGCGTTAATAATACACTTACGCGAGTTAACCATTAATTGTAATTTACAATGCAGATAATCTGCGAAGTTAGGGTGTTCATTTGGACCGATATGGTCTGGAGTAATATTTAAGAAAAATCCTAGATCATAGGTTAAACCAAAGACACGATTTTTCTTATAAGCTTGACTAGAAACTTC
This sequence comes from Lactobacillus sp. RTP31084st1_F9_RTP31084_210423, assembly GCF_040919545.1. Lineage (NCBI taxonomy): Bacteria > Bacillati > Bacillota > Bacilli > Lactobacillales > Lactobacillaceae > Lactobacillus > Lactobacillus sp. RTP31084st1_F9_RTP31084_210423. Next base: position 145,240 of record NZ_JBCOVH010000003.1, read on the forward strand.
CATTACCAAATGAGTCATACCATTATCAACAGCTGTTCTCATATCACGGAACAAGTCTAAACTTTCAGGCGTAGTCAAACTAGACTTGAACTTATCTTCAGGCCTTGGTCCGACAATATCATCTACTGATGAAAATAAAGCTGTTCGACCCCCGTTAATTTGGTCAAGCATCCCTTTCAAGAAATAAGCAGATGTAGTTTTACCTTTTGTACCAGTGAAGGCTACAACATATAAATCATCTTGCGGGAATCTGTAAAAAGCAGCCGATAAAAGAGCCATGGCTTTAGTTACGTCTCTAACAACTAAAGCATGCATTCCTTTACCTTCTGGATATGGTTGTTCTGCTACATAACAAGTAGCTCCACTATCTTTAGCCATTGATAAATAAGTAGGTCTAAAGCCTTTACCCTTACAGAAAAACAAGGTATTTGTTTTTATATCACGTGAATCATATGAAATATAATTCATTTTAGTTGGAACCGCATCTTGTACTGCACTTGACTTAAGCAAGTGGTGTTCCTTCAAAATTAAGATGCAAGTGTTTAAAGAAATGCTAGAATCGCTCATTTTTTCTCCCCAATTTTTTAATCAATTCAGCCTAAATTATAGCACACCATCATTTTGCTTTGGGGCTATTGAGTGGTAGTTGAATAATAAAACTAGTTAATTCTGATGTTGACTGACACTTAATTGTCCCGCCATGTAAGTCAACAATACTTTTCGTAATCGCTAAACCTAATCCAGTACCGCCGGTTTTTAAATTTCTTGAACTTTCTACTCGATAGAAGCGATCAAAGATTTTTTGCAAAGACTTCTTAGGTATCTGCTCCCCATTATTTTCAACTCTAAGTTCTACAAATTTATTATTCACCTTATTGGCAATTAAATTAATTTCAGTTGCACCATGACCATATTTCAAGGCGTTTGAAATCAAATTATTTAGCATTCGCACAATCATTTTAGCATCAGCATCAATTACTAAATCTCTTGGTCGTGTTACTACATTAAAGGTAATGTTTTTCTTTTCTGCTTCTAATTCAAAACCAGCTGCTACCTGTTCAAGCATTGAATTAACATGGAGCGGTGCTAAGACTAGTTTATTATTCGTTGACGAACGAAGCGTAGTGTATTCAAATAAGTCTTCAGCTAAAGCTTTCATTTGTAGAGCTTTATCATAGGCGATTTTAATATATTTAGCTTGATCCTCATTTAGTTCGCTACTCTTTAATAAACCCAAGTAGCCAATAATTGAAGTTAGCGGTGTTCTGATATCATGAGATACGTTAGTAATCAAATCATCCTTTGATTGCTCAATCTGGCGCTCTTCTTCCATTGAAGCTACGGTACTATCAACTAAAGCGTTAATTGAATCGATTACCTTTTGTAAATCTGTCTTTACTACAAAAGGAATTCGATGATCAAAGTGACCATCAGCTATATAATGTAATTCTTCAATAACATGCCGCAGTTGCATTTGACGATATCTCCTAATCAATCGCCAGTAAACAACAATGGCATCGCCCACTAACATAACACCAACAAAAAGTCGTTGCCAAGACCATAAATGCATCCCGTTAGCAAAAGTAATTGTCTTTTTGAGAAAGAATATACCATTTTCTAAACGTGGATCATTCAATACTGCCAAATTAAGCAAAATAATAATCGAAAGATTCAATAGCAAAAGCAGAATAACAGTTATAACGCCTTCGCCAAATAATTCACTTTTTTCTTTCGTGGTTAGGATTACTTTTTGTTTTTTCATCCTTACTAAGCCTCTACTTTATAGCCTACTCCCCAAACTGTTTGGATAACTTCTTCTCCATCAGTTGCTTTTTGAATCTTATCACGCAAGTGAGAAACGTGAACCATAACTGTTTTAGCTGAAACAACCGATTCTTGTTGCCATACTCTTTCAAAAATTTCATCTGCACTAAATACGCGATTAGGATGACTAGCAAGCATGTATAAAATTCCAAACTCTAAAGCAGTTAATTGAATAACTTTCCCTGTTAAAGTCTTAACTTCATGTGAGTCCTTATTAATTACTAAGGGTCCTACTTCTAATACATCTGGCTTGTCGTCTTTGACTTCTTTTTGACTGCGACGGAGCAATGATCTTACTCGCGCCATTACTTCTAATGGGTTAAATGGCTTAACAACATAATCATCTGCTCCAGTAATCAATCCTTGAATTTTATCCATATCGCTAGTCTTAGCTGAAACAACTAAAATTGGAATTTCTGAATCTTTTCTAACCTCTTTAATAACTTCAATTCCCGACATTTGTGGCATCATAATATCAAGAATCATCAATGCAATCTCTGGATTAGTAGAAAGTTTAGTTAAGGCTTCTTTACCACTATAAGCGGCAATTGGTTCATAACCTTCATTTTTTAAATATATACTTAATAATTCAACGATTTCTTTATCATCATCAACAACTAAGATCTTCATGAGGAATGTCTCCTTATTCTATATTTATCACGTAAAAAAACTATTATTAATATTTTACCTGTTTTACATCTATTTACCTAAATTAAACCACGTTTTTAAAGAATCATAAAAAATGAACCCTAGAAAAAATATCTAGAGTTCATTTTCTAACTAATCTAATTCTTTTTTACCAGTATACAACTCGTAATAATAGCCTTTTTGCTTCAAAAGTTCTTCGTGATTACCACGTTCAATAATATGACCATGATCCAGAACTAAAATGAGGTCTGAGTTAACAATGGTTGATAAACGGTGGGCGATCACAAAACTAGTTCTACCAGCAAGCAAGTTATCCATCCCTGCTTGAACCATTCGTTCAGTCCTAGTATCAATACTTGATGTTGCTTCATCTAAGATCATCACCGGTTCATCAGCAATCATGGCTCTAGCAATACTTAATAACTGCATTTGACCTTGTGACAAATCGCCACCATCTCCATCAATTACAGTCTCATATCCATCATCTAGCTCATGAATAAATTCATCAGCATGTGCTAAACGAGCAGCTTGATAAACCTCGTCATCACTCGCATTTGGTTTTCCAAATCGAATATTGTCCATGATCGTACCAGTAAAGAGGTGCGTTTCTTGTAAAACAATCGATAAAGAATGGCGTAAATCATTTTTTCTAATTTGAGAAATTGGAACGCCATCATACGTAATCTTTCCAGACTGAATCTCATAGAAACGATTAAGCATATTAGAAATAGTCGTCTTACCAGCACCAGTTTCACCGACTAAGGCAACTTTCATACCCGGTTTAGCATCAATATTAATATCGTGCAAAATTTGCTTTTCAGGAACATATGAAAAGTTCACATGATCAAAAACAATATGTCCTTTAATTGGAACTTTTTTAATATCACCATTCTTCTCAGGAACATCCCAATACCAACTATTTTTAACGTCGGGATTGGCCGACATAATAACGTCGCCATTATCAACTTCCGAAGGTTCATCTTCTAACTCAAAAATTCTCTGCGCACCAGCTAAAGCCAAAACTATTGAATTCAATTGCTGTGAAATCTGAGCAATCGGCATACTAAATTGCCGCGATAATTGTAAGAAAGAAGCAATTGCACCTAAAGTCAATGGTGCCCAGCCGTTAATTGCGGCAGCTCCTCCGATAAAGGCAATTAATACGTACAATAAATTTCCCATATTACCCATAATTGGGAACAAAACGGTCGCATAAGTATTAGCCTTCCCAGATGCTCCACGCAGTTCTTCATTAAATTTATCAAAGCCCTCTTCAGCTTCAGGTTCATGTGAAAAGACCTTAATGACTTTTAAACCATTAAGCATTTCTTCGTCATAACCGTTAATTTGACCTAATTTATTTTGTTGAACCTTGAAGTAGTAGCTAGACTTCACAGTTAAAAATCTAACAATTCCAAATGATAGACCAAAAATAATAAAAGAGAATAAAGTCAATTGCCAGCTTAAACTGAACATTGCCACAATAACAAAAATCAAACTTAGAGCTGAATTCAAAAATTGTGGTAGCGATTGTGAGATCATCTGCATTAAGGTGTCGATATCATTAGTATAGCGACTCATGATATCACCATAATTATTTTGATCAAAGTAAGCAATCGGCAGAGATTCCATGTGGGTAAATGTCTCATTACGAACCCGGAATTGAACTTTTTGAGCTAACACTCCCATTAGCATGCTAAAAAGATAGTTAGAAATAAAGCCAATTGCATAAATTCCAAACATTACTAAAATTGCATTCAGTAATGGACCATAGTTAGGAACCTTTTCATGCAGTAAGGGAGTAACATATGTATCAATTAATCGCTCAATGAATAAGGATCCAATTACCGCTGATCCAGCTGCCAAAATGATGGTAATTACTGAAACGATTAACATCCAAGGACTAGTAGTTAAGACTACTTTTAGCAGACGACCTAAAACTTTAAGACGATTTCCTTTAGTTTGTTGTTTTGCTTGATCCATAAAGTTCTCTCACCTACTTTCCTGCATTATTTTCTTCTTGGAACTTAGCGATAAAGCTCATTAGTCTTCATTAGCTCCTCATGAGTTCCAATTGCTTGAATGGTACCATGATTCATAACAATAATCCGATCAGCGTCTTTAATTGAAACAACTCTTTGCGAAATAATAATCTTAGTCGTTGTTGGCATATCTTTAGCCAAAGATTCACGAATTTCACGTTCAGTTGTTGTATCAACTGCGGAAGTTGAATCATCTAGAATTAGAATTTCCGGATTCTTTAACAATGCACGTGCAATCGTAATTCTTTGTTTTTGACCACCAGAAACATTATTTCCGCCTTGTTCAATCATAGTATTATAGCCATCTGGCATTTCACGAATAAAGCCATCAGCATGTGCAATTTTAGCAGCAGCTACGACTTCTTCGTGCGTTGCATTTTTATTTCCCCATTTTAAGTTTTCTTCAACAGTTCCACTGAACAAAACATTCTTTTGTAAAACCATTGCAACTTTATCACGAAGAGCCTTTAGTTCATATGACTTAACATTATGTCCAGCCACTCTAACTGCACCAGATGTTACATCATAAAGACGCGGAATCATGGAAACTAAAGTCGATTTTGATGAACCAGTTTCACCAATAATACCAATTGTTTCACCTGGCGTAATATGTAAATTAATATCTTCTAAAGCATAATGCTTTTCATCTGGCGAGTATTTAAAGTTAACATGATCAAAAACAATATCACCGTTTGTCACATCTTTAAGTGGTTTACGTGGGTTTTCAATCGCTGATTTTTCAGTTAAAACAGCTGCAATACGTTTACCACTAGCTTCTGAAATAACCAATTGCGTAGTAATCATAGCTAGGATGTTTAAACTAAATAAAACAGAGTTTGAATATGAAAACATTGAAACTAATTGTCCAGTTTGCAAGCTTCCACCAACAATTTCTTTAGCACCAAACCAGCAGATTGCTAAAGTTGAAATATTAAGAACTGCCATTACAACTAACGCATTAAGTGACATGATTTTCTGCGCAGTTGAGAAAAGCTTATAGATAAAACCTGAAGATTTTTCAAATTTCTCAATTTGAGCTTCTTCTTGAACGTAAGTCTTTACCTCACGAATTCCACGAATATTTTCACGAACATCCTGATTCATTACATCGTATCCTTTAAAAATACGTGGGAAGTAAGGATATGCACTTTTAATAATTAATGCCAAAATTAAAACAAAGATTGGAGCAATTACCACAAAGATTAAAGATAGTCTTGGACTAATTATGACTGACATAATAATTGAAAAAATTAGCATCAGCGGTGCACGAACGGCAATTCTGATTAGCATTTGATAAGCGTTTTGTACATTAGTTACGTCTGTAGTAAGTCGCGTTACCAAACTAGCGCTAGAAAATTTATCAATATTACTGAAAGAAAAATCTTGAATATGATAAAACATATCTTTTCTTAAATTAGCTGCAAAGCCGGCTGCTGCATGTGCAGAAACGTAACTGGCAGCTGCACCTAAAGATAAGGAAATTAAAGTTAATACGAAAAGGATTAGGCCCCATTTATTGATGTATCCCATATTTCCTTTCATAATTCCCTTATCAATTAAAATACCAACCAAGTACGGGATCAGCATTTCAATTAAAGCTTCACCTGCAACTAGGACTGGGGAAGTCAATGACAATTTTTTATATTGCCGAATTGACTTACGTAACACATTAACCATATAAAACCCCCGTTCTTTTAACTTAAAAAAGATAAAAATAAATAGACGCCTCGCGCCGTCTATTCATTCCTCTAACAAACACATTATTTGCTATCTTTATTTATACTGTAGACTACTTTAATTAAATAGTCACGCTTTAACTTCTGCGATTTCTTCTACGTGCTGCAATCTCATTTTCACGTTTAATTTGTAGTGGATCGACAACATGGTACTTTTGACGGAACCATCTCCGGCCAAAGAACGCAATGACAGCTAACACAATGTAAACCCAAGGGTTAAGAACTGGGTTAATCACTCTAAAGGCAGGAAGTGCAGTAAGATTAATTACTACCATCATTATAACCACTAGAATAGCCCCAATTAAAATCATTTTCCAGACAGATGGGCGATGTTCTTTATCTCTAGTCATTAAATCGCTGTAGTAAGCCATCAGAATACCAAACAAAACAGTAACAACAATCATTGTAAAAATACCTAATTGTTGTTGTACGCCTGATTGTTTTGGATTTTGGCTAAATAATTGTACTAAGCCAAAGAACCCAGCAAAAATTGCAAAGTAAAGTAAACCATTATCTACTGCATGCATCCAAAACTTGCTTTTTGGTGCTTCTTTTTTTGGATTAGCAATTTCAATTGCTTTTTCTCTTGGAGCTTTTTGGTACAAGCTGGATGCTGGAATACCTTTACGTTGTGCAACAATAATTTCTGGCAAGATTTGATCAATTGCAGGTTCTACTTGATCCATAGTGTAGTTTTGATCTTCTGCCAGAAATTTTTCCAAACGAAAGACATAATCTTGATTTTTATTACTTAACTTCTTTCGTAATTCTTTTGGCGGCATCTTCTTAATCTCTTCTTCACGAGAATTTTGTTCATGTGCCTTTTTTAATTTCTCTTGTTTTACGTTACCTACTGTTGAGTTTTTAGCTGCTTCAGTATTTTCACTCTTGTTTTGATCTTTTGGATCCATTCAAAAAACTCCTAAACATTAAATCTAAATTCAATAATATCACCGTCTTGAACTACGTAATCTTTTCCTTCAAGACGAAGCTTTCCTGCTTCCTTAACTTTTTGCATGGTTTCAAGTTTGTCTAAGTCATCAAATGAAACAACTTCTGCTCGAATAAATCCACGTTCAAAGTCTGAGTGAATAACACCAGCAACTTGTGGTGCTTTCATCCCTTCATGGAAAGTCCAAGCACGAGTTTCAGGACCACCAGCAGTAAAGAAAGTACGAAGTCCTAAAATATGATAAGCAGCCTTGATTAAACGATCAAGACCAGATTCTTCAACGCCTTCCATTTCAAGAAATTCTTTTCTTTCATCTTCATCCATTGAAGCAATTTCTTCTTCAGTAGCAGCACTGATGCCTAAAGCTTCAGCATTTTCACTTTCAGCATGCTTTTTAACAATTTGGTAATACTTATCACTTTCAGGATCAGCCATTGAGCTTTCAGCAATATTAGCAACATAAATAACTGGTTTAGAAGTAAGTAAAAATAGCCCCTTTACAATCTTTTGTTCATCTTCATTAAAATCAATTGAACGGGCAGCCTTTCCTTCTTCAAGAACAGGTTTTAACTTGTTCAAAACAGCCATTTCAGCCTTAGCTTCTTTATCACCTTGTTGTGCAACTTTTTGAACTTTTCCAATTCTACGGTTAACTGCATCTAAGTCGGCAATTGCCAATTCAAGATTAATGGTGTTGATATCTTCTTCAGGATCAACTTTACCAGTAACTGAAGTGATATTGTCATCATCAAAAGCTCTTACTACATGAACAATTGCATCCGTTTGGCGAATGTTTTCAAGGAATTTATTTCCAAGTCCTTCACCTTTAGATGCGCCCTTTACTAAACCAGCAATATCAGTAAATTCAAAAGTGGTATGAACAATCTTTTTAGCTGGAATTAATTCTTGAATGCGAGCTAGACGACTATCTGGAACTTCAACCATCCCCACATTTGGTTCAATAGTAGCAAATGGATAGTTTGCCATTTCAGCACCAGCCTTAGTAATCGCGTTAAACAAAGTAGATTTACCAACATTTGGCAATCCAACAATACCTGCAGTTAATGACATTATATTTCTCCTCTTAATTGGTTTTATTCAAAGTGTGGTACAGCAATGTTTTCCTTTGGAACATAATATTCTTCTTTTAAGTTAACTGGATCATTTGCTGAATGCAGCACCTTTTTTAATTTTTTATTGAATTCTGCTTGAGGCATCATAATTAAATGACCGCACCCTAAGCATTTAATGCGAATGTCTGCACCCATCCGCAAGATTTCCCACTTGTTTTCACCACATGCATGTGGTTTCTTCATCTGCACTACATCGCCCAAATGATACATGAAAAATCACTCCTAATTAATTATTTATCTAAATTTATCCCTAGTAAATCTAAAATTCGATTTAATTCATCAGTTGAAGCAAAATCAATCGCTAAATGACCATTTCCCTTTTTGCTTTCTGTAATGTTTACGCTAGTTCCAAATTTATCAGTTAATTGAGATTCGCTAGCTCTGATAAAAGCAGACTTTTTAATAGCCTTCTTCTTAGGCTTCTTTTCTTTTTCATTTAACTTAGCCACTAATGACTCTAATTGACGAACAGTAATTCCGTTCTTAACCACTTTTTTAGCTAAGTCATCGATTCCATCCTTATCTTTTAAGCCAAGCAATGTTCTTGCTTGCCCCATTGATAATTCTCCTCTTTGAAGAAGACGTTTAGTCTTTTGCGGCAAGGTAAGTAAACGAAGATAGTTTGCAATATACGGACGAGATTTTCCTAATCTTTTAGAAACTTCAGCCTGCGTTAAGCCCAAATTCTTTTGCAACATTTCATAAGCTTGCGCTTCTTCTAGTGGTGTTAAATCCTCACGCTGCAAATTTTCTAGAACTGCAACTTCCATCATCTGTGCTTCATCAAACTTACGAATGATAGCTGGAATTGTTTCTTTTTTGGCTAACTTAGAAGCACGAAAACGACGTTCTCCGGCAATGATTTCATAACCATTAACTGATTTACGGATTATGATTGGCTGAAAAACACCATTTTCTTTAATTGATTCAGACAGCTCTTTTAGACTCTTGTTATCAAAGGTCTTTCTTGGTTGGTAGGGATTAGGCCTAATTTCATCTAAAGGAATTTCTGTAATTTCTTCAGTTTCTTGCACTTGTGGGCTTTCATCAAATAAGGCTTCTAACCCACGTCCTAACCCACGCTTTTTTGGTTCTTTAGAGTTTCTTACCATGAGCTTTCAACACCTCTTTTGCTAAGGAATCATACACTTGTGAACCCCGAGATTTTGGAGCATATTCTGTAATTGGCTTACCATAACTTGGTGCTTCAGCCAATTTGGTAATTCTCGGAATAATTGTCTTATACACTTTTTTATTAAAGTAAGATTGAACTTCCTTAACAACTTCAGCGCCCAAATTCGTTCTTGCATCTAACATAGTTAGTAGAACGCCTTCTACGCCCAAGTTTTTATTAAAGTGCTTTTGAACTAAACGAATCGTATTTAATAATTGGCTTAGCCCTTCCATTGCATAGTATTCGCTCTGTACTGGAATTAAGATAGAATCTGAAGCAGTGAAGGCATTAATTGAAAGTTGCCCCAAAGATGGTGGACAGTCAATCAAGATAAAGTCATACTCATGACTAACCTCATCAATTCCTTGTTTCAATCTAGTTTCACGTGCCATCATTGATGTTAATTCCATCTCAGCACCAGCTAATTGAATTGTAGCAGGAACTGCATCTAGGTTTTTAGTTTCAGTATGATGAATTGTCTCAGACAGGGGAATTTCATCAATTAAAACATTATAGATATCCTTATCTACAGTTGATTTTTCAATACCTAAACCAGACGTTGCATTTCCTTGAGGATCAATATCAACAATTAAAACCTTATAACCATGATTTGCAATGCTGGCACCTAAATTAATTGTCGTCGTTGTTTTGCCGACGCCACCTTTTTGATTAGCAACCGAAATAATTTGAACCATATTTACCCCTTTGCTTACTTTTTAAGCAATTCAATAGTAATCTTGTAGGAATCTCCCTTTTTATCTTCTTTATACTTCACAGTCATTCCCGAATCTTTTGCCATTTTAATTGCTTTTTTAATGGTATTAATTTGTACTTTAAAGTCATTAGCTGTTCGAACTTGAACTTTTTTCTTAGGTTTCTTCTCTTTTTCAGGCTTATTCTCTTCAAGCTCTTCTTCTTTGGCCTGCTTCTGTGCTTCAAGGTAGCCGTCAAGATCTTTTACCATCTCTTCAGTTTCTTTTACAGTTAGACCATTTTTAATAATTTCACTGACAGCCGTATCTTGGTCTTCTTCATTTAAAGCTAAAAGTGCACGACCATGACGTTGCGAAATCTTCTTATCAATTAAAAAACCTTGTACCTTAGGAGTTAATTTTAGCAATCTAATCTTATTAGCAATATATGATTGGGTCTTTCCCATTTGCTCTGCTAATTCAGTCTGAGTTAAGTTATTAACTTTCATCAATTGCACATAAGCTTGCGCTTCATCAATTGGATTAAGGTTCTCACGCTGCAAGTTTTCAACTAATGCCAAAGAAGCGGCTTTCTCATCGTCCATATTCTCAACAATAGCTGGAATTTTAGCCCACTTCAGTGATTGAGCTGCACGAAAGCGTCGCTCACCTGCAATAATTTCGTATTCACCTTCAGGACCATCAGCTGGCTTACGTAAAATAATAGGTTGAAGTAGTCCTTGTTCTTTCAAAGTAGCCGCTAATTCTTCAATTGATTCATCACTAAAAGTATGGCGTGGCTGATAGCGGTTAGGCATAATTTTATCTAGTTCAATTTCTTGAACTTGCTTACTTTCAGGAATCTTTTTTTGACGATTGCCAAATAATGAAAATGCCATAATCTAAATCCTCCAATTAAATTTAAAGTGGTTTTCTATTCGGTGTGCCAGCCTGACGTGGATACTTCTTTGGCGTAGCTTTTACTTTTTTAACAACAATCAAGGTGCGTTCATCATCCGTATCAGGAAGCGTCAATTCTTTCACTTCTTTAACGCTTCCACCTAATACTTCAATTGCATTTTTAGCTTCTGCTAACTCATCCTGTGCTTTAGGTCCTTTAAGGGCAACTAAATATCCATCAACCTTAGCTAAAGGTAGACAATACTCGCTCAAAACACTCATTCTTGCCACTGCACGTCCAGTAACCAAATCAAATTTTTCTCGTAAATTTTTATTTTGTCCAGCATCCTCTGCACGACTATGAACTAGAGTAACTTTATCTAAACTTAAATCACTTACAAGTTCATCTAAAAACTTTAATCGTTTACCTAAAGAATCAACGATGGTAATGCTTAAGTCTGGGCACAAAATTTTAATTGGTAAAGATGGAAATCCTGCTCCAGCACCTACATCACATAAACTCTTCTCACCTTTAAATAAGTCTGAAAATTCTAAAAGAGGTGTAATGCTATCAAAGAAATGTTTTAAGTAAACTTCGTTTTTATCAGTAATTCTAGTAAGATTGACCTTTTTATTAAATTCAATTAATTTGTTATAGTATGTCGCAAACTGTTCTTTTTGCTTACTACTAAGCTTAAAGCCGTAATTTGCGAGTTCTTCTGCAAAAATTTCTGGATTCATTTTTCACCCGTGAAACCTAGTTTCACACTCCTAATTTACCGCAATTAAAGTCGGTTAACAATACTATCATCATCATAAACTAACGTATTTAATTATGTAGTATTTTTTAAGAATCGTCAAAAAACAACTAAGTCTGAAAAAATATGTATTTAAATCAATATCTATAGGCTATAATGATTAGCAAAAGGGGTTAAATTCATGATTGTTACGCTTATTGTGATTCTTTATCTTGGCTACCAAACCTACAAAGGATACCAGCTGGGATTTGCTCAACGTGTTATTAATATGATTTTTGGGGCAATTGTCTTTGCTGCTGCAATTTTAGGTCAAAATAGCCTAGGAAATTGGTTCTACCAACAATTCTCAGGTAATCTAGTTCCAACAACTGGTAATGTTAGTCTGGAATTAATCGGTTACCGTTTCTTAGCTTTCTTCGTAATTTGGTTTATCGGAAAGATGATTCTAAAAATATTCAAAGGCTGGCTCCCTAAACGAGATCGTACTAATAAAGGGCTAAGTAATCTGTTAGACAATGTCCTCGGGGCAATTGTTTCATTTATTGCAGCTTACTTCTTAGTTTACGTTGCCTTATCTATGTGCCAAGCTTTTCAAAATCCTTGGTTCATCCAGCAAACAGTCGATTCACCAATTTTACGAGTGATTATTTACAACACTCCAGGTTTATCTAACGGGGTCTTTAAGACAATCTTTGGTATTAGTCGAACTGTAGGTTAATATTTCACAAAAAAAGATTCGGAAATTTCCGAATCTTTTTTTATACGCCGATTCTTTCAATTGAATCATCATCGTACACAAATATTGCACCATAGCGACCGGCTTTATCATTTTTCCATCCAGGAATAGATCCACCAGCAAAAAATAGTCGTTTACATTCAATCTCTGCTTGAACTGAATCCCTAGTAAATAATGTAACCCCTGCCACATGAGTCTGAACTGGATATCCAGTCTTAGGGTCAATAATGTGGTGGTATTTTTTTCCATTAATTTCTAAAAAGCGTTCATATGTCCCACTAGTTACAGCTGAGCATTCGTGAACTGTCGCAGTTGTAAGGTTATCTCCACGCTTCTTTTTCGGATCTTGAACACCTAAAATCCATTCGCCACTTGCCCTTTTTGGAGAACTATTTACGAATAAAACATTGCCGCCTAAATTGATAATCCCAGCTCGTACATCGTATGCACGCCAAAGGTCTCTAATTCTATCTGCAATATAGCCTTTAGCAATACCTCCTAAATCAAGTTCCATCCCTTTTTTAGTTAGGAAGACAGTCTGGTTAGCATCATCTAAAACAACATCATCAGGATTAGTTAAGCCCATCTTTGCTTTAATCTGTGCATCAGTAGGAACATGTGCTCCTTTAAAGCCAATATGCCAGAGTTTTACAACTGGTCCAATAAGCGCATTAAAGCCAAAATTTTGCTTACTTTCATAAACTGCTAATTTAATTAAGTTATATGTACTTGCCGAAACTTGAACAGGATGAAGACCTGCGGCATGATTAATATCCATCACTTCAGAATGATCACGATTTACAGTTAAGCGATCCTCATATCCCGCAATTAAATCAAAGCTCTGATCTAGGATTTTTTCGTTTTGATCGCCATAGATCTGTAAAGTAATAACAGTACCTAAACCACGACCAACTTTTGAAATTGGGGTTGAAGCATAGTTCTCTATCATTTTGATGCCTTCTTTGGCTCTAAATATAATTCTCTTAGGCTTTGAATCAATTCATCATCAATCTTCAAAACATTCTTAATATAGTTATCAAGACCATCATATTTTTCATCAATTAATAAAAGAGCTGTATCTAAGTATTCATTTGCAACACTTGCTAAACTTCTAACGTTGGCACGTAAAATCACACCGCCGCCTTCATCGATTATCTTTTGATTCATCATAGCCTGATATCTTCCGAGCATTAAGTTTGAAAATAGATAATCTTGTCTGATAGTTTCCATATCAACGCCTAAAAGATACAAAATTAAAACTGTAGCTAGACCAGTACGATCTTTTCCTTCAGAACAATGAAAAATAATTGCACCATCTTTAGTGTTAGCAAAAATATTCAGCAAACTTCTAAATGCCTTTTGTGAGTATTCTTGGCTAACGGAAGAATAATATTGATGACACATCGTTTTAAAACCAGCATATTGATCTTTAGTATAGGTCTTCTTTAATTGCGCTATCTTTTGATCCGTTTCTGCACTTTGATTGCCATGAATTGGATTATCAATATGTTCTACTCCCGCTGGTATAACATCAGGAGTAATTTTGATTTCTTTAGGTGAACGTAAATCAATAATTTTAGTTAAGCCATAATTAAGTAAAAAAGTTTCATCTTCCTTGGTCATTTGACATAATTTACCAGTTCTAAGAAGACGGTGCATTTTAATTTTACGGCCATCAAAACCTACATAGCCTCCCAAATCACGTGCATTAGGCACATGCTCTAGTGGTAAAACGTTGGGCCTAATCATTTTGTAATCCCTACTTTTCTAATTTTTTAAAAACAACTTTTTGTCCTGGCTCAATATGTGAAAGCAAACTACACTCATTAGCACAAACCTTACCAACTATTCTTACTTCTTTATCAGCTGGTAAGTTACGCTTAGCAATATGGACTTCATCGCTGTTTAAGCCATTACTATTAATACTAATAGTTCCAGCTGGACGGTCTAAAGGCAACTCTTGAGCTTCAAGTTGGGGCAATTTTCCTTCACAATGTAGTCTAACGATATCTTGAGCGAGATACAAATAATTATGCCACTGATTTTCTTCAAGAAGTGAACTTTCTTCATCTATTACATGAAGTGTAATTGCATGTTCTTTAGTATAACGCGCGAAAGACTTGATCGTTTCGCTAGTTAGACGATCACCTACAATAACATTGCTGCAAGCTAAGCCTTTCAAGTTAAGAGCAGCAGCTAAGGGGTAAACACCTCGTTGAGATTCAAGCGTAGTCTCTCCAGCAAAAAATGGACCTCTCTTAACGCCATCTCCTGAAATAAAAGCTGCCGTTTCTAAATTACATTTACGTAGCCATTGATTTTTCTTCTTAAACCAATTTTCATCCATTCCAGTTTCTGATTGAGAATAAAAATCAAATAAAGCCCTAATATGATCAAAGTTAGCTGCTTCTTCTTTTAAATGGGTAATATCTTCTGGCTGCAAATAAATTGCATTTAAAGATACCCACATAGATTTAGATAATTTAGATACAAACCGCATCAATACTTGATCATTAATTCTTAAGCCTGTAACATTGAGTGTCTTTAATTTTTCTACATCAGCTAAATCATAGCCTAAATAATGTAAATCATCTTGCGACACATCAGCCATGACCTTTAATTCTAGATCCTTGCACCAACTAGTTAACTGATTTAATCGCTTTAAAATTGTCTCTGCTTTGTCATTTAATCCGGTCAACGAAGTAAATACCTCGTTAAAACCAGCGTTTCTCATTCCCAGCAAATAATTATGGTCATCCGCTGTTAAATCTTTATCCAAGTAAACTGAAAAACCGAGCATCTCAATCTCTCTTTTCTAAGCTTTGTGAAAATGCTTTCTTTCATTAAAATGATAAACTTTAATGACAAAAAAAGCTAGATAGAAAATATCTATCTAGTTCTTTTTCACAATGCAAAAATAAGACTTTACTTATTTTTTAGCTTGTTCAACAAATTTGACAAAATTGTTGAATGCCAAGTCAATCGCATGGATTGTTTCTTGGTCTAATAAATCCCCAGTATTTTTATCAAATTTATCTGCAGCATGCCCAATTAAAACTTCATTTCCTGGCAAAACATTAGCACTTTGATCAGGTGAAAGTAAAATTTCACGCATTTCTTCTTGTGCCCTTGAAGCTCCTTGAATACCATAAGATGCACCCAAAACCATAACTGGCTTCATTTTCATCACATCTGCATTTCCTTGAGCGTGGCTACCAGTCCATTCCATTGCGCTCTTCAATGAAGACGGGATTCCGTGGTCATATTCTGGTGTAGCAAAAATCACACCATCGGCTTCACGAATTTTATTTTTAAATTCTTCAACCTTGCTATCTGGTTGTGCTTCTTTCTTGAAACGAGGTAGGTCAGCAATTTCATATACTTCAATTTCAGCTTGATCTTGATAACGTTTAGCCATAAATTGTTCCAAAAATCTGTTATATGAAAAATCTGCATTCGTACCAACAATTGCTAATAATTTCATGTTCTACCTCCCTACTTGCAGTTACCTACTTCAGAATAGAAAACGTCGAATTCATCAAAGAAATGGTCTAAAAACTTAACAGTTCCATCTGGTAAATCACCATTTTCATCAAATTGTTCTGGAGCAGTTCCCATCATAAATTCATCTCCATTAAACACTTTAGCGCTAAAACCTGGAGAAGAAAGTACCATCTTTAAATGACTTTGTCCACGAGCAGAACCTTGTGGCAAAACTGAGGTCCCTACAATAACCACTGGTTTATCCTTAAACGGATGCTCAGCTGATGAAAGCCATTCTAAAGCACTCTTTAAAGATGAAGGAACTGAGTGTTGTTGCTCTGGCGTAGAGATTAAGACTGCATCAGCTTCAGTTACTTTCTTAGCAAAACTAGCCACTTCAGCAGGTTCTTCGACTCCCTCTTTAAACATTGGAAGATCTCTAACCTCTCCTAATTCAATGTCATATCTACCAGTAAAATGCTTTTTAATAAATTTTAGCAAATCACGATTATAAGAATGATCTGCATTGCTACCCACAATTGCAAAGAGCTTCATTTCTACGTCACCTTTCTCTTAACTATCTTTCCCTTAAATTATACGTTTTAACTTTATAATTTTGAAAGCTATATTTTAATTTTAACAAAAAAACACCACTTTCACTTGAAAGCGGTGTTTAATTAATTCATAAAATTAGCCTAGACGTTCTTCAAGAGAAGCATCGGTGTCTGCAGCAAATAATGGATTTTCTTCCACATTAGTAAGACGGTCATTTAGCATCGCATCATGGATTTGCGCCTTCAAAACGCTAACCATTTGCGCTTGCGTAAAGTTTGCCATCTTGTTAATGAGTAAAGTTGCTAATCCAGTAGCAGCAATCCAGTTGGCAATGACAATATGCTTGAGTCTTTCATCAGAATATTGTTCTGCATCAAATTGTTGCTTGAATTTTTCGATTCCAAGTCCCATCAAAGTATCAACAATCATTTGATTGCCAAACTTACCATCTACAAACATTGCTCTAAATAAATCAACATGTTCTTTTGCAAAGTACAAGTATGAAAGATCTAAATCAATCAATGGTTCACCTGTAAAGTTCTGTTGAAGAGTGTTAGACTTCAATTCATCAGAAATTCTTGCTAGAACTTGATTACGTAAATCCTGCATATTTTCAAATTCAAGATAAATTGGTTGGGTTGAGCAGTTAACTGCCTTTGCAATATTTCTTGCAGTTAAACTTTCAATTCCACCACGAACTGCTAATTTATAAGCAGCATCGAGAATTCTTTGCTTGTCTATTTCCTTTTTTCTAGCCACTTTAATTACCTCACTTAATTATATTATCAACATCAACACATAGAGATCATCTAAAAATAACAGAAATTGTCTAACATCTGTTATTTTCTCCGTGACTATATTATAACAAAAAAATGAAAATGTGGAGAATTTTATCTCAATTTCTATAATCTTTTAAATAAACTCGAATCATCATCCCCAGTAAATTGATCATAATGGGAATTGACCATTTCAATAACTTGTTGTTTATCTAGGCCTTCATTTGCAGCAAATGCAAAAAATGCGGCTGAAAGAATATATCCTTTTTCACGATTATCAACTAAATTGTCAGAAAATTCCATATTAATGGTATTATCTTTGTAATCAGTTGTAAGAATAATTTTTTTATCTTCTGGTAATTCTGCCATTTTAATGTCCTCACTTATTTTTAAGTTTTATACGTTATACAATATAGATTATATTATATCAATAGAAAGTGTGAAACCTATGACATCTCCTGTTGGACGTTCTTCTTGTACATCGATTTTAATTGGCAAAAAAGCCACTGTTGATGGCAGTGTAATTATTGGCCGTAATGAAGATGCAAAAACCGCCTGGCCAAAGCATCTTGCGTTTAACCAACATCAAATAAAGAAAAATAACATTTTTAAATCAAAAGATAATAAATTTCAAATAACACTACCTAATGAATGTTTTTCTTATTCCTCTACTCCTGAATGGACAGATAAATATGGTGTATTCGAAGAGGACGGAATCAATGAATATCACGTTGCAATGAGTGCTACAGAAAGTGCTTATGCTAATGACCGTGTCATGGCTGTTGATCCCTTCGATGAAGAAAAAGGCATCCTAGAAGAAGCAATGATAACGGTTGTTCTACCTTTCATTAGGTCTGCTTGAGAAGGAGTAGAACGCTTAGGTAAAATCATCCAAAAACATGGAGCTGCCGAAGCAGACGGGATTTTATTCGCAGATAAAAATGAAGCTTGGTACATGGAGATTGGCTCTGGGCATCACTATGTTGCCCAACGTATCCCAGATGATTCTTACGCAGTTGTTGCTAATCAATTAGCAATTCAAGTAATTGATTTTAATGATAAAAAGAATTTTATTGCTTCTCCTGGAATCCAAGATTTTGTTTATCAAAACAATCTTTGGCCAAAAAACAAACCATTTAATTTTAGACTTATTTTTGGTACACATGATGATTCAGACTTAACTTACAATACGCCTCGTGTTTGGAGTGGGCAAAAACTTCTAACTCCATCTGTAGAGCAAAATCCCGAAAGTTTTGACTTGCCATTTATTAGAAAACCCGATCATCCTGTGTCAATTCAAGAAGCACAACGTATCTTAAGCGACCACTTCAATGGTACAAAATATGATTTAACTAATTCAAAAAATGAGGGGCAGCCTGCTTATCGCCCAATCGCTGTAGCTACTACTCAAGAATCACATTTATTACAACTTAGAGATAATGATATGGTGCACTGGCTAGCAATGGGAATAGCTGCTCAAAGCGTTTATATTCCTTTCTATCCTCAAGGAACTAAAGTACCTACGATGTTTAAATATGGCAAAGAAGAATTTACAACTAATTCTGCCTACTGGGTATTTAAAATGGCTAGCGTCTTAGTTGATCGAAATTGGAGTAAATATGCGACTGATTTAGTTAATACACAAAAAGCAACTAATTTATCCTTAAACAAATTACGTGTTGAATATGATAAGAAATTAGCTCAAGAAAAAGATGACGTTAAACAACTTGATCTAGTAAACGAAGCAAACAAAAAGCTAGCTGATGTGGCGGTTAAAAATTATCAAAAATTAATTGCTAAACTTATTACTGCACAAACTGCTGACTCACCTCTACGATTTAAGATTGACCCTAATTTATAATAAAAGAGATAGCAAAATACGCAGGTTCAAATTGATACCTGCGTATTTCTTTACCCTTTTTTTAAACTTAAACGTCCATCTAACATTTCATAGATTTTATCAGAATACTTATTAAGCCTTAAATCATGGGTAACTAAAATAATTGCCTTTTCTTTTTGTTTAGCTAGGCTTTTAAATAATTTTCCTACTTCTTCAACTTTTTCACTATCTAATGAAGCTGTAGGCTCATCAGCTAAAATAATTGCTGGATCTGCATATAGAGCTCTTGCGATTGCAACTCTCTGCTGCTGACCACCAGATAATTCTTTAGGATATTTATTTATTAATTGCATAATTCCTAATTCATTTAATAAATTATCCAATCTGTCTTTACCCATATTGCCACTTTTTTTAACTTTATCTACTAAAATAAATTGCTCTTTAACAGTCAAATATGGCACCAAATTATAAGCTTGAAGTACAAAGCCTATTTTATCTAATCTTAAGGCATCAGCTTGTTTAGGCGAATAATTCGTTACATCTTTTCCACCAATAAAAACTTCACCAGAAGTAGGTTTCTGAAGGGCTCCCGCAATCGTTAAAAAAGTACTCTTACCAGCTCCGGAAGGACCTTCAATTAGAACAACTTCTCCCTCTTTAGCTTCAAAGTTCACATCTTTAAGAGCGTCGACCTTAGCATTTCCTTGGCCGTATGATTTACTGATATTTTTTAATTCAATTACTGACATATAGAACTTTTCCTTCCTTAAACAGCCTTTGAAGGGTCAACTTTAAGAATTGATTTAATTGGAATCAAACCACCGATTATTCCCATTAAAATCATCCCAGCAAAAGTCGAAATCATAATCCATGGTGCAAAATTAATTGGCACAGTAGCCGGCATCACGCTAACTGTAATGAGCATCAGAATATATGCTAAAACCGTACCTAAAATCACCAAAATAAGCGATTGACTTAACGTTGCGCCAATTAAAGTCTTGCTTGGAATTCCTTGTGCTCTTAAAACCGCATAATTTGGCATCTTTTGCATCGTTAAAATATATAAAAATACCGCAATAATAATTAATGAAATTACGAACAAGAAACCAATCATTAATTCAAAAGTTGAATTTTGAGCAGTATAGCCGGGCAACTTATTAATAAAAGTTTGCTTGTCATAAGATTTAACATTCTTAGCTTTGAAATCTAGGTTCTTTTTAGAAATAATCCCAGAAGCTTCAACATTTGGGGCCATTGGACGTAATTTTCTCCAAGTTGCCATCGTACCATAAGCAATTGGAGCGATATTAATTTTGGCATTTTTTAAGAAACCAACAATTTTATACTTTTGATCACTTCCATTTAAGGTAACTTTATCACCCAGACGATAACCGCGATCCCACATAATTTGATCAACAGCTATTTCATTGTTATGTCTAGCTTTTCGACCAGAAACAAGTTCTAAATCTTTATATATGTATTCGTCTTTCTTTAAACCGACAAATTGAGCAGAAATCGTCTGATGTTTCTTCTCCTTAACCACAATAGGTACTAAGCCAACGAAGCTATCATTACTGGTCTTTTTAAAGTCTTTCAAATCTGCCTTAGTAAGAAGTGACTGACTCAAACTTACATTAGCATTGTCATTCAATACAACTGATTTTGTTTGCCAACTGTTAACTGCCTGCGTATTTTGCGAAGCTAAACCAACTGCTAGCGATGAAAGCATAAAAATTAAATATGAAATTAAAAAAATCATCAAAGTAATTAAGCCATAACGCAATTTTTCGTATTTTATTTCTTTTAAAGCTAAAAACATTTTTGCCTACTTTCTTTGCAATAAACATAAACTTTCATGATAACGTTTAAGGATTTTTGCTTTATTCTTTTTATCAAACAAGGCTAAATCGATTGCTTCATGAGTTAAAACCATCGCAGCCCAAACTTGAGAGTTCAAATTTAGAAAAGCATCTTTTTGCTTCTCATCTTCTCCTATAAAGGCTTGATTTTGACTAAGGTGCAATTTAATTAAATCAAAATAAATACTATTTTCTGTCTGATCAATAAAATTAACAGTCATCTTATAAAAAAATTCTGGGTCAAATTCTTTTAGCCTTGTTGGTGGTCCCATATGGACCTCTTTCATTGCTAAACTATAGAGATAACCATATGCATCTTTTAAATCTCCAAAATATTTATAAAATGCTCCCCTAGCAATACCTGCATCCTTTACAATCCGCGCTACTTGAGCCTTAGCTAAAGGATAAGTACTAAATTCTTTCAAGAGTGCCTGTGCAATTTTTTGCTTTTTTTCATCCGATAGATTTATAAATGTTTCACTAACCATATCATTTCCTCTTGTGACACCGTGTCATTTTTAATACACTTAAGTTTATTCTTAAAGTGACACTGTGTCAATATTTATGAATAAAAAATCTCATGCCCTCTTTCTGCATGAGATCTTAATTATGCTAAAACTCGATTATAGTAAACTAAAGTACCAAATTCTTGGTTAATATCCAATTCTGCTAGTCCACAATTTTGCATTTGATCAAAGCACTTAATATCACCATTAGTTAAAAAGTGAGCACAAATCATTCTACTTACCACACCATGGCAGACTACTAAAACTGTGTCATTTTCATGCTTTTGGTACAAATCATCAAAGAATGAAGCAATTCTTCGTCTGAAATCTTCTCGTTTTTCAACGTCTGAAGCATACTTATAAATATTATCGGTAATTAGACCTTTTTTATTAAAAGCATCTGGATACTTCTTCCGATATTCAAACGAAGATTTTCCATCCCAAGAACCATAATTTAATTCTTCAATTCGCTTATCGGTTTTGATTGGAGTTTTATTACCTACAAAAATTCTGGCAGTTTCTTGCGCTCTTTTTAAAGGACTAGCATAAACTGCATCAAATTGACTAGGATCAAAATTTTTAGCTGCTTTTTCTGCATAAGCACGCCCTTCTTTGCTTAGATCGGGATCAACGCTTGATCCTTGAATCATCCCTTGCTTGTTCAATTCAGTAGTTCCATGACGTAAAATTACTACTCTCATAAAATCTTATTACCTCTTAGTTCCGTAATATAAAGGCTCTGTCCGATTAAATGTCATTAACCGTGGTCGCTCAATATCATCTTTTTCAAAATGAAGTTCAGTAAAACTGACATTTCTGACTGTCATTACATCTTCAATTTTTAGTTTAAACCATCTAGCTATTAAACTCCTAATTACAAAACCATGACAGACAACCATAATCGTTTTGTCATTAGAATATGGTTGAATTTCAGCTAAAAATTCTTCAACTCGATCAGCTACCTGCTTAAAAGTTTCGCCATTTTTAGCATATTTTGTATATTTGCTATTGATGGTTCCTAAATCATCAAATGCATCTGGATATTTTACCTTCAATTCTTCCGCATGTTGACCTTCCCATGAACCAAAATCCATTTCTTTAAGCCGACCATCAGTAATAATATCTTTTTGAAAATCAGTTAAAATCTGCGCCGTTCTTTTAGCACGAATTAAGGGACTAGCATATACTTGGTCAATTTTATTATTATCAATTATTTTACTTACTTCTTCTACTTGTTTCACGCCAGCTTGGCTTAAATTAGGGTTACTAGTACCGCCGGAGATTACATCTGAAGTATTGTGCTCACTAACTCCATGTCTCACTAATAACAAATCCATATCATCACAATCCTTTATTTACTATTCAAGAAAATATTATACTAAAAATTCATTAAGCTACTAAATTAGCTCACATGTCAGACTATAATGAAGTTAAAGAAAAAGAAAGTAGGCATTTATATGGCAACAATTACAATTGAGCGCGATGGCTTGAACTTAGTTGGAACTCGTGAAGAACCTTTTGGAGAAATCTATGACATGGCAATTATTTTTCACGGTTTCACTGCTAACCGCAATACACTCCTTCTAAAAGAAATTGCTGATGAACTACGTGACGAAAATATTGCTAGTGTGCGTTTTGATTTTAACGGTCATGGTGATTCTGATGGAGAATTTGAAAACATGACTGTTCTAAATGAAATTGAAGATGCTAATGCAATTTTAAATTACGTTAAAACTGATCCACATGTACGTAATATTTATTTGGTAGGGCATTCTCAAGGTGGTGTTGTTGCTTCAATGCTTGCCGGACTCTATCCAGATATTATTAAAAAAGTAGTCCTTTTAGCTCCAGCTGCTACTTTAAAAACTGATGCTCTCAAAGGGAGTACGCAAGGCGTAAAGTATAATCCGGACCATATTCCAGATCGCTTACCATTTAAAGATCTAACATTAGGCGGTTTTTACTTACGCGTTGCGCAACAATTACCTATTTACGAAGTATCAGCTCACTTTACCAGACCAGTCTGCTTAATACACGGTACAAATGACACAGTGGTCTCCCCCGATGCCTCAAAAAAATACGATCAAGTCTATGAAAATAGTACTCTTCACTTAGTTGAAGGTGCAGACCATAGCTTTACTGATACCTATCAAAAAACTGCAGCTGATCTAACTGCAGAATTTTTACAAAATAGTAATACTTTTTAATTATAAGCAAAAAGAGAAATCGACACCGATTTCTCTTTTTTATGCTTCAATAGTCTTTTTGAACTGGTCACCAGCTAATTGGCGGTAGTAATTTGCTTTAGTTGCTTGATAATAAGGAGTAAGCCAGAGCCAACCTAAGCCTAACGGAATAGTGGCTAAAATTGCCCAACCAATAAAACTTAAATCTAATAAGAATAACTCACCCTTATGACCATCCATTAATTTGCGGCTTTCACTAATTGCTTCAGTTGGTGCAATATCTTCGCCGGCTTCAGCCAGATCCTTAACAATGTATGGTGCCATTGAATAAGAATATCCTTTAACAATTCCTGGGATAATTAAAAGAATTGTCCACAAAGAAATAAAAATATTAACGAGCAAAGATGTTAATAACGTTGGCAAAAACTTACGACTAGTAAATCCAGAAAACATAGCGCTAAAAATATTTTCAATCTTTTTACCATCTGCTAAGGTTAAAAACGTATAGGTAACACCATATAAAACCATTCCGCCTAGAATTCCAACGCTAAAGGAACTAGTCAAACTAGCCATAATTGCGCCAACCAAACATAAACCAACTGCCCAGAACCAATTACCACGTAATTGTTCTTTCGCATTTGATTTTAACTCAGATCTTTTCATTTTTATTCTCCCCAAAATTAAATATAAGAAGATTTAGCATTTATCCATATTAATTACAAACGTTTTTTAAAGACGTAGGTTTCTCTGGAAGAATCTGCTGCAGAAAATAGATAACCAAAATCAGAAAATTTTTTCAAATCTTCTGGATCATTAATTTGTTCTTTAGCCATAAAACGCACCATTTCTCCACGCGCCATCTTCGCATGAGTAGCACTTTGACGCCATTTTCCATTTTTATTCTCTAAAAACTTAATTGTGATCATTTTTTGACCATCTTTTAAATACGGAGAAATCAAACGTGAATACTCTAAAGATGCTAAATTAATAACAGTTTCTGCATTATTAAATAGTTCTTGATAAGATAAGTCTCCCCAAAAATGATACAAACTATAGTCTTTAAATCCTGTCATTTGCGTTTTTAATTCTAAGCGATAGGAAATTACACCATCAAATGGTCTCAAAATACCGTAGAATCCCGATAAAATACGTAAATGATCTTGAAGATAATCTAATCCTTCTTGCGGTAAAACATCTCCAGCCAAATATTGATATTGAATCCCTGAAAATGCCAAAATCGCTGGAGTCAGATTTTTATCAAGCTTACTGGTCAAAAGATTCCTTTGATTTGCTCGGACAATATTATTATTTGCTCTCCACAAATTTTGTAACTGCTCGAAATCTCTAGTCTTCAAAAAATCTAACAATTCTTGCGTCTTGTTTAAAAAAGCAGGCTTAGATCTAACTAAAAAAGTGTCTTGATCAACTTTCATTTTCTTAGCAGGAGCGATAATTATTCTCATATTATCTGACATTAGCAACCACGATAAATAAAATAATTAAACTAATAACTGCTAAAATAGCAGAAATAATTAATTCCACTTTTCTCTTTTTCTTATCTTGCGGATTAGCTGCAATGTACCTAGCACTAGCTGCCACGCTAATAAACAAGAACATAATGAACAGCCATAAAAACAACCCAATAATATTTGGCAATGCCCAATAAATTTGTAAAGAAACTAAAACTGCCAACACTAACGTACTAATAATTAAGCCACGCAAAAAATTAACATTTTCATGCTTATGATAATGAAGTACTGTTTGATAGCCAAAATATACGATAAAACCAATTATAATATATAAAATAATATTGAAAATAACCATTTTTTATCCCTTCTATAGTCATCTTAATTATACGTGAAACTATTTTGCTTTGCTTAAAATTTCTTTTCCACTTATAATCAATCTTGAATACGACATAGAAAGCGAATAATAAAATGTGTGAAAAAGAAGATTTAAATATTGGGCTTGTTTTGCAATATCAAGTTGCTCCTAAAGGTACAATTAATGCCGATGCTCTGGTACGCCATGCACGCGACTTCGGTTTTAGAGGAGTAAGTATTAAAGATGGCGACGACTCACAAGTGGCTGCTTTACAAGATGCTTGTCAAAAATATGCAATAAAGTTTTGTCAAAAACGTCCAGCAGAAAAATTAATCTCTCCTGACGTATTAGCTAAATTAATTGCTGCTCGTCTAGATGACATGAATATCTATTTTGAAGTTAAATTAAACCAAGATGGATCAATTAATAACGAATCAGAGCCAGCAATTGAAACTTTGCGTAAGTGGATTGATCGCTTCGGTCATGCATATTATGAAAGCCGTGCTGACCACGAAATTAAAGCAGATGAAGATAATGTGCACGTCTTCTACAATGCTATTGCCAAATATCAACGCTATATTTTTATTCATATTCCACTTGAAGATAGCATTGAATTAAAGCACGTTCCTCATGTTGAAGAAGCAGCTTGGATTGATACTCGAAACGAAGTAGAATTTGATCAAGATGGTGACCATTTGCATTTAAAACTGAATCGTAAAGCTGATAGTGAAAAATTTTCTGTCTATGGCTTACGTCTCCAGCTCCACCGTCCAGAAGATGATTTAGGTAAAACTGAATATTAAAAAATAAAGAAGATATCACGAGCCAATTTTGCCAAGATATCTTCTTTATTTTCTTTATCTATTAATTGAACGTGCCATTCGAGAAATCGTATGGTTCATCCCTCTAATCGTCTTACTTAATTCAAAAATAGTCTCAGTAGGCGGAACTACTCCCCAGGCTGCATCACCAATATGTTGCACGTCAACGCCGCAGATTTTATTTTGTAAGGCAATATCATGAACAGTTTGAGCACCAGAACTTTCCTGACTAGTTCCGATTGTACTCATCACTAATCCTCCATGTTCATGAACCATTTTTACTATTTTGATTAATTCTTCGCTAGTAAAACCTGGAACTGTGCCAACAGCTGGAACTAAAATCACGTCTGCTCCTGCATCTAGAAAAGCTTTAACTGATTCTTCATTAGCAACTGGTTCATCTACTCCAGCTCCATGCATTTTTCCGGCAATAATCAATCCTGAAAAGTTTTCCTTAGCTGTTTTTACAGCTTTAGCAATCATTTTATTAGTTACGCCTGTACCAGGATTTCCAGTAAAGCAAACAAAGTTAAATCCAAGCTTTTCGGCAGCTTTTATTGAGTCAGCTGTTGCAGTCCTACCTAACGAAATTTGTAATTTTGTCGATTCCATCTTTGCACTATTATCGACAGGCTCTAGATTTACTCCAATTGGTCGACCTGTTAGTTTTTGAAGTTTCTTAACTGTATCTTCTGGCTTGTCCACTGTTAATCCACTTACTTTAGGGTTCAAGGTATCGAATAAATTCAATAAGATTAAATCAGCCCCAAAACCAGCCGCAATTTCTGAAGTCGTCAAGCCATCAATTGCCGGCTCAATAACTACATTTTCACTTAGTACAGTTCTACCTTCACTAGCTTTGATGCTTTGTTTTAATTCTGCACCATTCATCTTTAAAATTTCACTGGCATTTGCACTTATAATTCTAGTAACCATTTCTCTAGCCTCTTACTTTTTTCAACCAATTGACGTTTATTGAATGCTTCCATAAATTGGAAGTAAATCAAAATATTGGCGTAGCAACAACTGGTATATACCCATACTATCATGAAGCGCTTTCGTCAGGCAATATCAAAATAAAGTTTAACAGCTTATTCGCATAACTCCGATTATCTTCAAAATCTTTAATAGTTTCATTTAATTCAGCAAGTTGATCGGTAATAATTCCATTCACATTGTCATACATCATCTTCATCATCATATTTGGGGTATTAACCGTCCAAGCATAAACAGGCTTATTCTGCAATTGCGCTTGCCAAATAAAGTCATTATTTAAAGTTGAGTATTCCATAGAGTATCCATTGGCCACGCTTTGAGGATAGGTGAAATTATATGGCTGAATATATAAAACAAATAACTTAGGATTAATCTGATGCAAACCTTCAATCACTCTATAGTCTAACGATTGAACTTGATATTTTCGTTTAATAATTAATTTTCCATATTTCTTATTAAAATTCTGAAGCATCTTAGGCGAATCATTTGGCGTTGTCTTAACTTCAATCAACAATTTTTGTTTTATTTTAGCAGCGGCTTTTAAATACTGATCAAAACTAGCAATTTTGGCCTGATGTCCATCTTCATGAAGCGTAATTCTAGTTAGTTGCTTTAAAGTTAGATCTTTTGGCGTTTTATTAATTCCAGCTAATTGTTTTAAATTTTCGTCATGCATAACTACGAATTGCTTATCTTTTGTTTCATGTAAGTCAATTTCTACATAATCTGGATGAAGCTTGGCCGTCTTTTTCAAAGCTGGAATAGTATTTTGTACGCCATTTTTATTACTTACTCCGCGGTGTGAAACGGTAAGCGGACGCTGCATATCGATTTCTTTTAAATATAAAACATTGTTTGCACCAGCAGCAAGTGCAAAAACTAGCATTAAACATAAAGCTAGCATTTTTAGTTTTATTGTTTTTTTAACTTTACTTTGAAGCTTAAAACTTTTTAATGGCGCCACCACAATTAAAAGCGAAACAACGCTAATCCAAATTGCAACTAACTCACTGACTAATTGAACCAGTAAAAGATTAAATACAGCAAAGTTAAAACTGATATTTCTCGGCAAATGATCTAAGCCTAATTGGCAAAGATAAATTAACAGATTAAAAATCAATAAAATTATACTTACACTAAGCCCTAATACTAACAGGCGACTCAGGATCTTCCACCAATACTTATGACTCGTTAATTTCCAACTTTCCTTCATAGCAAGAAAAGTCTTTTTTCTTTGATAGATCATAATTGGAAGCGTCAAAATAAGACGAATACCCAAAATGAAAGCCAACAAGTAAAAGATTATTAATCCACTAGCAAGCCAAATATTCCGTATCATAAAATCTAAAATAAATTCTGGAATTTGAACCTTAGCTAGTAATGGTGTTCGATAAACTAGATCAGCAAACGGAACAATTAACAAGAAATACACTGCTAGTAGCAAAACTGAACTAATTCGAACTGATCGATATGATTGCCATAGTTCTTTAAATAAGACCCTCAATGAAAATCTTCCCTGAGAAATTTCTCTAATTCCTAATAATATCAGTGAAAATTCACCATAAATTACTAGAAGTAAAACAATCAATTCAAGAATTAAACAGAGAAACATCAAAGTGTGTGTACTGATAATCGTAATAATATTTTGATATGAAATAAACGGAATTGCGCTAGCTTTTAAAATAGCTGTAGTAAGATACCTAAAAAGCGGAATAATAAGCACCTGCGTAAAAAGATCAATTCCAATAAATAAAGCTATATATTGAAGCCAATATTTTCTGAAATTATTAGTATACTTATTTATTTCTTGAAAAATATTCTTCAAAAATCTATCCTCCATCGTTATGTTCTTGTTGCTATTGTATTCTTTAGAGCATAAAAATAGGAATCCTAATTCTCCCCGTATTCCTATTTTTCAATCTTAGCAGTTTTTACATGTGAAAAGATCAACTTACTTAATTCTTGGAAGAATAAACGATCTTCTATATCTCTTCCCTTATAACTACTTAATACAGTACAAAATACTGGTGCTTTCTTAGTCATAAACGCACAAACTTCATGACGCGCCCGCCTATCTCGACCCAATTTATTGTAGGTAAGAATATTATCACCATAAAAAGTTAAATCAGTTGGAATAGTATGATTGCTTAAGGCGTTACGAATCAATGCACAGAATGGATTTTGAGTGGTCATCAAATGAGTAATTAGTTTATCAACACTAGTGGCTGTACATTCATTATCTTGCCCACTAGCTGAATAACGCATTAATTCTCTTCCTAATCTTAAACCAGGATAGTTTTTCTTTAGCCACTCATCAATTTCATAAATATCAAATTTTTCAATTAATAAATTAGTAGCCACATTATCTGTTATCGCACTAGTTAAGTAAACTAAATCTCGAACACTCCAATTAGTGCGACGCAGATCCCCAATAATTCCGGCACCTCGTACCCGTGATAGATCAGTGACTTCCATTTCTTCATTCACAATTTCAGGATTGTTTTTCCACTGGTCCTCAATATATGCAGCAATCGCGAGGTCAATCAAACTTCCTGCTGGGAAAACCTTCTCAGCTTGATGTTGATACATTACTTGGTCGCCATATTTAACAATTACACTTGCATCGATATCATACTGTTGGATAATTTCAGTAATTCCATCCTTTAACATAAAGCTATCGCCTTCCCTATAGAATTAGACAAAACTTAACTTACGTTATCTTATATATTATGTCAGTAGTTTTATTTATAAAATCATTTTAAAACTTTTTATTATCATGCCGCAAGATAGCTGCAAATATTCAAAGAAAAAAGCTGCTTAAAGCAGCTCTTTATTAACTATTTACAATAATTATTTAATATAATAATGGAATACCATATTATTCATTTAATTGTTTTAATTGGTTAGTTATTAATTCCGTTTCTCTAAATCTTTCTTCTAATCTTGGTAGTTCCTGGTTAATTGTTGCTAAAAATAAAACACTTGAAACAAACATCTCAGAAAAAAGTGAATTAATAGCCCCTACTCTGAGTAGCTTTTCATCAGTTGATACACCTAATACAACATCTGCGAGCTCGACTAAAGGAGACTGACGTGAACGTGTAACGACAATAATTGGAGTATGATTTTTACGAGCTTGATCCGCCATTAACAATATTTCCTGCGTTAATCCACTATAAGAAAAGATTACTAAAGCATCCGTAGAATGCGAATAGCAAATTCGCTCTAAGGCAATATGAATATCCTGATTAAAGACCACATTCTTATCACTACGAATAAATTTATAATAAAGATCTTGGGCTGGTAAACTTGAAGCCCCTACTCCAGCTAAATAAATTCGATCAGCATTCTTTAAAAAATTGATCGCTTGATTCAAGGCAAGCCCATCAATTAAATGAGCTGTCTGCTCTGTATTTTTCTCAATACTTGATAAAAGTTTCTGTAATACAATATGTGGATTATCATGATGATCCACAATTGGATCAATAGTTTCTTCGTTGTCCTGCGGCGTATCTTGAGCTAATTGAATTTGAAAATCCTTAAGCCCTTTAAAACCAAGTTGCTGACAAAACCTAATCATTGAAGCAGCGCTGGTTTTAGTCATCCTTCCTAGTCCTTGGGCATCTTCTTGTAAAAATGTTTTAGGATGGGCCAGTAAATAATCAGCAATCCTCTTAGATGCCCCTTTAAAGTTAGGATAATTATTTAAAACTTTTGTTGATAAATCCATAGTGTACCTCTTTTTCTAATACAACATTTTAAGGTACTGAAATATTATTTCAAGACTTTTGCACAAAGTTTAATAGCCTATTGGCTTCTCTTCTTAATGTCTGATTATCATTACATTCAGATAATTTATAACCTACAAAATATGGTGGGGCATAAAATCGTGGAATGATCTTGCAACAGATTCCGTCTTCATTGGGATAGAAGAATAGATTATAAGAATCGCATCGACCGCCATACATTTCTTCTAAAATATATTGCACGCCGTTTTGAATCCAATCTGCCCAAAAGTTTAAGCCACTGTTTTTTAATAAATTGATATTTATTTCCTGAAATCCTTGTATAGGGTGAGTTGCAAAATTAACATCCATATTATTTGTTTCAAAGACCTTAATTCCAGTAAAATTATTGGCATGAATATACTTATAGCCGTCTTCTTTATCTAATCCTACAATTTGCATATGTGGATGCGATAAGGATCCATTAGACTTGGGACCAAAATTTTTATACCAAAGGACTGACTCAAATTTGCCACTTTGCCGCATTTTATTGAAACACTTCAAGGCAAATTTCATCAATTCTCGGTTATATTCTTTTGAATAGTTGCTTACATCCCCATCATGGTCATCAGATTCAATCAGTACTGTCTGTTTTGTATCTTTCAATGTTGGGAATCGGTTAGCTAGCCAAATCATTGGTCCATTTATTTGATAGATATCGGTTAAGTTATCAACATCGCAAAAAGGGCAAGTATTATCTCTTTCAGCATTAAAACTGGACGGCTTATCTTTAGCTATTGCAAATTCAAATATAAGTGGATCATTATTCAAGTTTTTGCTCCTCTCCCTAAAAAACATTTGCACTTCAGTCTCTACTCTACTATAATAATCTATGAAGGCGATTAAAGCGCTTTCATATAACATTTTGTAGCTTTCCTTAACTTTACTCTTTCGGTCACTTTTCCGAAAGAGTTTTTTGTTTGCTTAAGAAAGTACAACTCCTAGCTCCTTAGCCTTAGCATCTTGAATCAAACCTGCTATTCGATCAGAAACATGATCATGCTCGATATCAATTGCATTTCCTAGTTTAAAATCAATAGCAATTTTTACTAAATTTAGATATGCATCTTCACTATCCAGTTCAGTTTTTCCGCCGAATTTTTTACTGCGGAAAGTAATTAAAATCGGCGTTTTATCCATAATCGTCTTAATCTTATCGGCTACTTCCAGCAGTCTGTTCATTAAGACTACATCCTTAAAATAATCAATTCTCCATTCCATCATTTCGGGCTGGAGTTTTTTTATTTCTTGCGCCTGTTTTATTACATCCTCTTCACTTAATCCTTTATTAACTAATGTCAAAAAGGTTTGATCATTCACTGCTACTTTTTTCTTCTCAAAACTCATCTTTTTTCTCCAAATAAAAAATTGCTACCTAAATTATAGTAGCAATTTTATTTTCATTCATTAAAAATTATCTCGTTTAATACTACGGATAATTGCAATTACAAATACCAAAATACTACATCCCATTCCAAAGTAGGCCATATAACCAACACTAAACATTTGTCCAATTTGAGCCGTATTAATTTGGTGATTAATCGCAAATTGATTAGCCCATTGATGAATTAAAGTTGGAGTCAAAATGAACAAAACTGTTGAAATACCAGATCCAACCAGCATGGCACGACGTGAATAGGGTTCTCTAAAGAATTGAGCTAAAACACAAATTGCAGGTGCGACCATTAAAAGAAAGGTCCAAATCATAATCCATCTACCTGCAGAGTCATTCATAAATTGACCACTATTTGCAGCATAACGATATGTTCCCCATAAACTGCCACCCAATAAGTTATCAAGTAACCCAACTGCATTTGCTCCTTGAGCAGCATAAACATTATTGGTACTAGCAGCTGCGCCTTGCAACATTTTTAGCATATCTTGCGAGCCGGTAGTTTGAAAATTAATAGTTACAACTTGCCGCATATAAGTAGATAAAAACATAATCATCGATGCTCCCAGCTGCAGTGCCTTGAGTAAATGAAGCGTCTTATTTCCACCTAATTTAAACTCTAAACTAAGAGTACGGTCAGGATTTTTACTTTTGACAATAATAAATACACCTGCAATTGCCACAACGATTAAAATTGCAAGACCAAGCCACCACTTAGTCATAATAAAGATAATTGCCAAGACGATTAAGGTTACTGAAACATACGGACGATTTAAGAATAAATCCCAAACATTTACCTTACCGTGACTTGCTAAACGTTGACGATATTCTTCTCTTGTTAAGACATTTTGATTTTTTTTATCTTTAGAATCTTGTATTTTGCTCATTACTCTCAACCTTTACCTTATTGTGCTAATCAATATTAGCATGTTACACCATGTTCCGCATTAACTTTTTAAGAAAATTAACCAACTTAAGCAGATCGTGACATTTGTCTTTAAGGCACTATGCTATAATATTACTATTGAAAAGTAAGAAGTAAGTTCAGGATTGGGATGACTATGTGAGCAAATCACACGCTTATAATTTGCCAAATGGATGGCATAAAACATTCTATACACTTTGGCTAGGCTGTTTTATTACTGGTTTAGGGTACTCAATGACGATGCCCTTTATTTCCTTATTTATGGCTGAACTGGGTCACTATAATAAACTACAATTGAATTTATATTCTGGTCTAGCTTTTGCCATGACTTTTATTGCCCAAGCCATTATTTCACCTTATTGGGGAAACTTAGCTGACCGCAAAGGTAGAAAATTAATGTGCATGCGTGCTGCTGGCGTTATGAGCTTAACCATATTTATTACTGGTCTTGCTCAAAGTGCTTTCTTTATTATTTGTATGCGATTCTTACAGGGACTATTTTCTGGCTATATCAACAATGCCACTGCTTTAATGGCAAGTGAAACGCCGCATCACCGTAGTGGTTGGGTAATGAGCCAAATGATGACTGCGGGAACGGCTGGTAATTTAGTTGGCCCACTAATTGGTGGAGCTTTGTCTAGTGCCTTAGGTTACAGGATTCCTTTCTTTATTACTGGCGGACTAATGTTTTTAACATTTTTAGGAACGTGGTTATTAGTAAAAGAGGACTTTACTCCAGTTTCTCGTGAAAAGATGAAGCCAATGGGAGAAATAATGCATGGTTTACCTAATGTTAAGTTAATCATCATTATGTTTGTAACCACGATGATTGTTCAGTCATCAACTATGTCAATTGATCCCATCGTTTCTTTGTACGTAAAATCTTTAATGCCCCACAGTAACAATATTGCCTTGATTGCCGGTATTGTTGCAGCTACACCAGGGCTTGGTACAATGCTTTCGGCTTCTCATATTGGTCATTTAATGGATCATATTGGAGCTGAGAAAGTTCTGCGTTGGGGATTACTGATTGCAACAATCTTGTTTATCCCGATGACTTTCATTCCTAATGCCTGGTCACTAGCTTTCTGGCGATTTCTTTTAGGTATTGTTAGTGCTGGATTACTTCCTGCTGCTCAAACAGTTCTAACTTTAAATGTTCCACCAGAAGCATTTGGTAGAGTATTCTCTTATAATCAATCTTTCCAAGCCGTCGGGGCTGTCTTAGGGTCTTTACTCGGTTCAACAATTTCTGGTATGTTTACTTATGAATGGGTATTTGCAGCAACTGGAATTACGCTATTGATTAATTATTTAATCATGCAACTTTCCGCTCACCATCAAAATGCCTAACTTGTTAAAGGAGTAATTGTAATGAAAACTATTGGTATTACTGCAAGCATCAAAAACAATCAATTAGTCGTTGATCGTAGCATTATTGATACTGTTGTAAAGCTAGGCTATCTTCCGCTTGTTTTTGCTCCAGTGAGTTTAAAAACAATGCCATTACCTAACGTTAATTTTGATGCTTTAATTCTTAGCGATGGTCCTGATATTACACCAATTTTTTATAATGAAGAGCCACTTCCCGAACTCAGAGAAACGGATCCACACCGAGATCAGTTTGAATTAAATTTGATTAAAAATACCCATGATTCAAACCTCCCAATTCTAGGAATTGGGCGCGGGATGCAAATGTTAAACGTAGCCTTTAACGGAACGCTTTTCCAAGATATTTATGTTCAAAATTCTGGAGCAGGTATTCAGCATATCCAAAAGAATGATTTATCTTTAGAAAGTCATCATGTCAATGTAACTGAAGAAAGCGAACTTGCTAAGGCTGTTGGTACACATCCTTACGTGAACAGTAATCACCATCAAGCAATTAAGACAATTGCTAATAACTTTAATATTGTAGCAACTGCGCCTGATGGCATTATTGAAGCCATTGAATCAACTGACCAAACAATGCTAGGAATTCAATGGCGGCCTGATAAATTATTAGATGATCCAAAGCAAGAAAAGATCTTTACTAACTTTTTTGATAAATTGCAATAATAAAATAAGAGCTAGAGAAAAACATGATTCTCTAGCTCTTATTTTATTTACTAATCTTTTTTACCCTCACATAAATTCAACCGAACTATCTTATTAAACATTGCCTTTTCTTCAGGTGAAATCTTATGAGCAACTTCAATTACTGCTACATGAGGATTTTTTAATAACGTTTTATGGATTGCAAAAGATAAATTAGGATCTAGTGCACTTGTTGCTTCATCTGCTAGTAAAATTGGCCGGCCTGATAAGAGTGCCCGCGCAATTTCAATTCGTTGAATTTGACCACCAGACAAGCCGTTTCCGGCTTCGCCAACTTTATGATCTAGACCTTCTTTTTTTACTAATTCATCTAATCCTGCTAAATGAATAACCTTCTTTAGCTTCTCATCACTAACTTTTCTACCTAAAGTAATATTAAAGCGTAAGGTATCATCGAACATGAATGGTTTCTGGTTAACGTAAGAAAAGTAATTATGAGCCTTAGCCCAATCCCCAGTTACATTTTCTCCATTGATTAAAATTTTACCTTCTACTGGGCGCTTTAACCCTAACATTAATCGTAATAAAGTAGTCTTTCCCCAACCACTTGGAGCCATAAGTAAGATTTTTTCACCAGGCTTTACTTGTAAATTAACATCAGTAAAAATCGTATGCTTATCAGATTTAGTTTGATAGGCAAGATGTTCAACATCTAGTCCTTCAAACTTCTCTGGTTTTTCTGAGTTTTCAATTGCTTCATAGTTAAGAGCCTTTTGCGTCTTCTTCCACATTGGCACAGTAGATTTAACTTGATTAAATTCATTAAATAAAGTTACAACAGGCGTAATGAAGTTCATTGCTAAGTCAACCATCATAAATAGCGTACCCACGCTTAGGCTTCCCTGCATCATCATGATGCCACCAATTGTACATGGAATAATAAAGCAGAATAATTCTGCAGCAGAATAAATTAATTCTAGTGCCCAAGCTTGCGTTAAGTTCATATTACGCAAGGCATTTTCCATATTTTGAGCTGAATGCGTTGCTCTCACTACAATGTTATTTCTAACATTATATAGCTTAGCTGACTGGGCACCATTTAAAGAATCAGAAACATTTTGCGTATAGCTTGCATTGGTTTTGGCCCAAATTTTTGACTTTTTAGTAATAATTTTACTAGTAAAAATTTGCACAACTGCTGGAGCTGCCATTGCTACCACAAAAATAATCGTCATTTGCCATGAATTATACAAGGCAAAAGCTAATGAGCCAATGAAAGTTAAGCCTTGATAAATCATATCAAGTTGCGCTGTAATTCGATTAGTTTCAATTTGCTTTAAGTCGTTAGTCATAAGCGACAAACCATTTTTAATATCAGGATCACCTTGATCAACTAAATATTGCAAATTAGCCCGTTTAAAAACCATGTTAACATCACGAATTATGCCCATTTTTACCCGCTCATAGATAAAATTACTCAGCATAAAGCAGAGCTGTCCTAAGGCAGTCAAAGCTGCTAAACGCACTAAATGCATTACATCTTTTGAATGTGATGATGCCACATTTAGCATAATTTTAATCATATAAGCTACAAATAAAATGTTACAAGCTTTGATCGCAGCTAAGATGGTAAAACAGATCACCTGACTTCGTCTTGCATATTTTAAGCTCATCTAAAACTCCTCACTTTAGTTAAGACGTTAGTTTATTATATATGGCTTTATTTTCTGAATCAAATACACAAAAATAGATCTTAATATTAAAATTTTGTTGTTTAAGCCAATTCTTGGTAGTTTCGACCGCAATTTTTGCAGCCTCTACTTTTGGATAACCATAAACACCGGTTGAAATACAAGAAAAAGCGATTGAATGAAGATTATATTGCTTAGCTAAGTTCAAACTATTTCGATAGCAAGCTGCTAATAATTCAGCATCTTTTTGAGCAAAATTAGGATTATACACAGGACCAACTGTGTGGATAACATATTTAGCAGGTAAGTTATAACCCTTAGTAATTTTGGCTTCTCCAGTTTCACAACCATGAAGTGTTCTACATTCTGCCAGTAATTCTGGACCAGCCGCACGGTGAATCGCACCGTCTACTCCACCGCCACCTAAAAGCGTTCGATTAGCTGCATTGACGATTGCATCAACTTTTAATTTGGTGATATCTGCTTGAATTACTTGAAGATCATTCACTAACTCTCACCCTTTCTAATATTTCATATTTATATTTTATCTCATATACAAAAATAAGCTCATCCCCACACGGAAATGAGCTTATTTTGATTTATATTCATGAGTATATATTATGGGAAAATGCATGTAAGATTGAGAAAAGAATAATTATTAGAAATTTACTAATCAAAACTTATTCTTGTGAAATATAAAAATATA
The DNA here is from genome assembly GCF_040919545.1 of Lactobacillus sp. RTP31084st1_F9_RTP31084_210423. Taxonomy (NCBI): domain Bacteria; kingdom Bacillati; phylum Bacillota; class Bacilli; order Lactobacillales; family Lactobacillaceae; genus Lactobacillus; species Lactobacillus sp. RTP31084st1_F9_RTP31084_210423. Next base: position 183,218 of record NZ_JBCOVH010000003.1, read on the forward strand.
CCAAAACATATACATAAAAAAAATAATTGATACTATTCCAAATGTTACAGCCATTAGATCATTTATATTTTTAATAATAAGTATAACAATCGGACCTATACAACAAAATAAATAGCTTATTTCTAATATGAGTTTATTAACATTCATTTTTATTCGTTCCACTAATAGATAAAATATTATTAATTTCTAGGCTTTGAATACATGTATATAATACAAAACTGTTAAAATTCCATCAGTGAAGTGTCTATCATGACACAATTAAAATGCTATATAGGCTGTAATCGACTCCATCCCATGTCTTTCAAAAAAGTCTAAAATCTTTTTTGCTTCTAATTTTTCTTCATTAAAAAGATAGCCATAATAATCTGCCATCACTTTAAAAAATATAGTTCTTGGCTCAACCGGTAACTTATACAAGAAATTTCTCAATTTGCTTATCATCTCAAAATTTCTATCATGTTTTAAGAACATTATGTTTAAATAATTAACCATTATTCCTCCAAGTATTTCTTGAATTTTCCTGCTGGCTTTATCTATTTCCTTATACTTTCTTAAAATCATATTTAGTTCATACTTAATCTCTGATTCATTAAACAGAGATATAGCCATAGCAAACAAGCGCAAGTTATCTTCTCCCCACTCATCTATATTAAGTATTAGTTTCTTAATCATTGCTTCTTCTTTGCATGATAATTTATTCTTTTTAAAAAAGTTCTCTAAAAGAAGAGCATGAGCATAAGCATTTCTATATTGATAATCTTCAGCACAAATTTTTCTTATTTCTACAATTTTTGAAAGATTTTGTTCATAATATGCATTTCTTAACTGCTCTAAATACTTTTGGCTTTTCTCCTTACTTTCTATACCTTTAAAGAAATCGGAAATATTAATTTTATTTCGTTCAAGTATTTCAATTAGATCTTTTGCGTTAATTTCATGTAATCCTCGTTCAATTTTTGAATAGTATGATTTTGTTAAAATGTCCCCTACCATCTCTGTTTGGCTTAGTCCTAATTCTAATCGTATTTTTTTCAATTCTTTCCCAATCTGCATTATTTCCATCTCTTTTCTAAGTTAATGATATGTAATTATATAATTTCAGTTCTAAATTTAGAACAAAAAATAAGCTCATCCCCACACGGAAATGAGCTTATTTTGATTTAATCATCAATAATTATCTCTTAGTAACTGCGATTAAATCGTCGCCATGTTTCTTGTCTACGCCATCAATACGTTGAACATTTGCATAACTAGCTGTGTTAGTAATAACAGTCATAACAGTTGTGTCGTATCCTGCTTTCTTCACAGCATCTAAATCAACAGTTCCTAACTTTTCACCTTTTTCAACATGTTGGCCTTGTTTTACATCACTAGTAAAGCCTTCACCCTTCATGTTGACAGTGTCAATACCAATGTGAATCAAGACTTCTGCACCTTCATCAGACTTAATTCCGTAAGCATGCTTAGTTTCGTAAGCAACGGTGATTTCACCAGTGACTGGAGAATAGATAGTTCCTTCACTTGGCACCATTGCAGCACCCTTACCCATTGCTTCAGTTGAGAAGACTGGATCTTTAACATCCTTTAAGCTTTCTGCCTTACCTGAAACAGGAGCAGCGATTACTTCATCATGTAATTCTTTATCTTCTTTGATAATTTGATCAGCCTTTTCTTGTTGTGCAACTTGGTCACCTGCTGATTCAACAGTACCTGATTCTTCAACTACATCTTCTTTCAAGTGACGCTTACCATATACAAAAGTTAAAGCAAAAGCAACAATGAAACTAATTGCTACTGAAAGTGCCCACATTGGAATGCTCTTTGGCACCATTGATAAGAAGCCAAGGAAACCAGCTGAACCAAGAGCAGCAGCAGTAACATGCATTAAGCCAGCAAAAGCGGCACCTACACCTGCACCAATTAAAGCACAGAAGAATGGGAACTTGTACTTCAAGTTAACACCAAACAATGCTGGTTCAGTAATACCAAGTAATGCAGAAACACCAGATGAACTTGCTAAGCCCTTAACTTTTTCATTCTTAGTCAAGAAGTAAACCGCAAAAGTAGCAGCACCTTGAGCAACATTGGCCATACATGCGGTAACAAAGATAAAGTCACCAGAACCACGGCCACGTGCATATTCAGCTAAAAGTTGAGTTTCAACTGCTGGAAAACTTTGGTGAAGACCGGTAGTAACAATTGCTGAGTAAGATAAACCAAAGATACCCATACCAAAGGCACCAGTTGTGTTATATAACCAAACAATTGCAGCAGTAATTGCATCTGACACACCTTTAAAGACTGGTCCAATAATTGTGAAAGTTAAGAAACCAGTAATCATGATTGAAAGAAGTGGTGTGAATGTGAAGTCAACTGCTGATGGTAACCACTTGTGGAATCTCTTTTCTAAGAAAGCTAAAAGCCAAACAGCTACTAAAACTGGGATAACTTGGTATTGGTAGTTAGTTTGAGAAACATGTAAACCAAAGATGTCCCAATATTTACCAGCCCCACCTAAAGCAGGCGTGGTCATAATCATACCAATAGTTGCACCTAAGAATTGGTTAGCTCCAAAACGTTTAGCTGCAGACATACCAACTAAGATAGGCATGAAAATAAATGGAGCAGCCGACATTACCTGAATGATCTCAGATAGTCCCTTAACGTTAGGCGCCATTTGAACAACTGATTTTGCTCCGAATAAACCTGGAGAAGTTAAGAAGTTGTTCAAAGCCATTAACAAACCACCAGCTACTAAAGCTGGAATAATAGGAACAAAGATGTCAGACAAAAGTTTAATAAAGGCCATTACTGGATTAAACTTTTGATCCTTTTGAGCAACTTTCTTTAAGTCGTCAGTTGAAAGTTCTGATAGACCTGTCATTTTAATTAATTCATCGTAGACGTTGTTAACATCCCCAGGTCCTATAATAATTTGAAATTGACCATTAGTTTTGAAAGTTCCCTTGATATCTGGATCGCTATCAAGCATCTTCATATTTACTTTACTATCGTCTTTTAAGACTAAACGTAGACGCGTAGCACAGTGAGCAGCGGCTACTAAGTTGTCGCGACCAACAGCTTCAATGACTGTTTCAGCAACTTTTTTGTGATCCATGTCTGTCTCCTCCTCAAAATTGTGTAAGCGTTTTAAATATTTTACATATATTATGATAGCGCATTCTAGTTTTATGTCAAGCGCTTATCACAAAAATATCAGCATTTTGATACTTTCTTGCCATTTTCAAGGTATGTTATCAATGAAAGTGCTGCTATTCGTTTGACATACATAATATTTTTAGTTACTATCTCTATATAAGAATGCGTTTACATATTCAATGAGGTGAATAGTTATGGAATGGACAAGAGAACAACGTTATCGTAAATACAAAGATTGGGATGCACAGACCTTATTAGATCTCCAAGCTCAAGCAGCAACTTCCCCGTATCAGATGCACTATCATATCCATCCACTTTCAGGATTACTAAATGATCCTAATGGTTTTTCTTACTATAATGGCGAATATCATTTATTCTGCCAGTCATATCCTTTTGGTCCAGTTCACGGAGTTAAATCGTGGATTCACTTTGCTTCTCCTGATCTAGTTCATTGGCATTATTTAGGACCCGCAATTGATCCCGATAGCGACTTAGACAATGCTGGAGCATATTCCGGTTCAGCAATGGAACATAACGGGAAACTTCTATTAATGTATACGGGTAATCACCGCGATGAAGACTGGACTAGAATTCCTTATCAAGTAATTGCCGAAATGGATGAAAATAATCACATTACTAAACCTGATAAGGCAGCAATCTTACCACCAGATCATGTTAGCGAACATTTCCGCGATCCACAATTATTTAAACATAATGGTAAGTATTATGTTTTACTTGGTGCTCAAGATGCTAAAACTAAGAGCGGTCATATTGATATTTATGAATCAGATGATCTTGAAACTTGGCATGAAAATGGTTATTTAGACTTAGGTAAAGACGAAATGGGCTACATGATTGAATGCCCTAACTTAGTTTTCGTTGACAACTATCCTGTTTTAATTTTTTGTCCTCAAGGTTTAGATAAATCAATTGCCGACTATCAAAATATTTATCCAAATATGTACTGGATTGGCAAAGATATTAACTTAAGTAAAGCCCAATTTACTCCGCTTCAAGACCATCCAGCTAATTTAGATGATGGCTTTGATGTATATGCCACACAAGCCTTTAATGCTCCAGATGGAAATGCTTATGCCATTTCTTGGGTAGGTTTACCCGACTGTACTTATCCAACTGATAAAGAAAATTGGGCTAATTGCTACAGCCAAGTTAAACGTTTAGAAATTAAAGATGGCGTGTTATATCAACATCCTGTAGACGCAATCAAAAATTTACGTCATAATGAAAAACAGCTCAATGATGAAAAAATAATTAGTCAAAAGGCCGGTAAACAATATGAATTAAAACTTCACTTAGCTGCTGGTCAAGCTGGAAAATTACATCTAGCTTCTAATGAGGATTTATCTGCAAGTTTAGTAGTTGACTTCAATACAGCTCAAGATGCTAAATTAACGATTGATCGTGCTTCAAGTGGTCCTGCTGTTAACCCAGATTACGGTGCAACTAGAACAATTGAACTTAATGCCAACCAAGACTTAGATCTAGATATTTTCGTAGATGGCTCATTATGCGAAATTTTCATCAATGATGGTCGCCATGTTGCAACTTTACGATTCTTTGCACCAAGCTCAAATCAAAAAATTACCTTTGACAAAGATACCAAGTACACAGGACGATTATGGAGCATGAATTCTATATTATAGGAAGATGACAATGGTTAAATTAACCGACGTAGCTGCTAAAGCAGGCTGTTCTGTAACTACCGTTTCACGAGTAATTAACAATTATGGCTATATTAGTCAAAAAACAAGAAAAAAAGTTCACGAGGCAATGAGAGAGCTGAACTATCAACCAAATTCTGTTGCCCGCTCTCTTCAGGGAAAGAAAACCAAACTTATTGGTTTAATTTTTCCAGATGTATCTAATCCATTTTTTGGTGAATTAGTTTCTAAAATTGAAGATCAATTATTTAATCATGGCTACAAGACGATCCTTTGCAATGCTGGCAGTGATACAGAGAAGGAACGTACCTATCTGCAAATGCTCATGGCTAATCAGGTAGATGGGATTATTGCTGGCGCTCATAATCTGGGCATTGAAGAATATCAAAGAACGGGTTTGCCAATCGTTTCGTTTGATCGTAAACTCTCAGATAACATTCCAATTGTTAGTGCCGATAACTTCAAGGGTGGCAGTTTAGCTACTCAAGAACTTTATAATCATGGTGCCCGTCATATTTATTTTGTAGGAAATCCAACTCTAGATGGGCACCCTACGCAAAAGAGATTGCTTGGCTACAAAGAAACAATCAAGGAATTGCAATTAACGGAACATATTCATCCAGTAATTTTTAATGAAACTCTTGCACTAAAAGAAATGGCAATTAAAGACTTACTGGAGAATCATAAAGTAGACGGGATCGTAGCATCTGACGACCTTACTGCTCTTTTGATCATGAATATTAGTCACGAATTAGGAATTAAAATTCCTAAAGATTTAAAGATTATTGGATTCGATGGAAGTAAAGTAGTACGTGATTTTGAACCACGTCTGTCTACAATTATTCAACCTATTCCTTCAATTGCACAACTACTTGTTAAGCTTTTAGAAAAGCGAATCGACAATCCTACTGAAAAATTAGATAACTATACATACTACTTGCCAGTAGAATTACTTAAGCGCGAATCTAGCGGAAACTAAGAAAAAGACTTTAGACATTTTTAGTGTCTAAAGTCTTTTTGTGTAAATTTTAAATCATTAGAGTAAGTTTTTATACTTTCTATTTCTTTAAATCACCATAACTAATTAAATCAATATCATTATCTTCAATCCAGCCCTTTAAACTCTTAGAAGTTAATGTTTGCAGATCTCTAACTCTAGGTAAAGTTAGTGTTGAATGATCTAAAATATATGCATCTACATAACCGGGATGAAAATGAAGAGCAGTTACTAAACCATTATCCTTATCTTTTAAAATATCATAACTATCATTAAAGAAATCATTTGGTGTTGCTCCTCTATTTATAATCTCCGCAACTTTGGAGTTCAATTTCTCTTCAACTTGAAAATATTTTTCTGGACTAGGCTGAAGAAATTCACCTTTATAGTAGACATCATAATGTAGGCCAAATTCTTTCGCTACATCCATAATAGCCTTATTTGATTGATCATCCATTGCTGAATGCATTTCAATATGAAAAGGATAATATCCTAAAAGGTATTTAAATTTTTTAACTTGAGCCTTTATTTCAGTATAACAATCTTCATAAACAAATTTCTTTTTATGTGTCTTAAAATCTTTAGAGCCAATATACTCACCATTTGGTTTTACCAAACTAGGAATTTTTTCAGGATTTGATACTGGACTTCCCGTAGTTAAATTGACATGCAATCCAACATAAACCCCTGATACCTCTTTTAACAACGATATAGCATGTTCAGCAGCTGGTTGATTAATCATGATAGTAGTAGACGAAGCTACTCCATCACGTAGTGCTTTAATAGCTCCTTCATTAAATCCTTCAGACATACCTAAATCGTCCGCATTTATAATAACTTTTTTCCCCATTTATATTTAACTTCTTTCTTTAGATTAAAAGATACCGATTAAAGCGCCTAAAATACCAAATATAATAATACCGAATAATAAGTAAATTACTTTTACACGTTTTCTAATCAAGGCAAAAACAATTAAAGTAACAGCTAACGGTAACAAACCCGGCATAATACCATTCAAAATTTTTTGAACATTTAGTGTTGCACCTTTCATTGCCCATTTTAATGGAGTAGTGATAGTTACAGAGCTTGCAGTCATTGCGCCAATCATCATCATACCTATGACAGTAGCCAAATCAGTAATTTTCCCAATCAAGCCAGATTTAGAAGATTTTTCAATAAATTTTTCACCTGAAGTATAACCAACTTTAAGTAATTGCCATCGTGTAATAATTGATGGAATCTCGTAAATTGCTAAAAACAAGAATGGCGCTAAAAGATTTCCTTGCATAGCCAGCGGAATAGCAATACCAGCAGCAATTAATCTTAATGTTCCCCAAAAAATGGAATCACCTATACCTGATAGAGGACCCATTAGAGAAGCTTTTAAAGCATTAATAGATTCAGGATCAAAGTTTTCAGGATTATTTGCATTTTCTTTCTCCATAGCAGCAGATAATCCCATAATAAAAGGCGCAGTTTCATAAGTACAGTTAAAGAAACTGGATTCTCTAACAATAGCTTGTTTCTTTTCATTAGAATTATTTTTATAAAATCTATTAATTACTGGAAACATGCTAAATTCAAATCCAAACGCCTGCATCTTAACCATAGTAAATGAACTAAAAAGCAGCCATGATCTCCAAAACATGCTCTTTAACATATGTTTATCGTCAGGAGATAAATCTGATTTCTTTGTATCAACATTTAAAACATTTTTATTCTCACTCATGATAAGAAGTCCTCCTCTTCTTTCTTTTTAGCTGCTTGTTTATCTTCTGGTTTAGATACATTGGAAACAGCCACATTATTAGTGATTGAATGCTTTGTTACATCATACATTAAGAATGCAATCGCAGTAGCGAATATAGCGACAGCCAAGTTTGGTAATTTTAAATAAACTACTAGAGCAAAACCGACAAAAAACCAAATAAAGTATTTTTTCTTAAACAACATATTAAGCAACATTGCAAAACCAACAGCAGGAAGCATTTTACCAGCTGCAATAAATCCTTGAGAAACAAATTTAGGCAAAATAGCTAAAAATGTTTTAATTGCATTTGTACCAAGTAAAATGGCAAAGAAAATAGCAATAGTATTCAAAGCAGGAGTCATAAATCCCATTCCAATGTGCCATCTAGTAATTCCAGCTTCATTGCCTTTATGAGCCAATTTATCCATTCTAGGAACAAATAATGCCATATAACTGTAAGTAATTTGTAAAGTGATAATAGCTAGAGCAGCAACAGGAACGGCTATAGCCAATGCTTTAGAATTAGAGGCTCCAGTTAAAATAGCAGTTGCAGTACCAATAGTTGAGCCAACCAAGGCATCAGCTGGAATAGCACCGCCAACAGCAATTACTCCCAAAAATACCGATTCAAAGACGCCACCTAAAATAATACCCGTTTGTAGATCACCTAAAAGCAAGCCTATGATGGGTCCCACGATAATAGGACGATTAAATTGCCATAAACCGATACTTTGGTTAATGTAATAAATTAAATAGTAAGCTATAGCTACAATTAACGCTTTTGCAAACATTATTTACACCTCTCTAACCATAAATCTTTTTAAAGTTTTTCTTTGAAGAATCAGGAGTCAATTGTGAATCAAATGGTACATTTAATTCAGCAATTTCTTTGATATATTTCATATCGTCATCATCTACTTCAACAGTGGCATCAATTTTTTTCTGTGGCTTTCCCTTATGCTTATTAACTGGTAATAAGCCATAGTTACCGACATTAACTTGTTCAATATTCTTTACATTCTTAGCAATTTCTAATGCATCTTTGAAATTTCTAACAACTACCATCATTGAAAGATTTTCTGCTTTAGGATTATTAAGAATATTGATCGTATCTTTTACATCTCGAGCAATGAATTTAATGTTATCTGGAACTGCCATTTTCATCGAAGTAATTTGTAATTCATTATTTACAACATCATCATTTGCAACAATAATATGAGTAATACTTAAAGCTTTTGACCAAACAACAGCAACTTGTCCGTGAATTAAACGTTCATCAATTCTTAGCATTTTAATCATTTTTCAAATTCTCCCATTTCTATTAACTCAAAAAATCCTCATCGCTAAGACTATCTTGTTTTTTAGGTAGCTTAGAAATTTGCACAGGACATTTATTAATAATCTCGTTTAAATGTTTTTCACTCATTTCCCCACCATCTAACACAACAGAAAGAACAGTTGGTAAATTAACAGATGTAATTACAAAAACGTTCTTAGTAGTATTGGCTATTTTCAACATCACTTCCCTATTAACACTTCCACCAATTAAATCAGTGAAAATAATTCCAATATCTTTCTCTTCTAAGCTATCTAAGAATTTATTCAATGGAACATCAATATTTGTTTTATTTTCCGAACCATCTAAATATGCATCTATAGTCGAAATATTAGTTTTCCCAGTTAAAATTTTTATTGAGCTTTTTAAACCAGATGCAAATTTTCCATGACTTGCAATCAAAAATTTTCTCATTTCTATCTTCCTTCTGAATTGAAATATTTTATTTATCTCTTCACCTATCTATAAGCAAAAAGTGTGCCATTCCTAATTTGAAGCTATTTATAGTGCAAACAAAAATAGTGCTTAGATAATTTCTAAGCACTATTTTTTACCTAATTATTTGTGTCTAAATGTAGTTTTCAATTAATTCATATATAAGCGAAATTTCAAAATCATTAATTACAATATTATATTTCATTTCCACTGGTTTAAATATAGTCTTAGAAACAGATTGAAATTCTTTCGCCTTCTCGTCCCTAAAAAGATTAGTCATATTTTGCTTATCTGAATTCAACAAAACTCTTTCTATCATTAGAGATAAGTGCATATATAAATTTAATTTTATTTTTCCAGAAAACTGAACATTGTAATAATCTTCATATTTTTTCACTATAGTTTCTACTTCATCAATTACCATAGAGGGATTTAAAAAGTTTAATCTATCTTTTATTCCTTCAATTGTCAGAAATTTGAGAAATTTTTCTAATACATCATCAATATTTTTATCTTGCTCTCCCATATCTTGCAAATACATACGAAGCTTACTAAAACCCTTCTGATCTAAAATATCATAAATATTTACAATAGGTAGATCAAGATTGGTCTTAAAGTCAGTAGTTGTCATAATAAGATCAGTGTTCTTAAAAAACTGTTCGTTATTATTATCAATATAACTATGCAGTTTGCGATAGTCCATAGTAAAAATTTGATGAGTAGTAGATAGTGACTTCTCCATAATATCTTTTATTGCTTTAGATAAACCTAAACCTGATAAACATGAAACAATAATATTCTTTTTATTTGATAATCCTTCAAAATATTGAACACCTAAATACTGACCGTAATTTTCTGCTTTTGTAGCAATCTCATTAAAATTTTCTTGTCTCTGAACTCTCATAGCAATATCTAACGCGGTAGCAGTAGTTATATTATTAACAACTAACAATTCTTTATTCAAACTATGTTTAATTTTTGTAAACATTTGATTTAGTGAGCCCATATCAAAAAGTAAAATTATGCCTTTTTCTCTTGCTTTTTGCTCTACCAAATATTTATAAACTAGCTTATTGATATCATTTACTGATGCCTCAATTGACATATCAAATGCTTCAAATATATAATTACCTGCTAAATTATTTACTACTTTTTGAATACTTTCGGCTGTTGATGTCCCATGAGCAAGTAAAATAGAAGTATATCTAATGCTTTCAACCTTATTTATTACATTTTGCATCATCAGCAAAAACCATAAATAAGATTTATCTTTCAATTCTGTGTTACTCCGCTCTAAAAATTTGCGATAAACATAAAAAGATCTCGAATACTTATTTCTTAAAAGTTCATAATATTCTTGATTATTCTGAACTTTTATATCTAAAAAAGTGGAAAGTCTAAACGCAAATGTTAAATTTCTTACATCGTCATCACTTAAGTTAAGATCTATTCCGTATATTCCCTTAATGATAGTTTGAACCTTATTAATTAAAGTTATATTCACTTTATTTGCAAAATATATTGTTTTGTCAAACTGCTTTAAATCCCGTAGATTTTTAATAATTATTAATTTAAAATCACTCATGACTTTATTTTGTTTAATAGCATCAATTAGTTCGTTTTGAATATTCTGAAAGATTTTTTTAACACTTCTCTTAAAAATATTAAGTCCCTTTACATTTAAATGCTTATCAATTTCAATTAATTCACTATCATCAGAACTCGGAATCTCAACTTCAATTTTTGACGGCTCCTCCGCAAAACTTTTAGAACATAGCATTTTCACTCTGTTTTGAAGAGTTCCTAAATTACCTATATAATTTTGATTTGCCAAATCAATAATAGTATTTTCATGAACTAAATATTTTAATTTAGTGTTTACAGCTTCTTGCTTAAAACAATTTAAAACATATTCAATTCTTTCAAATGCTGGTCTATCGATTAGTGGAGGAATATCAATATGAACTGGAATTCTTCTCATAAAAGTCTTAAGCATATACTTATTAAGATCTTCCGTTGTAGCACAAATCAGCCTAATATGAGCAACATGTGGATTTTCTACCTCCCCCAAAGGATAAAATGTGTGATTATCAATTAATGAAAATAGTTTTTCTTGATTAGATTTTGAGAGTCGATGTACTTCATCTAAAAAAAGATACCCATTGTTTGCCTTATCAATCAATCCCTCAGAGTCATGATCAGCTCCAGTAAAAGCTCCTTTTTTATATCCAAATAATACTGAAGAAAGTAACTCCGTATTATTTGCATAATCCGCAGTATTTAAAGTGACAAACGGTGCATTTTTATCTATCACTCCTAAAGCTTTTGCTTCCTCATATATCTTCTTAGCTAGATAACTTTTTCCTACACCGCTTCTACCAGTGATCATTACCGGAAGTCCATTAGATGGGTATAAAATTGATTCTTTTGCTAGTTCAATACTTTCTTTTAAGCTACTATCATGACCGATTATTTCATCAAAAGGCAACTTTTTTTCACTTAATGTCCACACAACTGGCCTAGTAGTAGACTTATTAACTTTATTTTGTTTATATAATTTTGCTAAGTAACCTGAAACAACACTTCTGCTGAGATTCAAGCCATGTGCTATTTGTTCTGTATTTAATTCTTTAGACTTATTTTGCTTTAAAAAAGCTAAAACATTATCTATTGCTTTCATTATGGTCTCCGTTTTAAACACTATTTTTACTATTTAAGCACTATCTTTGAACTCTTCTAGTCCTTATACGTTTATTATAGAGGCGGAGTGTTTAAAATGATAAATCAATTTCAAAAAACTACACAAAGTCAGAAACAGATCTTTAAGCAGTATCAATTAACTAGTTTATCCATGTTAAGTGATTCTTATACTGACTTAGCACACTACTTAAAAACACAAGAGGAAAAAAATCCCTATTTAACAGTAACTTCTAATAGAACAAAACAAAATTTAGATTGGATTACAGAGGACGAATCTGGATTAACAAAAACGAAATTACTGCATGACTTTAACTTAGAGGTAAAGAGTAATAAGTTGAAATATTTCGGCGCAATTGTAATAGACAATCTAGATGGTCATGGGTTTCTATCAGACTATCATCATCTTATAGAACAATTTCCTCAACAACAGAAATTAATCAATAAAGCAATAAATATTGTTCAAAATATCGGCCCTACAGGCATTGCTGCTAGAAGTGTTTCAGAATGTTTATTACTTCAACTTAAACATAAAAGCAATTATCCTAAAAATACTGATACAATCATCAAATATTATCTTGAAGACTTAGCAAATCATAATTTTAGGAAAATTTATACTAATCTTTCTATTTCTAAAAATGACCTATTTAAAGTAGTATGTTTTATCAAATCTCTTAGGCCAGGAGTTGAAATTAATACAGACATTAATAATAAAATTATTATTCCAGAACTTTTTATCTGCTATGATCATAAAAAGATTTTTACGCATTTAATCGAAGATAATCAATTCAACTTAGAGTTTAAAACACCCAGTTATTCCACTAATGATACTGAAACGCTTAAATTTATTAAAAAGCAAAAAAAACAAGCCCAAAATTTACAAAAGAATTACCAGCGTCGTCAGGATACCTTACTCTTGATTGGACAAACAATTGCAGAACAACAAGAAATATTTTTTGCTACTGGAGGTAAAAAATTTACTCCATTAAATGAATCACAAATTGCCTTGGAAACCCATCTAAACGTATCTACTATTAGTCGAACGGTTAGAAGTAAATATTTTCAATGCGATTTTGGTATATTTCCTCTGAATATACTTTTTAGTAGTAAAATAAACAATTTCTCTCAAAAAAACATATTAAATATGCTTAAAAAGATAATTTTAAATGAAAATCAAAAAAATCCTCTTACAGATGACGAAATAAAAAATAAATTACTAAAAAATAACATTGCGGTTTCACGACGAACAATATCTAAATATCGAAAAAAATTAGGAATTGGAAATTACTATCAACGACAAAAAAACTATTTTCTACTTTAGCTTATAAGAATAAATTAGAAAATAGTTCAATTTATTTAATTTTTTACTCCAAATACAATTTCCTAAAATCTTTCAAATCCTGCTTTGAAAAACCCAATTCCTTCGTAAAGTAATTTTCAAAACCACCATACCCAGCATCAATTGTTTGCGTAATTCCTTTAACAGCCGTTCCCTCTCCTTCAGTAACATTCATTCGATTAACCATTTTAATCATCTCAGAATCACTTGGGAGCTGCTTTTTAAGGCCAAAAGTATACAACTCATTAGTTAATAAATAGTCGCGTGCAATGGTATGCTCGTCAATTCCAAGTCCTTTTAAAATTAGAGCTGTTGTCATCCCTGTACGGTCTTTTCCAGCACTGCAATGATAGACTAAGGCTTCATTTTCAGGCAAAGTAAGTAATGCTGCAAATACGCGTGCAAAAGCTTTTTGACTAGCTGGGCTCAAAATCACATTTTGATATATCTCGCCTAAATAACTGTCAACTTTAGGAATGTGATGCAAAAAGCGATAAAGCTTATGACTATCATTAACAAAATTACCACTGCTATCTTCCGCATAGACATGACAATCCAAAACTTCAACACCCTGCCATTTTCGATCTGGCGCCATTACTTGTTCATTGCTAGTCCTTAAATCACAGTCTACTGTGACATTCATTTTTGCTAATTTTTCTTCGTCGCGTTCAGTTAAGCTGCTTAATGAGTCAGAGCGATAAATTTTTCCCCACTTCACATGTTTACCTTCATTATTTTCATAGCCACCGATATCACGAAAATTTATAGTACCGTCAAAAGTAATTAAGCGATTATGTTCCATAGCTTCTCATCCTCTATCTTATTGTCTCTCATCTTATATTCTAGCTTATTTTCTTAAGGAATTAAGTATTTAAGACTTAGGCACTTACTTTATTTACAAAATCTCTAGCGATAGTTTTAGACATAAATACAGAACACTTTCACTTTGTTAGTTTCTTATCTATAATTAATAGTAATAACTTACCAGTAAATAACTTTCAAGGAGGATTGCACAATAATGTCAAATGAACACATAGAAGCTCTAACAATTGCTGGTCATGATAGTGATGGTAGCGCTGGGATGCCAGCTGACTTACATGCCTTTTACGCACGTGGCGTTTATGGTATGGGGCTCTTAACTGCTGCCGTTGCTGGAAATTCGCAAGGAATTTTTGCTCAACAATTAATGCCATTAGATTTTATTCAAAAGCAATTCGATGTCTTAAATGATGATTTCAAAATAAAGGCCGTTAAGACTGGAATGCTTGCTAATAAAGATATTATCGATGTAGTTGCTAAAAACTTAAAACATTATCAAATGCAAAATATTGTGCTTGATCCAGTGATTATTACTAAACATGGTGCCACCCTTTTAGCAGATGATGCATACCAAGCATTTCTAAAAAAATTAGTACCACTTGCCACAATTATTACACCAAACTTTTTTGAAGCACAAAAGCTAACCGGTCTTAAATTGAAAAACGAGTCTGAAATCAAGCAAGGAGCTAAAATGTTACAAAAAATGGGCGCTGAAAATGTTTTAATCAAAGGCAGTCATCATAACGACAAACAAACAGAAGTTAAAGATTACTTACTGTTAGAAGACGGCTCAGACGAATGGTTAACCAAGCCCTACTTTAAGACTGATCGCGTTAACGGTACAGGAGATACTTTATCAGCAGTAATTGCAGCTGAACTTGCAAAGGGTAATGATGTCAAAACTGCGGTTAAAATTGCCAAAGATTTCACCTATGAGGCACTTTCACATCCCATTAATGTTGGTGCAAAATATGGTCCCATTAACCATCTAGCTGCTCAAGAAGAAATGAAACAATAATTTTTACTAACTAGGATTTAAGACAATTTTAAGTTATACTTTGAACATACAATTTAAATAGGGATGATAATTATGGCAGATAAAACAATTAAAATTGCATACTTATATGAAGACTTAATGAATACTTATGGCGATTCAGGTGACGTCAAAGTAATTCGTTACTTACTTGACAAACAAGGCTATCAAACTGAAGTTGATAACATTTCTCTAGATGACAAATTCGATGCTAACAACTACGACTTTTTATTCTTTGGCGGCGGTCAAGACTTTGAACAAACTGTTGTAGCTAAAGATCTGCCACGTCACAAAGAAACAATTGAAAATTATATCAACGCTGGCAATCCAATGCTTTGTATCTGTGGTGGTTATCAATTAATGGGGGATTATTACAAGACTAATTCTGGGATTACAATCAAAGGCTTAGGTATTCTGCCCCTTCATACTGTTTTTAAGGCTGATAAGCGGATGATTGGCGATACTCGCTACATGACTGAATGGGGCGAAGTAAAGGCCTTTGAAAATCACTCTGGACAAACTTACTTTGATAATACTGATATGCTTCATCCTTTCGGCGAAATGATTGAAGGCTATGGTAATAACCCACAAGATAAAGTTGAAGGCTTACGTTACAAGAACTTTATTGGTTCATATTCTCACGGACCTTTACTTCGAAATACAAATGTCGCAAATGCGATTGTTAAGATGATTTTAGAACGTCACAAGGAGCGTACTGCTAATGAAGTTGAATCCGTTTAGAAAAGAAAGCCTCAAGCGTTATTTGGGTACTGATAAGCACTTTGCCAAAACGCTTGGGGCTTTTGACTTATTAACTATCGGTATTGGCGCAGTTATTGGTACTGGAATTTTTATTTTACCAGGTACTGTTGCCGCTAAAGAAGCTGGCCCTGGTGTAACTTTATCATTTTTAGTTGCAGCTTTAGTTTGTACTCTAGCAAGTATGTGTTATGCGGAACTTTCCTCTAGCATCCCAGTCGCTGGCTCAGCCTATTCCTATGGAAATATTCTTTATGGAGAAGTCATTGGCTGGATTCTAGGCTGGGCACTGATTCTAGAGTATATGCTGTCCGTTGCGGCTGTTTCTGCTGGCTGGGCTTCTTATTTTAATTCGCTGCTCCATAGTTTTGGTTTACATATACCACATCATTTTGAAGGACCGTTTGATCCCCTAAATGGTACGTACCTAAATTTATGGGCGGTTATCAGTGTTTTATTAATCGGAATTTTACTCTCACGTGGAATGAAAACATCCATGAAATTTAATAATGCAGCAGTTTTAATTAAGATTGCTATTATATTTATATTCATTGGTGTTGGTTTATTTTTCATTAAACCGAAAAATTATCAACCTTTCACTCCCTATGGTACAACTGGTGTTTTACGTGGCGCTACAACGGTCTTTTTCGCCTTTCTAGGCTTTGACGTTGTTTCATCCTCAGCAGCCGAAGTTAAAAATCCTAAGAAAAATATGCCAATTGGAATCATTGGTACCTTAATTGTGGCAGCCCTTCTTTATATGGGAGTATCAGTTGTTTTAACTGGAATGGTAAACTACAAGCAGCTAGATGTAGCAAATCCCGTTGCCTACGCTTTAAAATTAGTTAACCAAGGCTGGGTAGCTGACCTCTTATCAATTGGAGCAATTGTAGGAATGAGTACAATGATGCTTACCATGATCTATTCAAGTTCACGTTTAATTTATTCTATTGGCCGTGATGGATTATTGCCAAATTTTTTAGGAAAAATTGATAAGCATGGCCTTCCAGAAAATGCTCTGTGGATTGTAACCATCGTTATTGCTTTAATGGGAGGGTTATTTTCACTAGAAGAACTTACTAGCTTAGTTTCAATTGGAACGTTACTTGCCTTTACTTTCGTATCTTTCGGCGTCATTTTATTGCGCAGAAGAAAAGATATTCCTGAAGGCGACTTTAAAGTCCCATTTTACCCAATAATTCCAATTCTTTCTGGCCTAGCCTGCATTGGAATGATGTGCTTTTTATCAGTTAAAACTTACATTTTTGCTGGTATTTGGTTCTTATTTGGATTATTTATTTACTGCGTTTATGGATATAAGCATAGTAAGATTAGTAAGAAAAATAATTAGTTAGAAAAAAGCTTAGTTACTGCGCAAATACGTGTGCTATCAAGTAACTAAGCTTTTTCTTATCTTTTATGTTTGGGTTCCCAGTTAAGGGCTAAAACGGCACAAATAATCATAATTGACCCAATCCAATCAATTGGCGCCATCACCAATCCAAAAATAATTACAGAACCAATTGTAGCTGAAACCGGCTCAAAAGCATCTAACAAACTAGCAGTTGATGGTTTAATATAGCGAAGCGAGCCCATCATCCATTGAAAAGGAATTAAGGTACCTATTACAATCACGCCAGCCATCAGCCAAAAAATATTAATATTGTTTGGAATCTTCGGCCATACAGGATGTGCAAGTGCCAAAGCTATTCCTGAAAAAAGTAATCCCCAACCTGTAACTACAAGACTTGAAGTATGATCAAGCAATCTACGTGGAATCAAAGTATTAGTAGCTACTCCGACTGCAGAAATAAGGCCCCAGAATAAGACTGATGGGGTTAAAGATAGTTGATTAAAATGACCATGTGTAGCTAAAAAGAAAACACCTAAAAAAGCGACGATAGCTGCAATAACATCTACTGCCCGCAATACTTGGTGTTCAAATACTACCATATAAAATAAGACAAAAAATGGCCCAATAAACTGTAAAACGGTCGCAACTGAAGCATTTGCCTGTTGAACCACGATAAAGTAACAATATTGCACAGGCAATAAACCTAATAACCCATAAGCAATAACGGTAATCGCATCTTTTTTATCAGTCATTGTTTTTAATGGCTTTTTCCCAGTTACCTGGGCAAAAATCAAAAGCAAAATTCCACTTAATACCATTCTTACCTGAGAAATCCAAATCGGCGTTATACTTGCACTGATATTAAACAGTCCCTTAGCAAATAAACCCGAAATCCCCCAAAAAACACAAGCTAAAGCAGCTAAGCATGTCCATAATCTTTTTTTCGTCATATCTTTCCAACTTTCCTAATCTTATGCAAAACTCATCATAACATACTGCAAAAAAATTATCTTTTTTCTCTTGCTTTTTCAAAGTAAATCGATTTAAATATAATTAATATAAAAATTAAAAAGCAATGAAGAGACGAGTAGATAATTTTATTCTTTCAGTGAATTAGCGTTAGTGAGAAGCTAGTAGACCCTGAATTATCGAATAACACTTTTTCGCTGTGCTGCTAGCCTAAATTACAGTAAGCTACGCCGTCATCGGTACGTTATCAAACCGAGGAGCATGATTGTGCTCTATTAAGCTGGTCTATTTTTAGACAATTTAGGTGGTACCGCGGAAAAAAGCCTTTCGTCCTGAGAACATCAGGAGTGAAGGGCTTTTTCTTTACTCTTAATATTTTTTCTAAGGAGTACATAATTATGACATTGATATTACCTAAGGACTACCAACCAAGTCTAACCATTCGTGATACTGAAGCCGCAATTGTTTTCATTAGAGAAACTTTTCAAGACAAAATTGCTGAAAAATTAAATGTTCAACGAATGTCAGCACCAATGTTTGTTGAAAAATCTACTGGATTAAACGACAACTTAAATGGTGTTGAACGCCCCGTTTCTTTTGATATGAAAGCTATGCCTAACGATACAATTGAAGTAGTTCATTCACTAGCCAAATGGAAACGTCTGGCACTTAAGCGCTACGGATTTGGAATGCATGAAGGTCTTTACACTAATATGAACGCAATTAGACGTGATGAAGATTTAGATAATTTCCACTCAATTTACGTAGACCAGTGGGATTGGGAAAAAATCATTTCCAAAGATGAGCGTAATATCGATACCTTAAAAGATACTGTTAAGCAAATCTTTAAAGCAATCAAAGAGACAGAAAAAGAAGTTGCAGCCCGCTACCCTAGCTCTACTTATCGTTTACCTAGCGAAATTACATTTATTACTACGCAAGAACTCGAAGACCGCTGGCCTGATTTAACACCTGATGAGCGTGAAGATAAAATTGCTAAAGAGAAAAAAGCTGTATTTTTAATGAAGATTGGGGATAAGCTAAAACGTAGTGGTAAGCCACATGATGGTCGCGCACCAGACTACGATGATTGGCAATTGAATGGTGACCTCTTATTTTGGTATGAACCTTTACAACGTAAATTAGAAATCTCTTCAATGGGAATTCGTGTCAGTGAAGAATCACTAAAAACGCAACTAAAAAAAGCCCATGCCGAAGAAAGAGCAGCTTTGCCATTTCATAAAATGCTTTTAAACGGAGAGCTTCCTTATACAATTGGCGGAGGAATCGGACAATCTCGTTTGTGCATGCTTTTACTCGGAAAAGCCCATATTGGAGAAGTTCAAGCTAGCATCTGGCCTCCAAAAATGATTGAAAAATGTGAAGCAGCTGGAATGCAAATGTTATAAAAAAGGAGTATCGGTTGATACTCCTTTTTTTAATACATATTTTCTTGTTCTAGGGGCTGGAGAATTCGATCACTATTCTCCTGCATTACTAGTATACGTTTTCCACTAATCATCCACAAATAAATGCATACCGGAACGACTACTGAAATAATGGCAACTAACCATTCACCTGTGCTCCCATCCCAAGTTCCTGGCTGATCTCCATTTTCTTGTAAAAAGATCAAAAAATCCATAAAGAAGTGCATCAACATTGTCAGCCATAATTTACCAGTATATAAATAAACAATCGCAAAAAACAATCCTATTCCAAATGCAAATGTAACTTGAGCAATAGTTGGAGCTAATTTTTGCCACCCGAAATTAGCAAAATGAAGTAAGCCGAAAAACAAAGCACTAATAAAAATAGTTATTGGAACTTGCCATTTGTTCTTTCTTAAAGCGTATAAGAGAGCAATGATGACTAGATATCGATTCATCTCTTCCATTATTCCCGCTTCAGCAGCTTGACTAAAACTATTTAAAGTAAACTTCATGGATCAGTATGGTAGGAAAAAAGTACGGAAAACAGGTTATTGCCGTATCCACCAAATGCATTCCATATAATATCAACAATTCCAAAAACAATTAAAAATACTAATACACCATCAGAGAAATTAGCCGATTTTTCAAATTTTAAATTAAAGTCAAAATTATAACCCCATCCCCAAGCTAAGAAACAAGCCCAAATGGTATAGGCAAAAGCAGCCCACAATCCTGTAGAGAGAACTGTATTAAAGAACTTATTGCCTGGGATATGTCCCAATGTGCATATTTCCATTAGATTTTCCATCATCCAAAAGATTAAAATTAGACGCGGAACAGTCCACTTAACTTCAGCACCTACTGCAATTGCAAAAGGTATTAACCATCCCAATCCTATCAAGAGAAAGATAACAGCGACTATTGCGCCCATGTGTGGCCATGCCTTTGCTACGACATTCATTAATTCAATCAAGCCACATAATGACAATAAAGGCCAAAAGATAATCATCAACCAGCGATTGAAAGTATCAACTTTTGGTGGCTTTTTCTGCCAGAGCACCAGTAGTAGCATTAAAACTAACAATGGAGAGAAGAATATTAGTAGAAAGACTTCATTATGTTGTACCCATAACTGATGTCTCAACACTGGATGAAGGTATAAAAAAAGATAAAAAAATTACTCCTAGTATTAGTTCAGCAATTAATGCATAGCGTGCTTTTTCTTTCATGTGGTTTAACTTCTTCCTAGTATTACTAACATCCTTTCTTCAGAATACAAAAAAGGACTACCTAAGCCAAACTGCCTAGTAGTCCTTTCTTAAATTATTTACTAGCCTTACGATCTTTTCTAGAGATAATGAACATAATTAATGGTAAAACAATAAATCCAAAAATCATCATTGCTATTGCATACCAATTAATTCCAGTTACTTGTCCACTTGCATTAACCACACCAAATTGTGCTTTCCAGTTATATTCAACTAATAAGAAAATAACTAAGACGATTGAAAGAATTGGAACAACAATATCAGTCCATATGTTCTTCTGGGCATCTAAGACAGATTCTGCAGTCTTTCCACGATAAAATTGGATAACTGCTAACGGAACTACAATGAAGCCTAGAAAACGTACCATTGCACTTAATGTAATCAAGTTAACCATGTTATATTCAAATGCCATTGGAATTAAAATTGCAAGTAATACTGAAATAAAGAACGTTCTAATTGGAAAATTATTCTTGGTTCTCTTAGTTAAACTCTTTGAAAATTGGTTTTCACGCGCCATAGCTTCCAAAATTCTTGGTGCATTAAAGCTAGAAGCAACGTTAATACCAAACATTGAAATTAAAGCACCTACTAGAATAACATCCCTTAAAATCTCATTTTTAAAAATTGCTGCAATCGCTACAACCTGCTTAGTTGTCATCAAGGCCTTAGGATCAAGCACCATCGCAACTGCAACAACACCAATATAAACTATCGCAATTACGATGATTGCTAAGGGAATAGCACGTGGTAAATTCTTAGCTGGATTTTTCATATCCTCTGAACCAGAAGCAACGGATTCAAATCCAGTAAAGGCATAAAAAGCTGATACAATTGCCATTACAAAGCCTGTAGTAGTTAAAGTTGGCACAATCTTTTGACCATTTTGAGTAATTTGATCTACTTCATTTAAGTTGCTTGAAGCCCCAGTCATAATTAATAATACTACTCCAGCAACAATAATTAATACTAAGGCAGCTAACTTACCAAGTGTTGCTAAATTCATGACATACTTAACAACCTTTTGACCAAATAAGTTAATGATCGTAATAACAGCCATTAAGATTAAAAAGCCAATGGTCACACTCATCGTTTTGTTTGGATTACCACCAAAAATAGAAATTGTTGATTTGATAACCCCAACTGCCATAACACCCCAAGCTACACTTGCAGAAAAGTAACGTAAAATCCCCATATAGAAACCTACATTATTTCCAAAAGCTGCCTTTGAATATGCATAAGCAGCACCAGATTTAGTTACATATTTTGCAGCCGCCGCAAAAGAAACAGCTAAAATAGAAGCAAAAATTGCCGCTATAAAGTATACAATTAACGCTTTTGATCCAGCCTGTTGAACAACGCTACCTGGCGTCAAGAATATTCCTGAACCAATAATTGAATTAATGGCTAAAAGTACAATCGACCAAAAGCCTAATTTACTTGTTTCATTCTCATTCATCTATTATTAACTTCTCTCTACTCTCTTTTTGCATTATCAATAATATGTTTAAATAAGTTATTTTGATAAGAAACAACGCGGTGAAGCATTTCAGGATGCCATTGAACAGCAATCACTGAAGCATCTTTATTTTCAATTGCTTCTACTACTCCATCAACACAACGAGCTGAAACCTTAAACTCAGGTGCAACATCTTTAATTAATTGATGGTGAAAAGAATTTGTCTGTATTTTTTCTTTTCCCAACAATTCAGCAATCTTAGTTCCTGCAACTGTTTCAACAGTATGAGTAAGTAAAGTTGGCGTTTGTCCCTGATTGTGTTTTAAAGTTTTTCCTTTTCTATAGCTTAAGTCTTGGTATAACGTTCCCCCGTGATACACATTTATTATTTGCGCTCCACGACAAATTCCTAAAACAGGGACCCCGTTTTCTTCAGCTAACTTTAACAATAGCATGTCAAATTGATCTCGTTCAGGCCAAATATCTCCTAATTTTTGTTCTGGTTCTTCCTTATAATTATGAGGATCAACATCATGTCCACCAGATAAAATTAGACCCTGCACATTTAAAAGTTGTTCCTTAATCACTTCTTCATTTTCATTAAAGGGAATAATATAAGGAATTCCGCCATTCTGGATAACAGAATCAACATAATCTTCATTAACATAGCTACGACGATAACCTGGAAAAATACCACTATCATCAATGATTACAGAACCAGAAATGCCAATTATTGGTTTCATGTTGCACTCTCCTTTAACTTACTTTTTACCAGTTAGATTTAATTATAGAGTATATATTCTACTACGTAAATACCACAAGTTAAAATTAGCACTTTTTTCTCACAGTTCACTAATTTTTTGTTTCAATAAAAAAATCATCCTTTTACAGGATGATTTACAAGCTATTTTTTCTTTCGGTGCTTAATTGCATAAACAATTGCTGCTAATACTAGGACACCGGCTCCCACAGCAACAGAAACTCTAGTTTCTGGATTAATAAACATAAAAATAACGATTATTAGCAACATTACAAAGGCAAAATAATTTGAATATGGGTATAGCGGCAGCTTAAATGGATGTTTATTCATCAAATGAGCATTACTTTTTCTAAATTTTAATTCAGCAATCAAAATTACAAACCATGCTACCATCCCTGGTAAAACTGAAGAACTATAGACGATGACAAATAATTCTCCCATTGATTTATTCATTGTTGAGACAATTAGGTTTAAAACGAAGCCGAGTAAAATACCAACAGTAATACCAATAATTGCACGATCAGGAACAATATGCTTTGATAGCTTACCAAATATCTTTGGCGCTTCTCCTTCATGAGCCAATTTAAAGAGCATTCGACTAGAGGAATAGATTCCAGAATTTGCACCCGATAAGGCTGCTGTTAACACAACGAAATTGATAATCCCTGCCGCTGCTGTAATTCCGACCTTAGTAAAAGTTTCTACAAATGGTGACCCAATATTACTTAACTGGTTCCATGGATAAATGGTGACAATAACAAAAATTGCTCCAACGTAAAAAATTAATATACGCCATAAAACAGACTTTACGCTCTTCACTATTGCTTCTTGCGGATTTGCAACTTCTCCAGCTGAAATTCCAATTAATTCTATTCCTTCATAAGAACCTGCAATAATTGCCATTGAAAAGAAGAAGCCTTTCATTCCACCCGTGAAGAAACCACCATGCGACCATAAATTACTAAAACCAAGTGGTTTTCCATGATTACCTACACCAAGTAAAATTACCAGCAAACCCAAAATAATCATTAATATAATTGTTACCACTTTAATCATTGCAAACCAAAATTCTAAAGCTCCATATGCTTTAGCACTAGCCAAGTTTGCTAATAGCAAGAAAGCAATAATAATGATACCCGACCAAAACACACTAACTTGGGGCCACCAAAATTTTAAGTATTCTGTAGCAGCGACAACTTCAGAAATACCAACAACAATGTACTGAAAAACATTGGCCCATTCTGCCAAATATCCGGCTAAAGGAGAAATATATTCTGTAGCATAATCAGCAAATGAACCTGTTCCAGGACTAACATAGAGCATTTCGCCAAGTGCCCGCATTACAATATATAAAATTAACCCCACAAACATATACGCTAATAATACTGAAGGTCCTGTCCATTTTATAGTTGAAGTTGATCCCATGAACAAGCCAACACCTATTGCCCCACCGAGAGAGATCATTTCCATTTGGCCTGCAGTCATGGATCTTTTTAATTTAGGAGGATGATTTTTCTTATTTTCCATCAACACCATCCTTTCTATGACGAATCAGATATACAATTGTAGCTATAATTAATACTGCTGCTCCAACTAGTACAGAAATCCGAGTTTCTGGATTAATAAGCATAAATACTACAATAACAATTAACATTAAAAATGCAAAATAATTAGAAATAGGATATAGCGGCAACTTAAACGGATGATCAACTAGCAAATCTTGATTATTATGTCTAAATTTTAGTTCTGCAAGTAAAATTACAAACCATGGAATCATGCCTGGTAACACTGAGGACGAGAACACGATTACAAATAAATCCTGCGTAGATTTATTAATCGTAGCAGCAATCATATTTACAACAAATCCAATCAATATTCCCCCGGAAATACCTAAAATTGCATGATTAGGAACAATACGCTTAGATATATGACCAAATGTCTTAGGCGCATCCCCATCATGAGCTAATTTAAAGAGCATACGACTAGATGAATAAATTCCAGAATTTGCACCTGATAATGCGGCCGTCAAAACCACAAAATTAATGATACTTGCTGCTGCTGTAATTCCTACTTTGGCAAACGTAGTTACAAAAGGTGATCCAATACTGCTTAATTCATTCCATGGATAAATGGTAACAATGACAAAAATTGCTCCAACATAAAAAATTAGAATTCTCCATAAAACGGATTTGACGCTTTTTATGATTGCTTCTTGTGGATTAGCAACTTCACCAGCAGAAATTCCAAGTAATTCTATTCCTTCGTAAGAGCCAACGATAATTGACATTGAAAAGAAAAAGCCTTTTACGCCACCAGTAAAGAAACCACCATGTGACCATAAATTGCTAAAACCAGTTGGTTTTCCTCCATTACCTACACCAAAGAAAATCACAATGAAGCCCAAGATGATCATCAAAATAATAGTTACAACTTTGATCATAGCAAACCAAAATTCAAGAGAAGCATATGCTTTTGCACTTGCTAAATTTGCTAAAACTAGAAATAAAATGATAATTATTCCCGACCAAAAGACATTAACCTTGGGCCACCAAAATTTTAAATATTCAGTTGCCGCTACCACTTCAGACATTCCAACAACAATATATTCAAATACATTAGCCCACTCTGCTAGATAGCCAGCTAATGGATGCACATACTCAGTTGCATAATCAGCAAATGACCCAGTACCTGGATTTACATATAGCATTTCTCCTAAGGCACGCATTACAATGTATAAAATTAAGCCGACAAACATATACGCTAATAAAACGGATGGTCCCGTCCATTTTATTGTAGAGGTAGATCCCATAAATAATCCGACCCCAATTGCACCGCCCAAAGATATCATTTCCATTTGACCAGCAGTCATAGAACGTTTTAACTTCGGAATTGACTTTTTATTTCCCATTACTTAATGCCACTCCTATAAAAAAAACTAGCAGTCACTCGAGAGCTAGTTTTAAATATCAACAAATTGATTAATGTCATTTTAATACAGGTAAGCAGCAATTCCAAGAACTTTTTGACAAAAAATAAGGAACTCAGTCCTAAAACCAAGTTCCTTTTTAATTTCGTGTAAAATTACGTTTGATCTTTTGCCAAATTGTAAGAGCTCTTCTCATATTGTTTGCTGGAACATGCTTTCGAATAGCACGCAAAGTTGGCTTTACATGTCTTGCAGCAAAGATAAAACTACCATTTTTTTTAGTGCAAATCTTAAATCGTGGAATATATTTTCCACCAAAATATACATCTGCTACTACAACGGTTACTTCGTTCCAAGGAATCTGAACATAATCATTAGGATTGTTATCACTATAGAATTCGAATCCCTTGTCACCAACAAGAATTTTTCCATATGTAGGAATTCCTCTAAACCAAGTCGCAGTATCAACATATTCTGATTTTGTATTTAGTGATTGAACCATATAAAAACCTTTTCATATATAAGAAAAACGGTCTAGAGCAGACCGTCTTTTACTTATTATTGTTATAGTAAGCCAATTACGTGACCTAAAATACCAACAACGAAGATACCAATAATAATAACAATTGGTGAAACTTTCTTCTTTAGTAACCACATACATAAGAAAGTTAATAGCAATGCAGCAAGACCAGGAATTAAACTATCTAAGTTTTGTTGCAAAGTTGTTTCCTTAATTTTATCTAAGGCCATACCATTACCTAAATTATATTCAGATAATGCTTTGTGAATACCTTCTGCTCCCTTTGGAAGAGCGTTCCAATCGATGTAAGCACCCTTTTGAAGTGGAACACTTGAAACAACTGGCTTAAAGTTAATCGTTACCCAACGTTCAATTAAGGCACCGATAACAAACATACCCATCATTGAAGCACCACGAGTGATCTTTTGTAATAAACCACCTGAAGCATCTTCAGTAATCTTAGTACCAGCTTTGTAACCCATTTCTTGAGTGTACCATAAGAATGCCATACGAATTACATTCCATAATACAAAGAATAAGATAGGACCTAAGATGTTTCCGCTCAAAGCAAGTGAAGCACCTAATGATCCAATAATAGGACGAACTGTGTACCAGAATACAGGATCACCAACACCAGCTAAAGGACCCATCATACCAACTTTAACACCTTGAATGGCGGTGTTATCAACATCAGCACCATTAGCCTTATCCTCTTCTAGAGCAAGAGTAACACCAATAATAGGTGATGCTAAGTAAGGGTGTGTGTTAAAGAATTCCAAGTGTCTCTTTAATGCAAGAGATAAATCCTTCTTTTCTGGATACAATTTTCTTAAGGCTGGGATTAAACTGTATGCCCAACCACCGTTTTGCATTCTTTCATAGTTCCATGAACCTTGAAGGAAAGTAGAACGCCACCAAACCTTAATACGATCTGATTTACTTAAAGTTAATTTCTTTTTTGCAGTTTCAGTCATTTATAATTAGCCTCCTCTCGCTCAAATTTTAATAGTCATCCAGGATGTCGCCCAATGGGTCGCCTGAACCAGAATTAGAGTTATTATTGTTTCCACCCTTAGAACCTTCAAGAGCAAGGTACATAATAGCAAGTGAAATACCAATACCACCAAGAGCGATCAAAGTTAATTCCTTAACAGCTGCTAAACAGAAACCAATAATGAAGAATGGCCATACTTCACGGCTAGCCATCATATTAATAACCATTGCGTAACCTACGGCAACAACCATACCACCACCAATGGTCATACCTTCGTTCAACCATGCAGGCATTGCGTTTAAGCCAGCCCGAACAACGGAAGCAGGAATGGCAAGTAATAAAGCTGCTGGAATAGCAATTCTTAAACCTTGTAAAGCAACAGCAATCATTTGCCAACGATCAATAGCTTTCCAGTTAGCTTCTTCTGCTTTTCTATCCATAATATGAACAATAGCAACTGAAATAGTACGAACTAACATAGTTAAGAATAATCCAGCAACAGCCAATGGAATAGCAATACCAATAGCAGTACCAATACCCTTTTGTCCTTGTCCACCTTGTACCAAAATAATAGTTGAAGCAACAGATGCTAAAGCAGCATCAGGCGCAACAGCAGCACCAATATTAGCCCAACCTAAAGCAATCATTTGTAGTGAACCACCAAGAATAATACCTATAGTTAAGTTACCAGTAACTAAACCAATTAAAGTACATGCCACTAGAGGTTGATGGAATTGGAATTCGTCAAGAATCCCTCCCATACCTGCAAAGAAGGCAACGATCACTACCAGAATCATCTGAATAGCATTCATTTATAAAAATCCCCCTATAATTTATTTCTTTTCATTAACTAATTTTTGAGCTTTTTCCAAAAGTTCATCCATATTTTGCTTACCATCAGAAGGAACTTTACGGACATCAAACTTAACGCCCAAATCTTTTAATTTTTTATATGTATCAATATCTTTTTGATCCATTGCCAAAACAGTATTGACATTAACTTTACCATCGCTATAAGCCATGGAACCGATATTCAATTCTTTGATATCCATTCCACCTTCAATAGCTTTAAGCGCGTCTTCTGGATTTTCAAATAAAATTAATGCTTTAGTATTTCCAAACCGTGGATCTTTTACTACTTTAAGCATTTTATCGATTGGAACAACGTTTGCAGGTACACCAGCTGGAGCGGCTTCCTTAATCATTGTCTTACGAATTTTATCCTTAGCAACATTATCTGAAACAACAATAATCCGATTTGGATTCATTGCTTTAGTCCAACCAGTTGCAACTTGACCATGAAGAAGACGTGAATCGATTCTAGCTAAAACATATTTAATGTGGCCATCACCGATAACAGTGCCTTCTGGAATTGCACCTTGTGGATGTGCGTCAGAACTAGAAGCTGATTTAGCAGTAGTCTCTTTAGGCATAAGAGATTCAGGTTGCGTCTTAATTCCATCACGACCTGGCTTAACAATGGCTTTGGCAATATCATGGGCATTATCACTTCCCATTCTTTGACCTAAAGCTTCAATAACCATTGGTAAGTTCATACCAGAAACAATAGCCCAAGTATCTTCATGTTCTTTAACAAGATTGTTTGCTTGGTTAAATGGCGTACCTCCCCATAAATCGATCAAAAACAAGACTTGGTCTTGATCATCAAAAGAAGCAACCGCCTTTTCCATCTTAGCTCTAATATCATCAGGACCTTCATCCGGCTTCAAAATCACATGAGCAAGATTTTCTTGCTTACCGAAAATCATCTCAGCAGATTGAAAAATTCCATCAGCAAAGCCACCGTGACTAGCTAGGACAATTCCTACCATTTGATTTCCCCCTTAATCAAAATATCTTCACGAATACTTTATAGCGGAATAAATGTATACGTTTACTTTTAATATCATACCATTTTTTGCTGAAAATGCTTACATAATAGCAAAAAAATTCAAAAAAATAATATCTATACAGAATAAAAAAGAGAGAATGAAAATATTTTCGTTCTCTCTCTTTCATTTCTTCATTTACTTACTCCGGCTGTCAGACTCGAACTGACGACAACCTGATTAACAGTCAGGTGCTCTACCAACTGAGCTAAGCCGGAATA
>NZ_JBCOVH010000004.1:0-136597 GCF_040919545.1 Lactobacillus sp. RTP31084st1_F9_RTP31084_210423
GCTTTGCCTCCTCGCTCTGCTTCTTGCTTGCCTCAAACAGCATGTATTACTTTACAGACTTTTCTCCTTTTCGTCAACCCCTTTTTTCTAAAAATTAGCAATATTTTTTTAGAGTGCTAAAAAAGGTCTCATTTTGTGAGACCTTTTATTGTTTTTGTAATTTAGAATGTCTTACACCATACGTTACATATACAACTATTCCAGCTATTAACCAAATTCCTACCATAATTTTTGTCATTTTTGGCAGCATCCAGATGAAATATACGCTCAGCAATCCAGATATTATTGGTAAAACCGGATAAAATGGCATTTTGAATCCCTTATTTACAATATCTTTTCTATGACGAAGCGGAATAATTCCAAAAGATATTAAAGCAAAAGCAATTAAAGTGCCAGCATTTATTAAAGACGCTAATTCCATCAATGGGACTAACCCAGCAAAAATAGCTGCTACTATAGTAGAAACGATTACAGCATGATCAGGAATCATCTTTTTAGCATGTACACTCCCCATTGAGTCAGGTAATAATCCATCTCTTCCTAAAGCATAGAGTAATCTTGATCCACCTAGTAGCATTGTAATCATTGCCGTAAAAATTCCTACCAACGCCCCAACTGTGATTAACTTATTCCAAGCAGTTAATCCGACAACTTTTAGTGCATATGCCGCTGGATCGTCAACATTTAATCGCTTATAGTTGACCATCCCAGTCAAAACTAAAGAAAAACTAACATAAAGTAATACTGCAATAATTACTGTTCCCATAATTCCTTTAACTACATTTTTAGCAGGATCTTTAGTTTCAGCACTATTAGCTGCTAAAGCGTCAAAGCCAATGAAAGCAAAGAATACTGTCGCTGCTGCTGTAGAAATTCCACCCATTCCTAATGGCGGAGTTTGAAATTTTTTAGGATAAAAAGGAACATAATTTTCTGCCTTAATATAGAAAAGTCCAATCACAATAAACAAAATGATAATAGCAACCTTAATAATTACTGCTATGTTTTCTACCCGTTTCGATAAATTAGCGCCTTGATATAAAATTAGAGCTACAATCAAGACAATCAAGACTGCAGAAAGATTAATTACTCCGCCCTCCATTGGTCCCGCTTCAAGAGCCTTAGGCAAATGAATACCAATTGGCGCCAAAATATTATTATTAAAATAAGAAGCAAAACCTGTTGCTTCGGCAGAAACAGCCAAGAAATATTCTAATAGTAGTCCCCATCCGATTATCCAACCCACAATTTCTCCGTAAATCACTGAGCCAAAAGAATAAGCAGATCCAGCCACTGGCATAGCAGAGGAGAACTCAGCGTATGCCATTCCAACCATACCAGAAACAATTGCCGCTAGCAAAAACGAAATCGCAACAGCAGGTCCAGCATGTTGAGCGGCTTCATGACCAGGTAAAATAAAAATGCCTGTTCCAATAACTGCCCCAATTCCCAGTGCAACTAAATCACGTGCATTTAAATGTCTAGTTAAGCGAGAATCCGCTTTTAAAAAAGTATTTACTGGAACTTTCTTAAAGAAACTTTTCATTCCAATTCTCCTTAATTTATTTTTAATTATTATACCTGATTTTGTCGGGAATTCTACCCTATAATTAAAATTAATTAAAAAAAAGAGACGGTGAATTAATCCACCGTCTCTTTTCAAGCAAAATAGTATTAACTATTTATTTTCTTTTTTATCAGCTTTTTCAGCTTCTTTAACGTCTTTCTTTTCTTGTTCGCGTGTTTCTTTATCAAACAATACGTCTTCAAGTACTTCACCATTTAAGTATAAGTGCTTATCGTCGATGGTGAACTTAACTTCCTTAGTATCAGGCTTAGAAACAATTAACTTAGCAGCTGGGGTTTCAAGATCTTGTTCAACAACTCTTCTCAATGGACGAGCACCGAATTCTTTATCATATCCCTTCTTAGCCAAGTACTTCTTAGCATCAGCAGTAACATGAAGTTTGATGTTTCTCTTAGCAAGTGATTTCTCCATCTTAGCTAGGTAAAGATCTAAGATCTTAAGCATATCTTCGCTAGTCAATGAATTGAATGGCACAATTGCATCAAGACGGTTCAAGAATTCTGGTCTGAAGTAAACTTCAAGTGCCTTACGTAAAGCATCTTGATCGTCACCCTTAAGTAACTTATCAGAGTATCCAGCGTTTGAAGTCATGATGATGATAGTATCCTTGAAGGAAATTGTTCTACCTTGTGCGTCAGTCAAGCGACCATCATCCATAATTTGAAGTAAGGCATTGAAGACTTGTGGGTTTGCCTTTTCAATTTCGTCAAGCAAGATCAAAGAATATGGTTGGTGACGAATCTTTTCAGTCAATTGTCCGCCTTCACCATAACCAACATAACCTGGTGCTGAACCAATTAACTTGTTAACAGCCATTTGGTCTTGGTATTCTGACATATCCAAACGTACTAAGGCATCAGCCTTACCGAACAACTTAATTGCTAACTGCTTAGCCAATTCAGTCTTACCAACACCAGTAGGACCAGTAAGTAAGAATGAACCAGTTGGACGGTTAGAATCCTTAAATACTTGCTTACGAGCAATTGCATCAGTGATGATATCAATGGCCTTATCTTGGTCAATGACAACCTTCTTCAAGTCAGCAGCTAAGTTAGCGTTCTTTTGAGCTTCATTTGCATTAATTTCACTCATTGGAATACCAGTCTTAGTTTGAATCAAAGAGTACATATCTTCTGGTGTAACTTTAAGTTCACTAGCTTTACCCGCAGTCTTGAGATCTTTCTTGAGGTCTTCAATTTCTTTCTTAAGCTTAGCAGCTTCATCATATTTTTCATTTTTAGCTGCTTCTGCCTTTTTACCTTCTAAGGCATGAATCTTATTCTTGATTGAAGTTTCATCCTTTTGATCCATCCCTAAGGACTTCTTAGCACCAGCTTCATCCATTAAATCAATGGCCTTATCTGGTAAATGACGATCATTGATGTAACGATTTGAAAGTTCAGCAGCAAGCTTTAATGCTTCTGGATCGTATTTTACATTGTGATACTTCTCATATCTTGGAGCTAAGCCTTTCAAAATTTGAACAGCATCTTCAATCGTTGGCTCTGGTACTTGAACTGGTTGGAATCTTCTAGCTAAAGCTGGATCCTTTTCGATTTGTTGGTACTCACTAGTAGTAGTTGCACCAATCAGACGAATTTCACCACTTGCTAATGCTGGTTTCAAAATATTAGCAGCATCCCCAGAATTGTTTTCTGAGTCAGTAGAACCTGCCCCAACAATATTATGTAATTCATCGATAAAGAGAATAACATTCTTGTCACCCTTAGCTTTATCAATAATCTTCTTTAATTTTTCTTCAAAACTACCACGAAGAGAAGTACCTGCAACTAACTCATTAATGTTCAACTCAATAATGTGGGCGTTCTTAAGTTTTTCAGGAACGTCTCCATCAACGATTCTTTGAGCTAAGCCTTCAACTACTGAAGTTTTACCAACACCAGCAGGTCCAGTTAAAACAGGATTGTTCTTCTTACGTCTACTTAAAATTTCAATAACTTGGTCAATAACAGCTGTACGTCCAATGACAGGATCATATTTACCCTTTTTAGCTTGTTCAGTTAAATCAACACCAATTGGCTTTTCCTTTTGTTGTTGGCCATTTTGTGCTCCTTGTTGAGGTGCTTGACCAGCACTATATCTCATTGGTTGTTGACCATTGGTCATTCTTCCATCATTGAAAAAGTCTCTGTTTAATTCATTAAACAAATCATCAAAATTGTAGTTTCCATTGTCAAAGTATGCCATGCTTTACACACTCCTCATATTCTCAAAAATTTTAGCACTTGTAACTAATGAGTGCTAACTACTCACGTTTTTTA
Source organism: Lactobacillus sp. RTP31084st1_F9_RTP31084_210423 (assembly GCF_040919545.1). Taxonomy (NCBI): domain Bacteria; kingdom Bacillati; phylum Bacillota; class Bacilli; order Lactobacillales; family Lactobacillaceae; genus Lactobacillus; species Lactobacillus sp. RTP31084st1_F9_RTP31084_210423. Next base: position 3,871 of record NZ_JBCOVH010000004.1, read on the forward strand.
TTATAACAGGTTATCCACAGAAAGCCAAATATTATATCATGTTTTTTCCACAGATTATTTTAATTTGTGAACAAAATAAGCACAATACGCTATTCAAAGTGCATTGTGCTTAAATAATTTGTGAATTAATATGTCAGATTTGTTTCTAAATTATTTGTTTTTATTATTTTTCCAATCTTTTAATTATTTAACTTTTGGTCTTGCTTTTTTTGACTTCCTCTTGGTCTTTGACCATTTCCTTGCGTGTTATCTCCAATAGTGCTTTCAAGCAAGTATTGTTCAATTAGCTGAACTACTTGCTTATTCTGCGGTAATGATGAGTGCTGAGCATCAGCTCCAGTAACAGTCATCGTAGTATAATGTTTTACTTGATTTTGGAAAATATATTTTCCTGCAGCTACACTACTTTCTGGAACCAACCCATCAGATTCATAATTCTGTCCGCCTGATACAGAATATACATCTAAGTTCTGTGGTATTTTCTTTCGATTCTTAATAAAATCATTTAACATTTCAGTCTTATGATCAATATTACTTTCATTAAAGTTATACGGAGTACCTAAGGTCATTAATTTCTTGATCCGAATTTCATCACTATAATCGTCATAATAATTTTCTAGCCAATAAGTCCAAATCAATCCCCCATTAGAATGTCCAAAGGCCTTAAAATTATTAAATTTGTACTGCTGACTAAGTTGCGCAAATGCTTCATCAAACCAACCAGCTTGTTTTTTGATATTAGCATAGCCATCATGATTGTTTTCAAAACCTACAACAATAAAAGGCTCATTATCATTACGGTTGATTTTTCCACTATATTTCAGCGTTCCATCCTTTTTTACTTGAATTTTCAATAAACTATGCTTTTTAAAAGTATCTTTATTCAGTAAATTAACTAATTCATTAAATCGTTCAGTCGTAGCACTAGAGCCCGGAATCATAATGACTGGTGACATTTGTGATTTTTTTCTTTCAGCTAAATCATGATTGGCACTTTTGATCCAGAAAAAAGTAGGAATGGACAAAACTATTAAAAAAATAAATGTTCCTAGTAAAAGTAGGCGGTTTTTTGACACCCTTTTTTTATTTAACATGTTTATACCCCGCCTCCTTATCATTTAACAAATCAATTTCATCCTGGACATCCTTAGACATTTTAATGATCGGTAAATATAACAAAATATCCAAAGCAAAGAGTAACATCGAAAATACTAAAGCTTGCCACGTTCCATTTGTAGCAATAAATGCTACTAAGGGGCCTGGTGTGCCAGATAAGACATTATAAGCCGAAGCTGGAACCAAATGGACTGCAATCATGCTAGCAGCTAAAAGCATATTCATAACTGGCAAAATTACATATGGAAATAAAAATAGTGGATTAAGCATAATAGGTATACCTAGAAAAGCACCCTGATTAGAACCGAATAATGTCGGTATAAAGCTCCAGCGTGCCACTCTAACAATGCTGCTTTTTTTAATAAAAATTAAAATACCAATTAATAAAACTAAAGTTAAACCGCTACCGCCAAATTTTCCATAAGATTGATATAAAGAATTACCAATATAAGGATTAGGTACATTCCAGCTTGAACCATGAGTTAAAGCATAGTTCAGATTGGCAACATTAGTCGCACTATCGCTACCTGCCGTCAAAGATGCTAAAGGTTGACCAATTCCTAGCCAATTAAGTAGAAGTGCCAAGAGCAATAAAGGAATAAATACTCCTAAGTTTAAATTATTCTGACCTTGATTTTGGAAAAATTGATAAAAATTAGTTGCTACTACACGCACATGCACCAAACTAGTTAAAATTCCAACTATTAAGCCAATTACCCAAGTTGCAAGCATTGGACGGAAAGAATCAAAGGCTCTTTGCTTAATTTGCTGTGCGCTCTCTGTATGCCGATGGTGATACTCAACTCCTAAAAGTCTAAAAATAAGCCCAGTACCAAAACCTATTAAAAGGGCAAATAAAAAGCTATTAATATTTAAAAAACGCCAATTAAAAGAAAGCTGAAAATCTCTCGTGTCCCTAAAACGATACGCACACAAAAGCAAGGCTAACATTCCTGAAACTCCAGCCATTTGAGCATCTTTTTGATAAAGACGAGCAGTATACTGAGCTGAAAAATAGGCGGTAAACAAACCAAAAGTGCCAAATATTACACTGGTAACGCCTTGACAGGAATACCATGCCGCATTAAACAAATGGTCAGGCAACCATTTATCAAAATAGAAAATATTTGATATCAAACTTGTAGGTGAAAAAACACTCTGCCATAAAAATTGGAAAATACTTCCGACAACGGCCAAAGGCATTAGCATCATCAAAGTTCGATCTGCTACTCTAAAAAACGCTAGTCTCCGAAGTCGAACGATAGTTTTAAAAATTATTTTCTCCATATTTCTCTAATCCTTAGTTCTTTAAGTCTAACCTTTAGTTTAAATTAAATATAAAAAGAAACCTATCATTTTTCATTAAAATATCGCAAAAAATACAAAATTCGGGAATCATTGATTCGATAGAGAACATGATATAATGATAAAGAAGATAACAAGGGAGAAAAATTATGGCTAAACGAAGTTTTTCTATTAATGATGAAACTGACCGTCTACTCAATTACTACTTAAATCGTTCCGAAAAGGATTGGGACTCAGTAATTAATGAAGCAATTAAATATTATATCTGCGATCATTTAACACAAAAGCAAGTTCATGAAGCAATAAAGCATACAGGAAAAGATGCTTTTCCAGCAGATGAAGTTCTTCGTAATTTTAATAGCAGCTGGATGAACGGCGATGCTTAATATGGATTGCATAAAAGACTATCTTAGGTCAAAATGAAAGTAGCATTATTAAAAAGAAGCTGACAAACGTCAGCTTCTTTTTATACGATAAATCTTAATTTAAAAGGAGGAACACCCATGTTAAAAAAGCATGCGCTAGACCCTATTAAGTTAATTTGGCTATTTGCTGGTTCTTTAATCATCAATACTGGCGTTAGTTTTATTTGGCCACTAACTACAATTTATATTCACAATTATCTTCATGAGTCTCTTACTATAGCTGGTATTGTATTATTTATTAACTCAGCTTTTACAATGGTAGGAAATGCACTAGGTGGCTTTTTATTTGATAAGTGGCATCCATATCAAACGCTTTTAACTGGTGTAAGCATTTCTACACTATCCACTTTTTTATTAGTCCTCTTTCATGGCTGGCCAGCATATCCAATCTTGTTAATTACTCTAGGCTTAGGGAATGGGATCGTAGTTACTGGTCTAAATTCTATCGCTACTCTAATTAGGAGTCGAAATGCTTCTTATGTTTTTAATGTTTTATATTTTACACAAAACCTAGGACTAGTATTTGGCTCGTTAATGGTTGGATTTATTTTACCCTTTGGTATTACTTATATTTTTCTACTTGCCTTTATTATGTTTGCATTCTTAAGTATCGTGGTTTTTCTTGAATATCGCGGTTTAAATCAGGCTCATGCTGCAAAAGGTAAAAAAGTAGCTGAATCAGAATATCAAGAAAAAATTCCCTATGGTGCAAAAAAAGCTATTTTCTCTATCTTAATTTGTGTTCTAGCAGCGTGGATTGCATATGAGCAATGGAACTCGAACATTTCTTCCTACATGTTAGGCTTACATATGAGTGTGCGTTTATACAGTTTGCTTTGGACTTTAAATGCTGTTTTAATCGTACTCATTCAACCTCTTTTAACTTACTTCGACGATTGGCTAACTCAGCACTTACACGGTCGTTTATATATTGGCTTTAGTCTATTTGGACTAGCTTTCTTGTTGCTAATCGGAGCAAATCACTATTTCAGCTTTGTCTTAGCTATGGCTGTCCTTACTTGCGGAGAAATTTTAGCCTTTCCTGCTGTCTCCACTTTTGTTAATGATCGGGCAAGTAATAAAGATAAGGGAAAATATCAAGGTATTGTCCAATCAGTTACTTCAGCTGGCCGTGCTTTGGGACCACTAATTGGTGCCTTAGTAATTGATAATTTTTCTTACTTAGTTTTATTTATCTTTTGTACCATTCTAGTTTTAATTTCCGTCCTTCTATTTGCAATGATTAATGCCTATAACAAGAAAAAGATCGCTAAATAGCGATCTTTTATTTTATCTAATTTCATAAGAAAAGCCTAATTCCACCAACATCGGAATCAGGCTCACACAGTGTTAGGTACCGTTATTCTGACCAAATAAAAAGCGACGTTTTCGCTACCGTAGAAAACGCACTTTGTTACAACGGTACAGGTAAATCTTAGCACAGCAATCTTACTTACACAACCAGTTTTAGCGATGCTTAAATGGCAAAAAAGAGATGGAAAACATGTTTCCATCTCTATGAAGCAGCCTTTATCAAATTTTCCATAAGATCATTACACATCTGTCTTACTTTAAAATAATCCTTAACCGGATAATTAGACTGAATCACTAATACATCCCTTGTATCATTAGAAATTCGATAGTATGTTGTGTAACCATCTCCAGAACCATTTGAAGAATGAAAATCAGGGAAATTGTAAAAACCAGCATTATACTTAGCAGGATCAGAAGGAGTATAGACTTTTTGTACCGAAGAAGGTTTGATTATTTCTCCATTTAAAATAGCACTAGTAGCTCGATACAGGTCTTTATTGGACATTACCAAGCATCCTGCTCCTAAGTCCCCATGTACCTTATCAGCTGAGATAAAGTGCGGGACTAAGTATCCCTGAGAGCTCTTTGTATAAGGGATTGTAACCTTAATTTGCTTATTCTTAGGAATATCCCAATAAAACTCAGTTTCAGACAGACCCAATTTTTTAATATAAGTATCTTTCACAAGGTTTTCATAAGAACGATGAGTTACTTTTTCCAAAATACCTGATAACAAAATGTAATTAATTGACGAATATACACGTTGATTATAGTGCCGTTTATCAAAAATTACATTGTGCTTGATGTCATACTTAATCCCTGCTTGGTTGTTTTTGAAGACAGGAGTCCCATAATTTGACTCATCTTTTCCTCGTAAACCAGCCTCCATAGTTAGAAGCTGCTCAATCGTTATTTGATTAGCATGCGGAACTTGAGGATAAAATTTCGATAATTTGTCACTAAGCTTTAGTTTCTTTCGCTCAACCTGTTTCATGACTAAAGTACCAGTAAAAACTTTATTGACTGAATTAATGAAAAAAGCAGTCTTCGGCGTATTACGCACTTTTTTACTGATATTAGCATAGCCAGTTGACTCATTAAGAATTACTTTATTATTCTTAATCGCCAAGACGTTACCAATAATTCCTGCCTGTGCTAGTTTTTTTTTATATCTGTCGCTACCTTACTTTTAGTATTTGGCATTTTTACGTCAGATTTATTACCCCAGGCTTTAGTGAAGTAGTAACTATCAAGTTTGTAATTAACCGGATGGTTCTTTTCTTCCATAAATGGCTTAACATATTGATCTACTTTTAACCAACCGTTCCAGCCAAGGTGAATCGTATCTTCCATGAAGAACTTCTTTCCACCATCTTTTGATAAATCGGCGATATTGTTAAAGCCCTGAGAAGTAAGTTGTTTAGTAATTTTAGCAACGCACTCTTGATACATTGTTTGAGATAAGCCGGTGTACTTAGCCCATTTTTCATTAACTGGTGGAATAATAAACAGGACATTCACATGTTCATGAGCTAACTCATTTAATACTAATTCAAAGTCAGCATATTCTGGCGACTTAGTGTAGTCAAAGCTTCGCTGGGAATCTTTTAACTTCTTTAAGTGCTTATTATTTAGTTTCTTATCAAAGAAACCATTAGAAATACCGAATTTATTGTTCGTAGTACCTTGCTTACCTTGTTCATTAGCGAATTGACGCAAATTATCATATGCGTAAGTACCTGGTAATTTACCAGCTTCTTTTTGAATCTTAGGGATATTGTTAGTCATCCCTATAGAAGAAAAGAAGTTATCCTCATTAGCTAGCATTCGACGTCTAGCCTTCAAGTATAAGGTTTGATACTTAGACAGTTTTTGTCCTGAAGCTAATGTCATTAAAGCATACTTCGTAGTTTCACTAGCAGTTCCAGCAGGCATATCTAATAAACGTCTTGCAGCATAGCGCGTAGCAACACTATCTTTAGCACCTAAAATCCAGTCAACAGCTTGAAGCTGAGAAAAGTACATGCCAAAAGCAGCTGGATTTTGTCCCTGTTTAGTAAACCACTGCGGAGAAATAATAAATACAGCCTTCTTATTAGAAAGTTGATTTACTGTTTCTTGCATAGTGAAAAAGTGGGTTAATGATTGACTTCCCGGTCCTCCCAATAAGAAAGGTCGATAATTTCTCTTATATTTATAAGCTAAAACACTTGGGTGCAAAGCATCCATTCTTGATAATTCACTAGAGCCATAAAATGGAACATAGTTTTTTTCAAAAGCGGCTTGCTTAATTGATTGTCCCTTAAAAACAGTCTGAGATTGTGAAACTGAAGCTTTAAATAAAGCATTATCTGACTTTTCACCATTTTGCCATGGAATCAAAAATAAGATCACTAGCAAAATGAAAGCACAAAGAACTGGGCCAAAAATCTGCCACAGTTTGCGTTTATTACTCATTTCTTAAGCTTTCTACCTTTGCAATGATTTTATTTGGAGTGTCCCAATCTTCACGGTGAAATTCTGAAACTGGTGCAGTAACACCACATTTATCTTGTAATTCAAGTAACATTTGAACAGTTGCCATGGAATCTAACAAACCATTTTCAAAAATGTTTTCATCCATTTGATCACTTAAATCTTCACCAGTTAATTCATTTAAAATATCTAAAACAGCTTGCTTTGTATCCATAATTAAGAAAATCCTTTCAAAAATAATAAATTACTTCCAGCCAAACCATAATGTACTCAAGAAACCTGAGAAAATTAGGAAACTGAAACAAACAACATTAAATGTTAAGAAGATCGCAAACCACTTAGTAAACTTATTATGTGGAATTTGCTTACGGTGCTTGCGCTTAAATCTTAGCCAAATATCGTTGATGATAATTGCCAAAGCATGGTAAATACCATATACGATATAGTACCACGTTAAGCCATGCCAAAAGCCCATAATTAAGAAATCTACTAAATATGCGAGTTGCGATAATCTAATTCTATTCTTTACCAATTTATGCTTCATTGCAAAGAATGTAAAACGCATAAAGATAAAGTCACGGAACCAGAAAGATAGAGTCATATGCCATCTATTCCAGAAATCTTTAATATTTTGAGAAATAAATGGTTTATTAAAGTTCATCGGAGTTCTAATTCCCATGAAATATGAAGTACCTACAGCAAATAAAGAATATCCTGCAAAGTCAAAGAAGAGATACATACTATAGCAGTACATATAACCAAGAAGAGCCCAAGATAAACGTAGACCACCATTGGCTTGACCATAAAATAGTGCATCTCTAGCTAATTGCGGCAACCACAAAGTACCAAAGACATAACCAATAATAAATTTATACAAGAAACCTTGGAAAATATATCTTGTCCCAAATTTTAGGTTTTCAATATATTTGTCTCTCTCTGGCGCCTTATCATAGTCTTCCTTAAATCTCCGATAACGATCAATAGGACCTGAGGAAATAGTTGGGAAGAAGAGGAGGAATCTTGCATACGTAATTGGATCAACTTTTTTGATAGTTTTATCGCGAAGTTCCATAATAACTTGCACTGTCTTAAAAGTTAAATATGAAATTCCGAAGAATCCAATTAAATCAGCAGTCTTATTGTGTGCTAATGGTGCGATCTTTACCGCTGCTAAAGGCAAAATTGCTAAGATAACGGCTAAACAAAAAACAGAGGTCTTATTCTTTCCAGAATTAACATACTTTTGATAAGCAAAAGTAATTAAAAATTGGAAAATAATATATCCAATCAGTTGGACTCCCTGTATCCAGTCCTTACCATTAAACATCAAAAACAAGAATAGTAATGAAACGAAAGCTTCATAAGTCTTAAAGCGCCGACCATGATATAAACCAATAATTAATGGCAAAAGCGCAATAAAAAGAATGACGAAGTAACGCGGATTACTATATGGCTGAATGTTGATCACGCGTTATTTACCTCCTTAATTACTTGTTTAATATCTACCTTACCGTTTTGAGAAATTGGCATTTCATCACGATAGATAAAGCGTTGAGGAAGCATATATGGCATAATATCTTGACTTAAAGACTCACGTAGCTTTTTAGTCAATTCAGCATCATCGTACTTTTCTCGCACTCCATCAGCTAATTCAACTACAGCAACTAGTTGTTGAACCTTGTGGTCTTTATTGTACTTAGGAGCAACAACGCCATAACGCACTAATGGGTTCTTGGCGAGATAGAAGTTAATTTCTTCTAGCTCAATACGATAGCCATTGAACTTAACTTGGAAATCTATTCTTCCGCGATAAAAGAGCATATCGCCATCTAAAAATCCTAAATCTCCAGTACGGTAGCTTGAATGCTCTCCGTCTTTAAAGAAAGCAGCCTTAGTCTTTTCTGGGTTATTTAAATAGCCTTTTGAAACACTAGGTCCCTCAATAATAACTTCGCCTTGATCCTTTTCTTCACCTTTTGAAGTATCAATTGAGATTTTAGTATCTTCTTTAGAAACACCAATTGGTAAGCGATCATACTTGCTCAAAATATCATCAGTAATTTCTACTTGAGTAACAGCAACAGTTGTTTCTGTAGGGCCGTAAGTGTTGAAAATATGACTATCTGGGAATTTCATCTTAAGCATTTTTGCTGTTTTATGACTTAATTCTTCACCGCAGAATAAAAAATGAGTTAATTCTGGGTGGTGCTTCGCGTCAAAAGTTGGATCTAAAAAGCTCATCTCTACAAATGATGGTGTTGAAACCCAGACATTAAATTTTAATTGTGGCAAAGTCTTAAATAACTGGCCTAAGTTCTCAGTTACATTATGAGGTAACACTACTAACTTGCCACCTGCAGTTAAAGCAGGATATAAGCTCATGACAGATAAGTCAAAAGAGTATGGAGCTTGTGCTAAGAAACTAGGTTGATCTGGAAGTGAAAAGTCATTTAACTCCCAATTTACAAAGCTCAGCAAGTTATCATGGCTAATTTGCACACCCTTAGGTTTACCGGTAGTACCTGAAGTAAAGATAATATAGAAGTTATCATCCCCACTTACAAATTTACTTTGCTCAATCTCTGCGTGATTGTCAGAAACTTCCTCAGGAGTTAAAACTTTGATATTATCCATTTCAATTGGAAGCTTATCAATTGCAATTACCAAAGGTGATTCAGAAACTTCCTGAATCATTAATAAACGTTCACTATTAGAATAACTAGCAATTGGAATATAAGCATGTCCCGCTTTTACAGCACCAAGAAAACTGGCGATCATTTCAAAGGTTTGACCACCCCAAATCATTACTGGGGCGTTTTCGGGAAGATCTAATTCGCTAATCTTAGCTGCATATGCATCTGAGCGAGCTTTCAAGTCTCCATAAGTATTAGTTTCGCCAAGATAATCATAGGCGATCCGCTTTGGATCTTCAGTAGCAATTTGATCGATTGTCTTGATTACATCTTTAATCATTTAATGCGACCCTTTCAGTTCTAGAAATCTTTATAAATAAATTTTGCAGCCCCAATGCCGCTATATGAGTACAAGTAAACTAGCACTACAAGCACTGCAAAGTAAAAGAGAGTTTTGGCAATGAATAGGCCGATCTCTTTTTTCTTTGTATTATTTTGCTTATCTTTATTTTCTGCCATGCTTACACCTCGTAATCTTTTTTCTAAATTTTACAACATTGTTATAAAACAGGTTAACATTTTTACTATTTCTTAGAAAAATAGCATGAACAGAAGTAATTATACCAAAAATAGCCTTAGTTATGGATAGTTCACTATTATTGATTACGTTTTCTTTCAATAAAATAACCAATTCCTAAGAAAATAGTCGGTAAAATCGAAACAAACACTAACACTACTAAGATTACCTTTAAAAGCCAATCAGGATTTTCCCACTTTTTATCATTGGCATTTGCTAAAGCATAGGCCGAGAATAAAACAATTGTAATAAGGTTTATTAAAAACAAGCTGCTATGCGAATATTGATACAGCATTAAAACACTACTTCCTGATATCAAGCCACTCCAGCCTGCTAATCGTACCCAAAAAGCTATCTTCTTAACCATTTTAACCCCCTAATAAGGCATTGATATTTGCTGATAAAATTCGATCGACAATCATAATTTGATCACGTGCATAAGCCTTTGCACCAGATTCAAATAACATTAATAGCTGACCATTTTGAACATAAATTTGTTCTAAATATGGCGGCATAACTACAACTTTTTCTGCATTTCCTTCATCTAGATAGTTTAAAGCTGAAATTGGGAAAAAGTATAACTTAGAATCCTTTCTTCCATAAGACTGACTCAAAATAATCCAATTTTGATAAAAGGCAATTCCTTGAATCTGTCGATCCATTGAGGCACTTCCAGAACCTAAGGCCCAAGATACTTGACCAGTTACTGCCTTAATTTGGTCACTAGTGATTGTTCCCTTAAAGTTCCCTGAACGAGCAATCGGATAACTAGCAATTTGTCCTTGACCATCTGTATTAAAAAAGCCAACAAACAATTGATTATCATAATAAGTTACACAAGATGCTCTTTCAATCGTTGGCAAAGCAATGACATTGTCATATTGAATAGGTTGCTTTTTCTTATTATAACTGTATTTCTCTAGTTTCTTTAATGAAAAAGACATTAGGGCCGAAGAATCATCTTGACTACCTGTTACCCAAATATTTTTAGCAGTTGGATCATAAGCAATACCACCTAAATGCGGAGATCCAGAAACCTGAATAGTCTTCAAATATTTACCAGTTTTTTTATCTAAACAGTAAATAACTGAGCGATGATTATGTGTTGAATCGTAAGCTGTAATTAATAAGTACTTCCCCGCTACAGTTAATCCTTGAGGAGTCATCGAATCTGTATCTGTAATTTTCTTTTTATTGAAATCATAGCTTGGCGTTACAACTTGTCCTGGGATTACGACACTGCTACCAATTTTACTAGCACGTGGCGTTTCATATGCTGCACTATAGACATCAGGATACTTTTCATTCAATAACTTCTTAAAGTAAGCCAAATTATGATGACCTGGGCTAATGCTTGTGCCATCCTTTGCCTTTTCTACATCAGGTCTAGAAGTAAACGTTGCTTTTGCCTGTTCTCGCTTTTGATATTGCTGATAGCCATAGTAACCGCCATAACTAGCCCCAGCAATAATTGCCAAAATTAAGATTAGTTTAAACAGAATCTTTAAAAATCTTTTCATTAGCTTTCCCTACCTAATAAACAACTTCCTTAATTCGATATTATACCTGAACAGTCCATTTACTATATGAAAATAAAAAATTAAGCAAGTATATTATATTTGGTTCTAGTTTGTACTATAATATATTAATTGTAGTAGTGGATTAATAATAATTCACTGCTATTAGCATTAACATCCAACTTTTTATTTTCATTCTTACTCCTCCAAGTAGATTGAATAATAACAAGATCAGCTTAAAGGCTGATTATCTATCCTTGAAACGACTTATGCACTTCCCAGCATAGGTCGTTTTCTTTTTAGCGCATTAAAAAAGAGAATCCTGATTATGGATTCTCTTTTCTTGTACTGATGATTATTAAGGAAATGGAATGAAATTAAGTAAGTTACCGTCTTTAGTATATCTTTGATAGGTGGCATCTCTTAACTTATTCCAAACCTTGCTTTGAAAAGTATTCAATTTTAAATCATTAAACGCCATTAAATTTTCAACTAAACTAACAACATCAAATAATTGTGATGTTAAAGCGACAGCGTGATATTTGCCTGTTTTTAGATTAGCAACGGTTTTATTTATTTGTTCAACTATTTGAACAATGTTAGGATCATTTTCAGCTGTTAAACTTAATCGAAATGCTTCGAGTAAGCTGATATATTCTTGATACTGCATTTCTCACCAGACACCAAATTCATTGATTAATTTGAATATTATTTCATTCTTTTGCAATTTTTTATCTGTTGGATGCACAAACAAATTCCATGCTTCTGATTGTTTTTTAGAAAGACGCAGTCCCCTAAAAGCAAGTGCATCATTGATGTAGCTCATTGTTTTTCCAACTCGAACAGATAAGGTTATTCCCTCATACTTCGTATTCTGTAAATCAAATATTGTTTCATCAATAACTTGATATAATTCAGCAAAATCAGTAAATTTGTTTAAATCTCCATATGTCTCATGCTTTAATTGATACTCTAAATTTTTAAGCAATACAATTGCTTCTTTAACTTCTGCTTCCATTCGTTTTACCAGAATTAAGAGCTTACTCCAAATGCTCCAGAAAATCCCAAGGCATTCCTATCCTTTGCATAGCTTCGATATGCTTGTTCCTTTAATCTATTCCAAACCTTACTCTGATATGAATTGAATTTTAAGCCATTGAATGCCATATCTTTATTTACTAAATCTATTACTTCAAAAACTTCTTGTGTTAAAGCCATTGCATGATATTTCCCTGTTTTTAAATTAGCAACAGTTTCATTTATTTGATCAACTATTTTATTAACTTCAGGATCATTTTCTGCCGTCAAGCTTAATCGAAATGCTTCAAGCAAACTGATATATTCTTGATATTCCATTTTAATGACGTCCAATCCACCCAGTAGTTGCAGTCTGAACAATATTGTCTGCAACACTTTGCCAATTAATTCTACATTTACCGTTATTTAAATTCTTTGGACCATAAGCATAACCTTTTTTACACTCTACTGTTGAATTCCAAGGCATTGGATCATACCAGCCGGGAGTAGCAGCAGAAACGGTATTACTGTTAAAGTATAATGCAGCTCCTGTCATAACAGGAATAAATGCAGTCGCCAAGAATAATTTACTCTTTTTCATGATATTTACCTCCAAGTTTAGAAAAAAAGTTTTAAAAGTTTATTTCTCAGAAAGCGCCTTCATCTAATTAAATTTTATCATACCAATTATAAATATCAATGAAATTTTTAAATATATATTTCAATATTATTTACACTTATATAAAGGATTTATACATTAAGGAGATCGCTTTAATATTATTAGTATACCAATTGTATATTTTCATCAAAAAACAATTGTATAAAGTCAGCTTTCATAATACGATTATCTTACAGAGAATAATTCCTAAATTTATCGAAATATGCAGAAGGTGAAAAAGATGGTTTCTAAAGATGAAATTATTATTACAATGACCAGGTTAACTGACCTACTTAATGAAACAAATTCAAATTCAGAATTTACTAACTTTCTTAAAGATAGTCTAACAACTATTAAATCAAGCAATGGCGTTGCTTTCACCGGTCAGCTCCAATATTTCTTCAATCGCGCACCAGTTGTAAAATTTTCTGATAATATCACTTTTACTCCTGAAGAAGAAAAGCTATACCATAAACTCCTCTCTCTAAATGAGTTAGGAAACAACCTTTGGGGTGCAAGTTTATAATTTATCCCAGCTTTTTTAACAAATTTAACTTTTTTAATAAAAAACGTCACAATTTGTTCACATTTTCCCTCTAATATATAAACCATAGCAACGGGGGAAAACAAAAACCCCATCGCTATTAGCATTAACATCCAACTTTTTATTTTCATTCTTACTCCTCCAAGTAGATTGAATACATTTATCAGTCTTTGACTGATCCTATACTTATATATCTGAAATCCGCGTCTTTCCCAGCGCGGATTTTTTTATGGGCTTATTTCCAAGACTTTCCTATAATAGAAGTGAAAGGGAATACAAATTTTAGAAATTAATTATTTAAGCATAGGAAGGATTATTATGTTCTCACCATCAATTCAATCCTTGATTGAAGAAAAAGCAGGCTCATTTATCATCCCTGCCTCCAGAATTGCATTCGTAGAAGATGAAAATCCACTCTACCATGCATTTTTAATTCTTACTAAAATGAAATACTCAAAAATTCCAGTTTTAGATAAGAATCAAAAAGTAGTTGGTTTAATTAGCTTATCAATGATTACAGATAAGATGCTAACGCCTGATAATATCGTTATCGAACCTTTATCAGACTTGAAAGTCAAAGACGTAATGCAAACAGACTTCGAAACGATCAATTTTGCCCATACTAATCTTGAAACGCAGCTGCATCTTTTAGTTGATAATCCTTTTATTCCAGTTGTAAATGACAACAATATTTTTCAAGGATTACTTACAAGAAGAGAATGGATTAAGGCGTTTAATTACGTAACTCATTCAATTGATGACAAATATGACATTACTAAAAAGAGCGATCCGAGCGAAACAAGCTAAATTGCTTAAATTTAATCTATTAAGTGGTATAGTAATAATGTTTTAGTATTATTGTTAATTTAGTTGGAGGTAAAGCTAATGAGACATCAATGGAAATTTTTCACAATTCTCGGAATTGGTGTCATTGCAGCAATTTTAGACTTTCTGTGTGGAGCTCCTAAAATTGGTACATGGCCAATCTCAGGTATCTTAATTGATATCTTCGGAATTTTTATGGCAATTACAATGCTCCGTGAAATGATTCATACGCTTGAATCAGGACGCTGGGGTGTAGATATCTTAGCAATTATTGCCGTGGTTTCAACAATGATTGTTGGCGACTATTGGGCAGCTTGGATGATTTTAATCATGCTTACCGGTGGTGACTCACTTGAAGATTACGCTACCAGTCAAGCAGACAAGGAACTACGTTCTTTATTACAAAACTCACCAAGAATTGCTGATAAGTTAGTCAATGGCAAGATTGAAGAAGTTAAAGTTGACGATTTAAAGATTGGCGACATTGTCTTAATTAAGCCAGGTAGTCAAGTTCCTGTTGATGGAGAAATCATTAAAGGTAATTCTAGTTTTGACCAATCTTCATTAACTGGTGAATCAGTTCCAGTAGATAAAAAAGTCGGCGATGACTTAATGTCAGGATCAATTAATGGGGATGCAGCAGTAGAAATGAAAGTTACTAAAGCTGCTAAAGATTCTGAATATCAATCAATCGTTGCCTTAGTTAAGTCTTCAGAAGCAAAACCTGCTAAATTCGTTAAAATGGCTGACCGCTACGCTGTACCATTTACCATTATTTCTTTAATTATTGGTATTGCAGCTATGATTACTTCTGCTGTAACTAATCCAGCACTAGGTTGGCAAGGTCACTTCTTACGTTTTGCACAAGTTATGGTTGTTGCTTCGCCTTGTCCATTGTTAATTGCTGCGCCAGTTGCAATGGTTTCAGGCATGAGTTCAATGTCGCGTAGCCACATTATTGTAAAGTCTGGTACTACGCTTGAAAAGTTATCTCGTACCCTAACTTTTGCTTTTGATAAAACCGGTACTTTAACCGAAAACCAACTAGTTATTGACCAAGTCGTTTTAGCAAAAGATAGCTCAATTTCAAAAGAAGAATTACAAGGTTTGGCAGCTAGCGTTGAACAACAATCAAGTCACGTTATCGCAACCTCACTAGTAAAGAGTACAGATAAAAACTTAATTAAGCCAGTTACCAACTTAAAAGAGGCTACTGCTAAGGGTGTTAGCGGTGAAGTAGACGGTAAACTAGTAAAAGTTGGTAAACTTGCCTACGTTGATCCTGATCAAGAAAAAATCACAGTTCAATCAACAGCTGTCTTTGTTTCAATTGACAATAAATTTGCTGGATATATTACTTTCCAAGACCAAATCAGAAAAAACACCCCAGAAACAATCGCTCGTCTTCGCCGTCAAGGTATCAAGCAAATTATGATGCTGACTGGTGACCGTAGATCTGTAGCCGACAAAGTTGCTACAGAAGCCGGAATTAGAGAAAGCGAAGTTCACGCTGATTTGCTTCCTGCTCAAAAGATTCAGGCTATTAGAGATGTTAAACCTAATCTCAGACCAGTTGCCATGGTTGGAGATGGTGTTAATGACGCACCTAGTTTAATGGCTGCTGATGTTAGTATCGCTATGGGTGCTAAAGGTGCAACCGCTGCTAGCGAAAGTGCCGATGCAGTTATTATGGTTAATGATATTTCTAAAGTTAACGATGCTGTCGCAATTTCTAAACATACGATGAAAGTTGCCCACGTTGATATTATTACCGCAATTTGTATCGTTATCTTAATTGAATTGATTGCCTTTACCGGTATCATTCCAGCATTCTGGGGTGCAATTTTACAAGAAGTAGTCGACTTAATTACTATCTTGCTTGCTCTTCTTGCTAAAACTAAGCCAACCAATCCTAAACAAACAGGATTAGAAAAATAAAAAAACTAGTTTGCAACCAAGAAAGTTTTTAGCTAAACTAAAATTTAGTTAAATATTTTTCATTAGTGGTTGGGTTTTATTTAAAACTTTCAAGATTTGCTTATTTGGGTCAATAAGCGCTTGAAAGTTTTTTATTTTGCCACAAAGTTATAGAAAGTTGAAAGAAATGCACTTTTTAGGAGAATTAATTTTAATTCTGCTGGCTACTACATTATTAGGACAACTTTTTTCTCGTCTT
Source organism: Lactobacillus sp. RTP31084st1_F9_RTP31084_210423 (assembly GCF_040919545.1). Lineage (NCBI taxonomy): Bacteria > Bacillati > Bacillota > Bacilli > Lactobacillales > Lactobacillaceae > Lactobacillus > Lactobacillus sp. RTP31084st1_F9_RTP31084_210423. The sequence goes on from NZ_JBCOVH010000004.1 coordinate 20,453, forward strand.
AATATGCCAGCAGTTATTGGTCAATTATTATCAGGAATCTTATTAGGACCAGCCATTTTAGGTCTAGTTAAGCCAAACGAAATCATTTCGCTCTTTTCAGAGTTTGGTGTAATTCTGTTGATGTTCTTAGCTGGGCTAGAAAGTAACTTAGAATTATTGAAGAAATATTTCAATCTAAGTTTCACTGTTGCTGGAATTGGCGTTATCCTACCAGTTTTCTTCATGGGAATTGCAAGCTACTTATTTGGAATGAACTTCCTTGAAGCCCTATTTATCGGAATTGTATTTGCGGCTACTAGTGTTTCAATTTCAGTTGTTGTGTTGCAAGAAGCTAATCAAATTCATACCCGAGCTGGTACAGCTATTCTAGGAGCAGCTGTGGTTGATGATATCTTAGCAGTAATTGTGCTTAGTTTATTTACTACCTTTAGTCATGAAGGCGGTAAAAGTGGTTTAACTAATAATTTCTTTCTTAATTTATTAATTGAAGTAATCTATTTTGTTGTAGTCTGGATTATCTTCAAATTCATCGCACCATATTTTATGAAATTAGCTGAAAAAATTGAAGTCGATTATGCTGTAGTTATTGGATCACTTGTACTTGCCTTATCAATGGCTTGGGCAGCTGACTTTGTAGGTTTAAGTGCGGTTGTAGGGGCCTTTTTTGGCGGTCTTGCAATCAGACAAACTCCGCAATATAAAGAAGTTCAATCTTCAGTTAGTGCAATTGGATATTCAATTTTTATTCCAGTATTTTTTGTAAATATTGGTCTTTCAATGACATTTGCTAGTTTTATTAAAGATATTTGGTTCATTATTGTAATGACAATTTTAGCTGTCGTATCTAAGTTCTGGGCTGGTAAATATTCAAGTGAATTATTTGGCTTTACCAAAAATGAGGGAAACATCGTTGGTGCTGGGATGGTATCACGTGGTGAAGTAGCCTTGATTGTTGCTCAAATCGGAATTACGCACCACCTCTTCCCAGAGGATATTTACTCAAGTTTAATCCTGGTAATTATTATCACCACTGTCCTCTCACCATTTATCTTGAACTACTACATTAAACGTGGCATAAAAAATCACTAAAATAAAAACGAATTAGCCGTTGATTTAATCAACAAATAGCTAATTCGTTTTTTTATATTCTAATTTATTGAAATACTACCCAAAGAAGTGTCTGCTTCTAAAACATTCCTAGAGTCACTATTCTTTTCAAAGGAATCACCATGTTTTTTACCACTAATTGTAATTTTCCCAAGAGAAGTATCTAGATCATAACCAGTCGCATTACTGCTCTCAACTCTAATATTTCCTCTTGAAGTATCAAAACTAATCCCATCTTTAGTCTTCAAATCTTTAATATCGATATTGCCGTTTGATAAATCAATATCGCCTATTTTCACTGCTAAATAATCAGCACTAAAATTACCATTTGAATTATCAACATTTAAGCTTTCTAATTGTTCTTTCGGCATTTCAATGACGATTTTAGAATTTAATTGCTTAAAGTTAAATAAACGAATGTGGGTAATTTGATTCTTAAAACTAATTTTTAATTTACTATCTTTAATCTCAACTTTAGGGACATTTTTTTCTAATCCAGAGTAACTAACATGATATTTATTTCCTGCTTTTAAAACTACATCTCCTGTTGGAATATCTATATCTACTTTAGTAAATTTAGAAAGTGAATAATCCTGATTAACAACTTTTTGATTAGCTACATTAAACATTGTCAATCCTCCAACTAATATAATTACAATAATGCCAATACTAAATAATGTTTTCTTCCAATTCATCTAAATATGTTCCTTCAAGTCAAGTATTTCGTCATATTGCTTCAATTCATCTTCCTCATAGTGGTGAATCACTTCAATAAAAGTTAACTTTGAAGCTAATAAATATTTATGAATTATATCAGAAGTTTTCTTATCAAGGGAAGCATTAATTTCATCAAGTAATAACACTGGGCGCTTCATTAAAATTGCTCTTGCTAACTCAATCCGTGCTAGTTGTCCACCTGATAATTTATCGGCTGCTTCTCCTAATTGATAGTCAAAGCCTTTTTCTTTAACTAATTCGCTCAAGTCCAAGTTATCGCAAACTTCCTCTACCTTTTTCGGGGAAATGTTTTTTCCTAAAGTCAAATTAAACAATAGACTATCCGCAAAAATAACCGGTGCTTGGCTTGCATATGAGAATAAGTCTGGAAATGTACCAGCTTTTACTCTCTTATCATTTAATCTAATCGCCTCTGCTTTTCCATATTTTCCATATAGTAAGAACTGCAATAAAGTCGACTTTCCTGCTCCAGATGGTCCAATGACAGCAATTTTCTTACCTGACTTGATGTTTAAGTCAATCCCAGTAGCTAATTGCTTACCATCTCTCTTTAAGATCAAATCTTCTACTTGTAAATCCTGTAAACTTACAACTTTTCTATTTTCTGCATCTTTTTCTTTATCTAAAAAGTCATTAACCTTCTCAACAATCTTCTTAGTAGTAGACAATTTACTTCTATCATCTAAGATAAATAAAATTGGATTTATAAATGAATTGGCTAATTGCACAATTGCAAATAAAGCTCCTAAACTTGTTTGTCCTTTTACAACTAAATAAATTCCAAATAGAAATGGCATCAAAAATGTAACAATATTCCCAACAAAATTAATCCATGAGTTCGTATCAAGGTTTAAGAGATTCATATTACTCAATGCTTGTTCTAGCTTAGAAATTGTTTGTTTATTTTTAGCAACCGCCTGATTTTGACCATCATATAAATGTAGCGTTTCAACACCTGCTAAGAAGTTTTTAGTCTGATTAACATACTTACTATTAGCACTAGTCCACTTTTCAGAAGATTCTTGAATAGGCTTTTGAAAAACATTAGAAACAACCATTGGAATAAAAGATCCAACTAGGAATAGTAATGTAAGTAGCCAATTAACTGCTAAAGCATAGCCTAGTGCTAATACTAACGAAAAAATCTGCATAATAATTTCAATTTGAGCATTAAAACGATTAGTTTCAAGTAGTTTAAAATCATTAGTTAAAAATCCTAAACTATCATTATTTTCGTCTTTTGACTCTTCTAGCATTCCACTCAAAATATGTGTTCTTAAATAAGTGTTAGTTTCCTTAATTGTATTAGTTTTCAATCTGTTAAATACTAGGCTTGCAATTAAGGTAACAACTAATGCTACAATGATAATAATCAAAAATTGTGTAATTTTGCCCCAGTTCTTATTAGTAGCAATATTAGTTAGTGTTTGCACAACATTGGCCATAATAATATTTTGAAAACTAGCAATTAAACCAAAGATAATCATCAATATGAATCTAAATTTATTTGAATACTTAAACAGCATCTTCTTCATCCCCTCATCGATTTAAACTTGTTGATAAGAGTATATGATGAGATTATACTTAAAAATGAATCTCTTGCAGATCTGCAAGTTAGTTTTTGGAGAATGAAAAAATGTATGGTCATGAATTCAAAGAATTACGCTTAGAACAAGGTATTACGCAAAAAGAAGCTTGCAGCGGAATCTGTTCTGAATCAAAACTATCACGCTGGGAAAATGATCAAGTCGAGGTTGAATTTAGTACGGCAATGAAATTACTAAATAGAATTCACATTACTAGTCATGAATTTATGGGTTGGTCCAAATTTTCACCACGACCCGAAATAGATCCTGAGCTTTCTGAAGCTACTGAAAAAGAAAATATTCCGTTTCTCAAACGAGTTACACAAAAACAACTAACTAAGTATCATAAAAATCATAATAAGTTTGACTTATTTATGGCTGCTAATCTATGTAATCAACTTTTTATCATCGAACATAAAAATTACTTGCCTCCTATTGACCAAAAAAAGCTTTTTGCAATTTTTTCAAAAGTCAATTTATGGAGTCAATACTATATTTCAGCGTTTGGTGCATCAATTTTTCTATTCAATCCTAAGCAAATTTATGGTAGTTCAATGCAAATCATTCGTAATATTAACCGTCTTAAAGAAGCTGAAACTAGTTTTAACTTAGAAATCATTATGGGAAGTTTATCAGATGGCATTTTACGGCTGATTTCACTTAATGAATTGTCTTATGCTCAGAAATTAGTCAAAGAACTTAAAAAAATCGAATTACCACAATATTTAATGTTTTTTACTCTAACCTTGACTTATTTGCAAAAGGCAATTGATTACATGAGAAATGGTGATGACAAACCAATACTTACATTAATTTCAGAAGTTTTAGATTTAGGGTGCAGTGTGCAAGCCACCACCTACCTAGATATGTTTAAGTATTTAAAAACTCAGCGAAAAAAATACAATTTTTAACATAGCGTCTACATTCATTTTTTAAACAATCCCAATATATAGTCACGATCACTTAACAGGCATAATAAAAAACGCAGTTTAAAACTGCGTTCTTTGTACGATCAAATCATAGCGGCAACAATCCAGACTATATTCGTAACTAGTAATACCAAAGCTACTAGCCCTTTAAATAAATTTATTCTCTTTGTAACAGAATATCTATTAACTAAATATTCCATACTTGTACCAACAACTATATTCATTAGCACCATTCCCATACGATAAGGAAGACTTCCCCACCATGATGTTAAATTTAGCACTGCTAGTAGCGTAAAAGTTATTGTTACACTGTAAGAATAACTGATTAATTTTATATTTTTCATAGGCTATTTTGGATCTCTTTAAAAATTGCATACCAGAAATATAGATATGCTGAAATACACATGACTAAAATAGGAACTTTAATCAACAATGGCCACTGCATTGTCATATTCATAATTGACACACGAATGTTTGTTTTGAAAATAGCATCTACAAATAAAGGTAAGAAAGGAACTACTCCTAGTAATATCTTAAAAAATAATACTAATTTTTTCATAATATTATCCCTTTCAAAACAATTTATTTCTTGAACTGTCTAGCTACTGCAGTAATTACCGCAAGTGCGTTAACACAGACAATAAATATAGTACCCATTAAGATTTCAGTATTCCAAAAGTCTTTAACTGCAGCTGCAGTGTGAACACCAAATAGCATGGTTCCAAAACTATAATAGGCCGAATAAATTGTTATCAATACTAAGCCAACTACATTGATAGCTATTAAGCCTAATATCCATTTAATGAAATTCATTCTAATCACCCTGCACTTCTTTCAGTTAATTATTTTGTTGAGATTAAGCGTAAATTATAAAATAGTGAAAGAAATTAAAACGGGCATATTTCCCCAATATTACATTATTTATATTTATCCTTAAACTTTCGTAGCTCTTCCCCATACTCAGGCATACCTACAAGACAAAAACTTTTTATTATAGCATCGCAATATTGCAACGCAGACTTATCTTGATTCTTTTTATATTGAATGAAATAAGTAAAAAAGGTCATAGCACTTTTATAAAAGAAAAGATCAGGATTAGTTGGAACCTTATTAGCAAAATCAATATAAAAATCAATATTCTCAAATTTATTTTCTTCGATAGAAAGGACTAAAACATTAATAGCTAAAGAAAGTAGAGATTTTTTAACAAGCATAGATTCACGCACTTGATACTTTTCAATTATCTTTCTAACAATTGCTTCGTTATCAGCCAAACTATAGAAACGCATAGAATTGCAATACAGCATAAACTTAGTACTATTGAAATTTGGAATTTCAAAAATTTTCTTCTTAATCTCATCTCTAATTTTTTGATTAGGTTTATCCGGATTTAGTAATTCTAAAAGTCCATCAGCAATCAAATTTTGAATTTCTTTATCTTTTTCAGATAATTTACTTTCTGTAATCATTAATTTAACCTTTTTTAGTTTATCTTTATCTACTTGATAATATGCTTCTTCCATTATCTTTCTTTGAATTTGAATCTGACTTTGATAGTTTTCATAATTTGGGTCTAAAGTTTCAATAAATTCTATAGCATCAATTTGATTATATCTAAGCAGATTAATTAAGTTTTCCGCTGAAATTTGATGTATATTTCTTTCTACTTTTCCGTAGTAAGATCGATCAATTATATTACCCGCAAATTCTTGCAAAGTTTTATTTTGGTTAATACGGTATTGCCTAAGCAGATCTCCTATTGTCATTTTTACCTTCACCCCTAATCAAAAATTTTTATCACTATTTTAATGAGATGGACAGAACCAAACAAGTACAAAATTTTGGATTCCGATTAAAACGTATGTCGTTAATAACGTAGTCATCACTGATGCAGTACCATAAGGATCGTATTAATCAAGCCAATTCCTGAGGCTAAAATTTTCTGAGCAATTGCATTAACTAACCATTGCTGCATTTTAAGTGAAACAGTACTTACAACTGCAGCCAATAAAAAGTAAAACGATAAGATTATAAAAACAAAGAAAAAGGCCAAACACCTTACGTGCTTGACCTTACTTAAAAGAGGCTACATTAGCCTCTTTTTATGATCTTAATAAAAAGTAATGGTACAAATACCAAGTTTCAACTATAAACACAATTACTAGATAACCATACCAATCAAAATTTGTATCATGATTACCAAATTGCGTTAAACAGACAAAACTAGAAACAATAATTCCAATTAAGCAATAAGCAAATGGAAAACCATATTTAATAATATGCTGCCTAACTAGTAAGCATAGAATGAATCCAATAATCGCTAAACTTAGAAACACCCAAAACATACAATAAATCACCTACGCTTTAGTGATTTGCGCCTTCAATTGCTTCAATATCGCCCTTACCATCACGTTCAACAATAGCGCTAAGAGCTGCAGTTAATCCTTTAACAATGTCATCAAGCGCCATGGATGGAGTATTAGGACGGTTTACAACTTGCTCAGGTAAGAATGGAATATGAATAAATCCTGCCTTAATGTTAGGAAATTCTTTATCTCTCATATATTGAACTTGATACATAATATGATTACATACATAAGTACCAGCAGTATTTGAAATGCTAGCTGGTAGGCCTGCATCCCTAATTGCCTTTGCTTCTGCCTTAATTGGCAATTGTGTAAAGTAGGCAGTTTCACCATCTTCATGAATTGGTTCACCAAGTGGTTGGTAGCCTTCATTATCTGGAATACGTCCATCATTGATATTAATTGCTACTCGCTCTGGAGTTAAGCCAAAACGACCACCAGCCTGACCAACATTTAAGACATAATCAGGATTTTCTTTTTCAATTGCTTCTTTGACAACTTCAGCTGACTTATTAAAGACAGTTGGAATTTCTAACTTAACAACTTCTGCACCTTTAATTTCATCAGGCAGTCTTTTAACTGCTTCAATTGCGGGATTAATTTTATCTCCGCCAAATGGATCAAATCCTGTTACTAAAATTTTCATAATATTATCCTTTCAAGATTAAAATGCTAAAAAGTACATTAAACCAATTTGAATAATCAACAAAATAACTGCAACTGGTGCCTGCTGCTTAATAACGCCCATCTGATCTTTCATTTCTAAAAGAGCTACTGGCAAGGTGTTAAAGTTAGCAGCCATTGGCGTTACCAACGTTCCGCAGTATCCTGATGTCATTCCAATTGCCGCAACAACTACTGGATTGGCTCCTTGAGCAATTACAAATGGAATACCAATTGCTGCTGTAATTACGGCAAAGGCAGCAAAGGCATTACCCATGATATAAGTAAACAGCGCCATCGCAATACAGTATAACGCCACTCCTAAGAAATGATTTCCAGCTGGAAAAACATGACTAATCATATTAGCAGTTAGCTTACCAACACCGCAAGTGGTAAAGACTACTCCAAGCATAGCTAATAGTTGCGGCAAAACGCCAGGTGCACCAACGCTTCGCACCATTCTTTGCGAATCTTTAAAGACCTGTTTAGCTGGAGCCTTAGTTAAGAAAATAGCCAAAATGAGTGAAACAACAGCACCAATACCGATTCCAACTTGACCGCCCAACGGTGTAAACTGCGCAATCAAAATAGAAGTTAATGCTAAAACTATACTTGGTAAAAATACTTTAGCTCCTAAACGCTTCGCACCTTCTTGCGCGGTTTTAGGATCTAACTTAGGCAAGTTACCAACTTGAATTTGCTTAAACAAAGCTAAAATTCCAATTACTAAAACCATCGCACCCGATACAACAGCTGGAATCCAATCTCCAAAGGCAAAAATAATTGCCAAGAAGAACCAAAAAACGGCAGTTCCAATTCTCGCCTTATTTGCCTTATCTCTTAAAGTTTCAATTCCAGCAACCGCCATACATAAACCAATCAGGGCATAAAGGATGGCGAGTAAAAAGTTAATCGTATTTTGCATTTTATTGACCCTCCCATTTCTTCATCTGACGGTCAAAGTAAAGATTATAAGCAAAGACTAAAACAAAAGTAATAATCGCAATTGGAATCGTATTAAGCACAATCCCAACCGGATCAACCTTATAGCCAAGCGACTTCATTGTTGAAGAAATTAAAAGTACACCACCTGAAGCCACAAACAAGTTTTGAGCAAAGAAGTTACCAAAGTTATCAACTGCTGCACTACGACCCTTAATTAAGTCAATCTCTGACTCAGTTAATTTCTTCTTATCTTGGTCTTCAGCAGCAGCAATTACCATTGGCGCAATTAATGGACGAACGAATTGAACTTGTCCTTGAAGAGAAATTCCAAAGACACCAGCTAATTCACGAATTAAAAGATAGATATTTAAAATCTTTCCAGCAGTTAATTTCTTCAACTTTTTAATCGCATTAACTGCATAATCTCTTAACCCATGAGATTCAACTAGTCCAATCATTGGTAAAGTTAAGAAGAACAAACTTACCATTCGGTTGTCTACAAAACTCTTTCCAATTACTTCCAGCAACTTAACAAAATCCATTCCTGAGAATAGTCCCGTTACAATTGCTGCGATAACTACAACTGCGGTTGTGTCCCACTTTAGGACAAAGCCGACCACAATTATTAATATTCCTAACAGTTTTAAATATTCCATACTACCCCTTCCTTAAATAAAAAATAGAAAAATACTATAAAAGTATTATACAAAATATAATAAAAAAATACGAAGATTAACCTGCTCTTAGCATTAAGTAACTTGCTTGACCCCCCCATCTGGATATACTTATGTTATTAGTTACAAGGGATGATCACCATTGATGAATACTATTAATTTTTTCTTTAATTCTTTTGGTACAACGATAGTTATACCAACAACAATTTTTATCATCGCTTTATTCGTAGGGTATGATCCTAAGAAAAGCTTGCTCTATGGTCTTTATGCAGGAATTGGTTTGACTGGTTTTTCATGGATTATCAATCAATTTACTCCAATAGTTATCAAAATTGTTTATAAAATGGTCAACAACACTGGAATTAAAAGCCCCATCGTTGACATAGGCTGGGAGGCTGGAGCAGTTGCCAGTTTTGGATCAGCTATTGGTTTAACATTTTTTATATTTGGACTATTGGTAGAAATAATCTTATTTGCTACAAGAATTACAAAAGTCTTCATGCCATCCAACTTATGGAATAACTTTGTTTTTATGCTCTGGGGAAGTCTGGCATTCTACGTTACTCATGATTGGTGGCTTTCCTTAGGGCTTTCATTCTTCATGCTTCTCTACACGCTACTTTTTGCGGAAATTCAAGCAGACCGTTGGTCAACTTACTATAAAAGCAAAAACATTACTGTTTGCTCCGCACAAAATATAGTTCAAACAATTCCCGCTATTTTACTTGATCCGCTTTGGAATCGACTAGGTTTTAATCGAACTACTCTCACACCAACCACCTTAAAGCATAAGCTAGGAATATTTGGTGAATCTCCAATTCTAGGAGCTGCTTTAGGACTATTTATCAGCCTAATTGCAAATATCAAAGAGCTCAACCAAGTCAGTGCTTGGGAGCAAATCTTTCAATTTACTATTCAATTATCAGCTGTAATTACCATTTTTCCTCTGATTGCAACAGTCTTTAATATGGCCTTTACTCCTTTGGCTGAACAAATAGATAAAAGTCGTAAGCAAAAGCAAAAATCCAATTCTGGCATTGAAATAAATCCAATTCATGATAAAAAAAGATGGTTTCTGGCAGTTGACGATAGCGTAGGATATGGTGAATCGGCTACTATAATTTCAGGAATAGTTTTAATTCCAATTATGCTTATCTTAGCTTTCCTTTTGCCTGGCAACAAAACTTTGCCAATTGTTGATTTGGTTTTACTTCCATTTATGGTGGAATCAATCGTGGCAATAACAAATGGTAATATTCTAAAAGTTATCGCAACTAGTATTGTCTGGTTTAGTTTAGGACTTTATACAGCTAGCTGGTTAGGACCAATTTATACTAATGCTATTGCCCATTATGGTGTAACAATTCCTGCTGGCATCATTTTAGTTACTAGCTTTAGCTTGATGGCTCAACCTTTTAATGCGTTAATTTTTGCGGCCTTTATTTCTCGCAATCCTTTTTGGATTAGCTTATGTATTATCATTTACTTAATTTCATTATTAATTCTTAGACGATACCGTCCACAAATTTGGACTTACTTAAACAAGATGGCTGCTAAAAATATCCAGATAAAGCATAAGTCATCTTTTCAAAAATAAAATAATTTAAACTTACTAGCACACTGATATACATAATTCTAATTATTAGCCTTCTTTTTTCTTCTTTTCTATACTAAGACTGGATGCTTGAGATGGAAAGAAAAGAGGCAAACTAATGCTAAACAATATTCATACTTTTTTTAATGCCTTCGGTGCCACAGTGATTGTTCCTGTTATGATCTTTATCATTGCCTTATTTTTAAAAGTAAAACCTAAAAAAGCAATGATGTGCGCACTCTATGCAGGAGTTGGCTTAACTGGATTTTCTTGGATCATTAATGAGTTTACTCCTGTAGTGACAAAGATTGTCCGGCAAATGGTTGATAATACTGGAATTAAATTGCCTATTGTCGATATTGGCTGGCAGGCTGGTTCTCTTGCAAGTTTTGGATCTCCAGTTGGTTTAACCTTTTTTGTCTTTGGACTAATTGCAGAATTTATTTTGTTTGCTGTTGGCGTTACTAAAGTTTTTATGCCCTCAAATCTTTGGAACAATTTTGGTTTCATGATTTGGGGTACATTAGCTTTTTATGTAACTCATAATTGGTGGATCTCCCTTGGATTATCCTTTTTCATGCTGCTTTATACCTTATTGTTAGCTGAAATCCAAGCGGACCGTTGGTCAAGATACTACAAGATTGAAAATACTACTGTTTGTGCTGCTCAAAATATCGTCCAAACAGTTCCAGCTATTCTGCTTGACCCGCTTTGGAATATGCTTGGCTTCAATAAGGCAAATCTAACCCCAGCAGCCTTTAAAAACAAATTTGGCGTCTTCGGTGAGCCAACCACATTAGGAGCTATCCTAGGAATAGTAATTGGTATCTTAGGCAATCTTAAAGATTTAGCTACCATCAAAGCTTGGGGGCAAATTTTCCAATTTGCCATTCAATTATCAGCTGTGATGACCATCTTTCCTTTAGTTACTAATGTCTTCAGTAAAGCTTTTACTCCGCTGGCCAAGCAGATTGATCAAACAAGAAAGCAAAATGCTAATCAGCAGCCAGAAGTAGATCCAGTTCATGATAAAAAGCGTTGGTTCTTAGCAGTTGATGACGGTGTAGGATATGGTGAATCAGCTACGATTATTTCTGGCATAATCTTAATCCCAATCATGGTTGTTATTGCTTTTCTTTTACCTGGAAACAAAACGCTTCCTGTAGTTGATTTAATCTCACTACCGTTTATGGTTGAATCAATTGTTGCTATTACTGACGGCAATATCTTAAAAGTTATTGCAAACGGCGTTATCTGGTTTAGCCTAGGTTTATATGCTGCTAGTTGGCTTGGTTCAATTTATACGGGTGCTATTTCTCAGTATGGCGCTGCTATCCCAGCCGGAATTGTCTTAGTAACTAGTTTTAATTTGATGGCTCGGCCTATTAACGCTTTAGTCTTTGCCGCCTTTATTTCACAAAATCCGCTCTGGATCAGTTTATGCATCATTGTTTATTTAGTCCTGTTATATATTTTAAGAAAATATCGTTCACAAATTTGGATCTACTTAAACAATATGGCTGCTAAAAATGTTCATGCAAAGGAAGACCTTAAATCATCCCCTAAGGACTGAATTTGTTACAATAAGAACAAAGAACCTACAAAAGGACGTGAAGATAATGTCAAAATTTAGTTGGAAAAATGTATTAATTGCAGGTACTGCTGCTGGTGTTATTTCTGGATTAGTTAAGTTAGGCTGGGAAAATATTCTCCCTCCAAGAACACCAGAGAGAAATAAAACCAATCCACCACAAAAATTACTTGAACAAATGGGTGTACCCGCTAAATTAACTCACGCAACTTACACTTATTCTGGTGAAAAATTACCATGGGTAAGCTATCTAGTTCACTTTGGATTTTCTATTTCCTTTGCAACAACCTATGCTGCCTTGCTCGAAAAGAAGGTTAAGTGGCTAACTGTTGATCAAGGAGTTCCATTTGGTTTAGCAGTTTGGATTGCTTTTCACTTAGTAATCATGCCATTAATGAAGACTGTTCCTTCTCCTAAAGACCAGCCACTAGAAGAACATGTCTCAGAAGCACTAGGCCATATTGCTTGGATGTGGACTAATAATGAAATTGCAGAAGTTGTCTTAGAACAATTAAGACATAATAAAAAGGAGTACTAGTGCTCCTTTTCTTTTACTATAAAATTGAGAGGATATTATTTAGCATATGCGTTAAGATCGAATATCTAATATCCTTTGTTTCCACATATGTCCATGCAAGGATCATTCCCATTACCCAGTAGAGATAAATAAATTTACTAAACATTGGATCATGACCATAAGCAAAAACAAAACCACTTGCTACAATGCCAACCCACTTATTAAGGTTGTTATCTGCTGGGAAGAAAGTATTAAAGAATAGCGCTCTAAAAATGAATTCTTCACAAATTGGAGCTACTACAACAAGCAAAATATTAAACATCGGCGATGCTACTTTCCTAACCTCGTCAAGTTCTGCTTGGTTCTGAGAAACAGTATTTCCGCCAATCAATCTAATATAAGCTACTTGAAAAATTACCAGAGCAAAAAAGGCAGCTACTGCGATAATAATTCTCTTCACATCCCAGTGCGGTTTAGCATTAAAGAACCAATCATTTTCCTGCTTAAGCTCTCTTTTATAAATCCAATACATCCAGTAAATCACCGCTACCGTTAAAACGGCTAGAATAATTGCAAATAATAAGTTCACCTTTTTTTGTGCGTATCCTAATTGCAAAACTGTATAAAACACAAAGGCAATAATAATTACTGCTAAATTACCTAAAAAGCGTAAAAAAGTCTTCATTCGAACACTTCCCCTAATTGAAATTACCTACTTTTTTTTCTTTATAATTATTTATCAAAAAGACATAAGGACATTTAATCATGCAATCACAACTCATGCAATCTTTACATCAATTTCTTAATTTTACCATGCATCATAGAGTAACAATTACTACTTTATTGATGTTTATGTTTTTATTACTATTTTTATTTTCCTGGCTAATTGAGCCGCGTCGCTTAATTAATGGATTAATCTTTACAGCATTTGGGCTTACATTTTTGACTTGGGCAGCAATATTGATCTTTTCACAGCATAATGTTATCTTAACCTCTTCATTTTCATTTATAGCCTTGGCTTTCTTGTTTGGGATTTTTTTCCTAGTTACATTCTCATGGATTTTCTTTCTATGGAATGCTTATTTTGTTTGGAAATATGAAAGTCACTCTCTTCCTAATCTTCTAACATTAATTATTGGGTTATTTCTAGTAGCATTATGGACTCTATATCGTTTAGGCGTCTTCCATAAGCTACCGGGTTGGCTTCATTCTTTAGTTGCCGGCGCAGCTTTAATTGCTTTTTATTTATTGTTTGTAATGTACAATTTCTTACTCAACCTAGTCTTATATCAGATTGTTCCGCGACGCTACAAACAAGACTACTTAATCGTTTTAGGCGCAGGTCTTATTGATGGTAAAAAAGTTTCACGACTTCTTGGCTCAAGAATTGACCGTGCAATTGCCTTTTCTAATAAACAATATGATAAAGGCCACAAGCGCCCTAAATTGATCATGTCTGGTGGACAAGGTAAAGACGAAGATTTGTCAGAAGCAGAAGCAATGAAAGATTATGCAGTTAAACGCGGTTATGACCCTGATTTAATCTTACTTGAAGACAAATCAACCAATACTTATCAAAATATGGTCTACTCTAAAGCTGTTGCTATCAAAGATTATGGCAATGAAAAGTTCAAGGTAAAATTTTTCACTAATAACTATCATCTTTTTAGAGCCGGATTGTATGCGAAAATGGCGCATTTAAAGGCTAACGGTATCGGCGCAACAACTAGATTTTATTTCTTGCCTAATGCTACTATCCGTGAATTCGCTGGTGTCTTTATCATGCATAAGAAGCGCCACTTTGTTATTATTGGGTTAATTGCAATTCTATTTATAATTCAAGCAATATTCGCTCTATTAGGTTGGAGCAAATACATAATTGCTTAGAGGGGAAGAAACATGCTACAGCTTTTACATTTAAAAAAGACATATCATGTCGGAGACACTGTTACACATGCTCTTAATGACGTTACAATCAACTTTCGTAACAGCGAATTTGTAGCCATTCTAGGTCCAAGTGGCTCTGGAAAAACAACACTTTTAAACGTAATCGGTGGCTTAGACCATTACGATTCTGGTGACATCATCATTAACGGTAAGTCTACCAAGAACTTTTCTCAAACTGACTGGGATGCTTACCGTAACAATTCTGTTGGCTTTATCTTTCAAAGCTACAATTTAATTTCTCATCTTTCAATCATTGAAAATGTTGAACTTGGGATGACGCTTTCTGGCGTAAGTAGCAATGAACGCCATGAAAAAGCGGTTGCTGCTTTAAAGCGTGTTGGTCTTGGCAAGCATTTAAAGAAACGTCCTAACCAATTATCCGGTGGACAGATGCAACGTGTCGCTATTGCCCGGGCAATAGCTAACGATCCTGACATTCTTTTGTGTGACGAGCCAACCGGCGCTTTGGATACCAAGACTAGCGAAAGTATCATGCAGCTAATCAAAGAATTAAGTCATGATAAGCTAGTCATCATGGTAACTCACAACCCAGAATTAGCTGAAGAATATGCTAGTCGAATTGTTCATTTTCAAGATGGTAAAATTCTCAGCGATTCAAATCCTTTTGAACCAAAGAAAAAAGTAGCAGACACCTTTAAACTCAAAAAAACGAAGATGTCTTACTGGAATGCACTAAAGTTAAGTTTTACTAACATTATGACTAAAAAAGGCAGGACCTTTTTAACTGCCTTTGCTTCCAGTATCGGAATCATCGGAATTGCAATTGTCTTAGCCTTGTCTCATGGTTTTCAAAAGCAAATTAACGACACACAGAGCAAAACGTTAGCCAAGTTTCCGATTTCTATTTCACAAACAGCAACCGATATGAATGCTGCTACAAGTCGAAACGAATCAGATAAAAACGTCAAAAATAAAGACTATTTAGTTGCTTCTAAGCCAGACAATGAGAAGAATACGCACGAAAATAAAATTACCCAGTCTTACATTAACTATGTTAAAAAGATTAATCCTGATTATGCTAACAACATTTCCTTCATTCGTGGCACTCAACTTAATCTTTTAACCAATGATAATGGAAAAATTAAGCATGTAGAATTCTCTAACGTTAACAATTCCGGTTCAGCTATTGCTAGCGCGCAGCTTCAGGGAATGAATAGCGTTGGGATTAACACCAGCGTCTTTCCTAAGACACTTGATTCCAAGCAAGGAACATTTTTAAAAGATAATTACCAAATCCTTGCTGGATCATGGCCTAAGTCAAACAATGATGTATGATGTAGTTCTCGTTTTAAATAATAAAAATCAAGCCAACATTAACGCACTTAAGAATTTAGGTATTTCAATTAAAGATGGTCAAAAGTTAGAACTTAATAAAATTGTTGGTCGAACTTTTAAAGTGATCAATAATAACGATTACTACCAAGAACTACCTACTGGCAACTTTGTTCCGCAAAAAGCTTCTAAGTCTATGTATGATTCAAGCAACTTAACTTTGAAGGTAACGGCAGTCATTCGTGGTAAAAATAATAGCCAAATGGCTCTCCTAGATAATGGAATTGCCTACAGCGATGGCTTGACTCAAGAAATCATCAAACAAAATGAAAATTCAAACATTGTTAAAGCCCAAAAGAATAGTTCAACTAACGTCATGACTAATCAGCCAATGAATAAAAATCAAAAAGAGCAATTCATTGCTTCTCTAGGTGGCTCTAGCATCCCTAGCGGTATTCTTATTTATCCAAATTCCTTTAAGTCAAAAGATAAAGTACTTGATTACTTAGATAAGTATAATAAGGGAAAGTCGAAAAAAGACCAGATTATTTATACTGATATGTCAGGTACAGTAACTAAATTAACTGGTGGTTTGCTTGATGGTATCACCGATGTTTTAGTTGCCTTTGCTGGAATTTCATTAGTAACCTCTATGATTATGATCGGTATTTTAACCTACACTTCTGTCTTAGAACGAACTAAGGAAATCGGTGTGTTAAAGGCTCTTGGAGCTAGAAAGCGCGACATTACTCGTGTCTTTGATGCAGAAACATTTATTTTAGGACTCTTTTCTGGTATTTTAGGTATTTTCATTGCTTACCTATGTACCTTCCCAATTAATGCTGTTTTATACGCAATTACTAATATGAGTAACGTGGCTCAGCTTGATCCAACGCAAGCTTTAATCTTAGTAATTATCAGTACTATTTTAACTATGCTTGGTGGACACATTCCTGCTAGAATGGCAGCTAAGAAAGATGCCGCAATTGCATTAAGAAGTGAATAAAAAAACAGGACTTCAACTTTGAAGCCCTGTTTTTTTATTCTATTTTTAAGCTAGCTAAAATTTATAAACTTATTCTTATATATTATTGAAAACGTCATCAAGAAAGTATATGCTTAAGGTAACAGATGTTATATATGTGGATATAGAAATAGGTGAATGAAAATGTTATCGGGTGTAACAATGTTAGATCTTGCCCGCTTCCAATTCGCAATGACTACAGTATTCCACTTCTTCTTTGTTCCCTTCTCTATCGGGATGGGATTCATTGTATCAATCATGGAAACACTCTATGTCGTTAAAAAGGACGAAGTATATAAAAAGATGGCTCAGTTCTGGGGAAAAATTTATCTCTTGAGCTTTGCTGTCGGGGTAGTTACAGGTATTATTCAGGAATTCCAGTTTGGAATGAACTGGTCTGACTACTCTCGTTTTATGGGAGATATTTTTGGTGCTCCATTAGCTATTGAAGCCTTACTTGCTTTCTTTATGGAATCTACTTTCATTGGCTTATGGATGTTTACTTGGGATAAGTTTAAACCAGGTCTGCACTGTGCTTTAGTTTGGATTTCCTTTATTGGTTCTATGTTAAGTGCAATTTGGATTTTAACGGCTAATGCCTTTATGCAGCACCCTGTTGGCTATGTCATTAAAAACGGTAAAGCACAAATGGCTAGTTTCTGGGCTTTAATTGCAAATGAACAACTTTGGGCTAGTTTCCCACACGTTGTAATCGGTGCAGTTGTCACAGCTTCATTTGTAGTAATTGGTATGGCTGCCTTTGGTTTACTTAGAAAACGCGATGTCAACTTCCACAAGAAGTCAATGCGCGTTGCCTTGTGGATTGCTTTATTTGCCTCAATTGCTGAAATTGGTGCTGGTGACTACCAAACTCAAGTTGAAATTCATGAACAACCAATGAAGTTCGCTGCAACTGAAGGTGTTTACGATACTACTGGTGATCATGCACCTTGGGATATCGTAGCTAACTTAAATACTAAAGAACATAAAAATGAAGGTGCAATTTCTATTCCTGATGTTTTAACTATTCTTACTTACCATAAGACTAGCGGTTCTATTAAAGGAATGAACCAAATTAATAAGGAATTACATGCTAAATATGACAAGAAATTTGGCAAGGACATGAGCTATTATGTTCCTGTTAAGACCTTGTTCTACAGCTTCAGAATTATGGCAGGCTTTGGTGCCCTATTCGCATTACTTTCAATCCTAGGTTTAATTTGGACTCGTCCAAAGAAGAACACAATTGAAAATAAGCGTTGGTTCTTATGGATTTTAGGTATTTCTACCTTCCTTCCATTTGTTGCGAATACTTGTGGTTGGTTCATTACAGAACTTGGTCGTTTCCCATGGACTGTTTATGGACTCTTCACAATTGCAGACTCAATTTCTGCAAGTACAACAACCGGCGAGCTTTGGTTCACGAATATTATGTACTTCCTAATCTTCTCAACTCTTGGCGGAGTAATGATCTATTACTGCAAACGTCAACTTGACATGGGTGTAGCTGGTGCACTTGAAAGGGGTGCATACTAATGATCGACGGAATTGATTTTTTACAGTTGCTTTGGTTCTTATTAATCGGCCTCTTATTCATGATCTTCTACTTCACTGAAGGTTTTGATTATGGTGTAGGAATGGCAACTAAGTTTTTAGCAAGAAATGATCAAGAAAAGCATCTCATGATGGAAACCATCGGACCTCACTGGGATGGAAATGAAGTATGGTTAATCACTGCTGGTGGTGCTATGTTTGCTTCATTTTCTGACTGGTACGCAAGTCTATTTAGTGGCTATTACATTTTGCTATTCTTTACTTTATTTGCTCTAATCATCAGAGGTGTGTCATTTGAATTCTCTGCTCATGCAGAAACTGAACATGGTTTTAGAATTTGGACTGGCGCTCTATTTTGGGGCAGCTTATTAGCACCATTTTTCCTAACAATGATGTTCGGAAGCCTAATTCAAGGTGTGCCAATTGATGCTCAAGGAAATATGAGCTTAAGTTTCTGGAATATTGTTAACCCACTATCAATTGTTGCTGGTGTCGCTGGTGTACTTCTTTGCTTAATTCATGGAATTAACTTCTTAAGATTAAGAATTGATGATCCAGAATTGAGCGAGCGCGCTGCTAGTTTAAATGAAAAGCTTTACCTTATAGCCTACTTAGGTGAAGTTGTCTTTGCCTTGCTAGTCTTCTTCCAAACTGATTTCTTTAAGCTAAGACCAGTTTCTTCAACAATCATTACTTTAATTATTGTTGCCCTAACTGCTTGGTCAGATATTTCTTTGATTAAGAACAAACAGGTAGCAGCTTTTGTAACAAGTGGTTTAACTTTAGTGGCTGTTGTTGGACTCTTGTTCAATGGACTTTTCCCACGCGTTTTAATCGCAACTGATTCAGCACACTCACTCTTGATTAAGACTGCTGCTAATTCTAAATTGACACTTGAAGTAATGACAATTGTTGCTCTTATTCTCTTGCCAATTGCCTTGGTTTACATCATCTGGTCATATGTAGTCTTTAGACGGCGGATTAAGGTAAATCAAAACGCCTAATCTAGAACAGGAATAAAAATGATTGATAAACGACTTTTCAAATTACCAAAAGCCAAAATCATGCTCGCAATGCTTGCAGGACTAATGTTCTTGCAAGCATTTGCTATTTTAGGACAAGGTATTTTTCTTGCCCGAGCAATTGTTGGCTCTTGGAAACGGCAACCTTTTACTGAAATAGCACAAGATGTGTTACTTTTTTTGATCTTCTATTTATTACGGCAAGGTATCAACTGGTTTCAAAAATGGTACATGAACCGTTATGCAAATCAAACAATTACACTTTTGCGCCAGCAACTACTTAATAAAACCTATGATGGCGGAATTGCACTAGTATCAAGAATTGGAACTGGTAACTTAGTTTCTACTTTACTAGATGGAATGGATGAGATTTCTAACTATCTATCTTTGATTTTTCCAAAATTAATTGCACTTGCAATTGTTCCTTGGGTTATTTTGATCTATATCTTTACCTTAAATGCCCTATCTGGCTGGATTTTATTGCTGGTCTTTCCTCTATTAATCTCATTTATGTTTATTTTAGGGACAGCAGCACAAAGTAAAGCTAGTAAGCAATACGCAGGCTATGTTAAGTTGCAAAATCATTTTGTCGATGCCTTGCGTGGCTTAAGTACTTTAAAAGTTTTAGGACTTGCTAGAAAATATGGCAATATTGTTTACAAGAACAGCGAAAACTATCGTAAAAAAACAATGGGCGTTTTAAGAGTGGCTATCTTGTCTACTTTTACACTTGATTTTTTTACAACTTTATCAATTGCGATGATTGCCATGTTTCTTGGAATTGGCTTAATCAATGGCAATTTAGTTCTCTATCCTTCGCTAGTTATTTTGATCTTATCACCCGAATATTTTTTACCTATTCGTGATTTTGGTAATGACTTTCATGCAACATTGAACGGTAAAAACGCGCTTGGACAAATTTTCGATATTTTAGCTTTTCCTACTACACCGCAAGAGGATCAGTTATCCAGTTTCACGTGGAACAACGATAGCACTTTAGTAGCTAAGAATCTTTCTTTTAACTACAGTCATGTTGATCAAAGTAAGTTCACTGTTAATAAAAATGCTAAAATGAGCGGCGTCGTAAAAAAGAAAACGATGCATAAAACAAGCCAACATACCGCTGATGAATTACGTAATATCAATTTGAACCTTACTGGTTTTCAAAAAGTTGGCATTATTGGGCCAACTGGAGCTGGTAAGACAACTTTAATGCGAATCTTAGCTGGTTTTCTTACTCCGCACCTTAAAGACGATAACTTCACTATCAATGGACAACCTCTTGCTCAACTTAATCAAAAGAATTGGCAAAATCAAATTACTTACATTCCCCAAGATCCTTACATGTTCGCTGCTAGTATCAAAGACAATCTAACTTTCTATAACCCAAATGCCAGCCAGGAAGAGATTGATGTAGCTTTAAAGGCAACTGACTTAGACAACTTCGTGGCCAGCTTAAAAGATGGTTTGAATACTAAAATTGGCGAAAATGGACGTGGCATTTCTGGTGGTCAAAAACAGCGAATTGCCTTGGCACGCGCATTTTTAGCAAAAGACCGCAAGATTTTATTCTTCGATGAACCAACTGCTCACCTTGATATTGAAACTGAATACGAATTAAAGCAGCCAATGAAAAAACTAATGGAAAATCACCTAGTTTTCTTTACAACTCACCGTCTGCATTGGTTAAATGACATGGATTGGTGCTTAGTTATTGAAAATGGAGAAATTGTTGAACAAGGTACTCCTGCAGATTTAGCAAAAAATGGAACTGCCTTTAAGAAACTCACTAAGCCACTGAAAGAAGACCTACTATGATGAATAAAAAATTTTCTTGGAAAAATGATCACTGGATTAAACCATACCTAGCCCAATATAAATGGAACTTTCTCTTAGCAATTTTTCTAGGCGTAATCATGTTCTTTTGCGGTGGTGCCCTTATGTTTTATGCTGGCTACACCATCGATAAAGCCGCTACACGTCCAGAAAACATTCT
The DNA here is from genome assembly GCF_040919545.1 of Lactobacillus sp. RTP31084st1_F9_RTP31084_210423. NCBI lineage: Bacteria > Bacillati > Bacillota > Bacilli > Lactobacillales > Lactobacillaceae > Lactobacillus > Lactobacillus sp. RTP31084st1_F9_RTP31084_210423. Next base: position 41,999 of record NZ_JBCOVH010000004.1, read on the forward strand.
AATGATTTATGTACCAATAGTTTTAATGCGGGCTGTTGGTATTGGTCGTCCTTTATTTAGATATTTAGAACGTTTAGTATCTCATAACTGGATTTTGCGCGTTACTAGTTCTTTAAGACGAAGACTGTTTTACATTGCCGAAAGAAATACTTCAGCTGTTGGTTCAAGCTTTCAAACAGGAAGTATTTTATCGCTTTTAACTGATGACATTGGTCACTTGCAAAATCTTTATCTAAGAACTATTTTCCCTGCAATCTTGAGTTACTTAGTTGGTTTCTTTGTAGTAATTTTGCTGGGGCTCTTCTCCTGGCCTTTAGCTGGAGCAATCGCAATTTTATTAGTTGCGGAATTAGTATTGGTTCCCTTCTTCTCCCTCTTAAAACAAGCTGCTGTTCGCACTAAAGAGAAAGAAGAAAAAGCACAACTTTACACTGAATTTACTGACCAAGTTTTAGGAGCTGGAGACTGGAAAATTTCTGGTAGACGGGATGCCTTTTTTAATCAAACTAAAGAGACTTTAAAATCTTTAGGCCAACATGAAAAGAAGTCTGGAAAGTTTGATTGGGCTAGAGACTTCGGTCTTGAGTTCATCTTTGGCTTGATGGCAGTTGCGCTTCTTTATTTCACGAACCAAACTCTTACCAATAATCAAGAAGCAGCAAACTATGTTGGAGCAGTTGTCTTAGCTCTCTTTCCTTTATCAGATGCCTTTATTCCAGTTGGTCAAGGAATTGAAGAATGGCATACATATAGCGATTCTGTAAAACACTTAAATGAATTAAAGGTACCAGAGAATCGTTTGCCTGCTCAGCAATATCTCGATCCTGCTTTTGCAGGTACTTTAAGAGTATCGGATATTTCATTCACTTATCCTAAAGAAGACTATCCAATTATTCAAAATTTCTCTCTTACTCTAAAAAGAGGACAAAAAGCTGCTTTAATCGGCCCATCAGGTGCTGGTAAAAGTACTATTTTGCAATTAATCTTAGGTGATTTAAAACCTAATCAAGGGACTGTGACACTCGATCATTTAAACGTTCTTAAACTTCAAAGGGAACGCTCAAAGTTATTCTCTGTTCTAAATCAAGAACCATTTTTGTTTAATACAACTATTTATGAAAATCTCAAAATGGCTAACCCAGATGCCACTACAGATCAAATGATGGAAATTTTAGAAAAAGTCCAGCTAGCTGATTTTGTTAATTCACTTCCTAAAAAGTTAGACACAGAAGTAGCTGAAGCTGGAGCACGATTTTCAGGCGGTCAGAAAGAACGTTTAGCACTAGCACGTGTACTTTTACAAGACACACCAATCGTCCTCTTAGACGAGCCCACTGTTGGTTTAGATCCTCTTACAGAACAAAAACTTTTAAATTTAGTGTTTGAAGTTTTAAAAAATAAGACAGTAGTTTGGGTAACGCACCATCTACAAGGTGTAAAATATATGAACGAAGTTCTCTTCTTTAAAGATGGAAAAATTACAATGCAAGGAAATCCACATGATCTCTTTAAACATAATGAACATTTCCACCAACTTTATTTAATGGATCAAGGACTAATCTAAAAAATAGAAAGAAGTTTACTATGTCTGCTGAAGCTAAGCAAGGCTACTATGAATTAATTGAACCACGTACCCTATTTAATTCAATTATTCCCGTATTATTAGGGATGATGTATACAGAATATAATTTTCAGTTTTTCAGAATTTTTCCTACAATTGAAATGTGTATTGCCACGATTGTTCTACAAATTTTTATGAACGTGAATGATGGCTATTGGGATTATAAACGTGAAAAAGCTGCCAAAACTGGCGATCATAAGAAGAATCCCATTGGTAAGTATCACCTTAATCCTAAACACGTTTTAGCTTTTGTTTGGGTATTATTCATCGTTTCAGCTGTTTGCGCTATTCTGATTGGATTTCAAACTAATATCTATATTTGGATTATTGGAATTATTTGTTATGCTATTGCTATTTCTTATTCAACGGGTTCACACACAATTTCTGCTGGACCGTTTGGAGAGATTGCAGCTTGTTTTGCAATGGGCTTTGGTATTTTCTTGGTAATGGTTTACATCAATGTTTGTTCTAAGGTCTCCTTTAATTGGAACTTTATTTATCCAATTATTCTGGCTGCTGGAATACCTGAAATTTGTAACTTTACTTTAATGCTAGGTAACAATTTATGTGATCATGACGCCGATATTGCAAATGGTCGCCACACACTAGTTTCATACATTGGAATCAAAGGCGGATTATACTTATTTGTATTCAATTATTTACTTGGTTTCTTTTTAACAGGTTGGGCAATTTGGATTGGTGTCCTTCCTTGGAGTGTAGCTTTAATTTTAATTTGTATTCCAACTATCTATAAGAACATGCGCTTTCTTTGGAAAATTCAGACGAAGCCAAAATCATTTCCTAAAGTTGTTCAAAATACGCAAGTATTGTTTATTACTGAAGCGGTTGGTTTCTTTATCGGTTTGATTTTAAATCTTAGAATTAGATAATTAAAAAAGGTCGAAACTTCATCTTAGTATGAAGTTTCGACCTTATTTAGTTATTACCAAATTGAACCTAAGAACTCAAAAATGACATCTATAAATGGAATATACGAGCAAACAAAATACTGGAAAAAAACATGGAAAAAGTCATGGTGCTCAGCATTATTAAACAAGTATTTTGGATTATTTTTATTGCCATAGTTTCCAAAAGATTTAGCAAAATAATATTTTTTATTTTGCTTATGCGACAGTGTTTGTATTAGGGCTACCACAGTGGTGATAATTAGTGAAAGCACAATAATACTAATGATTACTATCAATATTTCCATCATATACTATCCTTTTTTAACCACTTTTATACTGTCTGACTTTTTTATAGTTTACTAAAAAAATAAGTCCTACTAGGAAAAGTGACTAATTTAGCTCAAAATATAACCAAAAAGGTCGAAACTTCATCTTAGTACGAAGTTTCGACCTTATTTTATTTCAAATTATTTTTATTGCTTCCACGCTGCATCAAATTTTGCTTTACCTGCTTTAATTTGATTATCAACATTTTGACCATTCTTAGCTGCATACAAAATCTTAGCCATAATTGGATCTAATTGACTGTAGGCAGCGTTTGAGTTCTTAGCTACTGGAATACTGTACAAGTGTTTCATAGCCCCTTCTAACTTAGCTGGAAGCTTAGTCTTGGTGTTTTCTTTGTATTCTTTAGATTTCACAACAGAATTATTAACTGGAATATAGCCAGTTGCATTTGCCCATTTAAGTTGAGTAGATTTAGAAGTTAAAAATTGCATATATTTAAATGCGGCAGTTCTTTGCATTGCTGTTGCTTTTTTAAACATGTAAATATCAGTACCTTGCTGCATAGTATATTTACCAGGGCGTGCAGCTACATCATAAGTAAACTTATCACCAACTGCCTTTTTAACGTAGCCTTCACCTGCTGATGTTCCAATATACATTGCTACCTTTTCATTAGCAAATGGACCTGATAAATAGTGTGCTGAACCAGCAGTTGTAAAGTAGCACTTCTTCATACCTTGAGCATAGTAATCAATAACTTTCTTGGAATCTTTGCCAGTAAAGTTAACTTTATCAGTTAAATTAATTCCTTCATTTTTCATACCCAAGGTATAGTAATTAGCTAAAGAATCAAAGCCTGCACCAACAACTTGATGGTTACTCTTCTTATAAATGGTTTCTGAAACTTGTGCTAATTCCTTCATAGTTGTAGGAACTTTTTTAATACCATATTTTTCAAACATGGACTTGTTATAGGTTAAAACTTCAATAGATTTATTAAATGGAATACCGTATTGTTTTCCTTGAATTTTAGCTCCATCCAATAATTCAGTTCTAATATTTGACTTAGCAGCACTTCCCCAACCGAGCTTACTGTTATTAATGTATGGGAAAAGATCAACCAACATATTACTCTTAACAGCATTATAGAGCCAACCAGGATATGCTTGCGTAATTGTTGGTAAATTATTTGGTGATTGTAATGTTGAATTTACCTTAGCTTGTAAATCAATATAAGAACCTTGATTTTCAAGTTTGATTTTAATATTAGGATTTTTCTTTTCAAATTCTGCAGTTAATTTTTCTAATTCTGCACGCTGACCACCATTCATTCCATGCCAAAAGGTTACCGTAGTTTTCTTGGTAATTTTAGTTGGAATATTTGCTGCTGAACTATCTTCTTTATTTCCTTTTGAACATCCAGTAGCAATTAATGCCAACCCTGCAACTAAACCTAAAGCAATCTTTTTATATAAATTCATCAAAATCCTCCAGTAATTTCAAAATTAAAGCACTATTTATTGTACCAAAGCAAAAATCATATACAAGATGTTGTAGTATAAAAATAAGATTTTTTATTTTAAAATTTTTCATATTTTAAATTCTGCGTCAAACGCGCATTATATATAGCTTTTGCATATATAAAATACGTATATATCCGTACATTATAAAGAATAATGTTTATAATTATTCATATTTTGCCTTGAATTACGATTAATAGTCTGCTATCTTTAAATCGTCAACTTCATTAAATAGTTCTGGAGGAAAAAATGAAGATAAAGAAATTTTTGATTGGCGCCGCTATGGTTTTACTTGCTGCAACAAGTGCAGCTTGCTCAAACAGTAAATCTGCTTCTAAATCAAGCGATGGTTATACTCCTAAGGAGTTAAACGTTCAATTCGTTCCTAGTGTCCAAGCTTCTAAACTTGAAGCTAAGGCTAAACCATTACAAGGTTTACTTGAAAAGCAATTACACATGCCCGTTCACGTAACTGTTTCAACTGATAATTCCGCTTTGGTTGAAGCAATGGCATCTAAGAAAGTTGATGTTGGTTTCTTACCACCTGATGCTTATGTTTTAGCTCACAAGCGTGGTGTAGCTGACGTTTTACTTCAAGCACAACGCTATGGCTACGATGAACCAAGTGGTAAGCAAAATCATAAATTAATGGACAGCTACCGTTCAATGATCGTTGTTAAAAAAGGTTCTAAGATTAAATCTTGGAAAGATCTTAAAGGTAAGACGATTGCCGTTCAAGACCCAACCTCTACTTCTGGTTACGTTCTTCCAATCGCCGAACTTCACAAGAAGGGCTTAAACGTACCAAAGGATTGTAAGTTAGTTCAAGTTAAGGGACACGATCAAGCTGTTTTATCAGTTTATAACGGAGACGCTGATGCTGCCTTTGTCTTCTCAGATGCTCGCCCACTTGCTGCAAAAGATGCACCAGCCGTAATGAAAGATGTTGTTCCAATCTACTTTACCAAGTACATTCCAAACGATACTGTTTCAGTTAGAAGTGGTATGTCCAAGTCATTTAAGAAGAAACTTGCTAAAGCATTCAAAGATATTGCCAAGACTAAGAAAGGCAAGAAGATCCTTGAAAACATCTACCAACACTATGGTTATGTAGATTCTAAAGATTCTAACTTCAACATTGTTCGTGAATACGAAGCTGAAGCTAAAAAAGCTCAAAAATAAGTTTAATATTTTTAAAGGCCACCCTACTTTGACTTGTAGGATGGCCTTTTTCTCGTTTAAAATTAGAATAGATTTTTAATTGAGGTTTTTAAATGAAACTAAATAAAAAATTTTCTCTACTACTAATAGCAAGTACTGTTTTTTTGAGCCTAAGTGCTTGCAGCAAACCAACTCATGAAGAGCAAACAAATAAAAAGCTAGCCAATCACATTGCTTTAATCTCAGATACCAATGGAATTAAAGATAATTCTTTAAATCAATCTGCCTGGCAAGGCGTTAAGAATTACGGTACTAAGAATAACCTTGTTGAAGGAAATAAAGGCTACAATTATTTCGTTCCTAAAGATCCCCAAGATTATCAAGCAACTATCAACAAAGTTCTAGATAATGATTTTTCAACAATCATTGGCGTTGGTTATACACTTAAGCCTAATATTGTTAAAGCCGCGAAGAATAATCCTAAAAAGAACTTCGTTCTTATTGATACTCATACTGATAAGATTCAAAACCTAGCTAGCATCTCCTTTAAAAATCAAGAAGGAGCTTATTTAGCAGGCGTTGCAGCTGCCTACACCACTAAAAGCCACACAGTGGGACTTATTTTAGGGCAAAACAGTAAAGAGATGGATTCCTTTAAAGCCGGTTTTATTCAAGGAGTTACAGCCAGCAGTCGTAAGCTTCATAAGCATATTAAAGTGATGAGCAAAACTGTCGGTAATTTTTCAGATATTAATAAAGCGCATGATATTGCCCAGGAAATGTACAATCAGAAAGCTGATATAATCTTCCAAGCTGCGGGTAAAAGTGGTCAAGGCGTCTTTAAAGCTGCCAAAGAAGTCAATCAAACCAATCCCGTAGGACAAAAAGTCTGGGTTATTGGTTCAGATGAAGATCAAACCAAACTTGGAAATTACCAAGCAAAAGGCGGTCAACCTTCTAACTTTACCCTTACCTCTGTAATCAAAAGCGCAGATGTAGCTGTTGAAGATCTTGCTAATCAAACTGCTAAGGGTAATTTCCCTGGTGGAAAGAACTTAAACTATGGTCTTAAAAACAAGGGTATTTCTCTAGTACAAGGTAATTTATCTTATCATACCTGGATCAAAGTTCAGAAAGCCAAGCAGAAAATTATTGATGGTAAAATCAAGATCATGGCTAATCGTTAAAAGATCGGTAGCATCAAAATTAATACAAACTAAAAAGTCACATTAACTTATGCCAAAAAGTTACTTGTGGCTTTTTTCTTTGCTTTATTTTCTACATTACTATCTACATTACAAAACACACTATAATATAGTTGTATAGATACAAAGAAAGTGTGTTTAAGATGGCTAATGAAAGTAAAATAGTGACTCTTAAAAATGGTTATCATGTATGGACTCGTAAAGAAGGACAAGGTCCTATTAAGATTTTGCTTCTGCACGGCGGTCCTGGCATGGATCATGAATATCTTGAGCCTTTTTCTAATTACATTAAAATGCATCCCAATATAGAGATTATCTACTATGATCAATTGGGATCATATTTCTCAGATCAACCTAATGATCCAAAGTTATGGACAATTCCGCGTTTTATAGAAGAAATAGAAGAAGTCCGTAAAGCATGGGATTTAGATCAGTTTTATTTATACGGTCAATCATTTGGTGGTTTATTTGCTTTAGAATATGCCGCTTCTAAATACGGCAAACATGTGAAAGCCCTAATTGATTCAAACATGGTTGATTCATATCAAGATTACGCAAAATATATTAACAAGTACCGTGAATCGATGGATCCTGCTGATGTTTCATATATGAAGAAACAAGAAGAACGACACAACTATGATGATCCACATTATCAAGAACTATTGATGAAATTATATCACCGCTGCATTTGCAGAATATCTCCATGGCCCGATGCCGTGCAAAGAACTTTTGATCATATGAATGAGCAAGTTTATGTCACCCTACAAGGACCAACGGAATTTAACATTACTGGTTCATGTAAAAATTGGACAATTCGGGATCGTTTATCCAAAATTACGATGCCTACTCTTGTATTAGGAGGAAAGTATGACAGCATGAATCCAGCTGATATTAAAGCTTTAGCCGATAGATTACCTAATGGTACAGCTCATATATGTCCTAATGGAAGTCACTTTTCAATTTTTGATGACCAAAAAGATTACTTTAATGCCATAAGTAGTTTTATCAGAACAGTTGAAAATAAATAAGAAATACATATATTTTTATCATTGATATGATCTATACCACATTCTATACTGAGAGCGTAAGACTTGATATAAAGTCAAACACTTTCTACATTAATAAAAAAGCCATATTGCATAAATACATGCAATATGGCTTTTTTATTTTTATAAACATATACCCAGCACCATTACATTTTATACATTTATATATAGGAAGTGATTGACATGGTCTAGCCCACTAACTATACTAAACGTGTAAGCGCTTATATGTATTTAGTGTAAAATAATGAGAGGATAAAATAATGAAAATTAAACGTGCTTTTACATCAGTAATAGCCGGATTTTCAATAGCTGTTGGGTGTTTGGCGATAAACAATTTATCTGCTAATGCTGCAACTACTCAAAACGGTGTTACTAATGATCAAATAAATCAGTATGTAAACAACGCTACTCTAGAACAAAAAGTGGGACAAATGTATGTATCAAGAACCCCACAAGATCCAAACCAAGTTAAAAATGATGTTTCTAAATATAACCTTGGTGGATTAATTGTTTATGATGCTGATATGAAGGGACTTACTCAACAACAATTTAAAGATAAAATGAAGAGTTTCCAAGACTCTGCTCAAACACCTTTACTAGTTGGTGTTGATCAAGAAGGTGGACTAGTTTCAAGACTTACTCACAGCGGATTAGTCCAACAAAATGGTAATCAATTTGCCTTTCCAAGAAAACAATACGAAGAAGGTGGCATGAAAGAAGTAGTTGATGATGCCGAAAAGAATGCCACTCTTTTACGAAGCTTAGGTATTAATTGGAATTATGCGCCGGACGCTGACTATAGTACTAAGCCAGGAACATTTATGTGGGACAGAACTTTTGGACAAGGATATCAACAAACTGCTGACTACCTATCTAAAGTTGTTCCTGCATGGCAACATGATAATCTCGTCGCATCAACATTAAAGCACTTCCCTGGATATGGTGATGCTGCCGACACCCATACTGGATTTGCAGAAAACAGCAAATCATTAACAGAACTTGAAAATCAAGACATGGTCCCATTTAAAGCTGGTATGAAAGCTGGCGCAGATTCCGTCATGGTTACTCACGTCATATATAACAAGATTGATCCTGAATATCCAGCTTCCCTTTCACCTAAAATTAATTCTTTAATTCGCAATAATTGTAACTATAACGGTGTTATAGTTACCGATGCCCTAGAGATGGGAGCTATTACAGACTTCGCTAAAGAACACGGTAATGCTTCAGTAGACGTCCTTGCAGTTAAAGCTGGAAATGATATGATCATGACCACAGATTATGCTACTGGTATCAAGGAGATTGTATCTGCTGTTAAAGCTGGCGAAATTCCTGAATCACAGATTAATGCATCTGTCACAAGAATTTTACAATTAAAGAATAAACTAGGTCTTTTAAAGCCTGAAAACTTAATGTTCAGGAAACCTACAAATAATAATAATAATACAAGTACCATTATTAACCCTGGAAATACTGACCATAAGAACCCTAGCGTTATTTCAGGAAATAATTCTATTACTATTAGTGGTATTACTTATAACAATGATAAAAAAGTTGCCTTTATTAATGGTAAAGTATCAGATCCTGCAGCAGAAGGTTCTATGATTATGACTGCTACAAGTGCTAATACTGGAAAAAAGATTACTACTGCAGTTGTTGGTGGAAAAGGCGTATTTGCTATTGAACTTCCTATGACTAATGAAGTTCAAAATGTAAAAATAACTTCAGATGATGATTCATATGCTGCAGTTACTACTAAGGTAGAAGCTATCAAAGCTGACAAGCCTGTAGTTAATACTGACCAAAATAATAAGCAAAATAGCTCTACAGAAAAACAAACAAATAAGCAAAACAATTCAGTTAAAGATGAAGTTAATATCACTTTAAATACAGAGAAACAAGCAAACAGCGCTAAAAAGAATACTCAAGTAGTATCTAAGAACATTAATTCCGAAAAGACTACTGTAACCAATCCGGTTTATAAATCAGCTATAAAAACTAATTACCAAGGTAAAAATGTTATTACTACTAGCCACGATTCAGCAGCCCATGCTGTTGCACAAAAGTCAAATAACAACGCTAAAGTTTTACCAAAAACTGGTACTAAAGAAAATATTGTAGCATTATTTGGATTAGCAATAACTTCTACTACTGCATTATTTGGATTAGCACTTAGAAAAAAGAACTAATAATACAAAATATATTAATTAAACTTAAAAGAGTTGAGTCAAAAAATGATTCAACTCTTTTTTTACACTCTTAAGGGCACAAATATATGAAAAAGTTAGAATACTAATACTATATAGGCTTAGTTTTTTATATATTCATAACTTATATATAAACTTTATAGCTATTTATGAAATATTATTTTATTTTATGCCTATTTTTAGTGTTTTTACGAAATATTATTTCAAAAGTGCTATAATGTACTTGAAAGCGATATCAGAAAGAGAGGGAAATATAATGAAAATTTCTGTTATAGCAATAATTTTTCTAAGTCTTTATGTAGGCTTAGGTCAATTAGATGCTCTATCATTAAAAACAGGTCTCTACTCACCAGTATTCGGAGGTGCAGTTACAGGCTTAGTACTAGGTGACTTAAAAACTGGATTAATCGTTGGTGCTACATTACAATTGGCAACTTTAGGTGTAGCAACTTATGGCGGTGCTACAGTTCCTGACTTTCTATCTGGTTCCGTTATGGGAACAGCATACGCAATAATTTCTGGTCGTGGCGCTGCATACGGTATAGGTTTGGCAATTCCTATTGGCTTACTCCTAACTCAAATGGATATTCTAGCACGTTTAGCAAATACTTATTTTCAAAATCACGCCACCAAAGAAGCAGAGAAAGTAAATTATACTGCTGTAGAACGTGATAATCTTTATGGCATTATCTCTTGGGTATTATCACGGGCAATTCCTGTATTTATTGGTTTAACCTTTGGTGCTACAGTTGTTAAAGCCATAAACAACTGGATCCCGACTTGGTTAATGAATGGCTTAAAGACAGCAGGTATTATTCTACCAGCTATGGGTATTGCAATATTGATGAGATATCTGCCATTAAAGAGATACTACCCATACTTTATTCTTGGCTTTGCTTTAATGGCATACTTTGCAAAACAATTCTCATTACTTGGTCTTGCCTTAGTTGGCTTTTCTCTCGTAGCAATTTATGTAATGCAAAAACAAAATAGTAATAAATCTGAAAAATCTCAAAACGTAGAGAAAAAAGATGCTAACTCTAAGAAGGAAATTGAAGGAATACAAAATCCTAATGATGCGATTGAAGCAAGTCGCGTAGATGCTGAGGAGGTTGAGTTCGATGCCTAAAAAGAATATTCAAGTTAAAATGAAAAATTTAACTAAAGGTGATTTAGTAAACATATTTTGGCGCAATACTTTAGGCTTACAACTTGGATGGAACTATCCAAGAATGCAAGGCTTAGGCTACGCATACACAGTGATGCCAGCTTTAAAGAGATTATATAAAAATAAAAAAGATAAAATGAAGCAAGCTCTAAAGCTAGAGATGGAATTCTTCAATACCACGCCCCAAATGTCTCATTTAATAGTAGGTGCCGATGTCGCCTTACAAGATGAATTGGGTATGGATGATAATAATGAAAAAGCTATAGCGGGTTTAAAGACCGGTTTAATGGGACCCTTCGCAGGTGTTGGTGATACCGTCTTTGTAGCAATCTATAACGCTATTATCTATTCAATCACTGCCTACTTAGCACTATCTGGCCAACCATTAGGACTTTTAATTCCCGTAGTTGGATGTTTAGCTATTACTTGGATTAGATGGAAATTCTTTAACATCGGATTATCACAAGGTCAAAAACTTGCTTTTGCATTTTCAGACAAAATGAACATGCTTACTGAAGGAGCTTCAGTTTTAGGATTAACAGTTGTAGGTGGTATGATCCCAGCTCTTATTAATTATAAAGTTGATCTAACATATAAAGTCGGAAAAGTGACCATGTCGGTTCAAAGTATGCTGGATAAGATTATGCCAGCATTATTACCGTTAGCTATTGCCCTATTCTCATACTGGATTCTTGGTAAAAAGCATATGAATTCAACCAGATTAATCTTCGTATTAATTGGACTAGGTATGATTTTAGGAAACTTACAACCTATTTGTAACTGGATTGGTAGCATTTTTTAGAAGGTGAAATAAATGAGTATTTGTGCAGCACGTGTTGATGAAAGAATGATACACGGACAAGTAGCAATGGTATGGACAAATGTGGTCGGTGCTAACCGTATACTAGTAGCCAATGATGAAGTCGTAAAAGATGATTTAAAGATTGAGGGATTAAAATTAGCAAAACCAGCTGGCATCAAACTCAGCATTTGCTCTATACAACGTGCTATAGAAAATCTAAAAAATAATAAATATGGTGAAGATAATGTCTTTTTGATTACGCGTAATATTCCCGATATGGCCGATATCATTAATGGTGGTGTTGATCTAAAAGAGTTTAACGTAGGTAATATTTCTTCTAAAGATGGTTCTCGACAAATAAAAAAGTCAGTTAATGTTACCCCTAAAGATGTAGATATCATTAAGAATTTAATTAACAAAGGCGTAAAAATCACTGCTCAAATGGTACCAAATGAACCCGATTCTTCCATCATGACTTATATTGAAAAATAGAGGACTAAATTATGCAGCAAAATACAGTTGATAAAATTGTAAAAGTCATAAATCAGTCTATACAAAATAATGATATATATGGTGCTTCCTACAGTTTAATTGGAAAAAATGAAAATCTTAGAACCTATGTTGGATACCAGGGAGAAGACAATGACCATATTCCGATATCTTCTGGAATGATGTACGATTTGGCGTCTGTTAGCAAAGTTATCGGAACTACCACTAGAATTTTTCAACTACTAGCCAATAGGCAACTATCTCTTGATAGTGAAGTTGGAGAATATTTATCCGATATTTCTTATCCCAAAATAAAAATAAAAAGTTTATTGTTACATGAAAGTGGTTTGCAATCAGATTTTGATAATGTTCATAGCATGGCAAAAGAAGAATTAATAAAAAAAGTTAAGTCCGCCCCACTTATATACACTCCCGAGAGTAAAACTGTATACTCTGATTTAAATTACATCTTACTTGGATGGATTATTGAGAATATTGACCAAATCCCTCTAAATGAAGACCTAAAATCACATATCTTTCAACCGTTAGATATGAATAATACCACTTACTCACCTAACAGTATTCCTTCGTCTCAATTTATACCTACTGAATACCAAAAAGATCGTGGTGGCATAATTCGTGGAAAAGTGCATGACTATAAAGCTTATTTGTTAGACGGTATAAGTGGACATGCCGGATTATTCTCAACTTTAAATGATCTATCGCAATTTGCCCAAGTCTTTCTCAATGGTGGGAAATACAAAGGAATACAAGTATTTCCTAAAATAATGTATACCCTACTGAAAAATAAAAAATATAGACATAATGATCGTACATTAGGCTGGGAACTTTGGGATTCAAATAAAAATATGCTATGGCATTCTGGTTTTACAGGAACTTCAATTGCTCTTAATCTAGATAGCCATGAAGCTTTTATATGTCTTACTAACAGAATTTACCCAACACGTAAAAAAACGGGCTGGATTCAAGAAAGACGAGAGTCGTTATCTTATTTCTTTAATCAGAAAGAAGAAATCAAAAAATGAGTATATATATTAAAAAAATTACGTGTAGTAAAAAAACGGTCCCATTAAAGAGACCGTTTATTACTGCCTTACATAAAGTCACCGAAATTGAAGGACTGAAGATCGTTGTTGAATTAAGTGATGGTCAAACAGGTACTGGAACAGCTACTCCTAATGAGAAAGTTACCGGTGACACACTACAAAGCTCGCTAGACATTGTTAATCAAGTTATTAAACCTGCATTAATAAGCCAAGACTTCAAAAATTGGAACAAAATTTTAACCACACTTCAAACCTGTATCGTTCATAATACTGCCGCAAAGGCGGCAATGGATATTGCCTTACATCAATTAAAGGCTAAAGAAAACAATGAATCTCTAGTTAACCTGCTTGGTAGTGAAAAAGGCAAATTAACAACCGACTATACAATTAGTATTGGTTCAGATGACCATATGGTTTCTGAAGCCAAAGCCTTAGTTAAAGATGGCTTTACTGCAATCAAAATCAAGTTAGGCAACAATTCTGTAAGTCATGATATTAAAACCATTCAAAAAATTAGTAAAGCTGTTGGTCCTGACATTTCCTTACGTATTGATTGCAATCAAGCCTGGAATTACAAAGACACTTTAAAAGCTAGTCGAACTTGGGCACAGGATAATTTAAACATTGATTTTATCGAACAGCCTGTTCTAAAAGATGCAATCTCAGATTTAACTTTATTAAGTGAAAATTCGCCTTATCCAATTATGGCTGACGAAAGTGTCGCTTCATATCAGGATGCCATTAACTTAATCCAGCATCACGCTTGTGACTACATCAACATTAAGTTAATGAAAACTGGTGGCTTATCAGAGGCAATCAAAATTAATGATTTAGCCCAAGCTTGTGGTATTAAAACTATGATTGGTTGCATGATTGAGCCAGTTGAAAGTATTGCGGCAGCTGCTGCATTCGCTGTTGCAAATAAAAATGTTAAATTTATTGATCTCGATTCAATTTTTATGGCTACACAAGATCCCGATCTTAGTAAGTATTTAGAAATTAAAAATAATGAAATTATTCTAAAGGACTAAGACAATGCAACTGACCCAAATTCAAGAACAAATAGAAAATAATCCTTGGAAAACAGCAATTACTATTCGTAAAAATAATCATACGATCTTTGAAAATTCAAACGCTAATGTGATTTTTAAGTCAGCCTCATTAATAAAATTAGGGATTGCTCTTTATATTCAGGAAAAAAAGCCTGGCACAATCGCCAATACTCTTACCCTATCTAGTAATGATATTGTTGGAGGAGCCGGCATTATAAATAGACTAAGCATTAAGTCATGGAAGATTAGCGATTTATTAGACCTAATGTTATCTGTTTCTGATAATACAGCTACTAACGCTTTATTGAATTATTACAACATCAATACAATTAATGATTATTTACAGCGAAATTTTCAAAATATTTCTTTAGGTCGATTTTTAATGAAAAAAAGTGATAAAGAAAATACTTGTACATCAAATTCTATGATGGACGTTTTTGAAAAACTACTTGCAGGTAATAACGAAGTTAACCATGTGGTTCTCGATGCCTTAAAGCACCAAGAAGTAAGAAATAAATTAGTAGCTTATAACAATCCTAAGTATGAAGTCTTTAATAAAACTGGCGAACTATTGCATGAACAGCATGATATAGCACGATTTAGAGCAAACACTGATGTGATTGACTGCTGCGTATTAACCAATTATCAAAGTCAAAAAGATTATGAGAATATTTTAAGTATGATGCAAAAGATCGGAAAAATACTTACACACTAGAAAGAAGTATTTACAATGGAAATTAAAAACTTAACTACGGAGCAACGAAACCCCGCGACTATGCACATTGATTCCATGTCAACTATCGACATGGTCAAAACTATTAATCAAGAAGACCAAAAAGTCGCTGTAGCAGTGGGAACTCAAGATGATAAAATTGCCCGGGCAATAGATGAAGCAGCTAAGCGCTATAGCAAAGGTGGACGTTTAATCTATATCGGTGCTGGAACAAGCGGCCGTCTTGGCGTTTTAGATGCTGCTGAATTAGTTCCTACCTACGGTATTAAACCAGAACGCGCAATCGGATTAATTGCCGGCGGTAAAGGTGCGATGTATGTTGCTGTCGAAGGTGCTGAAGATTCACAAGATCTAGCAAAGAAAGATTTAAAAGATCTTAAACTAAATAAAAACGATATCGTTTTAGGGCTTGCCGCCAGTGGCCGCACTCCATATGTAATTGGCGGTCTTGACTATGCTAAAGCGACAGGTGCTCTAACTATTTCCATTGCCTGTGTTAAAGATTCTAAGATAGGCCATCACGCCGATATAGCTATCGAAGCTGTTGTTGGACCTGAAGCGATTACCGGTTCAACTAGGATGAAAGCCGGAACTGCTCAAAAGATGATTTTGAACATGATTTCTACTGGTGTCATGATAAAACAAGGAAAAGTCTACGAAAACGTCATGATTGATGTTAAACCTACTAATTCTAAGCTAATTGATCGTGCCTGTCGCATTATTCACACTACTACTGGTGCATCTACCCAGAAAGCTAAAGATACTCTTAAAGAGGCTAATAATGATGTTGGCTTAGCAATCGTAATGCTTAAAACTAACTGCAGTCTCAATCAAGCAAAAAGTTTGTTAGAGACAAAAAATGGAAATGTCGCAGAAGTTTTAAATAAGTAGCTTGCTAGCTAAACAGAAGGGGCTTATAATACCTACCATTGCAATATATCAATTTACAATGTGAGGTGAAATTATGAGTCCTTTTTTCTTATTCATTTATCTGATTTTTGGTGGGATTTTAGGTGGCCTTCTCTCAACAATTGCAAGTATGGCATCCCTTGCCACTTATCCAGTCCTCCTTTCAGTTGGTATTCCCCCAGTTTATGCAAATACTACTAATGATGCAGCCTTAATCTGGACTGGCGTTGGATCAACTGCATCTTCGCTTAAAGAACTAAAGGGTCACTGGAAACAAGTTAGTTTCTATTCAATTTTTACAATTATCGGATCAGCTTTAGGCTGTATGCTTTTAATTCAATTTCCCGGGAAAATATTTGAGAAGATCGTTCCCTTCTGTATCGCTTTTTCCGGCTTAATGATTTTATTCAGTGGAGAAATTCATCTTGGAAATGAAAGTGATCATCCTAATCGCTTAGTTCAAGCTCTATCACTTTTATGCTTATTGATTGCTGGAGCTTATGCTGGGTACTTCGGCGCTGCGAGCGGCGTTTTAATGTTAGTTATCTTGAACGCAATTAGTGATGATGCCTTTTTAACTGTTAATGCTATGAAAAATATTATTGGCGCACTCTCCAATTTAGTTGCGCTAATTATCTATATGTTTACCGAAAAAATTTACTGGAGCGCTGCTATTCCTTTGGCAATCGGAGCGTTGATCGGTAGCTACTTTGGACCACGTATCATGCGCCATATTCCAGTTAAGATCATCCGTTTGGGCATTGCTGTTTTAGCTCTCATTCAAGCTGCTTACTTCGCTTATACTGCGTATAAATAAAAAATGATAGTTTAAAGTACTTACTTGATATAAAAAATAAGGGCACTACCTTCAAACGGTAATGTCCTTATTTTCATATCAGTGTAAATATAAACTGCTTATATTCCATCTTTACTTATCTCATTCTCTGATGAAATATCATCTAGTTCTAAAATTTGTGTTCCCATTTTAGAAATTTTTACTAGTTCATTAGCATAGTTATCTAGAGAATTATACTGATTAAATATATTTTCAAGAAGGGAAGCCAGATTACAGCCTGCTACTACTTTTATATTTTTATTTTCAAATGCTAATTTTGCTGCTACTTTGTATGGAGTCCCTCCAACCAAATCACAAAAAATTAATGTCAACTTAGTATTAATATTCTTATTAAACTCCTTAGTTAAATCTTCTTCACTCATACCCTCAGAAAAATCTATATACTTAAAAGAATCCTGCGGTCCAGCTAACAATTCAATTGCACTTCTTATTCCAGTAGCATATTTACCATGCCCAGTAATGATAGTTTGAATATTTTTCATGAAAAGCCTCTTACATAATGCCAAAGAATGAACATACAATACATAATACAAATACAATTACGATTAGAACTATTGGTGAAACTTGTTTCTTCTTAAGTAACCAATATAAAAAGAAAGTAAATGCAAGAGGAAGAATATTTGGAAATACTTTATCTAAAAAATCCTTTTGTAATGAAACAGTACCAATCTTTACTTTCAAAGATAAGGATACATATGAACTAATCAAAGCGCCAATAACTGTAAGCCCCATTATTGTCGCTACACGGGCTATAATTTCAGAATTATCTTGAATAACGTCAATTGCTTTTGTACCTAATCCATAGCCAAGATGAGCAAACGGTATTCTACATAAAAATATACCTAAATAAACTAAGAAGAAAATTATTGGTCCTAAAATATTTCCTTTTGTTGCAAATGAAGCTGCTATCCCACCAACAATTGGCATTAAAGTAAACCAATAAATAGCATCTCCTATTCCGGCCATAGGACCAAAAAGTCCATTCTTTAATCCTCTTATCGTTTCACGATTTACATGTTTTTCCTCTAGACTAGTCAATAATCCCATTAAAATTGAAACTAATGGCGGGGAGGTATTAATAAACTCCAGATTATCGGCCATAGTTTGAGATAAGGCTTTTTTATCATTACCAAAAATTTTTTTCCAAACTGGAATTTGTGCCCAAGTCCATCCACCAGCCTGCATTCTTTCATATGAGAATGAAGCCTGTAAAAGAGATGATCTAATTCCGAGCATCGTTATATCATGTTTAGTTAACTTTGACTCATTATTTTTATTTTCTTTAGATTCCATCTTCATCATCTCCACCTCCTGCACTATTCTTTAATTCATTAATCTGCTCTTGCAATTTCTTATTCTTCTTATCACGGAAGAATTCTATCATAGCAAATACAACTCCAATTACAGCTGCTGGTAAAACATTGCTGTAATTAATAAAGGATGCGACTACAAACCCTAATAAAAGAAATGGTACATATTCCATTCTCAATAAAACCTTTAGCAACATAGCAAATCCTACAGCAGGTAATGCTGCTCCAGCTAATTCAAAACCATGAATTAACCATTTAGGCATTGATTGAACTAATGTCCGCATCGGAGCTTGAGCTGCATAAGCTGATAAGAATATAACGACAAAGAATGTAATACATACTATAGCCATCATTAAAAAGTTTAAATTTCTATATTTTTTTAAATTTGTTTCAGCAGCAGCCTTATCTAACATAGGCATAAAAAATGAAAATGCGGAGTAATACATAAGTAAAATATATTGCATTAACATTGCGAAGGGCAATGATAACGACATAGCAGTTGTAGGTGCTACGTTTGTAGTGTGCGCAATTACAACCGTCATAATTCCACAAACGGCTGGGTTAGGTGGTTGAGTTCCTCCAGCTGGGGTTAATCCGGCAAACGCCAATTCTGTTAAACCGCCAGCAATAATGCCCATTCTTACATCGCCTAAAATTATCCCTGCAATGGTACAAGAAATTATAGGTCTAAATATATAAAATACTTCCAGCCACGAATCCAATCCAGCTATAATTGCAAAGATCCCTAAAAGAAGTCCTTGTGCTAAAGTTATAGGCATTTTATTTACCTCCTATAAACTCTTTAAAAATCTATAAAGTCTTTAAAAATTAATTTGAGTTTTATGATCACCGGGAACGTCTTGTATATAGACGTCAACGCCTTTATTTACCATACTCATTAACGCTTTTTTATCTTTTTCATCTACATATACTTTTTTTGTAACTTCTTCTTTACCAGGAGCAAAGTGCATATTTCCTACATTTACTTCTTTAATAGGAACACCACCTTCAACCAATTTCAAAGCATCTTCAGGTGTCTTTACTACAATAAATATTTTTTGACGATCTGCGGCTTTATGTATAATGTCAATAGTCTTTTGAAGAGTAAAGAAGCGAATCTGCACACCAGATGAATCAGCAGTACTCTTCATTAGTTTTTGTTGCAAAGGATCATTTACAGTATTGTCGTTAGCAACTAAAATCAAATTTGCTCCTAAGGTTTTTGTCCATGTTACTCCAACTTGACCGTGAACTAATCTGTTATCAATTCTTGTTAATAAAATATGGGGATTACTCATTTTATTTTCTTCCTTATCTTTTACAAAAAACACTTTTGAATTAGCAGGCGTTACAGCAGTACTCATATAAGTAACTACATTATTTTGATTAATATATGTTGTAGTTGCCTTAATAATCGAGCTTTTAGGTACAGCAGGAATAAAAGCTTTTAATCTCGTTGGTATAACATCGACTTGATTTTTCAACGAATGCCGTAATAGTGCCGGTGATAATCCATATCTTCTAAACAAAAACGGGATTAATTCTTTTCCTTCTATATCTTTCGCTTTTATTAGAGGGAATTCTTCAAATGATATAAATGTTGTGCGCTCTATAACTGGTTTACGATCACATATATATATCTGAACTATTTTATAGAGATAATCACTTACATCTAAATTCATCATTTCTCTTACAGCTGGTTCTTCACCATCTGCTAAGATTGAAAATTCATGAAGTTCTATGTAAACGTAATGGCCTTGTTGTTGTAAATGCAATCCTGGTGTATCAATAATAGCTATATCTTGTCTTGGATCAAATCTATCCTTAACAAAACTTCCCTGCCCTTGATGTTTTTCAATATAATTTCTTTCTTCTAGATCTGCGAGAGCTTTTCGAACTGTAATTCGACTTACATCAAATAAATCACAAAGTTCTTTTTCCGAAGGAAGTTTTTGACCAATCTTCAGTTTACCGGTATTTATCTCTCGCATCATTTCTGCAGAAATTTGTTCGTATTGCCATAATGGTTGTCTATTCATTTTTTCCACCTGTTTCCTTTGTCATATGACAACCACAGCCTGAATATAACAAGTTGCAGTTGTCATGTCAACGCTTACAAAAGCTGGTATTCTTTACTAAAAAAATCGTTCTATTCCTTATTGCTCTAAGGCTTTAGTCAATTTTGTAACGCATAATACAAGTTCCTCCAACTTCATTATAAACTTATGAACTGTAGTATATTTTCCTTATTATTAGTGAAGTTGTTATCTGTTTTCGATATAACAAGTACTAAATAAATATTTTTTTCAAAAAATTCAAAAAAAGATAGCACTCTTAACTTAAATAAGAATGCTATCCCAAACTAATTTAAATATTCATTTATATCATCGCACTTGTTGCTTTGATCGACAGTTACTTTGGACCACGTATCATGCGCCATATTCCAGTTAAGATCATTCGTTTGGGCATTGCTGTTTTAGCCCTCATTCAAGCTGCTTACTTCGCTTATACTGCGTATAAATAAAAACAAATTTTATCTAGGAAAAATAAATTTAGTTTGCGTAATAAACATATGGGATAACCCCTCGAATATCTTTTAGAGAGGATTTACTCATATGATAAAAAAGATTGAGCCCTGGTTTGGGTTCACGGAAGATAAAGTGTTTGGGATGGTGATGGAAAATAAGGAATTCTGCAAGTATTTGCTTGAAATTATTATTCCAGATCTAAAGATCAAGAAGATTGATTGGTTAGATAAGCAAGTTGAGATTAATAATTCTGAGCGCAAGAATAAGGCTAAAGAAGTTCGACTTGATGTATTAGTCACTGATCATGAGGGACGCGTGTTTAACATCGAAATGCAAACAACGGATCAAGATGATATCGGTAGACGAATGCGTTACTATCTTTCAAGACTTGATTTACGCTATACTTTAAATAAGGGCAAGACTTATCGAAATTTGAAAGACGCCTTTATTATTTTTCTCTGTAATTTTAAACCAAAGAAAGATGATAAATTTTATGAGTCGTACCATACTTACTCTGATCAAGATAGGTCAAAACAATTGCAGGATGGCGTGACAAAGATTATCATTAATTCACAAGTTTCAGCTGAGGGACAAAGTGAAGACTTAAAGGCTCTAGCTAAACTGATGAATAATGAGCCAGTTAAATTAAATAAACATTTCGATTACGCGCAAAGAAGAATTAAAGAAATTAACGAAGATCCGGAAACGAGGGAGAAGATTATGCTTTACGAGACAAGAATGTTAGAACGTGAACAGGCTGCTGCTAAAATAGCAGGGAAAGTAGCATATGCAGAAGGGAAAAAAGATGGCGTTAAACAAGGTGTAGAACAAGGAAAAGTAGATTCTGCTAAAGCTATTCTCGAAAATCAACTGAATAATGGTAAAACTTTGGAGCAAGCCACAGAATTTGTTAGAAATTTGAAATTGATTTCTGATAAAAAGTTAGAAAAAATAATCGATCTTTATAAATAATAAAAAATGCTTAGGAAATTTATATCCTGAGCATTTTTTACAATTATTTTGATTACGCGCAAAGAAGAATCAAAGAAATTAACGAAGATCCGGAAACGAGGGAGAAGATTATGCTATACGAAACAAGGATGTTAGAACGTGAACAAGCTGCTGGAAAAGCAGGATATGAGCAAGGAATGCAACGCGGTATAAAACAAGGTAGAGCAGAAGGTAAAATTGACGTTGCTAAAGTCATTCTTGAAAACCAAATAGACAATGGCAGTACGCTAGAACAAGCCACAAAATTTGTCAAAGATTTAAAGATAATCTCTGATAAAGATCTCGAAAAATTAGTCAAGATATATAAATAAAATTGTCAAAAAATAATTCTTAAAACAACAAAAGATTGATTAATCTGCGTTACTAGAACGTTAATTAATCAATCTTTTTTAGTAAATTAATTTTTCAAATAACTATTATCTATATCATCGCAAGCGGCGTCTTTTCAGTCGGCTGCGGGAAGTCATTATCTATTAATTTTATTTCGTCTGATGTTAATTTGATATCTTGAGCAGCAATATTCGCCTTCATATGCTTAACCGTTCCCGCTTTAGGAATCGATAAAACATTACCATGTCTTAAAGTCCAAGCTAACATAATTTGGTGCGGAGTTACATTGTGCGCACGAGCTACTATTTTAAGATTATTAGTAATCCTAATCGAATCGCCCTTACCTGAGTTAAATGGAGAATACCCAATAAAACCAACGCCATGCTTTTTTTGCCAAGGTAAAACATCATATTCTACCCCGCGTTCAGAAAGGTTATACAAATCTTCATTGGCAAAACAATCCTTGCCGCCTGGGACACTAAACAATTCTTCTAGGTCAGCAACATCAAAGTTAGATACACCCCAGTGGCGAATTAAGCCTTCATTTTGTAATTCTTTTAGTCCGCGTACTGTTTCAGATAAACGCTTATCGCCACGCCAATGAAGCAAATACAAGTCTAAATAATCAGTTTTTAGTCGTTTTAAGCTATTTTCTAAGCTCTGACGTTCTAATTCTGGAGAAGCATGATACGGATAAAATTTTGAGATCAAAAAGATTTGACTGCGATCATAACCTTGAATTGCTTCGCCAATTAATTTTTCACTTTTTCCTTCACCATACATTTCTGCAGTATCAATTACTTTAATTCCATTATCTAAACCATAGCGAAGTGCAGCTATTTCGTCTTTTTTCTTAGAAGCGTCTTCGCCAATTCCCCAAGTTCCCATGCCTAAGCCTGACAAGTTATTTTCTTGAAAACTCTTCTCCATCTCTTCTCACCTCACCTAAATTTTACCGCAGAAAAAAACAAATTTAAAAATGTTAGCGGTTTAAGTTGACTAGACCAATTTTATATTTTATAATGGACTAGACCAATGAATGAGGAGGTACACATAATTATGAAAATCATCGTAACTAAAGATAATATTGAAGGCGGCACTAAGGCATTTGAAATTATTAAAAAGGGAATGGAAAACGGCGACAAAGTTTTAGGCCTTGCAACTGGCTCTTCCCCAATTCCAATGTATGACGATATGTGCGACAGCGACTTAGACTTCTCTGACATGACAAGTATTAACTTAGATGAATACTACGGCTTAAAACCAGATAATGATCAAAGCTACCACTACTTCATGCAAAAACACTTATTCGATAAGAAGCCTTTCAAGCATTCATATATTCCAAATGGAATGGCAAAAGATATTGACGAAGAGGTTGACCGTTATAACGACATTATTGCTGCTAACCCAATTGACATCCAAATTTTAGGTATTGGTAGAAACGGACACATTGCCTTTAACGAACCAGGTACTCCATTTGGCAGCTTAACTCACAAGGTTCAATTAACTGAAAGTACTATTAAGGCAAATTCACGCTTCTTTGACAATGAAGACGAAGTTCCTCGCCAAGCTATTTGTATGGGAATTAAGTCAATTATGCAAAGTAAGAAGATTGTTTTACTAGCCTTTGGCGAATCAAAGCAAGATGCAGTTAAAGCATTAGTTGAAGGTCCAGTTACTGAAGAAGTTCCTGCATCCATTTTGCAAGATCACCCAGATGTAACAGTTATTTGTGATGAAGTAGCTGCAGCAAAGCTTGATCCAAAATACAGAAAATAATCCTCATTTAAGACTGTTTACTTTGGCGAATTAATCTTTTTAGATTAGTTCGTCTTTTCTTTTTGTATTTTTTTGATGTGTTCTCTTGACTTTTTTCTTTTATAGCAAATTAAAAAACCACTTGTTTTCATACCAGATATTGAATTACACTATTAAAGCAAACTATATCTTGTAGAAAGAACGTGATGACAGTTATTGTATTGAGCGGGCCTATTGGAGCCGGAAAATCCAGTTTAACCAGTCTTCTTGCAGAGCATTTAGGCACCCAAGCATTTTATGAAGGTGTAGATAATAATCCAATTTTGCCACTTTATTATAAAGACATGGCACATTACACCTTTCTCTTAAATACCTATCTTCTAAACCATCGTTTGGCTCAAATTAACCAAGCTATTCGCGATCATAACAGTGTGTCTGATCGTTCAATTTATGAAGATGCCTTATTTTTCAAAATGAATGTCGATAGTGGAATCGCAGACCCTACTGAATTCAAGATCTACGATAGTTTACTTGAGAATATGATGGAACAAGCCCCAGGCAACCCAAGTAAGAAACCTGATTTGTTAATTTATATTCATGTATCTCTTGATACCATGCTTCACCGCATTCAAAAGCGCGGTCGTACATTTGAACAATTATCAACTGATCCAGGCTTAAAAGACTACTATGCTCGACTTTTGTCTTATTACGAGCCTTGGTATGAAAAATATAATGCATCCCCTAAGATGATGATTGATGGCGATAAATATGACTTTGTTGCAGACGAAGATGCACGAAAAGAAGTTATCAACACAATTGATCAAAAGCTTACTGATCTAGGTAATCTAAACTAGCTAACGAATAGAAGGAACGTGATGACAGTTATTGTATTAAGTGGGCCCATTGGAGCCGGAAAATCCAGTCTAACAGGTATTCTATCTAAGTATTTGGGCACTAATCCCTTTTATGAAAGCGTAGATGACAATCCTGTTTTGCCATTATTCTATGAAAACCCTAAGAAGTACGCATTTTTGTTGCAAGTTTATTTCTTGAATACTCGCTTCCAAAGTATCAAGTCAGCATTAACTGACGATAATAACGTACTCGACCGTTCTATCTACGAAGATGCACTTTTCTTTCAAATGAATGCCGATATTGGCCGTGCTACTAAAGAAGAAGTAGATACTTATTATGAACTCTTACACAATATGATGAGCGAATTAGATCGGATGCCTAAAAAAAATCCTGATCTCCTTGTTCATATCGATGTTTCATACGACACAATGCTTAAACGTATTCAAAAACGTGGTCGTAACTACGAACAATTAAGTTATGATCCTACCTTAGAAGATTACTATAAACGCCTGCTTCGCTACTACAAGCCTTGGTATGAGAAGTATGATTACTCACCAAAGATGACTATTGATGGTGATAAATTAGACTTCATGGCTAGTGAAGAAGATCGTCAAGAAGTCTTAGATCAAATTGTTGCTAAGCTCAAAGAAATGGGCAAACTTGACGAAGATTGGAAACCAAATTTAGTTAAATAAAGCAAAAACTGCGATCCGTATTGGATCGCAGTTTTTTTGAATTCTATTTTCTTCTAAATCTTAATTGGTAGCGGGAACTTCTATTTTAAACCCCCAGAATTTTAGCAGCTTATAGCTTCTTACCTTTTCTAAAATTTTTTCTTTATCGTTATCAATATATGTTGTTCTTGTCTGTTTAATAAGTGGTAGAGATTTTTTAGTATTAAATATATTAAGAATTTCAGGATCTGAACTAATTATAGCAGTTGCTTTTTGATCATATGCCAATTTAAATGGGTCAATTCCCGAATCACTTTCTATTTTATGATACAAATCAGCAAATATTTGAATATCCTTATTTTTTCCATTTTTTATATAAGCTGAATCAACAATTGCAATTGTTAATTCGCTTAACTGTGAACCAATATATCTTAATCTTACTATTTCAATATATTTTCTATTAGTTAGTAGACCTAATTTTTCCAACGATTTAGTATCTGTAATTTCTTTAACAGATAAGACTTTGGTAGCCTCTAATCTACCTTTAGACATATTTAAATCAGTAAATTTAATATCTGCATTATGCTTCTCAGCGGCAATAAATGTACCTTTACCTTGAATTCTAGTAATTAAATTTTCATCCGCTAAACTATTTAGTACTTTTACTGCCGTAGTAGAGCTAACCTGAAACATAGAACGTATATCAGATTCACTATAAAATCTTTCACCTACTGTATATTTCTTATTCTTAATCTCTTTCTTTAATTCGGAGATGATTTGCTTATATTTAGGTGTCATCACTAATCCCTTTCGCCACTCTTACAACATAATCACTTCCATAGCGGTATCCTGTTGCATCAAAAGTAAGAATACCACTCTTGTTATCCTGAATATATTTTAATGCTTCATCGTTATCCATCCAAACAAGTTTATTTATTTGATGGTTGATAGAAGTAAAAGTTTTTGGATTTATACCTTCTCCACCAAGAACCACATTACTATTACCCTTTATTTTTAAATCATGAACAAAGAAATAATAGTATTTACCCACTCTAATTGCAAAATCTTTTGAATTAGAAGCTGAAGGTAAAGCATTATGTACTCCATTATAAAAAGCTTTATGATACAGACTAGTCCATTTACCAATTAAACTCATATAATCTTTATCAATTGGCTTAATAGATCCATCAGCTTTAAGTCCTATATTTACAACCGTATTAGCGCCAATCTTTTTGCCATGGACGATCGTTTCTATAATCTCTTTAGGTGATTTATAGTCTAAATCCATTCCTGCATTTCCCCAATGTTGATTTAGGGTTACAGATATTTCTCCAGCTACATATTTTTCATTATGATTTCCATGATTTACTGTATTTGGAAGTCCTCTCTCATAAGTAACAGCATCTATTTCGGCATTAGAAACTTTTCCCCTATTTTTTAGCCCAGTATTATTGATAATCATAGCATTAGGTTGATACTTGCGAATTGTGCCATAAAGCTCATCCAGCTTCCAATTTGCATCTTTTTTATTCCAATTTCCATCAAACCAGAATCCACCAAACTCACCATAATTTTTACTTAAGATTTCTACTGACTTTCTTAAATATTCAAGATATTTATCAAAATCTTGTACATAATCAGGATTATGCCAATCATACGTTGCCATGTAAAAGAACGGTTTAATATCTTCATCGTGACAAGCATCAACAAATTCCTTGATTAGATCTCTTTTCGCCGCACTATGAGGAGCATCAAAATTTGATAATCCCCTTGTATCATATAAAAAGAAACCTTCATGATGCTTAGTAGTAAGAATAATGTAATTACAGCCCATTTGTTTTGCAGCTTTAACAATTTTCTTAGGGTTAAACTTATCTGCAACGAATTTTTTAGTTAATAATTCATACTTATCTTTGGGAATATTGTGAATAAACTCAGTCCATTCACCTTGACTTAAGAGAGAATATAATCCCCAGTGAATAAATAATCCCAAACCCATATTTTCATAGTTTTCAATTCTCTTGGCCTTATACATATCATAGACCTCCTACACTTAACCTTACTTTTTCAAAATTCATTTTAAATACAAAAAACTTTATTTTCAAGTATTGTAAACGCTTTATTTTGGATATATAATCATCCATGAAAAAGGTTAATACATTAAGTTTAAGAGGAGGAAATTATGAATTATTTACTAATCAGTCATGGTTCATATGCAAAAGCCACTTTGACAAGTTGTGAAATGATCACTGGAACTTTAAGAAATGTCAAAGCAGTTGAATTCAAACAAACTATGAACCAGCAAGATTTACTTCATAGCATAGAAAATACAGTAAGCAAATTCAACAATCTAGATAAACTTGTATTAATTTGCGACATCAAAGGTGGTACTCCTTTTAATACCGCTCTTCTTTTTAAGAAACAACATCCCGACATTAAAATTATTAGTGGTCTCTCTTTAGGCTTACTCTTGCCAATTGCTACTGGCACTTCACTAGACGACTCAATAAAGCAAGTAGCTCAAAACATATCTTTTTTTACCGAAGCAAAGTCTATTAAGAAAAAAGTAAACGATGACCCTGATTGGGATATACACCAAAAATTAACACCGCACACTATTAAAAATGTACGTATTGATGAGCGCTTAATTCATGGTCAAGTTGCAACAATGTGGACCAACAAAATTGGTGCGGATCGAATCATGGTTGTAGGAGATGATATTGTCAAAAGTTCCATTCAAAAAACCGCCTTAAAAACCGCCGTGCCAGGTGGAGTACATTTGAGTATTTTGACCATAGATGGCGCAGCAAAAAGAATTAATTCCGGTAAATATAATGGTCAAAATGTATTTCTGATTGTACGTAATCCACATATACTTGTAGAACTTTCAAAATTAAATGTTAAACTACCGGAAATCAATGTAGGTAATATGTCCAGTAAAAGTAATTCAAAGCAAATTGCTAAAAGTGTAGCTGTTACTAATGACGACATAAAAGAATTTAATTATTTAGATCAGCACGGTTCTCATTTATATCATCAAATGGTACCAGCTGACGATCCGGAAGATTTTATGAAATTAATTTCAAATGTAAGTAGAGGAGAATAATTATGGCTTGGTGGCAAATACTTTTATTAACATGTTTAGCTTTCTGGATGATTATTGATCAAATCACAGTCGGAATCTTATGTAATTATCCGTTGCTAATTGGATTCGTAGCAGGAATCATTATGAATGATGTTAAAACCGGTTTAGTTGTTGGTGCTACATTACAATTAATGGTTTTAGGTGTTGGTACTTATGGCGGAGCTAGTATGCCAGACTTTATGACTGGAGCTATTGTTGGTACTGCTTATGCTGTAATGACAGGTAAAGGGGTAGATTTTGCTATTGGACTCGCTGTTCCTGTTGGCCTTCTGATGGTTCAACTCGACGTTTTAGCAAGATTTTTAAATGTTTTCTTATTACATAGAGTTGATCATTTTATTAAATTAAATGATACAAAGCAGGCAGCTAGAAACGTTGTCTACGGTGTCTTCCCATGGGGACTTTCAAGAGCCATACCAGTATTTATCATGCTAATCGTTGGTGAAAAATTCATTCGTCAAGTTTTAGCAGTTACCCCACAATGGCTAACAACTGGATTGAAAGTATCTGGAGGTATCTTACCAATCGTTGGTATTGCAATTTTACTTAGATATTTACCCACTAAAAGATTCATTACTTTTTTAATCGTCGGTTTTATTGCTGCGGCATATCTAAAAATTCCAATGCTTGGTGTCGCTCTACTCGGCTTTGCAATGGCTATTTTCTACTATCAAAAAACAATCAAAAGTTCAGAAGACCATGAATCAAACTCTACAGTAAATAATGCTAATGGAAAGGAATACGAAAATGATAAAGGAGAATATGAAAACTAATAGTTTAAGCAAAAAAGATCTATTTCGTGCAAATTGGCGGTGGCTATGGAGTAGTCAAATTTGTTGGAATTATGAAAGAATGATGTCTACTGGTTACTTTTATACCGTACTACCATTTCTAAAGCGTTTTTATAAAAAAGATGATGAACGTGTAGAAATGATGGAGATGCAAAATCAATTCTTCAATACAAATGCTTATGTTGGTGGATTCATTGTAGGTATGGATTTAGCTTTGGAACAAAAAGAAGGACATAAAGCTAAAGATACTATTGCTGGTATTAAAACCGGTTTAATGGGACCATTAGCCGGTGTAGGTGATACTATTTTTGGAGTTATCTTGCCAACTATCTTCGGTTCTATTGGTGCCTATATGGGACTCAAAGGTAATCCTATTGGTGCTATCTTATGGCTTATCGTGAACTTCATTGTTTTATTCCTAAGATTCGCTTTTCTCCCATTAGGCTATACTGAAGGCGAAAAATTGCTTAGTTCAGCAAAGGATAAGCTTAATGCTATAACTGATGCAGCAGTATTATTGGGAGTTACTGTCGTAGGAGCCTTAATTCCTACCGTCGTAACCGCTAAAGTTCCATTAGTATTCAAGTCAGGAAAAGTAGTTTTAAAAGCTCAAACAGTATTAGATCAAATTATGCCAGCTTTGGTTCCAGCTCTACTTGTTGGTCTAGTTTATTGGTTACTAGGTAAAAAGAATGTTACTTCAACTAAAATGATTATTTTTGTATTGATATTAGGTATCGTCTTAAGTTATTTCCATATTTTAGGTGCTTAGATTATATTTTTAATATAAAAAAACTTACCAACACTACAAAAGTCAGTAAGCTTACAATAATTATGTTTGTTACTAATGAAGTAATTCATTAAGTTCATGTAAAGCAACACATAATAGGAACAGTGTTATATTGCTCACACCAATACACCTCCTTATTAGAAAGTGGGGCGTAAATTTAACACGCAAAAATATTTTATCAAATCTAAAAACATGTTAGAATACTTTATAGGAACAGTGTTACTATCTGCTTTATAATTTAATGCGCAGAATAGTGCTTAGGCG
Source organism: Lactobacillus sp. RTP31084st1_F9_RTP31084_210423 (assembly GCF_040919545.1). Lineage (NCBI taxonomy): Bacteria > Bacillati > Bacillota > Bacilli > Lactobacillales > Lactobacillaceae > Lactobacillus > Lactobacillus sp. RTP31084st1_F9_RTP31084_210423. The sequence continues at coordinate 72,487 of NZ_JBCOVH010000004.1, forward strand.
GTCGTTAGGCCGTTTTTTTTATACCAAAAAACTGCGGTCCGTGTTGGATCGCAGTTTTTCATATACTCACATCATTAAACTAATGTCTTGAAGCACCACTTACTGCATCTGCAGCTTCACCAGTTAATTGATTTTCCTTAGTGACAGGATACGGCTTCATAACACTCTTACTCGTTGAAGAAATTCCCCAATCAGCAGTGTAGTCAAGATGATCAATTTTAGCATGTTTAATATCGCCAATCGTCTTACAACCAGTCAATTGCATGTCAATCAACAATTCCTTATTCAATTGCTCAATAACTGACTGAACACCTTGAGCACCACCAAGTGCTAAGCCGTATAAGAATGGACGACCAATACCAACTAAGTCAGCACCTAATGCCAATGCCTTAAAGACGTGTGAACCACGACGAACGCCGCCATCAAGGATAATTGGAACGGGGCGATCGCAACTCTTCACAGCCTTCGCGATTTCAGGCAAAACATCAATTGTAGCAGGAGCCCCATCAACTTCACGGCCTCCGTGATTAGAAACTACAATTCCATCTGCACCAGCACCAATTGCAAGCATCGCATCTTCAGCACATTCAACGCCCTTAACAATTACAGGCACATCAGCAATGTCCTTAATCTTACGAATATCATCTGGCCCAATATTTTGAGCAGATGAAGCGTACATTTCAGCAACGCTTTGTCCCTCTCCTTTTCCACCAGTCCATTCATTAAAGAAAGCAAGTGGAACAGGATATGTAAAGTTAGTCCGTAAATTTGCTTCACGATAGCCACTAACTAGCGCATCTACAGTTAAGAAGAAACCGGTAAAGCCGGCTTTAACTGATTCTTCAATTACCATTTTATTAAAGTCCCAGTTCTTGCTTAGATATAATTGCATAAACCGTGGGGAGTCGCCTACTGCGCTTTGCACATCTTGAACACTCTTATTTGCATAGGTACTCATTCCAAACAAAGCACCGGCAGCTTTTGCACCCTTAGCAGTATCAATTTCGGCTTCGGCATTTGCAATACCATGGCAGGCAATTGGACAGATCATAACTGGTGTCTTTAACTTCATCCCTAAAAATTCAGTATTCAATTCTGGATCCTGCATCCCAGTTAAAGCACGAGGCACGATTTGAAAATGGTTAAAAGCTTGTGTATTATTCCGCCAAGTCCATTCATTTTCTGCACCACTAGCAATGTAGTAATAAGCAGCTTCTGGTATTACATATTTTGCTTCGTTTTCCAGTTCATCCAAGTTAACCATGTGTAGTTTTTCTTCTCTAGTACTTTGTGGGAACCCCTTATAGTAAGTTGTCATCGATATTTCCTCCAATCATTAAGTAGGTTTCTATACACCTTAATTTTAGGACGATTTCATTAATTTATTAAATAAAAGCTATTATGAAATAATTCACTAAGTCCGATATGCTCACTATCCATGTTCTTTGTAGCGCTTTCTTTAGTTAAAATTCGTGTTTACATTTATTTATCAGAATGCTACACTGTAAAAGTTGCTTATTTAAAGCTAAAAAGCGAACATTATGTCTGGAGGACAAAATGAATTTTATCAAAAACTACTTTCATTTAGAAAAGTTGGGAACTAATGTTAGAACTGAATTTATTGCAGGTCTAACAACCTTTATTAGTATGTCTTATATTCTCTTCGTTAACCCAAGTGTTCTTGGTGCTAGCGGCATGAATACTGGCGCTGTATTTACTGCAACTGCTTTAGCTGCGGCTCTTGGTACAGCAATCATGGGTATTGTAGCTAACTATCCGATTGGTGAAGCACCTGCCTTAGGTATTAACGCCTTCTTTGCCTATACCGTATGTATTGGCATGAAGGTATCTTGGGAAACTGCCTTAGCCAGTGTTTTTGTTGCATCAATTATCTTTATTTTAATTACTTTATTTAAATTAAGAGAAAAGATCATTGACTCTATCCCTTCAGACCTTAAATTTGCCATTTCATCAGGTATTGGTCTTTTTATTGCCTTCCTAGGTTTACAAAATGGTGGTTTAATTGTTGCTAACAAATCTACTTTAGTTGGTTTAGGATCTCTTCATAATCCGCTTGTTTGGATTACAATTTTTGGCTTAATCGTTACTGTAATCTTAATGATTTTAGGCGTTCCAGGTGCGATTTTCATCGGAATGATTGCTGCCTCAATCTTTGGCATTTGTACTGGTCAAATTGCCGTACCACACAAGTTTATTTCTTTAGCACCAAGTCTTGCACCTACTTTTGGTCAAGCAGTTTTCCACGTTAAAGACATTAATTCTCTGCAAATGTGGGTTGTTGTTTTAACTTTCTTACTTGTTACATTCTTTGATACTGCTGGTACTTTAATTGGTCTTGCTCAACAAGCTGGCTTTATGAAGAACAACAAAATGCCACGTGTTGGTAAAGCATTAGCCGCAGATTCAACTGCTATGATGTTTGGTTCTATCTTTGGTACTTCACCTGTTGGAGCCTTTGTTGAATCAAGTGCTGGTATTGCAGTTGGTGGACGTTCAGGTTTAACTGCAGTCTTTGTTGCCATCTTCTTCCTGATTTCAATGATCTTTAGTCCATTACTTGGGGTGTTCACTACTCAAGTAACTGCTCCAGCCCTAATTATTGTTGGAGTTTTAATGGCACAAAACACTGCTCACATTCACTGGAACAAGTTAGAAATTGCCGTTCCTGCATTTTTGATTTTACTTGGTATGCCACTTACCTACTCAATTTCTGATGGTTTAGCATTAGGGATGATTACTTACCCAATTTGTATGGTTTCTGCAAAGCGTGGTAAAGAAGTCAGCCCAATGATGTGGGTACTGTTTGTCGTATTCATCATCTTCTTGTGGGTTTTGAATTTTAAGTAAGCTAAAATTCACTAACAAAAATACCGATTATCATCCATCTTGATAATCGGTATTTTTTTATTGCTTTTATTATCTGTAAAGTATACTTAACAAAAAGTGCGATTTTTATAAAGTATACTTTACAGCATCTATAATTAAGTCGTTCAGAGTATAATATAAGTATAAAAGTAACCTTTATTTTCCCCACTCAACTGTTTGACAATTATTATAGTAACGACAGGAGGAATAAAAATGATCATTACTGGTAAGACTATTTTTAAGCTAGTCTATATACTTAGCATAATTTTTAGTGTTACTTACATCGTTTGGAATGCTCTTCAGCATAATCCATTAGATCCAACTTACCTTTTAGTTGCTATCATTAGTATCGCAGCGATGACTTTAGTTTTTATTAAAATTAACAAAGAGGAATAATTCCATCCCACAAAAAAGCCCGTGCATTCGCACGAGCTTTTTAATTTCTAATTATATCTGCCAGCAAAAGTCTTAATATTCATACTTTAAACACAAACTTTACCAATTTAATTAGTATGTTTGTGCTAGCTCTGCTAACCTATATAGACCACCACAAAAAATAAAAACGCCGCTCTACCTATAACTTTGGCGAGTTATAGAGCGTCGTTTTCGTCATCTTAACATTAAAAGCCACCGCTCTTAAAGCGGGCTGTATAAGGAGATCCGCGGATCTCCTTTTTTCATACTTGATTATATCATAGTATTTATTAATAAATATCATTTTTAGATTTGTACATTTTACCCTAGTCTCTTCAAATTTCTAAGCAATATGATTTCTTTCCACATTTTGGACAAGTTAATTTTCTAAACTTAGGTGTGTGCGGAGATAAATTAAAAGTTAAAAATGATGGAATAAAGACATCTCCGCAATTTGGGCAAACATATTCAACTTGTTCATAGTAATACCTTGATAATCCCCAAGCTGTTGCAAAAACTATTGCAATTAAAGCTACGACTTCAATTACTAATATTGTCGTCATCTTCATCTGATATAAATAAAGTGCAGTTCCAATTCCTGCTATCTCAAATAGCGTTAGGAGTCCACCCCATACCAAGAGTCTGCTTCTCAAAGCTGTCAAATTCTTTTCTTTTCTCATAATACTTGTAATGTCAGAAAAATTGGTTAATGCGGCAGATAAAACACCTATTTTTTGTAAATGTTCTATCTGTTTTTGCTTTGCAGTCAATTCGTTGATTTTTTGTTTGTTTTCTTGATACTGCTGCTTTAAAAGCAACTCAAGCGATTTACTTCCGCGCTCATCTTGAATGAGCGTTTTTATTTGTTTCAACGAAAAGCCAAGATCTTTTAGAAACAAAATTAATTCTATCTGCCTTATCTGTTCTTTTTCATAAAAACGATAGCCATTCTCTTCCGTATAAGCCGGCTTAACAAGCCCTTTTTCATCATAGAATCTTAGAGTACGCGTACTTACTTCCAGCATCGCAGCTACTTCACCAATTGAATATTTTTCTTGCATTACTTTCACCTCCTAGCTTCAAGATATCAATTAACGCAAGGTCAAAGTCAATATTTAAATTATAAAATATTATATTTCCCGGGCCATAATGTTCGGATTCTGCCAAAAATATGCTATTTTAGGTACTATTGTCTGCCTCTAGATTAGTTTAATCGAATAATTTTGACTATTATTCTTGAAATAGTTAATATTTTAGATATAATTTTAGTTGAAGATTCGCTTTTAGATGACTAAGAACACAAGTAAATCATTTTAAAGCTTCTTTTTCTTTAAAATACGAACATTACCACATCTGGAGGATTACATGAATTCAATTGGTAAATTTTTCCATTTAAATGAAAACCACACTTCATTTAAAACAGAGTTTTTAGCTGGACTAACTACGTTTGTGAGTATGTCTTACATTCTGTTTGTTAACCCAGCTGTTTTAGGAGCAAGTGGCATGAACAAGGGAGCGTTGTTTACTGCAACAGCCTTATCTGCTGCTTTCACGTGTATTGTAATGGGACTAGTTGCCAATTACCCTATTGCTTCTGCACCAACCTTAGGACTTAACGCATTCTTTACTTACACCGTCTGCTTAGGAATGCACGTTAAATGGCAAACTGCTTTAGCTGCTGTTTTTGTTGCTTCGATTCTTTTCATCTTACTAACTGTATTTAAAGTACGTGAGATGATTATCGATGCTATTCCTAGTGATATTAAATATGCCATTTCAGCTGGTATTGGTTTGTTTATTGCCTTTATTGGTCTTCAAGGTGGTAAATTAATTAGCAAGAGTGATTCCACTTTAGTTACTGTTGGTGCTTTGAACAATCCACTTGTTTGGATCACAATTTTTGGTTTAGTTGTAACTATTTTCTTAATGATCGCCAGAGTCCCTGGTGCCATCTTTATCGGAATGATCGTGGCTGCTGTCTTTGGCATCGCCATCGGTCAAATTCCAATGCCTAAGGCCTTTATTTCAGGAGTTCCAAGTCTTTCACCAATTTTTGGTCAAGCTGTTTTCCATATTAGTGATATTAATACTGTCCAAATGTGGATCGTTGTCTTTACTTTCTTACTGGTTACTTTCTTTGATACTACTGGTACTTTAATCGGACTTGTTCAACAAGCAGGCCTCATGAAAGACAATAAAATGCCACGCGCTGGTGAAGCTCTAGCAGCTGACTCATCTGGTATGTTAGTTGGTTCTGTTCTTGGTACTTCACCAGTTGGTGCCTTTGTTGAATCAAGTGCCGGTATCGCAGTTGGTGGTAGAACTGGTTTAACTGCTGTCTGGGTTGGTATTTTCTTCTTAATTTCAACTATCTTCAGCCCAATCTTAAGTGTCTTTACTACTCAAGTAACTGCTCCTGCTTTAATTATTGTTGGGGTATTAATGGCTGAAAACTTAGCACACGTTCACTGGACTGATCTTGAAATTGCAATTCCATGTTTCTTAATCGCACTTGGCATGCCTCTTACCTACTCGATTTCAGATGGTCTTGGCTGGGGCTTAATTATTTACCCAGTATCAATGCTTGCTGCTAAGAGATTCAAAGAAATCACGCCAATGATGTGGATTTTATTCTTTGTCTTCGTCATTTACTTCGTAGTTCTAAATGTGAAATAGGATTAGGATAATGAAAAAGCTAGTTAGAGACAAAATACCTGAATTCGCTACCTATGCATCTTATCGTCAACTAAAACCTGATGAAAGAGAAGATGCCTTGAAAAATAAAATCGTCGAAGAAGCTAATGAAGTTAAAGCTGCACCTGACGATCAAAATCTCCTTGAAGAATTAGCTGATGTTTACACAGTATTAGAAGCATTTTTAGATTTTAAAAATATTAGTAAAGAAGACTTACTAAAGCAAGTAGAAGCAAAGAAAGCTGAAAAAGGTGGCTTTACCAAATTCCTTTTGATGAATACTGATAAATAATATCTCCTTAAACAAGTAGTTCACATGACTACTTGTTTTTTATTTATCTCCATTTGCGTATACGATAAATTTCTGCTAGAATACTTAACAATCAAGTTATCTATATATCGTCGAAATAAGGTCGACAGTATCTACCCTGAGCCATAAATTCAGGACTATAGGTATCAGACGTCATAAATTTGCTTTAAAGGACATCTTTTACCCATGGCTTTTTGGGTAAACTGTGTCCTTTTTTCATTTTTATTTTATGTTGGAGAAATGATGCAATTTTTAGATAAAGTCTTTCATTTGGAGGATGCACATACTAATGTCAAACGCGAATTAATCGCTGCTCTTACCACGTTTGTTTCATTGTCATACATCCTTTTTGTTAACCCTAATATTTTAAGTGCAGCTGGTATTAATAAAGGCGCTGCTTTCACTGTTACTGCAATCGCAACTGCAATTGGTTGTTTCTTAATGGGATTCATTGCTAACTACCCAATTGCCTTAGCACCAACTCTTGGTAGTGCAGCCTTTTTCTCATATAACGTAGTTATTGGAATGCATATCAATTGGCAAACCGCTTTAGCTAGTGTGTTAGTTGCTTCAATTTTGTTTATTTTAATTACCGTTTTAAAATTACGTGAAAAAGTTGTTGATGCTATTCCTCAGGACTTAAAATATGCAATCTCTGCTGGTATTGGCCTATTCATTGCTTTTATCGGCTTACAAAATGGTAAATTAATCGTTGATAATAAATCTTCTCTAGTTGGTTTAGGATCATTCAATAATCCCGCTGTTTGGATTACTTTATTTGGCTTAATTCTAACTGTCATTTTAATGGCTGCTAAAGTTCCTGGTTCAATCTTCATCGGAATGATCGTGACTGCTATCTTTGGAATGGTAATTGGTCAAATTTCAATGCCACATGGTATTGTTTCAGGTGCTCCAAGTATTGCGCCTACTTTTGGTCAAGCAGTCTTTCATTTAAAGGACATTAACACGCCACAACTATTTATGGTTGTTTTGACATTCTTATTAGTTACTTTCTTTGATACTGCTGGTACTTTAATTGGGATGACGCAACAAGCCGGGATGGTTGACAAAAACGGTAAAATTCCACGTATTGGTAAAGCCTTCTTGTCAGATTCACTTGCTATGGTTGAAGGTTCTATTCTTGGTACTGCTCCACTTGGTACTTCTGTTGAATCAAGTGCAGGTATCGCAATGGGTGGTAGAACTGGCTTAACTGCTATTTTTGTTGGTATTTTATTCTTAATTTCAATGATTTTCAGTCCTCTTTTAGCAGTAATTCCAACTACCGTGACTGCCCCAGCTTTAATTATCGTTGGGGTACTAATGGCAGGAAACCTTAAATATATTCACTGGGATAACTTCGAAATTGCCTTTCCATCATTCTTGGTTGTTGTTGGTATGCCATTAACTTACTCAATTTCTGATGGTTTAGCCTTAGGGATGATTGCTTACCCAATTACGATGATTGCTTCTAAGCGCTACAAAGAAGTATCACCAATGATGTACATTCTATTTGTAATATTCGTTATCTTCTTCCTTATTACAAATATGGGATAAAAATAAAAATGAGATCGTACGCGATCTCATTTTTTATTACCTCGGCAATAATTTACTAGCTTTAGATCATTATTTATTCCATAATGTTAGATATATTTACTAGTGCGACAAGCTAGTCAATCGAGGAGTATTTGGAATAATGTCAGTTAAACCTATCATTCATGATGAACTTTCTTTAAAATTCAAATCTACGCTAGCCACCAAGCAGGATCTAGCAGCAGCTGAAGATTTGAAAGACACCTTAATTGCTAATAATGGCAAAGCTGCTGGACTTGCAGCGAATATGATCGGTGTACAAAAGCGAATTATTGCTTTATTTGTTGGTCCACTTCCAATTGTGATGCTTAATCCGATTATTGTTAAAAAAGCTGATAAGTATTTAGCTTATGAGGGATGTCTTTCTTTAGAGGGAGAGCGTCCGACAGAAAGATATAAGAAAATTACAGTAAAATATCAAAATGAAAACTTTGAAACTAGACAACAAGAATTCTCTGATTTTGTCGCTGAAGTAATTCAACATGAAGTTGATCATTGTAATGGAATTTTGATTTAAACTATGTATTTTCAAAAAAGGTAGCACCTCGACTAAAAATCGAAGATGCTACCTTTTTCTTCTATAATTCACGATTTGTTGGTCCACGTTCAATCTTAATTCTAACAATTAAATGAACTAAGTTATATAGCAGAGTAAATGCTAGTAAAATCAACCAAAAATACCTAAATGCATAAATAATTAACAAAATAGCTGGAAAAACACTTAAAAAAACTGCAATTAGACTATCAGCTAGTTTCAATTTTTTATTAAAAATTCCACTTCTCACTAATTGATATGACTTAAAACCTAAATATCCTGCACCAGTTAGTCCAAATATTCTTAATAGCACGTCAACATTCACAAAGACACATACCATGCTTAATCCCATATACAAAACGCCAATGACAATCAATATAATTCGTACTGATCTAGTAATAGCATGGCTTTCTTCTAATCCTTGCTCTATATCAACAAGATAATAAATAATCGCGCATAAACCGACTAATCGATACAACCAGCCAATATTCCAAAATGCCAAAAAGAACATAACGCAACTTAAAATAACTCCGGCCACACCAAGAAGACGGTTTAGTTTTCTGTTCTTAACAATTAAGTCTGGCCGCATACAATCATTCCCATCTGATCCTATAACTCACGATTTGTCCCATCGTGTTCAACCTTAATTCTGACAATTAAGTGTAATAAGTTATATGCCAACGCAAAGATCAAAAGAAATAGCCAGAGAATATCTCTTGGAGCTAATGCAACTACTAATGACGCCACTACTATTCCCAAAAAAGTTGCTATCATGCTATCGGCAAACTTCAGATTCTTATTCTTCAAGTCTTTACGCAAAACTGCATTAGTCTTAAAGCCTAAATATCCCGCACTTATAATGCCAAATGCTACAAGCAAATAATCTAAATTAACAAAAGCAAAAACAATACTCATAAGCTCGTAAATTGTACCAAGAACAATAAAAATAATTTTTTGCGTGCGACTAATTACCTTACTATCTTCTAGCATTTGTTCCACATCAATCCAGAAATAAAGAATAACCGCCACCACAATAAAAGTGAGTAGCCAGCCGATGTTTTTTACAGTAAAAAAGACCATCATAATTACAATCAGCAAACTGATAAATCCAAAATACTTATCTTGCTTTTTTCTTTTTGCTAATTCAATCCATCTTTTATCATCCATCCTACTCACCTCTCATTATTTGTTTAGATTTTACTATGAAATATTTATTTTAACAATATTTTAATTATATTTTTATCAAAAAGTGTAAATTCATTTGTTGACAAATGTAAACATAAAGATGTATGATTACAAATGTAAACGAAAGGGAATATAAAAAAATGAGCGAAAAAAATTTATCTCCTATCTCAGACAGTGAATGGGAAGTAATGCGTATTGTCTGGACACTAGGTGAAACCCATACAAATCAAATTTTAAAAGAGCTTCAAGCAAAAAAAGATTGGTCTGATTCAACCATCAAGACATTAATTAGAAGACTCGTTCAAAAAGGTTGGTTAACTGCCAAACATGAAGGACGGCGCTACATCTATACTGCTACTGTTAATCAGATAGAAATGATGTATATCGAAACAAAAAATTTGTTAAACAGAATGTGCGACATGCATAAGGGAGAAGTAATCTTAAAGCTTCTCAAAGATTCGCCTGTTTCTAAAGGTGATTTAATGAAGATGCAAGAAGAAATTAGTCAAAAAGAAAAAACAGCACCTGACAAGGTTCCCTGCAATTGCTTAAAAGCAGGATCTACTATCTGCTAGGAAGGTATAAAAATGAGTATTAGTCAAATTATCACATTAATTATCGGCATTATTCTAATTGGCTTTATTATCTGGTGGTTCTTTGGGAAACACAAGGAAGCTACAGGAACTGGAACTATTGTTAACGATGAACAAACTGCAACAATTGTTGTGAACGGTGGCTATTCACCTTCAACAGTAGTGCTAAAAAAGGGCGTTCCAGCACAAGTTAACTTTGACATGCGTGATTCTACTGCCTGCTTATCACATGTTGTCTTTGAACAATTAGGCGTTAATAAAGATCTAACTAAGCAAAAAATTACTACTATTGATATTCCAACTGACAAAGCTGGTACTTATAACTTTGCCTGCGGAATGGACATGTTTCATGGAAAAGTAATTGTTAAATAAAGAGAGGAACTACTAAAATGAGTATTTTTTCAAAAAATCAAACTAAAAAAGTTGTTGTTAATGCAGAAAATCATGGCTACAAGCCAGATGTAATTACTTTTAAAGCAGGCAAGCCTGCACAACTTAAGTTCATTCCTTCTGATAACATGGGCTGTATGAACGAGATTGTCTTCAAAGATCTTGGCGTTGATAAGACTCTTGACGATAAAAAAGAAATAACTGTTGATATTCCAACTGATAAGCCAGGTACTTATAACTTTGCCTGCGGAATGGATATGTTCCATGGAAAGGTCGTCGTTAAATAATGAAACTATCAAATATTAAACGCTTTTGGATCTCATTCATCCTGTCTATTCCAATGCTCATTCAGATGTTTGCAATGCCTTTTCATTGGATGATGCCAGGATATAACTGGATTGCGCTTATTACAACAACAATCATTATGGCGATTTCTGCTCTCCCTTATTGGAAAAGTGCCATTGCTGCTTTTAAAAAGCATAGTGCTAATATGAATACCTTAGTTGCTACAGGTACAGCAGTTGCTTACTTCTACAGTATCTTCGCAATGATTACTAACCGTCCTGTCTACTTTGAAAGTGCCGCCTTTGTTACTGTCTTCGTTCTTCTTGGAGACGCTATGGAAGAAAAAATGCACGACAACGCATCAAATGCCTTAGGAAAATTAATGGGCTTACAGGCAAAAGATGCTGAAGTTCAAAGAGATGGCAAGTTCGTTAAAATCCCACTTGATCAAGTTAAAGTTGGCGACATTATCCGCGTTAAGCCGGGCGAAAAGATTCCAGTTGACGGTGAAATCTTAGAAGGTGTTACAACGCTTGACGAATCAATGGTTACTGGTGAAAGTATGCCAGTTGTCAAAAAAGTTGGTGACACCGTTGTAGGTTCAACTATTAACAGTAACGGTACCATTACTTTCAAAGCCACTAAAGTTGGCTCCGATACAATGCTCGCTCAAATAGTTGACTTAGTTAAAAAAGCTCAAACTAGTCACGCTCCAATTCAAAACCTAACAGATAAGATATCCAATATCTTTGTCCCAGCCGTAATGATTATTGCTATTTTAACTTTCATTATCTGGTATTCTTTCTTGGGTGCAACTGCTGTAGAAGCAATGCTCTTTGCCGTTAGCGTTATTGTTATTGCCTGTCCATGTGCTTTAGGTTTAGCTACTCCAACCGCCTTAATGGTCGGAACTGCTCGCAGTGCTAAAATGGGTGTTTTAATTAAAAATGGTGAAGTTTTACAAGAAGTCAGCGACTTAGATACAGTTGTTTTTGATAAAACTGGCACTATTACAGTTGGTAAACCTGAAGTTACAGACGTTGTAGGTAATAAAAAACAAGTTTTAACTATTGCTGCTAGTCTTGAAGAATCTTCTGAACACCCTCTTGCTACAGCAATTGTCAAAAAAGCGAAAGCGGAAAAATTAACAATTGAAAAAGTTGATGACTTCGAAGCAATTGAAGGTAAAGGCGTTAAGGCTAACTACAAAGGAAAAACAGCTTTTGTTGGTAGTGATCGCTTACTAGCAGACGTTAATATTTCCCAGGAAATGACACAAAAAGCAACAGATTTACAAAATGAAGCTAAAACGGTTGTCTATATTGGTTTAGATGGAGAAATTATTGGCTTAGTGGCCATTCAAGATGTACCAAAGCCAAGTTCACGTGAAGCTATCAAAGAGCTAAGAGAACGCGGCTTAAAGACCATTATGCTTACAGGAGACAATAAAAATGTAGCTGAAGCTATTGCTAAACAAGTAGGTATTGACCAAGTGATTGCTGGAGTTTTACCTAATGAAAAAGCAATGCACATTAAGAAATTACAAGATCAAGGTAAAAAAGTTGCCTTTGTAGGGGACGGAATTAATGATGCTCCAGCACTCTCGACTGCTGATGTTGGAATTGCTATGGGATCAGGAACTGATATTGCCATTGATTCTGGTGGTATTGTCTTAGTTCAAAACGACTTGCGTGGCGTAGTTCGCGCCCTTGATATTTCTAAGAAGACATTTAACAGAATTAAGTTGAACCTCTTCTGGGCTTTAATTTACAACACAATTGGTATTCCAATTGCAGCTGGATTATTTGTTGGCTTAGGATTTACTCTTAGTCCTGAATTAGCCGGCTTAGCTATGGCATTTTCGTCCGTTTCTGTAGTTGGTAGCTCATTAATGCTTAATAAAACAAAAATTGCTGGTGAAACAGCTAAAGCATAATTACATAATCAAAAAGACCTAGTATCAATTTATAAATACTAGGTCTTTTTTTGTCTATTGTTCTTTATATTTATCAAAAAATTTTATCATCTCTTTGCCAAAAGCTGACATTCCACCCCATTCAAAGCTTTCTAAAATCAAATTACACTGTTCTAAATGCGTTTCCTTTCTATCAGTATGATAAGCAATCAATTCTTCATAAAAAGTAAGCATTTCACGATAAAGAAAAAATTCAGGAATAACTTTTATTTGATGGCCTAGACTGATAAGTTCATTTGTTTCATTATATTTCTGCTCTTCAATTCCCTGCTTTAATACATTCAGTATAATCGCAAATAAAATTTCGTCTTGTCTTTCGACTTTCTTCTTTTTTAATGCTTTAACAATCTGTTTAATTATTTGCCGATTACTGTCAAAATCATACAAATCCACAAAATTCGCATAGACTGATAATTTATAGGTATCATATTCTGGCATCAGGAATATCTTTTCTTTTAGCTTATTTCTTAAATTAAAGTCAAAAGTATTAGGATCATCTTTTTCTGATTCTAAAACACCATCAATTATCAGCAGCATGTTTTTCTTCATATCAGCTTCGACATCTAATTTAGCAGCTTTTTCCTTAATTTTTTTAATTTGTGCTAACGAATTATCCGAATAATTTGCTTTGGTTATTTCTTCAAAAATGGCATTCACTTGATTTAATTGTTGCTGATGTGGATCAATTTCTAACCTTTCAAAAAAATTTTTTATTGAGATTGCATTATGCGTCAGGAGCAACAATAAATCATCAGCAGTAATTCGGTGGACATTCTTTTCAACTTTAGAATAGTAAGACTGACTAACAATCTCAGCTGCAAACTCTTTCTGACTTTTATTTTGTTTTACGCGATATTCTTTAAGTAATTCACCAACAGTCATTTTTTCACCTCAAAGTAATTCGAATACGACTATTCTAGAAATGATTTTACTTTCTTGATATTATTAAATCAACATTAAATTTAAAGGAGTAATCAGTTATGAAAAGCTTTAAAATTCGTGGCGGACTTGGCGACTCAGCCGTAGTAAAATCTGATGTTAAATTACAAGACAACTTATACTTAGCTATTAATTCAAAATGGCTTCAACATGCAGAAATTCCAGCTGATCGTCCCATGATTGGTGGCTTCACAGAGTTAGACATCAAGATTAAAAAGCAACTGTTACAAGATTTTGATAACTTTGCTTCTAACGACAAAGCACTTCCTAAGATTGCAAATCTAGATAAAGCTGTTCGGCTTTATCAGCTTGCACTGGACTTTAAGCAAAGAGACGCAGATGGAGCTAGACCTATCCAAGCAGACTTACAAAAACTCACTTCTTTAAAGAATTTTTCAGATTTTGATAAACATGCTGTTAATTTAGTTAAGGGTGCACTTGCTTTTCCTTTCACAATTAACACTGATGTTGATATGAAAAATACAGCTAAGAATGCACTCTATTTTGACTCACCAGCTACATTCTTACCTGATGTTGGAAACTATCAAGACTCATCTGCTGATGAGTTATTAGCTATTTTTGAAAAACAATCAGTAGACCTTTTAAAACTAGCTGGCTTTAATGAAAATGATAGTAAAAAATATGCCGCTAATGCGATTAAATTCGATAAACTCTTAGCCAAATATAAAAAATCACAAGAAGAATTAAACGATATTGCTGGTATTTATAATCCCTACTCACTCTCTGACTTTAAAGCAGCATTTTCTAACTTGAATATTGAGCAATTACTTAATGACCTACTTCCTAATTTACCTGAAAAGGTAATTGTAATTGAACCTAAATTTTTACAGCACATTAATAAACTTCTCAATCCTGATAACTTTGAGGAACTGAAGAGTTGGCTTGTAGTTACCTTCATTAATCAATATGCTATATACCTTTCTCAAGAATTTCGTGAAGCAGCTTTTACTTATGATCATGCAGTATACGGAGCAAAAGAATTAAAAAGCCAAGCCCAGCATGCTTATGGGATTGCTAATAATATCCTAGGCGAAGTCATTGGTCTCTACTATGGTCAAACTTACTTTGGACCAAAAGCTAAAGCAGACGTGGAACAAATGATTAGAAAAATTCTTGCAACTTACAAAGCAAGACTTCAGACTAACGACTGGCTTACACCATTTACACAAAAGCAAGCTCTAAAAAAACTCAATGCAATTACATTAAAAATTGGTTATCCTGATAAACTTAGCGACCTATATGATCAAATTCAAGTATCATCAGATAAATCATTATATGAAAATATTATTGCTGCTAATCAAACCAAAATTATTCATAATTTTAACCAATTAAATGAACCCATTGATCGAACTCTTTGGGGAGCTGATCTTCCAGCAAATGAGATCAATGCAGGTTATAATCCAACAAATAATGATATTACTTTCCCTGCAGGAATCTTACAAAAGCCTTTTTACAGTCTAGATAATACACTAAGCGAAAATCTTGGCGGCATTGGAGCTGTTATTGGTCATGAAATTACTCATGCTTTCGATCCAAATGGCTCTAAATTTGACGAAGTCGGTAATATTCGTAATTGGTGGAGTGACGAGGATTATGCTAAGTTTAATGAATTGTCTCAATCTGAAGTCACTTTATTTGATGGTATTATCTGTGGCGGAATTAAAACAAATGGTAATCTAACTGTCGGTGAAAATGTTGCTGATTTAGGTGGCCTTACAGCTGCAGTAGAAACTGCAAAAAAAGAAAATGGTAATTTGCAAGAAGTCTTTCAAAGTTGGGCTAAAATTTGGCGTGGTAAAATGACACCTCAAGTTAGAAAAACGCTTATTGCCTACGACCCACATGCACCACGAGAACTTAGGACAAATGTTACGGCTCAATCTATTGATGACTTTTATACAGCTTTTGATATTAAGCCTGGCGATGGCATGTGGCTTGATCCTGAAAAACGAGTACATATTTGGTAATTTAAAGTTTTCATCATAAAGTAAGTTTTTGTAAGAAGTCTGATAAATTTACTTTACGATGTAAAGATATAAAACCTGAGTTAATTAACAGACCGCAATATTTAAACAGCCTAATTGATTTTATTGCTACAAAAGATTGGTTACTAAATTAAAAACGAAAAAAAGACTGAATCTAGAGATATCAAAATCTCGATCCAGTCTTTTTTAGTTAGTCTAATTTTTCACCCATTGCTTGTTCACGCTTAGCTTCACGTTTTCTAAGCCATGGTAAAACAAATCCTAAACCAAACAATACTACAACCGTAATAATGTTCATCCATAATTGGTGAGTAAATGCCTTAGTACCTACTGCAACGTTTTGAGGAATAAATCCTAAAGTTGCACAGACAAAGGTAAAGAGTAAGCACCAACCACCAACAGTTAAAGCACCAGCCTTATTTTTAATAAAGACATAGTCTGAGTGATACTTATCTTGGTGCATTCTCATTGCAACAAAGGCAAAGAATACCCAACAAGTCTTATATGGTGAAATAATTCCGTTAACATTCAAAAGCCAGTTATAAATGGTATTAATGTTAGGTAAAGTTCCAGTTAATAATAGCAAGAATAAACTAAGTCCAACGGTAAATGTGTATGAGTGAATTGGACGGCCGTTCTTATTTTTCTTAGTAAGCCACTTAGGCATGAACTTGGAGCCAACATCTCCAGCAAAGACACGACTTGAAGCGTCTAATAATACAGCAAGTTGAGCCATCATGAAGATTGCTTGTACAACTGCAAAGATATACATTAACACCTTACCTACACCTAAACTTTCACCAAGCAATTGGAAAGCGTAGTAAGGACCGTTCATTTTGAAGTCATGTGGAATGTGGTGGGCATTAAAGAACATTGCTAAAGCTAATGTTCCAAAAATCGTTAAGAATCCGGTCATAATGGCAAGCATCCACATTGCCTTAGGAAAGTCTCTCTTCGGATTCTTCATTTGCTGTACATAAGGCGCAGCAAGTTCAGCACCCGACATCGCAAAGATCAAAAGACCAGTAGTTGAGAAGTAATTCAAACTAAATGAAGGCTTAAATGCACCCCAGTTAAATGGTTGAGTTGCAATATGGTGTCCATGCATTACTGACCAGGCAGCAAGCAATACAAAGAGCATTGACATAATAAACATTGCTCCCCCACCAATTAAAGAAAGAATTTCTAGTGAATTGCGAAGCTTATTTTCTAGCAAAATAAAGATCAAAATGATCACAAAAGTTAAGATTCCGAACCAGAAAGTCGACATCTTCTTGTCCAAGCTATTGTTACCAAAGATCATCCAGCTAAAAGAAACAATAACTGAGTTTGAGACGTCAACGATATAAGGCACACTTTGAACCCAGTACATCCAAGAGGTCCAGTAACCTAAAGTGTCGTTTGTACTTCTTCTGACCCAAGAAGCAAGCCCACCATCTTGATTATCAAAAGTCAAACTCATCTGACTACTAATCAATGCGTAAGGAATAACATAAGTAAATAAAAGAAAGATCCAAGAAATTACAACTGAAAGGCCTTGGTTTTGAAATGGATAGAAGATATTTTCAAAACTAATAATCGTTACAAAGTCAATCAGTGCAATAACAGGCCAACTCATATAGTGCTTTTTATTCGGTTCTAAATCATTTAAGACATCTGGTTTATCCAATTTTCAATTTCCTCCAAAATTAAAATATTTATCTAAATCCAAGGTCTTAAATTTGGAGGCTTCAAAACTATCATTAAAGTATTCAAAATCACTTGTAGAAATCCTCTATAAATCGTTATAATTTATGCCGTAGTCTTCTTGCAAATAAAATTGCGTACAAAAACGTTCGCACAAAATTATAAGGATTTATAAAAATTTTGCAAGTCTATTTTAGAAAATATAGTAGGAAAACAAGGTGATTAAATGAATTTTCTAAAAATTGCATTAAGCAATAAACTTAAAAATAATGATTTTAATTCATGGCAAACTACTAATTTGAATAATAATCCTCAAGCTAGTGAACTTGCCGCTATTGTTTTAGCAGAGGGCGACCAAAATAGCCTTAAAGCTGCTCAAGATCTACAAAAAACTTCTGGCCTTGGAATTCCTATTATTAAAGTTTCACATGAAACAATTTCTAATAATGAAAAAGAAAAAATAATTGATGCAGCAAATAAATATACGAAAAAAATGGTGCCAGGCTTTTTAACTGACCTAGTTAATTTTGCCGAAGATCATCCAGTAAGCTTCACTACGCCTGGCCACCATAACGGTTTATATTATGAAAAGCATCCCGCTGGTGTTGTCTTCAACCGCTTCTTCGGTAAGAACCTGATGTTTGCGGATACTAGTGACACTGTGCCCGAACTAGGCGACACTATGACGCACGAGGGAACACCCTTAACTGCTGAACAAAAGGCTGCTGAAACTTATCACGCTGATAAAGTTTATTTTTGTACTAATGGTACAACTAGTGCTAACTCAATCTGTGCTAGCGCACTTCTTACAAAAGATGACCTAGTTCTTTTTGACCGCAACAACCATAAATCACTTTATAACAGTGCCCTTGTTATGAGTGGAGCTAAACCAGTATACATTCCAACTGACCGAAATGCACTTGGTCTAATTGGAGAAATGGATCCTAGTTTTTTAAGTGAAGAAAAAATTAGAGCTGAGGTTGCTAAAGTTGATCCTGAAAAATCTAAAGCTAAGCGTCCATTTAGACTAGCTATTATTCAGTCAGAAACTTATGATGGGCTTTTCTATGATGCTAAATGGATGATTGATAAGATCGGTAAACTTTGTGACTATATTCTATTTGATTGTGCTTGGGGCGGATTTGAACAATTCATACCAATTATGAATCACTTATCTCCCCTCAATTTAGATTTTGGGCCAGAAGATCCAGGGATCTTAGTAACGCAATCACTCCATAAGCAACAAGCAGGAATGGGACAAGCTTCCCAAATTTTGAAAAAAGATGCTCACATAAAAGGTCAAAAACGCTATGTTGATCATAAGCACTTTAATCATGCTTATCTTAAATTCGTCACTTCCAGCTATTCATATCCCCTCTATGCTTCCTTAACAGTTAACTCATACTTAACAAGTGGTGAAGGCAATAAAAAATGGTGGGATAAAATATTGCGGCTAGGAATTGAATGGCGTAAAGAACTAATTAGAAAGTCCAAATTATTTAGACCACTCGTAATTGATAATTTTGAAAATATCAGTACTGATGACTTAGCAACAAATGAAAAATACTGGAACTTAGAACCAAATAATCTTTGGCATGGCTTTAGTAAAATTGCGACCGGTCAAGCAATGATTGATCCGTTAAAGATCACAGTTGTCACTCCTGGCATTGATGTTAAAAACGCAAAATATGAAGCTGTAGGAATTCCTGGCCCAGTAGTAGCAGAATTTTTGATGGAGAAGCGAATTATTCGCGCAAAAGATGATTTATATTCACTTCTCTTCTTACTTACCCCAGGTGATACAAAAGCTGAATTAGATACATTGCTGAATGCATTTTTAGAATTTGAACAATACTATAATGAAGATGCACCATTAGAAAAAGTATTACCAAAATTGACTAAAGTATACGGCGACCGCTACAAGGGTTATACTCTAAAGCAACTTTGCCAAGAAATGCATAATTATTACCGGGGAAATAAAACTTTCACTTTGCAACAAGAACTATTTGCTAAGCCAAATATGCAAAATTACCCAATGACGCCAGAACATGCTGACTATCTTTTTATGAAAAATGAAAGTGAGCTAGTTAACCTAGATGATGTTAAGGGCAGAATTGCGGCCGAAGGTGCACTTCCTTATCCACCCGGTGTCTTTATTGTTGCACCAGGAGAAAAATGGAGCGATATTGATCAAAAATACTTTGAAGTTTTAGTAGGAGCAATCGAGCGCTTCCCTGGCTTTGTACCTGAAATTCAGGGCGTCTACTGGGATCAAAAAGCAGATGGTAAAATAAGAGTACAAGCAGAAGTATTAAAGGAGAATTAACTAATGGTTTTATCTTGGAAAGAAAACTTACCAACAGAATTAAAAGAAAAAGTCGATAAAGTCGACAAAATGATTGAACCTCGTTTAGAAGAAATTGACGAGCAAGTCTTTTACAACCAACAACGTGTTTTAGACCTATTTAGAAAACACCGCGTAGGAGAAGAAGATCTAGTTCCTTCAACTGGCTATGGTTACGATGATGTTGGTCGTGATAAACTTGAAGCAATGTATGCTGATTACTTTAAAACAGACGACGCTTTGGTCCGCCCACAATTTTCTTCAGCAACACATGCGATTGCCGTTGGTCTTTTCAGTATGCTTCGCCCTGGTGATACTCTTTACTACTTAACTGGTATGCCATATGACACAATTCAAGAAGTTATTGGCTTAGCAGGCAACAAACCAGGAAATATGAAAGAATGGGGCATTGACTTCAAGCATACTGACTTACTTGATAATGGCGAATTAGACTATGAACAAGCCAGAAAAGATTTACAAGATCCAAAGATTAAAGTCGTAACTATCCAGCGTTCTCTTGGTTACGCTGTACGTGCAAGTTTCACCATGGAAAAAATCAAGAAAATGCTTAAGTTTATCAAAGAAGTTCGTCCAGACGTAAAGATCTTCGTTGATAATTGCTATGGTGAATTTTCTGAAACTGAAGAACCAACTTTCTACGGTGCCGATATGATGGCGGGATCTCTATTTAAAAATGCTGGTGCTGGTATTGTTAAAGCAGGTGCTTTCTTAGTTGGTAAAAAAGATCTAATTGAAGGAGCAGGATCTCGCCTTAATGTTCCAGGTGCTGGTAAAGGTGAAGGCGCTACTTGGGGTTATTTAAGAGATATGTATCAAGGCTTCTTTATGGCACCCCACACTACTGGTGAAGCCTTAAAAGGTATGATTTATACCGCTGCACTTTGCGAAGAAATGGGGATGAAAGTTGCTCCTAAGTGGAATGATCCAAGAACTGATATTGTCCAAACCGTAACTTTTGGTGAACCAGATTCAATGGTTAAATTCTGTGCCGCAATTCAACATTATTCACCAATGAACTCATTTGTTGATCCTATTCCATACCACCAAGATGGTTATGAAGATGATGTTGTTATGGCTTCTGGTAGCTTTACTGAAGGTTCTACAATCGAATTATCTTCAGACGGTCCTCTTCGTGCCCCTTATCGCCTTTACATTCAAGGTGGTTTATCCTATGCTCATGATAAGATTGCGATCACTCATGCAGTAGAAGAAACTTTCTACAAAAATAATTAATCTTAATCAACATATCTAAAACGGTCAGTGAAAAATCACTGACCGTTTTTTATTTTCCCGACAAAATTATTTTAAAATCATTTTTTCTTTGGTTTCTTCTACAAATCCGCGACTTCCGTATAGTCTTTTTGCTCTGATATTTGTAGAAAAAACTTCTAAAAATGCTGGACGTTTTAGGTAAGGAATTGCAGTATCTAAAAGTTTACCTCCTATACCCTTTCCTTGATATTCCCTTAACACGTAAATATAGCCTAGTTCATTCTTCCTAAAAGCAACAAATCCTACTACATGACTGTCGACTTCCGCTACATAAATTGTTTCTGAAAATAGTTCTTCTTTGTATACTGCCCTTTCAAGTGGAGCATATAAATCAACTGCATTACCCACAATTAATTCTTGCATTCTCGCTTCATCATGTACTTTACATAATTGAACATAGTCTGTATTTTTATATTTTCTGATAATTACTTCTTCTGACATAACTAACCTAATTTCTATTTGAAACATCAGGAGAAATAAACTCCTGATTAACGACTAAATTGGCTAGCTTTTCTACGTAATCTCATTTTTTTACCCGCTTTCTGAATTTTTAGCAATATTAGCAGATAATTAAATTAGTGTCAATATTTAAGCAAAGATTAATCTATCTTTGCATCAATTAAAAATCTTTGTTAGGGTGGAATGTATACTTTAAATTTTTAAGGAGGATTTTTTCGAGTTAATCTAAATGATTTAACTCATGTTATGAAAAAAGAAAATCAGAATAATACAAATAATATTAAAGAAAAAAAGAATTATAAAAAAGCACCTCTCATGCCTATTCATTTACGAGTATTTATGGCTGTCTTATTAGGTCAAATCGCCTGTGGCTTTGCCTTAGGCATTTCTGGTACAGCTCTTTCTAACGCTAGTAAATATATCCAAATTAATGATCTTTGGACTGGATTAATTGGTGCTGGATCTTTAATTGGACTAGCTGGCAGTATTCTAATTGGGCGTTTATCAGATAAGATTGGTAGACGGAAATTATTAATGCTCAATATGTATATTTTGGGTACTTTATCTCTACTGCAATTACTAACTAATAATCTTCCCACTCTTTTTATCATTAGAATTTTAATTGGATTAATGATTGCCGTTGATTATACCGTTGGGAACGCTCTTTTAACTGAGTGGCTTCCTAAAGGAGAAGACAGCAAAAAGCAAAGCCACTTGCTTATCTACTGGACAATTGGATTTATTGCTTCATATATAACAGGTACTTTTATTAGCGGCTTTGGCTCACATACTTGGCAAATAATCTTAGCAACTGGGGCCATACCAGCTTTTATTGCCGCTATTTTCAGATCTATTTTTCCTCTACCTGCCTCCCCAAGCTGGCTTGCAAGCCGTGGTAAAGTCAAAACAGCTAATAAAGTTATTAAAAAGCATATGGGACGTAAATGGGGCATCCCTAAGAAACTCAAAAAGTCTAAGCCAGTCAAGGAAGTTTCCTGGACAATATTATTTTCCGGGAAATATTTACGTCGTACTCTAGTTGGTGGACTCTTTTATGCTTGCCAAGCCTTTGCATTCTTTGGCATTAGTATTTTCCTTCCAATTCTCTTACAAAGTATGCATCTTACTGATCAAAAGATTTCCGGTATTATCTATAATGGCGGCATGTTCATTGGAGTTATTCTCGGAATCTTACTTTTCAATAAAATTAGTCGCCGCGCATTTCTTATCAGTAATTTTTTGCTCTCAGGTATTCTAATTGGCTTTTTAGCTATTGACAAAAACCTTAATTTAAATATTCAACTTACTATCTTTTGTATTTTTGCAATTATCTTATCTTCTGGTTTAGTACTTGATTACCCATATCCAACTGAACTATTCGATATTAAGGTTCGTGGAACCGGCGTTGGAACTTGTATTACTATCAGCAGATTTGGTGCCGCAGCAGGTACCTTTTTACTGCCAATTTTGACTAATCAAGGCGGTGCAACCTTATCAATGCTAATCTGCGCAATTGTTCTTTTGGCCGCCTTTATCATCTGCCTAATTTGGGCACCTGAAACCTCACCAAAGTTTAAGCAAAATAATTGATTCTATTCTACTTTTTTCTAAAATAAAAATAGAAAGAGTCAGGAGGGATTAGTATGGTAAAAATGACAATTAGCCAAGACGCAATTAACTTTCTTAAAAATCGTGGTTATGATAAACATGAAATAATTTTGATTGTTGATGGTGGTGGCGGTGATTATTCAATTGAAGGTGGATCTTGCAATATTGGCATGGATTACTCTCTAATTTCACTAGATACAATGAAACATGATTCACGCTATTCAGTAAAAATAGAAAATAATGCTGACTTTGAAATTTATACCTCCGATTATGATTTAGCTTTTTTAGGCGATAACTTGGTTCTAGATATCCACGATACTACCTTACGCCTTCGTAACGATTCTGGCATTTTAACTGGTGCTGTTAAGATTGCTAAGGCAAGCTTTCTTGCCGAGCAAGCTAAAAAAGGTATTATAAGTCAAAAAAATTGTTAATTAATAGTTTTACTCTCAAATATAAATTTGAGAGTTTTTATTTACCCTAATTTATAATGATTTTTTAGTAAAAATGTTATATCATTAAAATCAATAATTTAGAAAAGGACATATTGCTATATGATGCTAATTGTATTTTAGTCTCAAGGGACTAATTTACTTTCCCTTGAGAAAAAATTAAAATCTATTTTCTTAAGGAGAAAAAACAAAATTGAATAATACTGACGAAATCGAATTTTCACGTGTACGTAAACTTGTCTCTCACTATGCTGTTTCACCCGAAGCAAAAGACAAAATTCTAGTTCAGCCACTTGCCACTAAATTAGTTAAAGCAACTGCTTTACTTGATGAGACTGCAGAAATGGTCTGGATTTTAAATCATGGATTACACATACCCTTTATTAGTTCAGATGCCTTGACTCCTATTTTAAATAAGGTAAAAAAAGGTTTTATCTTAAATCCAGCAGAATTAGAACAAGTAGCAGACTTCATTAGAGTTACGCGTCTATTAGTGCGCTTTTTTAACAAGCAAAGAAATAATACTCCAATTATTGCAAGTTATTGTGATACTTTAACTATTTTAGACACACTAGAAAGCGAAATTTATAATGCTATCGAACGCGGACAAGTTTCTGATAATGCAGACAAAGATCTCGCTAAGTTAAGACAAAGAAGCAATAAATTAAGCACGAATATTCAAGATACGCTGCAAAAATATTTGCAAAGTAAAAAATATCAAACTATGATGCAAGATTATCAAATAATTCAAAAAGATAATCATTATACCCTCCCGATTAAAGCAAGTTTTAAACATACTTTTGGTGGAAGTATTATCGATCATTCTAATAATGGGAATACAGTTTTTATAGAACCCACTAAAATCGTGCATCTTACCCAAGAAAAAGCAACTGTTGAAAATCAGATTTATTTAATTGAATCTCAAATTTTAGGCGATTTATCAGCAAAAATTTATCAAGAATTATCTCAACTAGAGGCAAATCTTAATATTATTATCGACCTAGATTGTATCCTAGCTCGTGCAAAATACTCTCAAAGTATTAATGGCAGACGACCATTGTTAAATGAACAAAATCAACTTCAATTAAACGAAATGAGACACCCTCTTTTATCTAATCCGGTTCCTCTTTCACTTAATTTAAATTCTACTAAGCGAGGTTTAATAATCACAGGTCCTAATGCAGGCGGAAAGACTGTCACTCTAAAAACAGTTGGTTTGGCCATTGCAATGGCAGAATTTGGACTATTCTTACCAAGTTCAGGAATATGCTCAATTCCAGTAATGACGGCTATATATACTTCAATTGGCGATCATCAAGACCTGGATAACTCTCTGTCTACATTCTCTGCTGAAATGAAGCAAATGTCTTATATTGTCCAGCATGCAACAAAATACAGTCTAATTTTATTAGATGAATTAGGCAGCGGTACAGATCCAAACGAAGGTGCTGCCCTTGCTATTGCTCTGCTGCAAGCATTACAGCTAAAAGGCAGTCTAATCTTAGCAACCACTCACTATAGTGCAATAAAAGACTATTCTACTAAGCATCCCGCTTTTATCACTGCAGCTATGGACTTTGATCTAAAGACACTTGAGCCAACATATAAGTTACTGTTAAATCAAATAGGAACCAGCCGTGCTCTATGGATAGCTGAAAAGAATGGGATGCCTCAAGAGGTTTTAATGGAAGCCAATAATTTCTTAAATACTGGTAGGTTTCCTTTAAATCAAAGTCAAATTAAATTTAAAAATCATTCGAAAAAAATTAAATCTACAATTTCTTTTAAAAAAGGTGATCGTCTTAAAGTCCCGGAGTACGAACAAGATGTTTTATTCTATCAAAACTCGGATCTTGCAAATCAAATCATTATCTTTGTTAATAAAACTTTTAAGACAATACCAATTAAGGGAGCTAAGCTAGTTAGAAAGGCAAAAGATCTTTATCCAGAAGGTTACAATCTTGACCTATTATTCATACAAGATTGGAAAGAATATAAATTAAACAGAGATTTAAATCGTGGCTCTAAAAAAGCCTGGAAAAAATTGAAAAAAATAGACAAACTTAGATAATAATATGAACCCAGAAATTCGGACAAGAATTTCTGGGTTTTATTTACCGACTCCTTTTACTTTGCAATTGTGATAATTTTTTTATCGACTTGAATTTTATTTTCCTTAGCCAATTCTTTTAACTTACGACTTAAAGTTTCTGGCGTAATGCCCAAATAACCAGCTAGGTCTTTTTTCTTAAGATCTAGCTTTACTTTATTTGTACCTTGTTTTTTTGACAAATCATTCAAATACGCCATAATTCTTTGCTTAGCATCCATTGAATTGCGACGCACTGTATTTTTCTCCGCAGTGACTAATTTTTGACCAAAATCATTGAGTAGACTTAAGGCTAGATCTGGCGTTTGACGAACTAATTTTTGAAAATCATTCCGTGTCATCGAACACACCCAAGCATCAGTAGTTGCCTGAATAAAATTCTCACGAGCGCTAGTCGAAAATAAATGTTCTTGGCCTTCAGAATCACCCTTATTCAGCAAGCCTAAAATCGTCTCTTTACCATTTTCATTAAGACTATAAACTTTAGCCTTTCCCTTATCCATGACAAGCAGCCCGTCTTTTCCATCAAAGGGTTGGCGAATCAAACTGCCTTTAGGAAAATATTCTTGATGCGTCGAAATGGTAACTAGCTTTTTTCTAAGTGATTCTGGAAAATCCTTAAATAAAGTGGCATTACTCAAACAAGCAAGTGGCGAATGTTTTGTCATTTTACATACTTCTTTCTTGATATAAATCAATTTTATTATATCCTATCTTTTTATAATTAACTTGTAAGCACTGATAAATGAATTTTCAAGCTTTTCGATTTATGATAGAGCTGAAGTGTTACTTAAAAGAAAGGATCGTTATTATGACAAAATATATTGCTCACATTAACCCATTAAATGCAGAAAAAATTGGTTGTCAGCCCCATGGGACAGCCGAATTTACCGAAAATGGCGATCAACTTCACATTAAAGTAGAAATGTTTGATACACCAAAGAATATCGAACATTGGGAACATTTCCATGGCTTTCCTGATGGTAAAGTCGCTCAGGCTGCAACTATGGCTCAAGATGT
The DNA here is from genome assembly GCF_040919545.1 of Lactobacillus sp. RTP31084st1_F9_RTP31084_210423. Lineage (NCBI taxonomy): Bacteria > Bacillati > Bacillota > Bacilli > Lactobacillales > Lactobacillaceae > Lactobacillus > Lactobacillus sp. RTP31084st1_F9_RTP31084_210423. The sequence continues at coordinate 99,264 of NZ_JBCOVH010000004.1, forward strand.
CAACCACGACGGCTTTGTCGATTTACCTGAAACTAAACCAGTATCAGGAACTACGATGGTGCCACTTGATGCGGATCCTGCCAAAATGAATATTCCTAACAATACTTACCCTGTCGCTGACAGCAATGGTTATTACGAATATGAAATTGATGTGCCTTTGACCGAATTACAAGAAAACTTCAAAAAAGCTTTCGGCAGCACCGATCTTCAATTAGATAAACGCGTAGTTTATGTCCACGGAGTTCCTGAGAGCATTAAATTGCCGGACACTGTTAAGGGCTGTGTAATGGATTATGATACTCACACTACCTTGCCAATTGCCGCAGGAAAGATTGAAAAAGAAGATTAATTAGATAATTAAAATTAATTGAATATTTATTCTAAAAAGCTGTTACTAATAATAGCTTTTTATTTTTATGTGTTTCATTGAGAGAGTATTAATTTTGTCGATACATTCAAGTACGTAGTTGTGATCTGATACTAATAAGACTATCGAACAGATGCAAGTTTGCACGATCCTAATGTATCGTCACCATCTGTTTAAATGAATGAATACACGAAAAAACGCAGCTTTGACTGCGTTTTTTTATTCGTTTAATATTTTTTTAAAACTATCATTACGCTTATCGCAAATACAACAATTAGACTGCCATACACAGATCCAAAATATACAAGCGGTGTCATATCAGTTTTTATTGCTGTTAAATATAAAACTAAAAAGATGATAGCAAGTATCGCAAAAGTTACACTTAAAACTACTAAATTTTTATGTTTATTGCCTTTAACATCGACTGTTATGCCCATTTCTTGAAGTGCAGATATAGCTATAGTTAGTAAAAAGATAGCCACTAACGGTAAAGTATATCCAGATTCAAATCCGTGTAAGATTGATTGTATAACAATACCTACAAGTATTAAAAATGATTGAATATAAAACAGATTACTGTTGTTTCTTCTTCTTTTTTCTCTTACTTTATTCGTTACAGTTTTACTGTTTTCGTCCATGTTTTCCACCATCCTTTTTTAATTTTAGATAAATTATACTATATTTTTGTTTTTTTTAATTATTCTTTTATTTTTCAATACGTTTTTCAAGGACAATGGCTCTATCTATATTTGACTCAAAAATTATCTTTAATGAATTTTCTGAGTTCATTGCTGTATTCTTTCATACCTGCATCTTGTAGAGTTTTAATAAAATTCTTGCACTTATTTATTTTTCCCGCATCATTACTATTTTTAATTTCAATTATATTTTTGAAAAACTCAATATCTATTTTATAAAAAAGCAATTGTGGCGTAGTTTTTATATTTTGAATCTTATTAAGAAAGTAAGAGACGTTTTCAAATTTATCATTTTCAATAGAAAAAATAAGAATATTGCATACTATGGCTAAAATAAGTTCCTGAATATTAGAGTCATTGGTGGATTGATACTGTTTTAAAATGTTCCGCGTAATTATTTCATTATCTGATAAGCTATAAAATCGCATAAAGTCGCAGTAAAGCATTAGCTTGTCTTGAGTATAAGATGGAATGTCAAAAATTTTATTTTTAATAGTCGATGTGAGCTTTTCACTATTTAGTTTTGGATTCATTAATGCTAAAAATCCATTAGTCATTAATGTTTGATAGTTTTTATCATATTCGCTTAAAGTACTTTCGTGAATAATTTTCTTAATATTATGCATCTGCTCTATATTATTAGTGTAATAAGCTTCAATCATCATATTTTCCAATTCTTTTGTTTGGCGGTATGAATCATCGCTTTTTTGACTAAAGTTATTAAAAAATTCCTGTACAGAAATATTGTTATATTGAAGCAAGCCTATTAAATTGTCCGCTGTAATTTGACTTATATTCTTTTCTACTTTTGAATAATAAGACTGCGTAACAATTGAACCAATAAATTTTCTTTGGCTCTTGTTTTGTTTTAAACGATATTCTTTCAAAAGACTGCCAATCATCATATTTATCCCTCTTCGCAACGAGTCATATATGACTTATTTTACTATATATATCGCTAATTTGCTAAGCTCAACCTAATTAAACGAGGTGAATATGAATGAATATATTTTTAACTAATAAAAATTATCGTAGATTTTCAATTGCTAGTTTTCTTTCTAGTGCAGGTGATATTCTTTTCTACTTGGCATTTATGACTTATGCAAGTAAATTAAAAAACTATTCTTTAGCACTTTCATTAATTGCCATTTCAGAGTCTTTACCTAAATTATTTACAATTTTTGGTGGCTACTTTGCAGACAAAACGCAACATAAATTTAAAAATATATTTTTAAGCGCCATTATTCGTTGTGCTTTATATAGCATCGTTGGACTTCTATTTATCAGTAATGTCAATCAATGGAGTTTAGTAATTATTGTTGTAATAATTAATTTAATTTCAGATACATTTGGAGCTTATTCCAGCGGATTAGTTTCACCATTAGTCGTTGATCTAGTAGGAAAAGATCATTTCGGAGAAGCAGAGGGTTTTACTAATGGGGTTAATGAAGTTATTAATATAGCAGCACAGTTTGTAGGCTCAGCATTGCTGCTAATTATGTCATACTCATCCCTTGCGTTTTTAAATGCTGTTTCATTTTTACTTGCTGGAATTTTGTTTGCGAGTGTGGGACTGAGGCAAAAATCTACTGCGTCGCTTAAAAGCCATGAAATTAATACTCAATCGTTTTTGGTAACAATAAAGACGTCTTTCAAGCAAGTTAAAAAGCAGGCTGGTCTTTTAGGGGTTGTCTTGATTGTTGCAGTTTTGAATGGATCGCTAAGTTCAATGGGATCATTAATTCCAATTATGATAGCAGCTCATAAAACAGCAATGGTAATTTCAAGATATAGTTTTACGATTGCTTTGATGGGTGTAGTAGTAGCTTGCGGAGCTGCTTTGGGAAGTATGTTTGGTACGCAGTTGTTTAAGAAATTCACAATTTTTTCTATGACAATTCTAGCCACTTTAATCGCCTTAATGACCACTTTTGCGATTTTTGCAACTAGTATCTATCTTGTTTTAGGATTGTATTTTTTATTAGCATTAACAGCCAGCGCAACTTCAATCAAATTGACACAATGGCTAGTAACGTCTGTCGAGCATAAGATTTTAGCTTCTACTGTCGGTCTATTAAACACTATTTTGATTGCGTCTGCTCCTTTGATGACTACTATTTTAACAACTGTTTCAGGTGCAACCAATATAAGATATGCCCTTATTTTGCTTGTAGTTTTAGAAGTAATTACTTTTTTGATAGAACTTAAAGTAAGTCATAAGGTAAAAGCAGCCTCAATCATATCTTCTATAAAGGAGTGAAATATTTATTTATACCACTTTTTTATGTCTCAACAGTTCAAGAGATTAGAACAGTCACTTTGCATGATTTTTCATAATTTGTTGCGGTGGTGCAAGTTTAGCCATGCTGGTCTGCAGCATTGTATTACTCGCAAGTTTCATTATCTGCTTAATTTGGGCACCAGAAACTTCACCCAAATTCAAAAAAGAATAGCTAATTTTAAAGTCTCACTTGAGGCTTTTTCTTTTGTGGCTCATAATAGCCATAATTATATTTATAAAGGAGAATACTATGACTCAAGAAGCACTCTTAATCATCGATTACACTAATGATTTTGTTTCAGACAAAGGCAGCTTAACTTGTGGCAAACCTGCTCAAGAACTTGAAAATGAAATTGTCAATTTAGCAGATTCATTTTTAAAGCAAAATAAATGGGTAATTATTCCCACTGACCTACATTTCCCAGGAAATAAATATCATCCCGAAACTAAGTTGTTTCCACCGCATAATTTACCCAACACTTGGGGTCGGCAATTATATGGCAAGCTGCAAACTTGGTATGATGCCAACAAAACAAATGATCATGTCATCTTCATGGATAAAACGCGCTATTCTGCTTTTGCAGGCACTAACTTAGATCTTATTTTAAGAGAAAGAAAAATCGATACTCTGCATCTGACTGGTGTCTGCACCGATATCTGCGTCCTTCATACGGCAATGGATGCATATAATCGTTGCTATAATTTAGTAATTCACCAAGATGGTGTTGCAAGTTTTGATGAAAATGGACATAAATGGGCCTTAAATCATTTTAAAACTTGCCTAGGTGCGACTATACTTTAATTACAAAAAATAAGCCCTCTAGCTTAAATTTGAGCTAGAGGGCTATTTTGTATATTTAAGCTATCCATCTAATTCGACACCTTGCAATTTTTTAATTGCATCATAGACTTGTCCGCGTCGATTTTGATCAACAGCTAGCACTAATAAATCGCCAGCTGCAATCACAGTGTCTCCGTGAGGAATAATATCTTGACTGCCGCGATGAATAACTTTAATTAAGGTATCATCCGGCCATTTAACATCTTCTATCTTTTCATCGACTAATTTACTGCTTTCATAGACTGGGATTGAAATTTGATCTTCTTCGCCGCACAATCCCTTTTCACTAGATTTTGGCTCCATAGCAGCCGCTAAGCTATCATAAATTGGACGGCCGCCAAGTAATTGGTCAACTAACAAAGCAATAAATGCTACAACAGCTAACGGCATTAAATGTAACAGCGATCCGACCATTTCAGTAATTAAAATAATCGCTGTAAATGGTGCTCGAATAATTGCTGCAAAATAACCAGCCATGGCAAAAATAATTAAATTAATAACTAATTTTTGTGGCAATAATCCCAGCTGCACCATAAATAGACCGTAAGTTGCGCCAATTAAAGCACCCATTGTTAAAATTGGTAAAAAGATGCCGCTCGGCAGACCCGAATCATAAGAAACAATTGAAAATGCAATTCTAATTACATAAAAAATCGCCAGCATCCCTACTAAATTCCAACTGCTATAAGCAATTGACTTAGGCAAAGACAAAATCAAATGATTACCTGGTCCAGTAATTAGCGGCAAATAATACATAATCGGCATTAAGATCACTAGTGGAATCAATCCGTGTAGCCAGCGCGGAATAAAAGTGATTTTTGCATAAAGCTTTTTAAAATTAAACAAGCCCAATTTATATAAGTGTCCTAAAAGTCCTAAAATAAGTCCTAATAACACTAAATGCCAATAAAGTGGCATTGGGAAGGAATGATTGTAAGCTAAAGCTAAAGCTGGTTTTTGACCAAATAAGTTAGATACGACAAAGTTCGAGGCAATCGCACCCACCAAGGCATTCATCCACACACGTGGCGAAAAATTGTGAAAAATTTCCTCTAAAACAAACAACGCACCACTTAAAGGGGCACCAAAAGCAGCTGATAAACCACTGGCAGCACCTGTTGCTAGCAAAACTCGTGAATTTGTTTTAGTTTGCTTAAAGCCTTGGCCGACTCCTTGACCAATTGTGGAACCTAATTGAAGCGATGGTCCTTCTGGTCCTAAAAACAAGCCTGTTCCAATAACCATAATGCCGCCGATTAACTTTCGCCACAAAATCGGCCACCATTGCAAAGTTAATTTTCCTTGCATTTGTAATTTAACTTCCGGAATACCCGACCCACCAACGTGCGGATATTGTTTAACAAAATATCCTGCAATTATGCCAGTTAATGCCAGTCCTGCTACGATTACAATAAACCATAATGGATTTTGGTGCGACTTTTTAAATAAATCGAGCCAAAAAGCTTCGGTTTTACCAATTCCATATCTAAAAAATCCCACTACAACTCCAGCAATTAATCCCACGCATAATGCTTGCAGCATTAATTTGAGATTGCTTTTTTCCCCGTATCTCATACTTTCCCGCTTTCTGATTGATATAAATATTATTTTAACGCAAAAAGTCACTACAACTGCAGTGACTTTTATAGTTTCATGTGAAACATTATTATTTTTCTTCGTACCATTCAGTATGGAAAGTACCTGGACGATCATTTCTTTGGTAAGTGTGAGCACCAAAGTAATCACGTTGACCTTGAATCATATTTTGAGGCAAACGTGGGTTAAAGATAGATTCTAAGTAGTTCAAAGCTGCGCTAAGAGTTGGAGTTGGTACACCTGCATCAGCAGCAACTTTAACAACTTCTCTTAAAGCACTAATATTTTCTTTCTTTACCTTATCGAAAAATGGAGCCTTGAATAAGTTTGGTAAGTCTTTATCAGCATTATAGGCAAACTTAATATCATGAAGCATTTGTGAACGAATAATGCATCCAGCTTCCCAATTTTGAGCGATAGTTGAGTAGTGCAAGCGCCAATTATAAGCCTTTGCAGCCATTGTTAGTTGCTCAAATCCTTGTCCATATGAAACAGCCATTGCTAAATATAAAGCTTTCGCAAGTTGATCAACTAAATCTTTTGGAGCCTTTTCTGGATCAATCTTTGGTTCAGGATCATCTCTCAAAGTTGCTTTCGACATAAAGCGTGCAAGAACAGCTTCCGCAATTACAGTAATTGGAGCGCCAAGACGAATTGCATCTTCAAGCATCCAGTTACCAGTTCCCTTGTAAGAGGCTTCATTTAAAATATGATCAATAATGTGGTCATCAGTTAAATTATCTTTTTGCTTTAATACTTTCGCAGTAATTTCAATTAAGTAAGCTTGAAGTGCGCCTTTATCCCAATTCTTAAAGATTTCGCTCATTTCATCATTTGAATAGTGACCAACAGTACGCAAAACATCGTATACTTCAGAAATAATTTGCATAATACCATATTCAATACCGTTGTGAACCATCTTCACATAGTGACCACTTCCAGCTGGCCCAATATAACCAACACATGGTTGACCAGTTGGAGTCTTAGCAGCCATTGCTTCAAGAATTGGTGATACTTCTTCATAAGCCTTTTCATCGCCACCTGGCATTAAAGCTGGGCCATTTAAGGCACCTTCTTCACCACCAGATACACCCATTCCGATAAAGTGAATGCCATGTTTTTCCATTTCTTCATAACGACGATTAGTATCATGGAAATTAGAGTTACCACCATCAATTAAAATATCGCCCTTATCTAAAAGAGGCAATAATTTCTGTAAAGTCTCATCAACTGGTTTACCAGCCATGATTTGAATTAAGATCTTACGTGGCTTTTCTAATGAATTTACAAACTCTTCCCAAGTATAAGTAGGCTTTAAATCTTTATCTTCATATTTTGCTAAAGCATCAACCTCTGGTTTATCAATTGAAAATCCAGAGACAGAGTAGCCATGATTCTTAACGTTTAAGGCAAGGTTTTTACCCATAACGGACAAGCCAATAACCCCAAATTGTTGCATATTTTTGCCTCCACATATTTAATAAAATTCTTCATCTACTAGTATACTTTTTTATTGCAAATTTCGCACAATTTTGCTTACTTTTTATCAAAAAAATAAAGAGTTCAACTATGTGAACTCTTTATTTAATTATTTCCTAGGAAATTAATGACGTGATGCGCCTGATGAAGCATCTTCCTCTGCTTCGACTGGTTCTGCATCAGTGTGTTCAGAAGCACCTGATGCGGCATCTGCTTCAACACCATACTTGCCAGCAAAGTAACTAAATGGTTTCAAAGCTTGGGCATCATACTTAGCAACGAATGCTGGATCATCCAAAGTATTCAACTCAGTTGAATATGGCATATCATGAGTAATCTTACAGTCAATTAGAACTGGACCTTCCATTTGTTGAGCAGCTGTTACTGCATCTTCAAATTCTCTCTTATTGCGAACAGTAAAGCCCTTTACATTCATACCTTCAGCACTCATTGCCCAATCGTTATCAGGAAGCTTTACACCTGATAATGGTTGATGTGATTCATCAACTTGTTCAGCTTCAATGTAGCCTAAAGTTTCATTAGTGAAGACTACGTTAATTACATGCATGTTGTAACGTGCTTGGGTCAAAAGCTCTTGGTTCATCATAGCAAAGCCACCATCACCAGCTAGGTTCCAAACTTCACGGTTTGGATAAATAGTTGCTGCAGCAAGAGAAGCTGGAGCACCATAACCCATAGTTGCATAGAGTCCTGAAGTAGTCCATTTTTGATCACCGTGCAAGTGCATTAGACGATCAAAGTTAATGTTTACGTTACCAACATCTACTGCAAATACTGCATCGTCAGCTGCTTTTTTGTTGATGACATCAAAAATTGGTTCAACTCGCATTGGAATTTCATCTGAATCATTAAAGCTTTCAAGCCAAGCTTCCCAGTTTTCACGGTCAGCAAGAGCTGCCTTATACAATGGAGATTCTGGACGACTTTCACCTGCTTCAATTAAAGCACGTAAAGTCTTCTTAGCATCAGCTAACATTGGAACAGTTACTGCATGGCGTTTACCTAATCTCTCAGAATTAATATCAATTTGAATTACTTTTGCATTAGGGTTAAAGAAGAAGACTGAGAATGGTGAATTATTACAAACCCAAACAACTAAATCAGCATGAGTTTGAATATCGTTACTTGGCTTAGCACCAACACGACCAATTGAACCCATATATGCTGGAAATTCATCTTCAACAATTCCTTTTCCTAGAACTGATGAAACTAGTGGCATCTTGAATTTATCAGAAAATTCTTTCAGTTCCGCACTAGCATCTTCAGCACCATGACCAAAGTAAACAATTGGATTTTCAGCATTTTTAATTAATTCAAGCGCCTTATCAACCTGTTCCTTACGAGGTGCTGGGAAGTTAGGTACAACTTTATGCGCTGCAGCATTGTTGCGGAAATTATCCTCGATTTTGTCCCAACCAAAGTCCTTAGGTAAGATTAAAACTGCTGGACCTTTTCTTTGATAAGCTTGACGAATTGCTTCATCCATCAAAACTGGAATTGATTCAGCTGTTTTTGCTTGGTGATTCCAAACAGCAACAGGATCAAACCATGGCTTTTCATCAAAAGCTTGGAAGAAGTCAATATCTTGACGGCTTGTTGGAACGTTAGCAACAATAGCAACCATTGGAGTCTTATCATATTTTGCATCATAAAGTCCATTCATTAGGTGAACTGCACCAGGACCAGCAGAACCAAAGCAAACTCCAACTTTGCCACTAATCTTATATTCAGCAGAAGCTGCTAAAGCACCAGCTTCTTCATGTCTTACTTCAATAAATTTTATCTTATCTCTCCAGTTATGAATTGCGTTCATTGTTGAGTCAAATGAACCACCTGGGAAACCGTATATATGGTCAATTCCCCAGTCATACAAAACTTGGAACATTGCATCTGAACCACTAATTTTCGTCATAGTCTATAAGCATCTCCTTAATGATTTTTCTTACACCTTGATTAAAGCACATTTATTAACTAATTGAAAGCGTTTGCCATAACTGATATATCAATATTTAGAGCATACTCAAAAATAATTATTTCACAAACTATTTACCTTTTTGCTTAACTTATCGGTAAAACACAATTTTAAAGTGTGATTAAGTGATCATACTCAACAAAAAAAGCAAAAAAACTTTTAAAAATTTTTTTGCTTTGATTCAATTATTATTTATTTCTTTATTTTAGCAATTCTTCCTTGTTGAATATAAGCAGTTAAAATTGCTAAATCAGCTGGATTAACCCCAGAAATTCTTTCAGCTTGAGCAATAGATTCAGGACGAATTTTTTCGAATTTCTGACGTGCTTCAGTAGCCAAGCTTGGAATTGCATTATAGTCAATATCTACTGGTATTTTCTTTGACTCTAATCGATGTAACCGATCAACCAAAGTCTTTTCTTTTTTAATATAGCCTTCATATTTCAATGCTATTTCCACTTGTTCTTTGACATAACGATCAGTAGCTAAAGTTTGACCACTTAATTTTTCAACGGCATCAAAAGTGACGCGGGGACGCTTCAAAAAGTCTGCTCCGCTAACTCCTGCATTCAAACGGTCCTGCTTGACGCTAGCCAAATATTCTTGTACTTCATCAGTTGGATGAATTGTAACTTTTTTAATAGCTGCCATTGCCCGGGAAATAGCCTGCTTTTTTGCTTCAAATTTTGCATAGCGCTCTTCTGAAATCAAGCCTAACTTATGCCCCTTTTCAGTCAAACGTAAGTCGGCATTATCATGACGAAGAAGAAGACGATACTCTGCCCTACTTGTAAGTAGACGATATGGCTCATTAGTTCCCTTAGTTACTAAATCATCGATCAAGACACCAATATAAGCTTCGTCTCTTTGTAAAGTAAAGCCAGGCTTATTTTGAGCACTCAAAGCAGCATTGATTCCAGCAATTAAACCTTGTCCAGCAGCTTCTTCATAGCCTGAAGTTCCATTCATTTGGCCAGCAGTAAAGAGATGCTCAATATTCTTAGTTTCTAACGTGTGCTTTAATTGCCAAGGCTCAATGACATCATATTCAATAGCATATCCTGGACGCATTAATTCTGCTTTTTCTAACCCAGCAACACTATGAAGCATCTTTAATTGTACTTCTTCAGGCATTGATGTAGAAAAGTCTCCTACGTAGATTTCTTTAGTATTGCGTCCCTCTGGTTCTAAGAAAATTTGGTGACGATCTTTATCTGCAAAGCGGACTACTTTGTCTTCAATTGAAGGACAGTAACGTGGGCCTACGCCTTTAATAACTCCAGAAAACATTGGTGCTCGGTCAAGGTTAGCTCTAATAATATCGTGAGTGACAGTATTGGTATATGTCATATAGCAAGACATTTGATCTTTTAAGTAGTCACTATCTTTACTTGTGTAAGAAAAATGTCTCGGTTCCTTATCGCCAGGCTCTTCCTGAGTCTTTGAATAATCAACTGTATTACCATCAACACGTGGAGGAGTACCAGTCTTAAAACGACGTAATTTAAAGCCTAATTTTTCAAGATTTTCAGGCAATTTAATTGATGGCAAAGAGTTGTTAGGTCCTGAAGAATAAGTTAATTCTCCAATAATAATTTTCCCTCTTGCAGCTGTTCCAGTGGTTAAAACTACGCTTTTAGCATGATATTTTGCACCAGTATTAGTTATTATCCCTTTGCATACTCCGTCCTCAACGATTAATTCATCTGCAACAGCTTGCCGCAAAGTTAAATTAGGTTCATTTTCAATGGTATCTTTCATATGTTCATGATATTGCCACTTATCTGCCTGTGCACGCAAAGCTCTAACTGCAGGCCCTTTTCCCGTATTAAGCATTCTCATCTGAATGTAAGTCGCATCAATATTCTTACCCATTTCTCCGCCAAGTGCATCAATTTCACGCACAACGGTTCCCTTTGCTGGGCCACCAACTGATGGATTACATGGCATAAATGCCACCATATCTAAATTAATAGTTAAAAGAAGGGTTTTTTCTCCCATACGAGCTGCCGCTAAAGCCGCTTCAACTCCAGCATGTCCAGCTCCCACAACAATAACGTCATACTCGTTTGATTCGTACGTCTTCATTTTCATCCTACTTTCCAAGACAGAATTGACTAAATAACTGTGTAATTAATTCGTCAGGTGCACTTTCACCAGTAATTTCACCTAAAGTATCCCAAGCATTTTTGAGATCAATTTGAACCAAATCTAAAGGCATAGCATCATTAATTCCGCTAATTACATCCTCTAAAGACTGTTTTGCCTTAGCTAATAATCCAGCTTGTCGTTGATTCGTTACCAAAATTTGATTTTGAGAATTTTCTATTCCGCTAAAGAATAATTTCTCAATAGCATTCTCAAGTGCATCCATATTCTTTTGTTTTAAGATCGACGTTACAATAATAGGATTATCGGTAAGGTTTTTGATCATTTCCTGGGAAATTTTCGTACCTAAGTCCTGTTTATTCAAAATAATGATCCGCTTTTTATTTGCAGTCAAATCTAATAATCTCTTATCTTCAGCTGTTAAATCTTGACTTGCGTCAAGGAGCAAAAGAACTAGGTCAGCTTCCTTAATAGCCTTCTTAGAACGTTCAACGCCAATTTTCTCAACTTTATCTTCTGTGTGGTGAATTCCAGCGGTATCAATCAGCTTAAGTGGAACACCCTTAACAGAAACATACTCTTCAAGCGTATCTCTAGTAGTTCCAGCAATATCGGTTACAATCGCTTTATCATCTTGAGTTAAATAGTTCAAGAGCGATGATTTTCCAACGTTTGGTCTACCGACAATTGCAGTTGCTAAGCCATTACGGATAATTTTGCCTTCTTGAGCTGTTTGAAGTAACTGCTCAATTTGTTTTGAAACTTCTTGTGCTTTCTTTTTCATTTCCTGAGAAGTTAAATCGTCCATATCATATTCTGGGTAATCAATATTAACTTCTTCATGAGCCATTGTATCGAGCAGCTCTTGGCGCATCGTCTTGATTTTTTCTAGCAAGCCACCAGCTAGTTGAGTCATCGCAACTTGGCGAGATTTATCAGTTTTAGCTCTAACAATGTCCATTACTGATTCAGCTTGAGTTAAATCAATTCGGCCATTCATAAACGCACGTTTAGTGAATTCACCTGGGTCTGCCATCCTGGCTCCATTGGCCAAAAGCAATTGCAAAATATCGTTGGTAACAATCATTCCCCCATGACAATTTATTTCTACCATGTCTTCTCTAGTAAAAGTTTTCGGCGCGCGCAACACACTGACCATCGTCTCATCGACAACTTCCTGCGTTTTTGGATCAACAATATGTCCATAGTGAATTGTATTCGTAGGAACTTTAGTTAAATCTGCTCCCTTAAAAAGCTTATTCGCAATCGCTACTGCATCTTCACCAGATAGACGAACAATTGAAATTCCTCCTTCGCCAATAGGAGTAGAAATTGCAGCGATTGTATCAAATTGCGTTAATACTTGTGCCATTTTTCACCTACATAAATAATTAAATAAAAAAAGTGCCCACTCCACCACTATAAAAATAATGATGGATAAAGCACTTTGACTACTTTATCTTAACAATTTAAAGATAATTTATTTTTGTTTTTTACGTCCTAAACGTTTGTATACACGACGAACTTTACGTTCACGTTCACGTTCTACCTTCTTTTGCTCTTCCAATTCACGTTGATACTTGAATGGATTTTGCAAAATGAAGGTTTGAACTACTTGGAATAAGTTTGAAATCACCCAGTAAAGTGAGATCGCAGATTGGATACCAATTGCTGAAACCCCAATGATAAGAGGCATTAAGTATGTCATTCCCTTAGTCATTCCATTTTGTGAGGATTGAGGCGTTGACATTTGACTAATATACGTACTTATAAAAGTAAATGCAGCTGCCAAAACAGGCATGATGTAATATGGATCGGGACGCCCTAAATCCATCCACAAAAACCGACCATTTTGCAACTGTGGAGTCCGCCAAATTGCTTGATACAAGGCATACATAACTGGTAACTGAATTAGCATCGGCAAACATCCAGTATACGGATTAATACCGGCTTCTTTATACAACTTACTAGTTTCTTCTTGCAGCTTTTGACGTGACTCAACATCCTTACCAGGATACTTTTTACGCAATGCATCCATCTGTGGTTGCACTTTTTGTTGCTTAGCCATGCTCTTAATAGAAATGGCATTCAATGGTAATAAGATTATTCTTACTATAATAGTAAAGATAATGATTGCCCAACCATAGGAATCACGAACTAAACTTGCAATCCAAAGAATAAATTGGGAAATATAGTAAACAATATACCGATCCCACCAATTGCCACTAGTATGAGAAATAGGAGCAACACTTGATCCATTAGTAGATGCACAACCTGTAACTACTAAAGCTAAGGTTAGCATTCCTAGACCTAATAGAATCAGTTTCCAATTTTTCTTAGATAAATGATTTCTCACTCTACTTTTCCTCAGTTTCCGTCTCTTCGTTTGATAAGACTTTAGCTAGCCTTAAGACATGAATAAGATTCTTTTTGGTTCGTTCCATGTCAAAATCTCTTGCATAAGGCCTAGCGATTACTAAAAAGTCTAAATCAGACCTTATCTCTGGCTTAAGTTCTGTCAGTGTAGCACGAATGAACCGTTTGAGGCGATTACGTGCTACCGCCGTATGACCCACTTTTTTCCCAACAGAAATTCCAACGCGAAAATGCTTTTGTTTTTCTTTGGGCAAAGTATAGACAACAAAGCCTCTATTAGCCATTGACTGTCCTTCTTTAAAAACTTTTTGAAAGTCTCTCTCAGTTTTTACACGGTAGCTTTTTCTCAATCTAGTTCATCCTTACTTAAATTAAAAAAACCACTGAGCTTCAGTGGCTTAAGCAGATAAGACTTTTCTACCCTTTTTACGGCGTCTTGCTAAAACCTTACGGCCGTTTGCTGTAGCCATACGCTTCATAAAACCATGAACGCGTGAACGGTGACGCTTCTTAGGTTGGTAAGTTCTCTTAGTTGACATTAATGTTGCACCTCCGTTTTTCAATGCTTAATAAGCACAATTTCTAAAATAGAATAGCATATTTACGCCTAAAAACCAAGTCTTTATCAAAATTTTCCTAAAAAGAAAAGCTTTTTTAAAGTTATTTTTAAATTATATTTTGTGGATATCTTGGATATATATTTTTGCGTGTTTTTTTATCAACAAGATAATTCTCAGAGTTATGCACAATTCACACCCTGTTCAGAATATAATAAACACCCTGTGCATAAGTGAATACTCCTTGGCAGAAATACTGATGTATCGCTAAGTTTGAACCCACATGAATTTGTGGATAATGCAAAAGTGAAATTTTATTTCAAAGATCAGTGGATTTTTATTCTCTCTTTTCCACATACTTGTGAATTTGTTAGTTATTTTTGTTCCTTGTGGAAAACTTTTAAAATTCATGCTAAACTTATTTTGACTTAATCTGTGGATAATACAGTATTTGGAGGAATTTTTTTGTTTGATTTAGATAAATTTTGGCAATTTTTCAATGCTGAGATGAAAAAAAGCTACAGCACTGTTGCCTATAACGCTTGGTTTAAAAATACTAAACCTATTTCCTTTAACAAAAAGACAAAAGAAATGATAATTGCTGTTGAATCTCCAGTTGCAAAAGGGTATTGGGAAAAGAACTTGGCTTCTCAACTAATTCAAGAGGCGTATGCTTATGCAGACATGGAAATTCAGCCAAAATTTGAAGTAGCAGGTAAAGAAGGACCCGAACGTCTAGTTACGCCAAAGCCAAGAATTAAAACTAATCAAGAAATATTAGAGGATCGCCGTGACGAATTTGCTCAAGATCTTCAATTAAATAGTAAGTACACTTTTGATACCTTTGTTCAAGGTGAAGGAAATAAGCTGGCAGCTGGAGCTGCTTTAGCAGTTGCCGATAATCCAGGAAGTTTTTATAATCCTTTATTTATCTTTGGTGGTGTCGGTTTAGGTAAGACGCACTTAATGCAAGCTATCGGTCATCAGATGCTAGCTGAAAAGCCCCATGCAAAAGTGGTCTACATTCAAAGTGAAACTTTTGTAAATGACTTTATTAATTCGATAAAAAACAAAACTCAAGCTGAATTTCGCAATAAATATCGAAATTGTGATCTCCTATTAGTAGATGATATTCAATTCTTCTCTAAAAAAGAGGGGATTCAAGAGGAATTTTTCCATACTTTTGAAACTCTTTATAATGATCAAAAACAGATTGTTATGACTAGTGATCGGTTGCCAACTGAAATTCCTGAATTATCAGAGCGACTGGTTTCTCGATTTGCCTGGGGCTTACAAGTTGAGATTACGCCTCCTGATTTAGAAACTAGAATTGCAATCCTACGTAAAAAAGCTGAAACAGATGGCTTGGCGATCGATGACAGTACTCTTGACTACATTGCTTCGCAAGTTGATACCAATATTCGAGAACTCGAAGGTGCTTTAGTTAAAGTTCAAGCACATGCAACAATTGAGCGGGAAGATATTAATGTTGATTTAGCAAAAGAAGCTTTAGCAGACCTAAAACTTGTCCAAAAGAATAGAGGACTTCAAATTTCAAAAATCCAAGAAGTCGTCGCAAATTACTTCCAAACTTCAACTACAGAACTAAAAGGAAAAAAACGGGTAAAACAAATCGTAGTTCCACGTCAAATAGCAATGTATCTATCGCGTGAATTAACCGATTCTAGCTTGCCTAAAATCGGACAGGAATTTGGTGGTAAAGACCATACCACAGTTATGCATGCCTGCGATAAAATTTCTCGTGCCTTAAAAACCGATGCCGAAATTAAAGCAGCTGTATATGATTTAAAAGCAATGCTTGAACACTAAAAGTTAATAACATGTGGATAAGTTTTCAATTTGTCCACATTTATTGAACACACAAAAGTCCGTTTTATTCAGGTATTTGCCTACTTTCCCACAGATTCCACTGGCCCTACTACTACTTCTAAGTATTTAAATATATAATTAAATAAATAAGACAAAGTACATATAACTTCACAGGAGGTAAACGATGCAGTTTACAATTAATCGTAATTTATTCCTCGAAAATTTAAATAATGTAATGCGTGCAATTTCTTCACGTGCAACTATTCCCATTTTAAGTGGTATAAAACTTAACCTTACTGACGAAATGCTAACTTTAACAGGTAGCGATACTGATATTTCAATCGAAATTCAGATTCCTGTAAATGATGACTTAATTGTCCAATCTACAGGTTCAATTGTTTTACCTGCACGTTTCTTTAGTGAGATCGTTAAAAAATTGCCTGGTAAAGATTTTTCATTTGAAGTAAAGGAAAGCTTCCAAACAAAAATCGTTTCTGAAAATACCGAATTTATGATCAATGGATTAGATGCCAATAACTATCCTCATTTACCTGAAATTTCTACTGATGCATCATTTAAGATTTCAGGTAAAACCTTTAGAGAAATTATTAACGAAACTGTTTTTGCTGTTGCTACTCAAGAAAGTCGACCTACTTTAACGGGTGTTAACTTCATTTTTAATAATTCTTCAATTAAGGCAGTTGCTACTGACAGTCACCGCTTATCTCAACGTCAAATTTCTTTAGAAAATGGTCCACAAACTAGTACTGATTTGATCATTCCAGGAAAAAGCTTAGTAGAATTAGCGAGAATTATTGGTGAAAGCGATCCTGAAATTAAAGTAAATCCAGGTGAAAACCAAGTTCTATTTGAAGTTGGAAATATTGCCTTTTATTCCCGCTTACTTGATGGTCAATATCCAGATACTGATCGCTTAATTCCAACTGAATCTACTATTTCTGTTGAATTTGAATTGCCAGTTTTAGCTAGATCTTTAGAACGTGCCAGTCTTCTTACTCATGAAAGTCGAAACAATGTAGTAAAAATGACTCTTGATGTTCAAAATCAATTAGTTAAGCTTCAAGGTGATTCTCCAGAAATAGGTAATGTGGAAGAAGAAATTGGATTTAAGAACCTTGAAGGTGAAGGCTTGACAATTTCATTTAACCCTGACTATTTAAGAGAAGCTTTACGCGCATCAATTACTGATTCCATTATTATGAACTTTACGCAGCCACTGAGACCATTTACAGTTGTGCCTGCAAAGCAAGATGTCAACTTTACTCAATTGATTACACCAGTGAGAACATTTTAAATTACTGAAAAAGAGCTACGGAAGTAGCTCTTTTTTTCTTGTTGTACTTAAAAGCTAAATTTAGCCTGGTTAAACGAATTTTTCTCTAGTTAAGTATAGTCATATTAAATTAGAATAAAATGGCTTAAAAAAGGCTACAATACGTCATAAAATTGAATTTCACATAAAAAAACGGTATAATAACAAGGTATGACAAGGTAAATGGGGTGATATTATCCAAAAATTCACAATTAAGGGAGAATATATTACGCTTGCTCAATTTTTAAAAGAAGAGAGCGTGATATCTTCTGGTGGTCAAGCTAAATGGTATCTAAAAGAAAATCCTGTTAAGTTAAATGGCGAGCTTGAAGATCGTCGCGGAAAGAAAATACATGCAGGGGATGTATTGAACTTAGCTGGAGAAGAGTATGAATTTGTTTCAGAGTAGCCAATGTATCTTGCAAACTTTGAATTGAAAGACTTTAGAAATTTTAAAGAATTAAAAACAAATTTTGATCCTCATGTAAATATTTTCATTGGTCCAAATGCCCAAGGAAAAACTAATTTACTTGAGGCAATTTATTTTTTAGCCCTTACTCGATCCCATCGCACTAATAGCGATAAAGAATTAATTCGTTTTGGCAGCAAATTTGCCGGTTTACAAGGTAGGGTTCATAAAAGCCAACTTCAAGTAGAGCTTAAACTACGTTTAACGGCTAATGGAAAAAAGGCCTGGGTAAATCGCTTGGAGCAAAAGAGGCTTTCTGCTTATGTGGGGCAAATGAATGCAATCTTGTTTTCTCCAGAAGATTTAGCTCTAGTTAAGGGAGCACCATCTGTTAGACGGAGATTTATGGATTTAGAATTTGGGCAGATTAATTCAGAATATCTATATTTTTCAAGTCAGTATCGTCAGGTACTGCAGCAGAGAAACAATTATTTAAAGCAATTAAGCATCAAAAAAGCAAATGATCAAGTTTTTTTAGATGTTTTATCCGATCAGCTGGCAGGAATTGCAGCAGAGATAATATCGCGAAGAATAAAATACATTAAAAAACTCAATTCCTACGCTCAAGCTGCTCATAGTGAGATTAGTGGTCAAGCTGAAAAATTGCAGATTTTTTACCGTCCATCAGTTAAGGAAATTATTCCAGAGGATGATGTAGAGACCATTTATCAAAAAGTTATTACTAGTTATAAGAAAAATCGTTCTAATGAAATTCGAAAGGGTACTACTCTCAGTGGCCCTCATCGAGATGACTTGGAGTTTTTAATTAATGAGAAAAATGCCCATGATTTTGCATCTCAGGGACAGCAGCGAACGATTTCTTTAAGCGTTAAGTTAGCTGAGATTCAATTAGTGCATGAATTGACGCAAGAATATCCGATTCTGCTGTTAGATGATGTGATGAGTGAGTTAGATCATCGAAGACAGAGTCGCTTATTGAACTATATTCATGGTAAAACGCAAACATTTATAACAACGACAGATTTAGAAGGTATTTCTTGGGAAATTGTGAAGGAACCTAAGGTTTATCACATTTCTGCTGGAACGATCAGTGCAAAGGAGAGTTAAATGGCAGAAGATAAGAGCAAAGCAGCATTAAATAAAGCTAAAGACTTTGAAAAACGTGCTGATACTTACAATGCAAGTCAAATTCAAGTTTTAGGTGGACTTGAAGCAGTTAGAAAACGCCCAGGTATGTACATTGGCTCAACTAGTAGCCAGGGTTTACACCACCTTGTTTGGGAAATTATCGATAATAGTATTGATGAACGATTAGCAGGTTTTGCTACTAAAATTGAAATTACTGTCAATGAAGATGGTAGTGTAACCGTTCAAGACGATGGACGTGGTATTCCTGTTGACATTCAAGCTAAAACCGGTCGTCCAGCTTTAGAAACTGTATTTACTGTTTTGCATGCTGGTGGTAAATTCGGCGGTGGCGGATACAAAGTATCTGGTGGTCTTCACGGTGTTGGTGCTTCTGTAGTAAATGCTCTTTCAACTAAGCTTGATGCTACAGTTATGAGAGATGGTAAGAAATATGCGATTTCCTTTGATCATGGCCGTGTAGTAGGAGAAATGAAGCAGATTGGAACAGTTCCTCTTGAAGAACATGGAACAATCGTGCATTTTTATCCTGATCCAGATATTTTTACTGAAACTACAACTTTTGACGACAAAATTTTAAAGAACAGAATTCGTGAACTTGCTTTCTTAAACAAAGGCTTAAAGTTAACCTTTACTGATAAGCGTAAAGAAAGCGCTGAAACAGATGTTTACCACTTTGAGGGTGGTATCAAGGAATATGTTGCCTTTTTAAATAAGGGACAAGAAGTCTTATTTGATGAACCAATTTACGTTGAAGGTAATTATGAAGGAATTGATGTTGAAGTTGCCTTGCAATATACCAATGGTTATAAGACAACTTTAATGACTTTTGCTAACAACATTCACACCTATGAAGGCGGAATGCATGAAGCTGGATTTAAGACAGCTTTAACTCGTGTAGTTAATGATTATGCTCATAAGGCTAAGATCCTGAAAGACAAGGACGATAACCTATCTGGTGAGGATATTCGTGAAGGGATCACAGCTGTTGTTTCTGTTAAGCACCCTAACCCTCAATTCGAAGGTCAGACGAAGACAAAACTAGGAAATTCAGATGCAAGAACTGCAGTGGATCGAGCATTTTCAGAAACATTTAGTCGCTTCTTAATGGAAAATCCTTCTGTCGGTCGTAAGATTGTTGAAAAAGGTCAACTTGCTGAAAGAGCAAGAACTGCTGCCAAACGTGCTCGTGAAGTTACACGTAAGAAATCTGGTCTTGAAATTGCAAACTTGCCAGGAAAATTAGCCGACAATACTAGTAATGATCCAAGTATTTCTGAATTATTCATTGTCGAGGGTAACTCAGCTGGTGGATCAGCAAAACAGGGACGTTCACGTTTAACTCAAGCGATTTTGCCAATTAGAGGTAAAATTTTGAACGTTGAAAAAGCTTCAATGGATCGAATTCTTGCCAATCAAGAAATTAGATCGCTCTTTACAGCTTTAGGTACTGGATTTGGTGCTGATTTTGACGTGTCAAAGGCAAGATATCACAAGTTAATTATTATGACGGATGCCGATGTTGACGGTGCCCACATTAGAACTCTTCTTTTGACTCTCTTCTACAATTACATGCGTCCAATGATTGAAAAAGGCTATGTTTATATCGCTCGTCCACCTCTATACCAAGTTCGTCAAGGTAAGATAGAGAAGTATTTAGATACAGATGAAGAGTTACATGATTATCTAGGTACGCTTCAGCCAAGTCCTAAGCCTGTTGTTCAACGTTATAAGGGATTGGGAGAAATGGATCCAGAACAGTTATGGGAAACGACTATGAACCCAGAAAATCGTCGTTTAGACAGAGTAAGTCCAGAATACGCTGAAGACGCTGATAAGATCTTTGATCTTTTGATGGGGAATGAAGTAGGTCCAAGACGAGAATTTATTGAAAAGAACGCTAAATACGTTGAGAATTTAGATGCTTAGGAGGCTTTAGATGGCTAACGAAAATCAACCTCAAGATCACAGAATACGTAATGTTGATTTGACCCATACGATGCGTAGCTCTTTCTTAGATTATGCTATGTCAGTTATTGTGGCTCGTGCCTTACCTGACGTTCGGGATGGTCTAAAGCCTGTACAACGTCGTATTCTTTACGGAATGCATGAATTAGGGGTTACACCAGACAAACAGTACAAAAAGAGTGCCAGAATTGTTGGAGAAGTTATGGGGAAGTTTCACCCACATGGTGACTCCTCAATTTATTTAGCTATGGCTCACATGGCTCAAGACTTTTCATATCGTTATATGCTAGTTGATGGACACGGAAACTTCGGTTCTGTCGATGGGGATGAACCAGCCGCAATGCGTTATACCGAGGCAAAAATGAGTAAAATTGCGGTTGAAATGCTTCGTGATATCAATAAAGAAACGATTGACTGGCAACGTAACTATGATGATACGGAAAATGAACCGGTAGTTTTACCTGCCAGAATTCCTAATTTACTTGTAAACGGTGCTAGTGGTATTGCAGTTGGTATGACAACTAATATTCCGCCACATAATTTGGCGGAAGTAATTAGTGGGATTCATATGTTGATGGATAATCCTGATGTTACTACCAAAGACTTGATGAAGGTTATTCCTGGTCCTGATTTTCCAACTGGTGGTATTGTAATGGGCCGTGGCGGTATCTACCGCGCTTATGAAACAGGTAAGGGTAATATCGTCGTTCGTGCTAAGACCAATATTGAAACAGAGAAGAGTGGCCGTGAACGAATCGTAGTTAGTGAATTACCATACTTAGTAAATAAGGCTGAACTAGTTAAGAAAATTGCAGATTTAGCTCGTGAAAAAACAATTGATGGTATTACCGGAGTTCGTGATGAATCAGACCAGACTGGTATGAGAATTACGATTGATATTCGCCGAGATGCAAGTGCGAGTGTGGTTTTGAATAACTTATTTAAAGAAACCCAATTGCAGGCAAACTTCGGAATGAATATGGTTGCAATTGTAAACGGCGCTCCACACTTCTTAACTTTGAAACAAATGCTTGAATACTATCTTCACCATCAAGAAGATGTTATTACTCGCAGAACTAAGTTTGAATTAAAGAAGGCTGAAGCTAGAGCACATATTTTAGCTGGATTGAGAATTGCACTAGATCACATTGATGAAATCATTAGGATTATTCGTGGCTCCCAAAACAGCGATATTGCTAAGGCACAGTTGATTCAAAACTTTGGATTAGATGATCGTCAATCTCAAGCTATTTTAGATATGCGTCTGGTTCGTTTAACAGGTTTAGAGCGAGACAAGATTGAAGCTGAATATCAAGATTTACAAGCAAAAATTGCAGATTACAAAGATATTCTTGCTAAGCCAGAACGAATCGATGAAATTATCTACAATGAGTTGCTTGATATTCAAAAGCGTTTTGGTGATGATAGACGGACTAAGATTGCAGAAGGCGAAGCAGTTTCAATTGAAGATGAAGATTTAATTGAACAAAAAGATGTACTTTTAACCCTTACCCATAATGGCTACATTAAGCGGATGCCAGCTGATGAATTCAAGGTACAAAACCGTGGTGGACGCGGAATAAAGGGAATGGGAGTTCAAGATGATGACTTTATCAATCACTTGATTTTCTCAAGTACCCATGACTTTTTGCTATTCTTTACTAACTTAGGTAAGGTTTACTCAAAGAAAGCTTATGAAATTCCAGAATTTGGTAGGAACGCCAAAGGACTGCCAATTGTTAACTTGCTAGAACTTGATAAGGGTGAAAAGATTCAAGCGGTTATTAACGTTCCTGAAGGTGCAGATGATAACTACCTCTTCTTTGTTACTAAGATGGGAACAGTCAAGAGAACAAAAGTTAGTGAATTTCAAAATATCCGTCGTAGTGGCTTGATTGCCTTAACCCTTCGCGATGGGGATGAACTGAATAATGTTTTAACTACTGACGGTAAACAAAATATCCTTATTGGAACCCATTTAGGCTATGCAGTTACCTTTAATGAAAATGATGTTCGTTCAATGGGAAGAACCGCAGCAGGTGTACGCGGAATTAATCTAAGAGACAACGATTATGTAGTTGGATCTGATATTTTAGAACCTAATTCAGAAGTGTTAGTAATTTCTGAAAAAGGTTACGGAAAACGGAATGCAGCTTCTGAATATCCAGTTAAAGGACGTGGTGGTAAAGGAATTAAGACTGCTAACATTACTGAAAAGAATGGTCCTTTAGCAGGTGTAACAGTAGTTAATGGTGATGAAGATATCATGTTAATTACTAGTGCTGGCGTTATGATTCGTTTCGACGTTGATGATGTTTCTCAAACTGGTCGAGCTACTTTAGGTGTACGTTTAATCAAGGTTGATGATGGTGCTCAAGTTGCAAGTATTACTGCAGTACCAAAGGCTAATGATGAAGACGAAAAATCAACTGATGAAGAAGAGCCAGTAGAAGAAAATTAATAAAAAAAAAATTACCAAATTTTTGCGTAATAATAATTGAGTAATGTAACTCAGGATCGCGTGAAAAATATTTGGTAATTTTTTTGTTTCTGTGATAAAATCAAAGATTGTGAGTAATATTATTCATTACTCCTTGTTCTTGATTTTAACAAGAACCATTTAGTCCAAGAGGAGGTGCAATTATTATGGCAAAAACTAAGTACGAAGTTACTTACATCATCAAGCCTGATATTGACGAAGATTCAAAGAAAGCATTGATCGATCGCTTCGATAAAGTTGTTACTGACAACGGTGCTGAAGAACTTGAATCTAAAGATTGGGGTAAGAGACGTTTCGCATACGAAATTGAAAAATACCGTGAAGGTACTTATCACATTATGACTTTCGTTGCAGAAAACTCTGAACCAGTTGATGAATTTGGTCGTCTTTCTCGTATTGATAACCAAGTTTTACGTTCAATGACTGTAAAATTAGATAAATAATTTGTTTTCGTGAATTAGGAAGGGGGGCAAAAGTATGATTAATAATGTTGTACTTGTTGGCCGTTTAACACGTGATCCTGATTTACGTACAACCGGGAGTGGAATCTCAGTTGCTACGTTTACTCTAGCTGTTGACCGTCAATACACCAATAGTCAAGGTGAACGTGGTGCTGATTTCGTCAGCTGTGTAATTTGGCGTAAAGCCGCAGAGAATTTTGCTAACTTTACTTCAAAGGGTTCACTAGTTGGTATTCAAGGTCGGATTCAAACTAGAACGTATGATGATAAAGATGGTAAGAGAGTCTACGTGACTGAAGTCATCGTTGATAATTTCTCTTTATTAGAATCACGTCGTGACCGTGAGAATCGTCAGACTAATGGTGGTAATTTTGCTCCGCAAGGAGGAAATGCTCCAAGTACCAATAACTTTGGTGGATCAAGTGCACCAAGCACTAATAATGCTCCTGCTGGTGGAGAAAGCAATAAACCGCAGGATCCATTTGCAGATTCAGGTAGCACTATTGATATTTCGGATGATGATCTCCCATTTTAAATTTAATTAGAAAGGATCTTTGATATGGCTCAACAAAGAAGAGGTGGCCGTCGTCGTCGTAAGGTTGACTTCATTGCAGCTAACCACATTGACTACATCGACTACAAGGATGTTGATTTGTTGAAACGTTTTATCTCTGAAAGAGGTAAGATCTTACCACGTCGTGTCACTGGCACTAGCGCAAAGAATCAACGTAAGTTGACTGTTGCTATTAAGAGAGCTCGTGTTATGGGCTTATTGCCATTTGTCGCAGAAGACTAATAAAACAGATCAAAAATAATAAAAGAGTAGCATATGCTACTCTTTTTATTTTATTTTTTGCGGTATCATAAAAGAAGTAAATGGAGGGATTGTCATGATTATTAAGCAAAAACTAGCCGGAAATATTGATTTTGACTATAAATGGTACGATATCTATAACTGTGATGATCATGATATAAGATTATTAAAGGATGACTTTGATTTAACTTCAGAAATTATTTCTTATATCACCGACCTTCACGAACGTCCCCACTTTGATCATGACTACATTACTAATAGTGATTTGTTAGTTTATGATGTGCCAGTTTGGCCAACAGCAGATGCAGACCATTTCACTACTTTACCAATTAAATTTTTGATGGTTGGGCATACTCTTTTTACAGTTCACTCTCCTGACACAACTTATATGATTGAAGAATTTAGGCAAAAACCAGATGAACATATTCATAGTGAAAAAGAACTGATTTTTGCAATTTTATTCGCAGTTACTAAGTATTTTCAAAGAGCCTTGAGTCAGCTGAACAGTCAAAGACTAGTGTTAGATAATCACTTGAGTGAAAGAATTCATAATAAAGACCTGCAAGAGCTATCACAAGTTGAAAAAAGTTTGGTTTATTTGTCTAGCTCAATTAGGACTAATCTAATGATGCTTGAAAGCTTAAAAAATAAAAAATCAGGTCTTCATATGAATGCATCTGAAGAAGAAATGTGTGATGACATTATCATTGAAGTTCAGCAGTCCTCGCAAATGATCAAGATTTATAGCGAAGTTACTGAAGAAATATCTAAAACGTCTAATAACATTTTGAATAATAACTTGAACAACACGATGCAGTTTTTGACTGTCTGGTCACTTCTTTTAATAATTCCAACGATCGTAACAGGATTTTTTGGGATGAATGTGGACTTACCTATTTTTCATAATCCATTTGATTGGGTAATAATTACTGTTGGTTCAGTTATCGTAATGGCAATTTTACTTTGGTATTTGCGTCGACACAACATGCTATAATGCTTGCTTAGCTTAGATGATGAGCAAGCATTTTTTGATGTATAATATAAAATGATGTAGTATATATTTTTTATGATATTAATGCTATAACAGGAAGGAATTTCAATGAAAGGCTTTTTACGCAAATTAGAATTGCCTGAATTTGTTAAAGATACGCGTTTAACAGCATCATTGATTATTGTCCTAGTTTTATCCTTATTGGGAGCTATTATTGGGATGTTAATTAGTCCGTTGTTTGGATTAGCAATGGTGCTACTGTTTATCTTGACGGTTATTTTTGCAGTCTATGGCATTTATGTTCTAGCTGGTAATACAAACAACTATGCTGCTAATCTTTCATATCGTATCAAGCGTGGTGAACAAGAGGCAATGATCAAAATGCCACTTGGAATTATGCTTTATGATAAGGACCGACAGATTCAATGGATTAATCCATATCTACAGATGTATCTGCATGATAAAGATATTATTGGCTCTTCGATCTCTTCAGTTGATAAAGAGTTAGCTAAATATATTGATGATGCTATTAAGTCTAATAGTAAGCAAAATAAAATTATTAAATGGGGCGATCGCAAGTTTGAGATGGTGGTCCAGGATGATCTGGGTGTGGTTTACTTACTTGATATTACGCGTTACGCAAATATTGAAGAGAAGTATAAACAAGAAAGATTGGCAATTGGCTTAATATTTATTGATAACTATGACGAATTAAGCCAAGCAATGGGCGATCAAAACTTAACAAATATGAGTTCATATGTTCAAACTACTCTGAGCAAGTATGCTGGTCAATTTAACTCATATCTTAAGCGTATAGATGAAGATCACTTTATTTTGTTAACGCATATGCACGATTTAGCCAAAATGGAAGATAATAAGTTTTCTATTTTGGACAAGGTTAGAACTGAATCAAGTAGAAAGAATATGCCGCTGACCCTATCAATTGGGATTGCGTTTGGATCTGAAAGTTTAAATGAGATTGCCGACCAAGCACAATCTAATCTAGATCTAGCCTTAGGACGTGGAGGCGACCAAGTTGTTGTAAAACAATCAGGCCATGAAGCCCGCTTTTACGGTGGAAAATCTAATCCAATGGAAAAACGTACGCGAGTGAGAGCTCGAATGGTTTCTCAAGCTTTGGTAGAATTATTTAAAGGCGTTGATCACGTCTTTGTTCAAGGACATCGAAATCCAGACTTAGATGCTATCGGTTCAGCGATTGGAATTGTTAAGATTGCTAGAATTCATGGCGTGAAAGCTAGCGTCGTACTAGATGTTGACCACGTTAATTATGATGTAGGACGGTTAATTGCTAAAATGCAAGCTGCTGGAATTGATAAGGATGTATTTATTTCACCTAAAGATGCTCTTGAAGCAGCAACGGATGAGTCGCTTTTAGTTTTAACAGATCACTCTAAGTATAGTATTACTTATGATCCAGAACTTTATAAGCGCTTGAAGAATCGTTTAATCATTATTGACCATCACCGTCGAGGGGAAGAATTCCCAGAAAACCCAATGCTCGTATATATTGAACCGTATGCATCTTCGACGTGTGAATTAGTAACAGAAATGATTGAATATCAACCGCAAGGCGGCGAAGGAGTCTTAACTGATTTAGAAGCTTCAGCAATGCTAGCTGGTATTACAGTTGACTCTAAAGAATTCTCCTTGAGAACTGGGACTAGAACTTTTGATGCTGCAAGCTACTTGCGATCAATTGGAGCAGATACTCAAGTCGTATCTGAGCTTTTGAAGGAAAATATTGATAATTACTTGCAAAGAAGTCATTTAGTTTCTACTATTGACATGATTGAACCAAATATGGCTCTCTTAATGGGAGAAGATAATAAGATCTATGATCCAATTATTACTGCCCAAGCTGCAGATACGGCTTTATCTCTTGAGCATGTAGATGCTAGTTTTGCATTAACTAGACGTAGTAAAGATGTAATTGGAATTTCGGCCCGCTCAATGGGAAATGTTAACGTTCAAGTAATTATGGAGAAATTAGGTGGCGGTGGTCACTTATCTAATGCAGCAACTCAAATTAAGGGCGTAACAGTTGAAGAAGCTAAAGATAAGTTGCTCGCTGCAATCAATGAATATCTTAAGGAAAATGAATAGGAGTGAAATTCATGAAGGTTATTTTTATTAAAGACATGAAAGGTAAAGGTAAGCGCGGAGAAGTTAAGAACGTACCAGATGGTTATGCTCAAAACTTCTTGATTAAGAATGGTTATGCAAAAGAAGCTACTAGCTCCAACTTAAATACCTTAAAGCGGGTTCAAAAAGCGGAAAAAGATGCTTATGAAGCAGAAAAAGCAGCAGCTGAAGACATTAAGCAGAAGCTTGAAGATGACAAGACAATTGTGAACTTCAAGTCAAAGGCCGGTACTGATTCTCGTTTATTTGGTTCTATTTCAGGTAAAAAGATCGTTGAAGGTCTTGAAAAGCAATACGGTATTAAGGTTGATAAGCGTAAATTAGAGCTCCCAGAGCCAATTAAATCTTTAGGATACACAAACGTACCTGTTAAACTATTTAAAGGCGTAGAAGCTGTAATTCGCGTTCACATTACGGAGCAAGACTAATAATGGATAATGTTGTTTCTCAACAAATTCCCCATGATAGTGAAGCAGAAAAGGCGGTCCTAGGGGCCGTCTTTTTAGATCCAGAAGCCATTATTGATGCTTCAGATATATTGCAACCTGATGATTTCTATGAGCATGCAAATAGAATTGTCTTTCAGGCAATGCTTAATATTTCTGATCGTGAGGAAGTAATTGACCCAGTAACTCTGCAAGATGAGTTAAAGAAAAATAATCAGGTAGATGATATTGGTGGGATTGCATATGTAACGGAGTTGTCAATGGCAACGCCAACGGCAGCCCATGTTACTTATTACGCTAAGATTGTAAAACGTAAGGCAATTCTCAGAAATTTAATTTCTACTAGTCAAAGAATTATTCAAAATGCCATTGAGGGTTCAGATGATGTAACCGATATCTTAGATGACGCTGAAAGCCAAATAATGGGTGTCTCACAGGATAATGCTAGTGGCGGGTTTAAGTCTATCCATGATGTCTTAAACACAACCATGGAGGAAATTAACTCTATTCCTGATGATGGAAATACAGTTACGGGTTTGCCATCAGGATTTTCTGAATTAGATAAGATGACGACTGGTTTTCACGATGATGAGTTGATTATCTTGGCTGCTCGTCCTGGTGTTGGTAAGACTGCCTTTGCTTTGAATGTAGCGCAATTTGTTGGTTTAAAAACTGATAAAACTGTTGCTATGTTTTCACTAGAAATGGGAGCTGAGCAACTAGTTCAAAGAATGCTGGCTTCAGAAGGATTGATTGATTCACAGCACCTTAGAACTGGTCAATTAACTGATGAAGAATGGCGTAAATTAGTTGTTGCGGCTGGTTCTTTAGACAATACGAGTATCTATATAGATGACACGCCTGGAATTAAAATGAGCGAGATTCGCGCTAAAGCACGTAGGTTAGCTAAAGAAAAGGGAAACTTAGGATTAATTGTAATCGACTACTTGCAGTTAATTGAAGGACCCCGTAGTGAATCACGTCAGCAAGAAGTTTCTGCAATTTCACGGCAATTAAAGAAATTAGCCAAAGAGCTACATATTCCAGTTATCGCTCTATCGCAGCTCTCTCGTTCGGTTGAACAACGTCAAGATAAGCGACCAGTCTTGTCTGATATTCGTGAATCTGGTTCGATTGAACAGGATGCTGATATTGTTGCCTTTCTTTATCGTGATGATTATTATCGCGATGAACGGGATGAAGATGATGAAGGTGAAGTTGAGGCGGAAGAAGATAATGGTGAAGTAGAAGTAATTATTGAAAAGAACCGTTCTGGTACGCGCGGAACAGTTAAACTGATGTTCTCAAAACCATATAACCGTTTTTCAAATCTTGACTATACTCATAATGAAGCTTAAAAAAATAATTTGTAAGCGCTTCATTAATTAGCTATACTATAAGAGTTAAAAGTCTATCTTTTTAAAAAACTAATTAAATGAGAAGGTGTAAGTTGAATGGTAGAAAATAAATATGTAGGTAGTATTGAAGCTGGTGGAACAAAGTTTATCTTGGCAGTTCAAGATACAGAGAGTGGCGAAGTTGTCGCAAAGAAGAGAATCCCGACAACTGATGCAAAAGAAACTTTAGCAAAGAGCATTGAGTTCTTTAAAGAACATCCAGTATCTGCTTTGGGAATCGGAACTTTTGGCCCAATTGATATCAATCCAAATTCAAGAACATTTGGTTACATCTTAGATACGCCTAAGCGTGGCTGGTCTGGAACAAATGTTAAAGGTACTTTTGAAAAAGAATTGGACATTCCAGTTGTAATGACTACTGATGTTAATGCATCTTGTTACGGTGAATATATTGCGCGTGGTCGAGATAATTCTAAGACTTACTTTTATGTAACAATTGGAACGGGAATTGGTGCTGGTGCAGTTCAAGCTGGGAAGTTTATTGGCCTAAATAATCACCCAGAAATGGGACATATGTTAGTAACTCCTTATCCAGGTGATAATTACACCGGAAAATGTCCATTCCACGGTAATAAGTGTGTTGAAGGAATGGCAGCTGGACCTTCACTAGAAGGCAGAACCGGTATTCCTGGTGAAAAATTACCTCGAGACCATAAAGTATTTACTTACGTGTCTTACTATGTAGCACAATTATTGTTTAATGCTTATATGACTATGCGTCCTGATGTAATGGTTGTTGGTGGATCAGTTTTAAATGATCAAGATTTGGTACAAGTGCGTGGTTTCTTTAAAGAATTCAACAATAACTATGTTGCAACTCCAGACGTGGATGAATTAATTGTTCGTCCAGCTGTTGCAGATAATGGTTCTGCAACTTTAGGTGATTTTGAATTAGCTAAAGAAGCTTTAAAGAATAAATAAGTAATTTATATTAATGTTTATACTAAAAAAGCAACTTCAGTTTTGAAGTTGCTTTTTGTTTCACATGAAACATATGATTAACTACCATCGTAAGAGTCATCAACAATTGGACCTTTGCTTGAGTCATTGCCTAGTGGTTCTAAGTGTTCATTATGGCTAAGAAAAGGGAGATTGATGTACTGACGAGCGGTTGGCGTAATGTCAGAGATAATCTCATTAGCAATTAAACGTGCGTCAGGATCAAGAGCAAGATAGGCATGGCTAAATTGAATTGCACCACGAATTTTATTAGTTGTTAGTTGACTAGCTTCAGTAATTTTTTGTGACTCTAAAGCAGTAAAGAAGGCTAACCAGAAAGCTTCACGTTTTTCACGTGGAATCTTGGTATTCCAAGAGATAAAAGTACTTCTAATAATTCTGCTTGCATTGCTTAAACCTGGCGCCATTACAAAACTATTTCGTGCTACTTCCCAATGTAAAGGATTATGTTGCTTCATTAAATGTTTCATTCTACTTTTAACTACGATAACGCGTTCTGGATGGTCAAGCATCATTCCAAAAATTGATCCTTCAGGAACATAAGTCATCATTTTTGGAATTACGCGTTGAAATTCAATCTGGTTATACATTTCTTTCATGAAACCAGGACCATCGAAGCTATAAGCCTTAATTACTCTGTCTTGAAGGCTAGGAGAAGCTGCATAAAGTGCATAAGCGGCAAAATTTCCACCTTTTGAATGGCCTACTGTGTAGATTTTCTTATCAGGATAGGCTTGGGCCATTTTATCTAGATAATCTGCTGCTACGCTTTGACCAAAGATTTCTGGTTGATAACTCATATCGACGTCTTCATTTAGACCTACCATCGAACCATCAGTTCCGCGGTAAGCCACTAGAATAGTTTCTGAATCTAGCTCAATTGTCATTGCAGTGAACTGGACGGGTGGCTTTTTCTGAGAAAGGTGTGACCAATCGAGAAAATGCATATTTTTATAGCGGTCACTTAAGTTTACTAGTTCTGCCTCTAATTTATCTGAGTGAATTAAGGTTTTCTTTTGTATTAAGCGTTTTGTAGCTGCCTCAAGCGTATGACCTTTAACACTGGAATCAAAAGGAAGATAAGCAAAAGCAGCAAAAAGACCTGCATCTAAACTATTAAATGGTTCCCGATCTAATGTTAGATCACCCCGCCAGCGAACATAATCAAGTATTTTACCCAAGATAAAAGTCCTTTCGTTAACGGATATAGTACTTTCATTTTAATGCTTTTTTGATTAAAGACAAAAGAGGACGCTTAGTGCTAATTAGAAGCAACAAAAAAGAAGAGCTAAGTTGCTCTTCTTAGTGATTAGAATATTAATTGGATAGTTTCAAGAGGAGATAAAGGAGCCTTAATTGAAGCAACATTATCTGTTACCTCAATTTTTACTGCTTCTTTTTCAACACTATTATTGCGTCGTCGAATTAAAGTAGCTGTATTAGAAGGTAGAGGTTTACTTAAATGCCAGTTGATCTCTTGGTAACCATCTAAGTTGAAATTGGCTAGCCAGACAATTTTACCGTTTTCTTGAATGTTTAATTTGACGTGAGGCATATTGATTAAATAGTCAATTGGTTCAACGCTAGCCATAATTTGTTGCATTAATCCTTGTTTATAAGATGAAAATTGTGATTCCCAACCGTGTTTTGGATCTTGATCCATTGGTAATACAATTATGTGATCATCAATAACAGCCATGAAGTTTCCGAGCTTTTGGTCGATCGAATTATAGGCTGAACTCCAAATCTTAACATTGCTATCTGTTTGATAGTCTAACTGTAGATAGTTGCCTGTATGTTGTAGCATCGTAATACGAGGGTTCTTAACGCCTTGAACAGTTGTGCCATCAGCTTGTTCAAATGATTGATAGCCACTCTTGCATGGATGCCATTTAGCACTTTGAATATGAAGTAGATTACCTAGCTTTCTGTCTAGTAAAACCTGGATACTTTCACCGTCAAGTAGAACTGTATTTTTAGTGATTAGATTAGTGATTTGTTCATTTGAAAGGTTGCGTAATAATTGACCAGCAATTGCAATAGTTTGATTTTCAATTGCAAGGTCATTTTGAACGGGAAGAATAGTTGTCGCAAAACCGAAACTTGCTAATAAGCTAGCCCAATTCTTTTCATGTGGAAGTAGCTCTTCTGGTTCTTTTCCAAAAGTTGTGTGAGCAGTATAAGCAGAGTCTTGATCTACCAAAACTTTAATACCACGTAATTTTTGCATATTAAGGCGATGGCTAGCTAGGGCAGAGGCAAAAGGCTTAATGTCAGCTAGCATTTTGTCATAGCCCCAATCTTCGTTTACGCCATTGCCCATCATGTCAAAGATATTAAGCATAATGCCTTTGGCTCCGAGGAGTGCTGTGGTAATAATTTGAAATGCGATAAAGGTATTAGATTTTACTTGCGGCGTCCACATTGAATTTTCCAATTCTGGGTAAAGCTCAGCCCGAGGTCCTAAGAAGGCAGCCGTAGTTCGACTATATTCTTCAAATTTACGACCATAAATTAAAGGAGCAACTTCGTTATAGGACGGTAAGTGTGGACGTGCTACGCGAGGATGTCCAGGACCTGCTTGGGCGTCAAATAAACTAGGCCAGTCTCTACCTTCAATAGCATGCCAATCAGGAAACGAAGTCATTTGTCCTAAATCAGTATTAGGGCTCACTTTGTGAACTGCTTGTTCAATTAAGTGTTCGTTTTCGATCATTTCCTTACGTGCTTGATCAAGATAAATTTTTCGTTCAATAGTAGGTTCGCCAGGCTTAAGCATATTTTTAACAAATTCTGCACGGCTTTCTGTTTTACCCAATTTTTCTTGATATAGCTTCATATGGTAGTCACAAAAACACATTAACTTTAATGGAGTATGGTTATAGTGCCGAAAGTCATCTTCCATCCATAAACGACGTGGATGAATCGAAGCATATTGAGCATACCTATCAGCTAAATACTTACGCCAAGTTGGATCTGCTGGACAAGCCATATCTTTAGCTTGATTGCCATTAATATCGACAAAAGTATTAAAGCCAATCTCAGGATTAACGCTAAATCCGCGATCGGAGTGCATAATAGTTGTCCATGGATTTAGACTCGTAGTAACATCAAGCTTAGCTAATTGCTTTTGTAGGGGGATAATCGCATCAAGCCAGACTTGTGTTTCTTCCTTAGTTAGATGACTGTGGTTTAATTCTTCGCCATTAATAATAAAAGCCACGTCATCAATTTTGGCTTTTTGTACAAAATCTAAAAGTTTTCTATCTTTTTCAGGCGTATTAGTACGTGGATCGAAAACATAACGTAAAGTATAAATGTAGCTCATAATAAATCCTCAATATTCTATACAATTAATATTCAAAAAAAGTGTGTAACTTAGTATATTAAGTTACACACATATCTTAGCATATTTTGAAAACGGTTTCTATAATTTTATTTTGCGCCGTGAGTAGAATTAATTCGGCGAATATTTTGGTCTTTTTCAAGAGCTAGAATAATATCATTTTCGTCTTTTCTATTTCTAATTACTCCGTCGACATTAACAACAATATGTTCAGAAGTTACGTCAATAATTTTGATAGAAATTTGTTCAACTTCGTTTAAGGATAGTTCTTTTTTCAATTCATTAAGAATATCTGGATGATTATTAGCTTCAATTTGAACATTGAAACGAACATGAAGAATAATAAAGTTAATGAATGTATCATCGTGAAAAATAATTTGGATAATGAATAAAAAGACTGTGCTGACAATTCCGATGACATACATTCCAGCACCAACTGCCATACCGATTGCAGCAGTTGCCCAAACACCAGCTGCAGTAGTTAAACCAGAAATTTGTTCTCGTCTAACTAGGATTGTACCGGCACCAATAAAGGAAATCCCAGTTACAATTTGAGCCGCAATTCTTGATGGATCAAGCGAAATATCATGTAACGATAATAGGTCAAAGAAACCATATTTAGAAACCAGCATAAATAGAGCAGAGGCGACAGCAACAACCATATGAGTTCTGATACCTGCACTTTTTCTTTGAGTGGCACGTTCATAGCCGATTGCTGTTCCACAAAGAGCGGCAACTAAAATTCGTAGTAACCAATCTAATTCAGTTGAAAGTGATGTTAAACTTACCATAATTAGTCCCTTCTATATAACAGATACGTCTTTATTGTAGCCCAGATTTAGTTGGATAATCATTTAAGTAAAAAGTAAAAAAATATCTTGTACAGAAACAGATAATATGGTTAAATACATAATTGTCATATAAACAGGCTGACTTAGCTCAGTTGGCAGAGCACGTCACTAGTAATGATGAGGTCGAAGGTTCGAATCCTTTAGTCAGCATTTTTTATGCTCATATTTAATTAAAAGCTATCAAATCATTTCTTAAAATACTGATTTGATAGCTTTTTCTTTGCTTTGAACTAGAATAAAAAGGTTTGGGAGCAAGCGTTAAGCCTGTTTTTTTGTGTTTAGGGTATTTGAAAAGGATTATCTTCAGTATTAGAAATAATCCTTTTTTGTTTGAGCTATTATATTTTTTGACACGTTCAAGATGAGATAAAGTAATTAATTTATTAGCCAATTGTAGTACTAAATAATTATCCTTTAACTATTTCTTCTAAATTAATTGGGTTATTTAATTGATAATCTGCTTCAGGAAGTTCTTCATGTGCTCCCCAATTGGCTAAAGCAAATTTCACTTTAGCAGCGTTAGCAGTTAACATATCATATTTGGTATCACCTACATAAAGCGTTTCAGTACGATCTACACCAAGTTTACTTATTGCGAAATTTAATGGTTCAGGATTAGGTTTATGATTCTTAGTATCACTTGCAGTAACAATTACATCGAAATAGTCATCTAGTCCAAAGTGACTGACTTCATTAATATACTCTTGTTTAGTTTTTGAAGTAACAATTCCTAAAGTAATTCCCTCTTGAGATAGAGATTTGATAGTTTCGGGGATATTATTAAATAATGTATCTTCATTAACTCGGTTACTAGCTTTTTCAGACCAACTTTTAGCCATTTTATTGATCAATACTTTATTATTAGTAAAATGCTTAATGGCATCTCTTCCAGGAATTCCCAATGCAAAGGCTAAATCGTTAATATTAACATTTGCATTTAAATATTCTTTAATAACCTCTTTGAATGTGGAAAGAACAACCTTTTGTGTATCAACAATAGTGCCATCTACATCGAATAAAATTGTCTTAATCATAATTTACTCCTTACTTTTAAAGCGGTTACAGCAATTATATCAAAAGCATAATTATCTGAATATGAAAAAACTACTAATTTCCTTAATAGCAATAGCGTTTATAATTGGCATCATTTTTAATTAATACACTAGAGAACTGAAATAAGTTTACGTAATACGCCTTGTTTTAGTTTTTTATTGCTGTGG
This sequence comes from Lactobacillus sp. RTP31084st1_F9_RTP31084_210423, assembly GCF_040919545.1. Classification (NCBI taxonomy): domain Bacteria; kingdom Bacillati; phylum Bacillota; class Bacilli; order Lactobacillales; family Lactobacillaceae; genus Lactobacillus; species Lactobacillus sp. RTP31084st1_F9_RTP31084_210423. The sequence continues at coordinate 135,441 of NZ_JBCOVH010000004.1, forward strand.
TTCAATACGTAATTGGATGGTCAATGATTTAACTAATGGAGTATCAGAATAAAGCTTAGTATTTATAGATCTACCTGTTTGTTAACAAAATATGTCATATATAATTGACAATTCTGAAATAAATGTTATACTTAAAGTATAAAAAGTCACATATATATGACTTATAAGAATGATGGAAAGAATTGCCATGAATAGAGTTAAAGAATATCGAAAGCAAAAAGGCTTATCACAGATGGCATTAGCTAAAAGGATAGATGTTGCTAGGCAAACAATAAATTTAATTGAAAATGATAAATATAATCCTTCTTTAGATTTATGTTTGAAATTAGCGCATGAGTTAGATACAGATTTAAATACATTATTCTGGGATGGAGATGTTAAAGATGGAAGCAAAGGAAACTAGATTCGAAAAATATATGAAATTTTGGTACGGAATTTCTGGTCCACTTGATGAGCAGAAACGTCAAGTTATGAATCAAATTGGAAATAGGGCATTTTTTATTTTCTTTTTAGGGATGGATGTAGCATTTTTAATTTCTCTGGTTTTGTTTTCGATGTATAAAGCTGATGTGGCATATCTTTTCCTTTCTGGTAGCTTTTTTGTAATGCTAATGGCAGTTAACTTATACATAATGCAGCAATCTAGAAAGGCGAGATTGACAGATAATGAAGTAGAGAAAGACGAATTACCTGAGGCTAAAAAAGCTGCATGGACAAAAGGAATGATATCCGGAGCAATCTTTGGCATATTGATGTTAATCTTAGAATTCTTAACTAGTTATAGCGATGGTTCGTGGACCTGGATAATGATTCCTACATGTTTGATTTCAGGTGTTTTCTTCGGTATCTTTATGTCGCTAATTGCAGTTCATAGAATCAAAGTAGTAAAAGACGAAGATTAAAGAATTAGCCATTTTTAATGTTACATTGTTGCATTAAAAATGGCTTTTTTTGTTGAAAAAACTTCACGTAGCTTATAAATATTTGTATCATTTAAATGTAATCGTTTGCATAAAAATAGAAAAGATAAAGAAAATGAAAACAACAAAATTAGGAAAAACAAGTTTAGATATTCCAGCTATTGCTTTAGGCGTTATGCGGATGGGGACTAGAACTCCAGAAGAAGGAGCTGCTGCAATTAACGCAGCTTATAAAGC
>NZ_JBCOVH010000005.1:0-94773 GCF_040919545.1 Lactobacillus sp. RTP31084st1_F9_RTP31084_210423
GAACACAGAAGTTAAGCTTCTTAACGCCGAGAGTAGTTGGTGGGAAACTGCCTGCGAGGGTAGGCAGTCGCCGTGCTAAATGGAGGATTAGCTCAGCTGGGAGAGCATCTGCCTTACAAGCAGGAGGTCACAGGTTCGAGCCTGACAGCCGGAGTAAGTAAATGAAGAAATGAAAGAGAGAGAACGAAAATATTTTCATTCTCTCTTTTTTTGTAGGTTAATAGAGTATATAAAAAGTCTCTAGAGTTAACTAGAGACTGTAAAGAACTAATTCATTTCTTTCTGTATAAAGTGAGTTATACATACTAGTACTATGAAAATTATGCCTGCACTAATCATTGGGATACGATAATTTGGAAAAATTAATAGAATAATGATCATAGCTATAAAGAAAGTTAGTACTGCTATATCAGATAAAGGATATAATGGCATTTTGAAGGTTGGTAGTTCGCTTTCTAAGCTTTTCTTTCGGTAAGTCATATGGGTAATGATCATGATTGACCAAATTACTAAAAACATGCTGGTCGCTGTAGCAGAAATGAAAGTAAAGGCATCTTTTAAAAAGAAATTCAAAAGTGGTGCTAAAGCGATTAAAATTGTTGAAAATATTAATGCATTTTTAGGTAATTGTCGCCGATCTAGTTTTCCTAAATGCTTACTTAATTTAGTTTTACCCTTGTAATTTATTGAAAATAATAACCGCCCTGCACTATAGATAAAACTATTGGTTGATGAAATAGCTGCACTTATTACAACAAAGTTAATTATTGAGCCAGCATTTTTGATACCAGTAGCACCTAATGTTTGAACAAAAGGTGAACTAGACGTGGACACCTTATCCCAAGGGATAGCTAATAAGATACTTAAAATTGCTAAGACGTAGAATAAAATGATTCTAATTGGTAATTGATCAACTGCTCGAGTAATTGTTTTTTTAGGCTCTTTGGCTTCTGCAGCTGTTAATCCAATTAACTCAACTCCGATAAAACTGAAGATAACCATTTGGAAACCTAATAAAAAACCTTTGGGACCTTTAGCGAAAATTCCGCCATCAATAACCATATTCTGCCAGCTTACGTGTCCGTATTTTGTTGCAGAGTTTGTGATTAATAAATAAAAAATTAGAATAACAAACGCAATAATTGTTACGATTTTAATAATTGCAAAGCTAAATTCTAAGTTACCGAATACTCGAGCTGAAATTAGGTTAATAGATAGTAAAAACAATAAAGTAATCAATCCTGGAATCCAGCTTTGCAAATTTGGCCACCAATATTGAAAGTAAATACCTAAAGCGGTAATTTCTGCCATAGCTAACGTCAGCCAACTAAACCAATATAAATATCCAGTTGTTGTACCAATACTTTTTCCTAGGTATTCTGTAATAAAATCGATATAGGTATTTTTCTTAATATCAGAAAGTATCAATTCTCCTAGTGCTCTCATTAAAAGAAAAAGGAAGAAACCAACTAGGCAATAAATAAAAATTACTGCTGGCCCGGCTAGTTCAATACTGTTTCCGACTCCTAGAAAAAGCCCAGTTCCAATTGTTCCCCCTAATGCAATTAGTTGGATATGGGTATTTGTTAAACTACGCTTCATAGTTTTAATCTCAGATGTTTCTGAGTTGTTTTTTGACATTAAGATGTAAAACTCCTTTCATAGTTTATTAAAATTTTAACATAAAAATCTATGACAATAGTTAAAACGTATAGGTTTTAATATTTTTTATAAGATTGTAAATCAAAGTTATATTGTGAAATATTTTTCAATATTATCAAAAATGTAAACGATATCATTACTTAAAACAGCTATTTCTTACTTTTTATCATATTGTGAATTTGTAAAAGAGTGCACAAAGTCATTTACAAATGTCTAAGATAGGCGCTATACTGTCATTGTTCATAAAAATATGCCTAGATTTCCGAGTAGGAGGCCCAATTTAGATGGTGCAAGATAAAAAGGCTACAAAAGAAGAAAAAACAATTGATGTAAATAAAATGATTGATGGCTATGTTGAAAAAGCTCATGTTGCTTTAGATGAGATGGCCGATTTCAATCAAGAACAAGTTGATAAAATATGTGAAGCTATTGCAAGTGCTGGAGAGCAAAACAGTTATCTTCTTGCAAAAATGGCAGTTGAAGAAACTGGTCGTGGTGTAGTAGAAGACAAAACAATCAAGAACATGTTTGCTAGTGAAAATATTTGGAATAGTCTTCGCCACGAAAAAACTGTAGGTGTTATTGAAGAAGATAAGGAAAAGCAATTAGTCAAAATTGCAGAACCTAAGGGTGTAATTGCTGGTGTAACTCCAGTTACTAACCCAACTTCAACTGTAATTTTTAAGGCAATGCTTGCTTTAAAGACTAGAAATGCTATTATTTTTGGTTTTCACCCACAAGCACAGAAGAGTTGTGTAAAAACTGGTGAAATTATTCGTGAGGCTGCAATTAAGGCGGGTGCACCTAAAGATGCTATTCAATGGATTGAATATCCAAGTCTTGAAGCCACTAGTGCTTTAATGAATCATCCAAATGTTCAAACTATCTTGGCTACTGGTGGTCCCGGAATGGTTAAGGCAGCTTATTCATCTGGTAAGCCTGCTATTGGTGTTGGTCCTGGTAATGGTCCATCTTATATTGAAAAGACTGCTAATATTCCAGAATCTGTTTATGACATTGTCTTGTCTAAGACTTTTGATAATGGAATGATTTGTTCATCTGAAAACTCTGTAGTAGTTGATGAAGAAATTTACAACAAAGTAAAAGATGAATTTAAGTCTTGGAACTGCTATTTCTTGAAACCAGATGAAATTAAAAAATTTGAAGAAAAGTTTATCGATCCTAGAAGAGGAACAGTTGCTGGTCCAGTCGCAGGACGTTCAGCTTATCAAATTGCTAAGTTATGTGGCGTAGATGTTCCAGAAGATACCAAAGTAATCATTGCTGAATATAAGGGTGTAGGTAAAAAGTATCCTTTATCTGCTGAAAAACTTTCCCCAGTATTTACTATGTACAAGGCTAAAGATCATGAAGATGCCTATAAGATTTGTACTGATCTTCTAAACTATGGTGGTCGTGGACATACTGCTGGCGTTCACTCACAAGATGAAAAGGTTATTGATGACTTTTCAATGAAAATGGATGCATGTCGTATCTTAGTAAACTCTCCTGCTTCAGTTGGTGGGGTTGGTGATTTATACAACAATATGCTTCCTTCTCTTACTTTGGGAACTGGTTCATACGGAGCAAATACTTTCTCACATAATATTGGTGCTAGAGACTTGCTTAATATTAAGACCGTTGCAAAGCGTCGCGATAATATGCAGTGGATTAAAGTACCAAAGAAGACGTATTTTGAACATAATGCTGCAAATTACTTAAAACATATGCCAGATGTTGAAAGATTTTTCATTGTGACTGATGAAGGCGTAGCAAGTAAGTACATTAATGAAATTACCGATATCATTAGTCAACGTCGTGGAAAGAAGAGCTATGAAGTCTTTCAAGCAGTAACTAAAGATCCAGATACCACTATAATTGCTGATGGTGTTCACAGAATGAATATCTTTAAACCAGATGTAGTTATTGCTGTTGGTGGTGGTTCTGTAATGGATGCTGCTAAAGCAATGCGTTTATTCTATGAAAATCCAGATATGAGTTTTGAAGATGCCTATTCAAAGTTTTTAGACATTAGAAAAAGAACGGTAAGGTTTCCAAAATATAACGCCATTCAATTAGTATGTATCCCAACAACTTCAGGCACTGGCTCAGAAGTATCACCATTTTCCATTATTAAAGATACTGTAACTGGCATTAAACATACTCTTTGTGATTATTCTTTAAATCCTGATGTTGCCATTGTTGATGATCAATTTGTAGAAACAATGCCTAAAGAATTGATTGCACGTTCTGGCTTTGAAGCATTAGCTCACGCAGTAGAAAGTTACGTTTCTACAATGGCTACCGATTTTACTCGTGGCTGGTCAATGGAAGCTATTAAGTTGATTTTTGAAAACTTAGAAAAATCATATAACGGCGATCAAAACGCAAGAAGTAGAATGCATAATGCGGCTACTCTAGCTGGAATGGCATATGCTAATGCTTTCTTAGGAGTAGGACATGCAATTGCTCATACTGAATCATCTGAATTTGGTATTCCAAGTGGCTTGAGTGATGCAATTGCTATGCCATATGTAATTAGATTTAATTCTAAGAAACCAAGAAAACTTGCTATGCGTCCTCACTATTCAACTTTCAGAGCTGATAAGGATTATGCTGCAATTGCTCGCAGCTTAGGCTTAAAAGGTAATACGGATCAAGAATTAGTGGATGCTTTAATTAAGAAAGTTGTTGAATTAGGGCACGGTGTAGGAATGAAACTTAGTCTTAAGGCTAACGGAGTTGATGAGGCTGATTTCAATAACAAAGTTGACGCTATGGCTGTTGAAGCTTATGGAGATCAAAATGTCGTAACTAATCCTTCCGCTTTATTAATTAGTGAAATTAAAGACTTAATGAAAGAAACTTATAAGGGAAAGGGTATTGAAGCCTAGTTTATCTCTATTCCAATATCTCATTTAAATATCAATATGAATTCGCATATAAAAAGGAGAAGCAATTTTGCTTCTCCTTTTTTGATGTGTATGTAAATTAATTACTAGATTACCTTTTATAAATTAATTAGTTCAATTTTCCAGCTTTTTTCAAGATAGTGGTGTTCAGTTCTAAAAGCATCAATATCTCCGCCGTTAAAGTCGTTTAATTTAGAAAGCTTATTATTTAGTTCATTAAAATCTTTCTTTAAATCGTTGATAACAGGTTCTTCTTCTTGTTCGTAGACGTAGTGATTTTCTGTTGAATCTTTAGGACCTTCGCCTTTGAATTGTTCGATCTTATCTTCGTCTTTATCGACTTTTCTTGCGTGCTTAAGAATTGATTTAATATCTTTAATTGTTTCGTGTTGAGCGGTGCGATGTTTCTTATCATCAATACTATCTTCAATCTTTGTTAAATGACTTTCTGCATCTGAAATTTTCTTAGCAATTCTGTCTAATGCTTTTAAATTCTCTTTTTGCATAATCAGTCATTACATATACCTTCTCAAATCAATTTGTTAATTTAATCATCTTTAATATAAAAGCTAACTGTCATTACTTCAAGAATAATATGTTATTTTATAAAATAAACGTATAGGTTTGAAATAACTAATATCAACATAAATACAGACGTAATTAATTTATTCTATAGTTTTAGCTGTTATTATATTTACTATTTTTATTCTATACTTTAATGGCATATTTCTACATAGAAAGAAAGTAATTTTCAATCCATCTGGCTCTCTTTATAATATAAAACATAAGAAAGAGGCGTGAACTAATGTTTAGAGAAGATGTAAAAAATATTCATGAAAAAGTTTTAAAAGAAAATGATCCAGAAGCATGGGAGCGAATTAGTCATTTTACTTTCGAAGAAGTTCAAGATGATGTAGATTTACCAAATAAGACAAAATTAATTTCTAATTTAGCTTATTTATTAGGGATGCAGGGCTTAGAAGAATATCGCTTGATGTTACCTGTAGCTTTAGATAATGGTGTAAGTCCAGTTGAAGTAAAAGAAATTGTTTATCAAGCAGTTGATTATTTAGGATTAGGACGCGTAATGCCATTTTTTAAAGTAACTAATACTATTTTACTTGATCGTGGAGAAAAGTTACCTTTGCCAAAACAAGCTACAACAACTATGGAAAACAGACTTGAAAAAGGCGAGGAAACTCAAATGAGATTGTTTGGTCCTCAAATGAAGGATTTTGCTAAAAAAGGGACTATTAATAAATGGTTGGTGGATAATTGTTTTGGTGATTATTATACGAGGAAAGGTTTTAGTGACAAAGAGCGCGAAATGATTACATTTTGTTACTTAGCTGCCCAAGGCGGTTGTGAACCACAATTATTAGCTCATGCTAAGGCGAATGTGGGATTAGGAAATGATCAACAATTTTTAACCAAAATAGTTTTAGCTAATGTCCCATTTATTGGCTATCCACGTAGCCTGAATGCAATTAATGTCATTAATCAAGTAAAATAATCATTTTCAAGGCACTGAAATTGAATAATTTCGGTGCCTTTTTTACTGCAAGTTTATGGATCAACCAAGTAAAATATAGTAGAATATACGTTCGAAAGGAGCTGAAGCCATGAATATTGATGAACTCTTGAGCTATGCTATTAGACACTTTGGAAAGAATAGTGTTAGTGAGCTTAATGATAATTCTAATTTAGTTGCTTTTAGTTCACCGATTACTAAAAATTGGTTTGCTCTTTTAGATTTAGATCCTAAAAATAAAAAATTAAATATTAATTGTGGCAATTTTGCAACGACTATTAAAGATTTACCTGGGTTCTCAGCTGCTTCTTTGATAAAGGATAATAAATGGGTAGAAGTTAGTTTGCTTTTAAGCGAGCAAAAAATAAAACAAGCTTTAGAATATGCCTTTAAAGTAGTGCTCATGTCAAATAAGGCTCCTAATCCTGAAAAGTTAATTTATATACCTGATGCGAGTACGGATAAATTGAATCAGCAAAATGTTTATCACGAACAAAAAATAAACTTTGATAGTTGGGAAAAAACTAATAATTCTAAACAAAATAATTCTCCCAAAGAAAAAATAGAATTAAATTTTGAAAATACGGAATCTGTTCCTGAGCAAATTCAGAAAATGATTAAGGCATATCGTTATGATTTGGCAGGTTCAGTTCGCAGAGAACAAAATTTTTATTTACAAGGCAAATTAATGGCTACTTATGAAGACAATTATCAAAAAAGGCAGTCATTTTTGCGTTATTATCCGGCTTATCATGACTTAACGGTTGGACAAGCAAGGACTTATTTTACTTGGCGTGCCAAGATTAGGAATAGTATTTATGAAAAGGTATCGAATTCATATGCTTATATTTATTTATATGAGTTATTAAATGGAATAGGCGTAGAGAATCCTCAAGAAGGGTTAGATAAGTTAATAGATTTTGATAAAAATTATGCTCAAAGCTTTTCCCCAGAAATGGCAGCATATCTTGATAGATGGATTCGTGACTATATTATTTTTTATAATATTAGTGAAAAAAGAAATGAATTTTTTCAGAAAGAACAAGAAAAGGATAAAAAATATGAGCATTTGTTGTACCCAAAACAATTTTCTGAGCATGAAGTTGCAGAAAGCTTAATAAATTTATCTAATTATAAAATTGAAAATTGTCCTTTGTATAAAAAGAATCCAGAAAAATTTGAACATTTATTAGTTTTAGTTTGGCAGCAAATATTAGATTTACGCCAAGATGGTTTTGATTTTTTGACCAATTATATTACTTATAAAAATCAAATGACGGTTCAGTTATTTTCCGCTGCAGTGTTCAATCATAAACTGATGCCTAAAACAGTTAATTTTGAAATTGATCAAATTAGAAAGTATTTTTATGATAAAGAAAAGGATTCGTGGTATTGTGAATCTTATTGGGGACTAGCTGGTCAAAAAAGTATCATTGGAAATTTATTGCATGAAGTTGATCGTGAAGTTAGGAAGAACTTTAATGTAGGACGAAGCTTAAAGCCTAGAAAAATTGAAAAGCATTATCTTCAGGCTATAAAAGATGGAATTAAAAAGTACAAAATTGAAGAATATAAATTAAAACAACCAAAGATTGAAATTAATTTAGCGCATTTGTCTACCATTAGAGAAGATGCCGCTGGTACGAGGGATAGTTTATTAACTGAAGAAGAACTACGAGCTGAAAAAGAAGAAAAAAGGCAACTTGAAGAAATAAATGAAAAAGATAAAGACGAGGATTTTGAAGATTATGGTCTGAGTCAAGCAGAATTGCATACTATTAAGATGCTTTTAAAAGGCGAGAATCCAGATCAATATCTTAAAGGAAAGCATCTAATGACAGCAGTTGTGGTCGACAATATAAATGAAAGACTTTTTGATGAAATCGGCGATAATGTGATCGAATTTCTCAATGATGTGCCAACAATAATTGAAGACTATCAAGAAGATATAGAAGACATGTTTTTGAAAGGAAAAAATTAGAAAGATGGCTATTAATAAGACAAGAAAAGTACCTAAGAGAATAGCTCAAACTATATTAAATTCCCTAAAAGGAGGAGTAGTTCCAAGAATTGGCTTACCCTATATTACCGTTGGAAGAAAAGCTGAGATTGAAGCCTTGTTACACGATGTAGAATTAATTGAAAATGGTGGTGCATCTTTTAGATTTATTGTTGGTCGATATGGGTCTGGGAAAAGCTTTTTGCTTCAAACAATTAGAAATTATGTAATGGATAAGAATTTTGTCGTAGTTGATGGAGATTTATCGCCTGAAAGACGCCTGCAAGGTGGAAAGGGACAAGGATTAGCTACTTATCGTGAGTTGATTCAAAATCTTTCTACTAAGACTAGACCAGAAGGTGGGGCCTTAACTTTAATTCTTGATCGCTGGATTAATACAATTCAAATGCAGGTTGCCACCGAGACTAACTTAAATACGGATGATCCTGCTTTTGAAGAAGCAGTTAATAAAAAGATCTATGCTGTAATTTCTAATCTTTCTGAATTAGTGCATGGTTTTGATTTTGCTAAATTGCTCGAAATGTATTATCAAGCCTATATTAATGATGATGAAGAAACTAAAGCCAAAGTTGTTAAATGGTTTAGGGGAGAATATGCAAATAAGACTCAGGCTAAAAAGGAGTTAGGAGTAGATATTGTAATCTCGGATGATGATTGGTATGAGTATCTTAAGCTATTTGCTTCATTCTTTAGACAGGCTGGATATGCAGGTTTAATGATCATGATTGATGAATTAGTTAATATTTATAAAATTCCGAATAGTATCAGCCGGCAGTACAATTATGAAAAGATACTAACAATGTATAATGATGCTTTACAAGGAAAATCAAAGTATTTGGGAATTATTATGTGTGGTACGCCTCAAGCTGTTGAAGATAAGAGACGAGGCGTATATTCTTACGAGGCTTTACGTTCACGTCTTGCTAGCGGAAAATTTTCAGAAGCTGGTAATAGGGACATGTATGCTCCTGTTATCAAACTTGATCCTCTTACTCCTGAAGAAATGTTAGTTTTGGCTGAAAAATTGGCAGACATGCACGCTCATTTATATGGATATGAAAGAACAATTACAGAGGATGACTTAGAAAAATTTATTAAAATTGAATATTCACGCGTGGGTGCTTCTTCCAATATCACGCCACGTGAGATTATTCGTGATTTTATTGAATTATTAGATATTGTTTGGCAAAATCCCAAGACTAATATTGAGCAGCTACTTAATTCTGATAAGTTTTCTTATACTGAGTCAGAAGCTGTTTCCGATAAAAAGTCTGATAATTTTGCTGAGTTTAGAATTTAAGTGAAAAATGGATATTTTTACACGTTTTGCTCCTTTTATTCAGGACTATATTTATGAACATAATTGGAAAAATTTACGTTCAATTCAAGTTGGCGCAGCAGAAACAATTTTTAATAGTCAAGACAACGTCTTATTAGCTGCTTCGACAGCATCTGGTAAGACTGAAGCTGCTTTTTTTCCAATTTTGACGGATCTATATGAAAATCCTGCTCACTCAGTTGGGGTTCTATATATTTCACCATTAAAGGCGCTAATTAATGACCAATATGAACGGTTAACGGATCTTTGCCAAGATGCTAATATTCCAGTTTGGCGCTGGCATGGTGAAGTAGCTCAAACACAAAAAAGAAAATTGCTTAAGCATCCATCGGGAATTTTGCAAATTACGCCAGAATCATTAGAATCGTTGATGATTAATAAGCATATGGATATTCCTAATTTGTTCCATGATTTAAGATATGTGGTAATTGACGAGCTCCATTCTTTTTTACGATCAGATCGAGGAGGACAAACTTTTTGTTTGATTGAGAGATTATCGAAAATGGCTGGTGTTGATCCCCGGCGAGTCGGACTTTCAGCCACGATCGGTGATACTAAATCTGCCGCTAGATTTTTAGGAGCAGGTTCAAGACGCAAAACTACGGTTCCTAACGCAGAAAGTGGGGGTCAAGTTTGGCGATTATCGATGGAACATTTTTATGATAATGGACCACAAGCTGATAGTAATGACTTTGATCCAGCTCAGCCAGTTTTAGATGAGAAAAGTGATCAGGCACCTCAAATGGCTGATCCATCGATGGCTTATATTTTCGAACATACACGTGGAAAGAAATGTTTGGTTTTTACTAATAGTCGAGAAGAATGCGAGGCAGTATGTCAGGTTTTAAGACAATATTGTGAAGTAAATCATGAACCAGATCGTTTTTTAATCCATCATGGTAATTTGTCAGCTGCGTATCGGCAAACTGCAGAAGCTGAAATGAAGAATGAAGATTCATTAATGACAACTTGCGCGACGGCAACGCTTGAATTAGGTATTGATATTGGAAAATTAGAGCGTGCCTTTCAAATTGATGCTCCTTTTACAGTCTCTGGATTTTTACAAAGGATGGGTAGAACTGGACGCAGAGGAAATCCAGCAGAAATGTGGTTTGTGATGCGGGAGTCACATCCTGAGTCCCGTGCGATGCTACCAGAAATTATTCCTTGGTCATTACTCCAAGGAATTGCTTTAGTTCAGCTATATTTAGAAGAAAAATGGGTAGAGCCACCAGAACCAAACAGATTACCTTATAGTTTGTTGTATCATCAAACAATGTCTACCTTAGCTTCAAGCGGGGAAATGACTCCTGCTGAACTGGCATCTCGTGTATTGACGCTGCATTATTTCCATAACGTTAGTCAAAATGATTATCGAGTTCTATTGCGTTATTTGATCAAAGAAGATCATATTCAACAAACCGAAAACGGTGGTTTGATTGTTGGATTAGCTGGAGAACGAGTAATAAACAATTTTAAGTTTTATGCTGTTTTTCAAGAAAATGAAGAATATTCTGTTAAATCTGATTCTGAAGAATTGGGAACAATTGTTAAGCCACCTCCAGTTGGAGATAAGATTGCGATTGCTGGCCGGGTCTGGGTGGTAGAGGATGTAGACCGAAAACGACATCAAGTGTATTGTCATCCAGTTAAAGGGCGTATTCCAGCTTATTTTGGGGATGTAGCAGGAGACATTCAACCTAAAATTTTGCAAAGGATGAGGAAAATTTTAGGTGAAAGAACGCAATATCCATATTTAATGAAACAAGCTGTGGCGCGTCTAAAAGAAGTTCGGAATACAGCACAAATTTCAGGGATGCTAGAGAGTAATTTAATTAAGCTTGGTGGAAAAATGTGGTGCCTTTTTCCTTGGACTGGTACTTATGCTTTTTTAGCATTAGAAAGACTAATCAAGATAAAATGTGCTAAACGTCTTGGCTTAAGAGGCTTCAATTCTAGCCGTCCATATTTTATGCAATTTGCGATGGATGTAGGTAAAGATGAATTTTTAGAAATTCTGAAAGAAGAAGCAAATAAAGATTTTGATCCCTTGGAATTAGTTTATCCGAAAGAAGTCCCTGTTTTTGATAAATATGATGAGTATTTACCAGATGAATTAGTAAGAAAAGAATTCGCACGAAGTATTTTGGATATTAAAGAAATGAGAAAGTGCGTTAATAAATTGAAGTAAAAAAATAACCATTCAGTTAGTCTATCACTGAATGGTTATTTTTATTACCTTTTACTTATCTTCGTAGCCCTTTGGATGGCTCTTGTGCCAGTTCCAAGCAGTTGCAATTACATCATCAACATTTTCATGTTTTGGCTTCCAGCCTAAGACTTTACGAGCCTTGCTTGAGTCAGCAACTAAAGAATCAGGATCTCCGCCTCTTCTTGGTCCAATAGTGTAAGGAATGTCAATGCCAGTAACTTTTTTAGCAGCTTCAAGGATTTCTAAGTTTGAGTAGCCTTGAGCAGTACCTAGGTTGAAGACGTCAGACTTGTTAGTTTCCATCACGTGCTTAAGTGCCAAGATGTGAGCGTCAATTAAGTCTTCAACTTGAACGTAGTCGCGGACATTAGTACCGTCTTTAGTGTCATAGTCGTCACCAAAGATAGTAAAGTTGCCATCGCCAGAAATAGCACTCTTTAAGATGTTTGGAATTAAGTGAGTTTCAGGACCATGGTCTTCACCAATTGAACCGTCGCTTGAAGCACCAGCCACATTAAAGTAGCGAAGAGCGATTGACTTAATGCCGTCAGCTTTGTCAGCCCAGTGCATAATCTTTTCCATCATCATCTTGGTTTCGCCATATGGGTTGATTGGATCAAGCGGTGTATATTCAGTAATTGGTAAAGTCTTTGGAATACCGTAAGTTGCAGCAGAAGATGAGAATACTAGGTATTTAACTTTAGCGTCATCCATTGCTTGCAGAAGAGAAATCATACCTGAAACGTTATTGTCGTAGTACTTAAGTGGTTTCTTAACTGATTCAGGAACTAATGAGTAAGCGGCAAAGTGCATTACAGCATCAATGTTTTCATCACGTAAGATTTTGCTTACTAAATTAGTGTCTTCAATATCGCCTTGGTAAAACTTGGCTTTCTTGTCAACAGCCTTTCTGTGGCCAGTATAGAGAGAATCAAGGACAACGACATCGTTACCTTCTTCAATTAATTTTCTAACAGCGTGAGAACCAATATAACCGGCCCCACCAATAACTAATACTCGCATTAACTAGTTACTCCTTTTTTATTAAATAATAACCGAATCAAGTTAATTTTAGCACAATAACTTATTTTGAAAATTCTAATTAAAAAATTTGTGTGTTGCCACTATGATTCTTTATTTTTTCTTTGATATTAGATAATCACAAAAAATTATAAGCAAAAATAGTGCAATTTTATATTATATGTTTAAAATAATAGTTAAAGAAGCAAGCTTATAAAAAGTAAGAGGATAAAATTATGAAAACAATTAAAAATATTATCATTGGTTTTGGTAAAGGTGGGAAAACTTTAGCTAAGTTTTTAGCTCAAAAAGGTGAAGAAGTATTAGTAATTGAAAAATCTAATAAAATGTACGGTGGTACTTGTATTAATATCGCCTGCTTACCGTCAAAAAGATTAATTATTGAAGCTTCAAATGGTGTCTCATATGTGGATGCAGTGAGTGGAAAAAATGAAATGACTGCACAATTGCGGAATAAAAACTATCATATGTTAGCAGATGAAAAGACAGTGACAGTTTTGGATGGTGAAGCTCACTTTATTGCGGATCATGAAATTGAAGTAGTTTTAACTAATGGTGAAAAGGAGCAGTTTAAGGGAGAGCGTATTTTTATTAATACCGGAGCTGTTCCGGTAATGTTACCAATTCCAGGTTTAAAAGAAAGTAAGTATATTCTTGATTCTACGCAGGCAATGGATGAAAAGAAAATGCCAGAAAATCTAACAATTATTGGTGCTGGTTATATTGGGTTAGAATTTGCAAGTATGTTTGCAAAATACGGCAGTAAAGTAACAGTGCTTGATCATAGCAGAGAATTTTTAAGTAGAGAAGATGCTGATATTAGTCAATTAGTCAAAAAGGACTTAGAAGATGCAGGGGTTCATTTTGAACTTGGAGCTGATATCAAAGAAATTATTGATGAAGAAAATGAAGCAAAAGTTCGTTATCAAATAAACGGTCAAGAAAAAGAAATTAGCGCAAATCGGATCTTAGCTGCAACGGGAAGAAAGCCGAATATTGAAAATCTTGGTTTAGAAAATACTTCAATTGAAATAACAGACCGCGGTGCAGTTAAAGTAGATGATTTTTTAAGAACAACAGTTGATAAAGTATGGGCGATTGGAGATGTTAAGGGTGGTCTTCAATTTACATATATTTCTTTAGATGATTTTAGAATTATTAAAGATCAATTATTTGGTACAGGTGCACGGATGATCAGTGATCGTAAAGTGGTTCCTTATAGTGTCTTTATTTCACCTGCTTTGTCTCAAGTTGGCTTAAATGAAAAGCAAGCACACAATCAAAATAAGGAATATAAATTATTTAAGTTGCCAGTTGCAGCCATTCCAAAAGCAAAAGTTGCTAAAGATAGTAGAGGTTTGTTTAAGGCTTTAGTTGATCCTGAGACTGAAGAAATTCTAGGCGCAACTTTATATGGAATTGAATCTTATGAGTTAATTAATATGATTTCTTTGGCAATGAAGGCACATCTTTCTTATACGGTTTTAAGAGATCAGATTTATACTCATCCAACTATGTCAGAAGCCTTTAACGATTTATTTAAGTAGATAGGAGCATCTCTGTTATAAAAGTTTCTTAATTTACTTTTATAATACGGTTAGATATAGAAATGAGGTAGATGTATGAATTTTAATTCACTTGAAGATACATATACATTAAATAATGGTGTAAAGATTCCAATTATTGGTTTTGGAACTTGGCAAACACCTGATGGAGATATTGCAAAACATGCAGTTGAAGTAGCACTTAATGCAGGCTATCGGCATATTGATACAGCAGCAGCTTATGGTAATGAAAAAAGTGTTGGTCAAGCGATAAAAAATAGTGGCATAAATCGTCATGATTTGTTTATTACAACTAAGCTTTGGAATACAGACCATGGTTATAAATCGGCTAAGGCAGCAATTGATAGGAGTTTGCAAAGTTTAAAGGTTGATTATTTAGACTTATACTTAATTCACTGGCCTAATCCTGTTGATATGCGTGACCATTGGGCTGAAGCAAATGCTGAAAGCTGGCGAGCAATGGAAGAAGCAGTACAAGCTGGAAAGATTAGGGCAATTGGAGTTTCTAATTTTAGAAAACGTCATTTAGATGAACTTCTGAAAACTGCAGAAATAAAAC
This sequence comes from Lactobacillus sp. RTP31084st1_F9_RTP31084_210423, assembly GCF_040919545.1. NCBI lineage: Bacteria > Bacillati > Bacillota > Bacilli > Lactobacillales > Lactobacillaceae > Lactobacillus > Lactobacillus sp. RTP31084st1_F9_RTP31084_210423. The sequence continues at coordinate 14,842 of NZ_JBCOVH010000005.1, forward strand.
CTGTGGTTAACCAAATTATGCTTAATCCAAGTGATTTACAACCAGATGTAGTTAAAGTTAATAATGAATTAAAATTACTTAGTGAAGCATATAGTCCTTTAGGTACTGGTGGATTATTAGGTAATGAAACTGTCAATGAAATAGCTAGTGAAGTAGGAAAATCTCCAGCACAAGTTTTAATTCGCTGGTCTTTAGAACATGGATTTTTACCACTACCTAAGTCAGTTCATGACAAGTACATTCGAGCAAACGCTGGAGTGTTTGATTTTAACTTGAGTTCTGAACAGATGAATAAATTAGATAGTTTACATGGAGTTAGTGGCTTAGCTACTGATCCAGATGCAGCTAATTTTTAATTAGAAGTCGGAGTAGATACTACTTCGATTTTTTATTTGCAAAAATTTGTTGATACTTTACAGAGAAAGAAAATCTTTGTTATAATTCTAATGTTAGTTGCTGAATTAGCTCAGTTGGTAGAGCGCTTCCCTCGTAAAGAAGAGGTCGCCAGTTCGATTCTGGCATTCAGCACTCAGGGTATTAACTAAAGAAGCCTTTCAAAGAGTTCCGTAGAACTTGCTTTGAAAGGCTTTTTTTACACATTTTTAATATAATGAAAAAATTCGGCATTTTTTCGCGTAATAACTAATAGAACAAAAGTATGAAAGAGGTGCCGAATGAAAAATATGCATAAAAAACCATGGTTCGGTTTTACAGAAGACAAGGTATTTGGCGAAGTAATGTCAAATAAAGAATTTTGCAAGCATGTTTTGCAAGGAATCTTGCCAGAGTTAGCTATTGAAGACATCTATTTTCCACATAAGCAAGAAGAAATAAATGATCCCGAACATTATGATCAGAAAGACGTTCGTTTAGATATCTTAGTTGAAGATTATAATCATAATCTCTATAACATTGAAGTACAGACAACAAACACTGATGATATAGCACGCAGAATGCGTTACTATGCTGCGAAGGCAGATCAAAGATATACTTTGAAGAAAGGAAGTACATATCGAAATCTAAAGAATGTCTATATAATTTTTCTCTGCTCATTTAATTTAGCTGAAAAGAAGCCAATTAAAAGTAAGTATTTAACTATAAATTCTGATAACCAAACAGATGTATTGCAGGATGGACTGACCAAAATTATAATTAATTCAAATGGAATTCCTAGTGGAAATGAAACTAAGACTTTACTTAATTTGGTAAAGCTAATGAAAAACTTGCCTATATCTGGTGATGCATATTTTGATATTGCTCAAAATAGAATTAAAGAAATTAATAGTGATGAGAAATGGAGGGATATGATTATGGATTATGAAACTAAGCTGCTAGAACGTGAACAAGATGCAGAAGAGAGAGGCTTAAAACGAGGAATTGAAAAAGGAATAAATCAGGGAATGCAGCAAGGAATGCAGCAAGGGATGCAGCAAGGAATACAACAAGGAATACAGCAAGGCATTCGTCAAGGGATTCAGCAAGGTATCGAACAAGGGACGAAAGAAGGAAAGAAAAAAGAAAAATTAATAGGAATAAAGAAATTGATTCTAGCTCTAAAAGATTTTGGTGGAAACGATCAACAAATTTTACAACGTTTAGAAAAAGATTATGGAGATAGTTTTTCTAAGGAAGAATTAGAAAAATTTTTGAAGGAAAGTTAGAAATAAACATTATGAAAAGCAGGGTTTTTTCCCTGCTTTTTTAGGTATACTATTAGAAAAATGAAAGTAGTGAAAAATAGTGACTTTAATTTATACACGTTATGCTAATAATCATGATTTATCTGAAATTATGACAATTATTAATGAAGCAAAATTATTTCTAAAGCAAAGCGGAAGTAGTCAGTGGCAGGGCAGTTATCCTAATGAAGAAACGATACAAAATGATATCAGAAATAAATGTGCTTTTGTCTTAGTAGTAGATAATCAAGTTGCTGGTTATGCAGCCAGTATAATTGGCGAAGAGCCAACCTACCAAAAGATTGATGGTTCTTGGAAAAATAAGACATCTGATTATGCGACTTTTCATCGATTAGCTATTAGTAATAAATACCGCGGAATGCATCTTGCAAACTTGATGTTTTCGGATCTAATCTCAATAATGGTTAGCCAAGAAATTAGAAATTTTAGAATTGATACGTCACGTAAAAATAGAATCATGCAACATTTGGCTTTAAAGCATAATTTTAGTGAACGAGGAATTATTCAGGTAGAGGAGGATCCAAAAGATCCTAATCGATTAGCCTATGAATTGAATTTATAGTTTTATGTGTCTATTCAAAATAACGATTCCGATAATTAATAATAAAATTGCAATTGAATGAATTAAAATTTGCATAGGCTCCCCATGAGCAGTAATTAAATTTCTTAACAAGGCGGTAATTCCTAAGCTCATCAAAAAATTTAAGCTTGTATGTCCCATGTGTTTAAGGGCTGCAACAATCATTGCTGAAAACTCAAAAAAGAGGAAGAAAGTAACAATCTCATCCAAAACTTTGATTGGTATGTGAATGAAGCTATTTCTAATCATTCTTTGTCCAATTGCAAGTAGTTGTCCAAACATTAGAACAATAAGTAACGCGCCTAAAATTCCTAAAGCGATCATGATAAAAAAGCGGAGAAAGTTTGCATATTTGCTAGCAATTTTATTGAATTTCTTCATTGTATATACCTTTCATATGTAGATAAGTTTATTTTTACGCTTTTTAGCTAATTTTTCCAGAGTTGTTTTAGGATGCTATTTAGTTAAATAATGATATCTTTAATATAGAAGAAATACTAAAGTTTGTTCATGAGGTATTAAAAATGCCATTTACTTTTTCTGAAATTATCGTGCTCTTTTTTACATATTCAGTGATTGGTTGGATGTGGGAGACGATATATTGTTCAATTAAAGATCATCATTATGATTATCGCGGATTTTTGTTTGGCCCGTATTGTCCGGTTTATGGATTTGCAGTAACTACCATTTTAATCTTTACTTATCATATTCAGGATAATCTTTTCCTATTGTATGTAGTAGGAATAATAGTGGCGACAATTTTTGAGTATTGCGCAAGTGTATTTTTACAATATGTTTTTCATATGAAGCTATGGGATTACTCCCATTTGTGGGGGAATGTACAGGGGAGAGTTGCTCCAGTAATTTCTTTATTTTGGGGAGTAGGAGTGGTCTTTTTAGTAAAAATCATTCAACCTTTTATTCAAAAGATAATTAATTGGGAAGAAGCGAGAACTCATGGCTACTTGGCATTAATCATTTTATTAGGAATGGGGACAGACTTTGTTCTTACAATTATCAGTGTTGAAAAGTTTCATATTAGTACTAAACGATGGGACGAGCGATTAAATACGCAGATAAAGCTAGATGAAAATAAGCTTAATCAACGTTTTGATAAATTACTTGAGTCACTGTCATGGAATCAAAAAAGATTTCTTACAAGTTTCCCACAACTTAAATTTACGGATATAGATCAATTTAATGCAATTAAGCATAAAAGAATGATTAGAAGGAAAAATAAGAGTTAGAGCTACTAGCCCTTATTTTTTTTGCCCTTTTTGCTACAGAAAGGTTACATCGTTACATTATTGTAATTTAAAGCACAAATATTACAAGAATGTAACAAGATGAAATATATCCTTAATTTTCCGGGAACTATTCTGAAATATTGGGCATGTATTATATATGCTGTAAATTGAAATTGACGAAATAAATGATTCAAATCGAATTTATCAAGGAGAGAATTTAATTTTGAATATGCTTAACAATAATTTGAAATCAACTTTAACTAAAACCGCTGCAGCAGCTGCTCTTACTTTAGCAGGTGCCGCAATTGTAAATAATACTCAAAATACTGTAAAGGCTGCAGAAGTTACTGTTGGCCAACAAGAAAAGATTGTTACAATCAATTACCTTCCACATAAGAGCATTGCAGTTTGGAATTCATACGGTCCTGATAAGCAAATGACTGGTCAATACTTACCACACGCAACTGCTTGGAAAGTTATCAGAGCTGCCTACGATGATGCAGGTAACAAGTGGTACGACCTTGGTGCGAACCAATGGGTAATGGCGAAGTACACTCGCTTAGGTAAAGATACTGTTGACCCTAATGTTGCTTCAGAATTGTTTACTTCACAAGCAAGTTCATACAATACTGCAGCACAAACTCAAACTACTCAAGGTTCATACTCAGCTCCTAAGACTTCAGTAGGTTCTTACTCATCAGTACAAAGTACTCAAACTCAACAAGCTCCAGTACAAAAAGCACAACCTTCACAATCACAATCAAGCTACACTTCAAACGTATCTGGTTCTGAAGCAGCAGCTAAGGCATGGATTGCAGGACGTGAATCAGGTGGTTCATACTCAGCAAGAAATGGTCAATACATTGGTAAGTACCAATTATCAGCATCATACCTTGGTGGAGACTACTCAGCAGCAAACCAAGAACGTGTAGCAGATAACTACGTAAAGTCACGTTACGGTTCATGGACTAATGCTCAAAGTTTCTGGCAATCAAACGGCTGGTACTAAAAAATAGCGAATAGTTAAAAAAGAGATGTTTCAATGACATCTCTTTTTTGTACCCCCCGAATATTACAAGAAAGCGTGTGTAAATTACAAATATTACACAAACTGTAACATAAGGCACTTTTATTTAATAATGTAGTAGCATTTATGTTATAGTTTTGACATTTTGAGACTGTATTATGTAACTTGTAAATTAAATGACTGACAAATATGAAAGGAAGAATTTCTCTTGAAATTTCAATCTATCTTAACTAAGTCACTTGCAGCAGCTGCTCTTACCGCAACTGGTTTGGTAGCTTTAAATTCACAAAATACTAATGACGCACAAGCTGCTACTATTGTTCAAAATGATACTAATGTTGTAACTATTAATAATGCAAATTCTACTGTTGCCGTTTGGGATGGCGTTGAAAATGCTCACTTTACTGGCAAAGAATTAGTACATGGTACAACTTGGAAAGTTATCAGAACTGCTTATGATGCCATGGGTAATAAGTGGTATGACCTTGGCGCAAACCAATGGATCATGGCTAAGTACACTGTAGAAGGTGGAAATGCTGCAACTGCTAAAGTTGCTACTGCTACAACTGCTCAAGCTCCTGTTCAACAAGCTCAAGCTTCAGTACAAAAGCAACAAACTACCCAAGTACAACAATCAGCACAAAAGCAAACTACTTCTGTAGCTTCACAACAAGTAAATACTCAAGCTAAGGCTGCAACTCAAGTTCAACACCAAACTGTTGCACAAGCTCCTAAGACTAACTACAACTACAATGTACAACGTACTTACTCAGCTCCAGTACAACAAAGAACTTACAGCTACGCTTCAGCACAAAAACAAACTACTCAAGTAGCACAAAAGACCCAAACAACTACTAGCTACACTTCAAATGCTTCTGGCTCTGAAGCTGCAGCTAAGGCTTGGATTGCAGGACGTGAATCAGGTGGTTCATACTCAGCAAGAAATGGTCAATACATCGGTAAATACCAATTATCAGCATCATACCTTGGTGGAGACTACTCAGCAGCAAACCAAGAACGTGTAGCAGATAACTACGTAAAATCACGCTACGGTTCATGGACTGGTGCTCAAAAGTTCTGGCAAACTAACGGTTGGTACTAATATCAACTGAATTATAATTAGGAAGATCACCTTTTTGGTGGTCTTTTTTTTATTTAACTTTTTTAAGATAATAAAGTTTATTTTGATAATTTTGTTGACAGCTTTTACTATTTATAATATGATATTAAACGTTGAGTGATTAAGTTCATTCAAATAGAGCCAACAAGTAAAAGGCTTGAAGGATGGGTTATAGCCAAGTGGTAAGGCAATGGTTTTTGGTACCATCATGCGCTGGTTCGAATCCAGCTAACCCAATAGTTTTGCCAGGTTGTTACCTGGCTTTTTTTGTACCTAGAAATGAGGTTTATTCTGATGGAAACAAGACATGGGCGTAATTCATTTTTTGATGGTGGTTTGCTATCTTTCATTGGCTGGCACCTATTAGGAACAATTATTACAGTTTGTACTTTCGGTATTTGTTACCCTTGGGCAGTGTGCATGATTTATGGATGGGAAATCAATCATACTGTAATCGAAGGATATCGGATGAAATTTACCGGAAGTGCATTTGGTTTATTTGGTAATTGGATAAAGTGGCTTCTATTAACGATTATTACTCTTGGCATTTATGGCTTCTGGGTTGGAATAAAGATTAGAGACTGGAAGGCTAGAAATACGATTTTCATTAATTAATAAAAAGACTAGGAATTTTTCCTAGTCTTTATGTTTTATATACAGTTATTTTTCGTCAAAAGGATATTTCATCCCCCATGAGGTACGGACACTAGTTAAAATATGGGCTACATCTCGTGAAATTGCTAATTCACCATCATCATGTCCTTGAGATATATAACGTTCCATGTCTTTGACTTCATATTCAAGGGCCTCAGAAGTGCTTCCAGCATTGATTGTCTCATGACGTTCTTCATGAGCACTAGCTGTATAAGTAATTTGCGCTTCTGTTGCACGCGGATAATTTGATATCTCAATATAACCTTTAGTTCCGGAAATTACACCGCGCTTTGGTTGATTAGCTCGCATTGAAAGAGCCATGACTGCCATCTCATCTTTAGTGTTCTTAAGAATGATTCCTGATTGTTCATCAACACCAGTTTCAAAAAATTTTACTGTGGTAAGAATACTTTCAGGTTGTTTTGATAAAAACATTCTGGCAAATGCAGTAGCGTAGCCGCCAATATCAAGCAGAGCTCCACCTGCTAAATCTTTATTAAAGAAGCGGTTATTAGGATCATAATCTTTTAAGCTACCAAAATTGACTTGGACTAGCTTAATTTGACCAAGCTTACCATCACTAATCAATTTTTTTACCTTTTGATAAATAGGCATATGGTAAAGCGTAAATCCTTCAGAAAGAATTAAATGCTTATCTTTTGCTAATTTTTCCACTTCGTCAAATTGATCTGCATTGACCGTAATGGCCTTTTCGCAGAAAACATGTTTACCAGCCTTTAAGGCTTTTTTGATATAGTCATAATGAAAAGTATGTGGTGTAGCAATATAAATGATATTGATATTTGGATCTTGAATCATTTCATCTGGACTGGTGAATAAATGCTTGATGTTTTTTCAGCTGCAAATTTTTTTAAACTAATTTCATTTGGGTTAGCAGCTGCATATATTTCGCCTTTAACTGCTTGAAGAGCATCTGCCATTTCATGTGCAATCCAACCGGTACCAATAATTCCCCAATTATATTTTGTCATTTTAATTATCCTTTCTTTATTTCAATTGCTTCATTGTTGTTTTCGGTAATAATACTTGTAACAAGATTTTTAAAATAAGAACTACTTATAACGCCATTTTGCTTTAGAAGAAAATCATTTAATTGTTCAATGTCTGACCAAGAATTGTTGGGATAAATATCAATTAAGAGATTGCCCAATGGTGAATGAGCGAATGATGCTACTGACTGGCTCAAACGAATCTTAGCTGTATATCCTTGGGGTATTTTTTTCATTAAATTATTTAAACAATTTGGAATGATTTCAATACACAAGGAAATAGTAGGATTAAGCGTCTCTTTAAAACGTTCTTTTGGTAATAATAAAATATATTCTTTTGCATTTTCAGCGGCCATTTTTTCAAAAAGATGGATTCCGCCACCACTTTTTAATGCGTTAAAATTTTGATCAATACTATCACAACCATCAAATGCTAGATCAAATTTAGGCATATTGTCATTTAAAGCTAAAATATTTAATCCAAGCTGCTCACATTGAAACTTAGTAATCTCAGATGGTGAGTAAAGGCGTAAGCCTGGTATTTGTGCGTTATTCATGTCTTTAGCTAGGGTTAAAACGTTGCTTCCGCCACCAAGACTAACGGTCATATTAGGTTGTATTTTACTAAGCGCTTTTTTACTAATTATTGACATGAAAAATCTCCGTTAATTATTTTCAACTGATAAATTACATGAAAATTATTTACATGAGAAATAATAATATTAAAAATTATTTTAGTCAAATATCAATATGTGAAAATAATTTTACAATCATGATATAATTTCTATGAAATGAGGTAGAACCGTGGAAAATATTATTGATAAAATTTATGCACAAATGAGTAGCATGTCTCCTTCTGATCAAAAGGTAGGTAGAACAATTCTCAAGAATCCAGCAACGATTATAAACATTACAATTTCTCAATTAGCTAAAAGAGCAGGTGTAAGTGATGCATCTATTACAAGATTTTGTCGTAATTTATCCTTATCTGGTTTTCATGAGCTAAAAATTTTATTAGCACAATGCATTGGTCAAAAAGAAAGTGAATCGTTAAAGAAACTACCAAAAGACGATATGCAGGCAGCGCTAGGAGAGATAGAAAAAAATAAAGTTGGTGAAATTCACGCTACTTTAAATCAAATTCCAACTGATGAATTAGAAAAGATTCTTTCTATTATTGAAGCAAGCCGAATCATCCAGATTAGCGCAGAAGGTGATACTTATCCAGTAGCTGCCGATGCTGTCTACAAATTTAATCAAATCGGCTTATTGTCATTTGCTTCTGGTGGAAATGTTGAAACAGCTGATGCGCAAACAATGAATTTAGGCAAGAAGGATTGTCTAATTGTTATTTCAAATTCTGGGGAATCAGCAGCTTTGTTAAAGGAAATAAAGTTAGCACACAAAAATAAGCTAAAAGTTATTAGTATCACTAATAATCCTGCTTCTCCAATTGCTTTAGCGAGTGACTATCATTTAAAGACTGGTGTAAGACAGACAATTTTGCAAAATCAATATTATTTTTCTCGTGTAGCAGCTTTTACGATTACTGAAGCTCTATTTTTATTACTTATAAAAAGGAACGAGAAGCGAATTGAGAATATTAAACAGCACGAACAAATTATTTCTAGTCAAAAAATCTAAAAATAATTTAAAACTTGTCTTAAGTGGATTATCCTAAAGGTGTAAGAAATTTTATAGAAAGCGGGAATTATAATGAGAAATGTAGCCGTAATTGGAATGGGACACGTTGGTGCAACAGTCGCATTCACTTTGTTTACTCATGGAATTGTTGATAATTTATATTTATTAGATAAAAATCAAGCTAAAGCAGAAGCTGAATACAATGATTTACGTGATACTTTAGCTAGAAATGATTATCATGTTAATGTATTTTTAGGCGACTACAATGATTTAAAGAATGTAGATATTATTGTAACTTCTTTTGGTGATATTGCCGCAACAGTTAAGACTGGGGACAGATTTGGTGAATTTGAGATTAACGCTAAAAATGCTAAAGAAGTCGGAGCAAAAATTAAAGAATCAGGTTTCAATGGTGTTTTAATTAATATTTCAAATCCATGTGATGCTATTTCAACTATTTTGCAAGAAACGACTGGTTTATCAAGAAAGCAAGTCTTGGGCACAGGTACTTTCTTAGATACGGCTAGAATGCAAAGAATTGTTGGTGAAGAATTAAATAAAGATCCAAGAAATGTTGCTGGCTTTGTTTTAGGTGAACATGGAGCATCCCAATTTACTGCTTGGTCGACGGTATCGATTAATGGCAAAACCGCTAAAGAATTGTTTACAAAAGAACAAGAAGAAAAATTGAGCGCACAGCCTAATAAGAACTCAATGAAAGTTGCCTTTGGTAAAGGATATACTTCCTATGCAATTGCTACATGCGGAGTGCGCTTAATTCAGGCTGTCTTTAGTAATGCACGCTTGTTTGCACCAGCTTCAGTTTATTTAGATGAGGTTGGAACATATATTGGTTATCCAGCAATTATTGGTAAAAATGGTGTAGAAAAAGTTATTCCTTTAGAGTTACCTAGTGAAGAAGATCAAAAACTAAGAGAGTCAGCTGAAATTATTAAAAAGCATATTGCTCAACTAAAATAGAAAGCTAGAAAATAAAAAGTTGGAGTTTTTCCAACTTTTTTATTTTTTTACTTGCTTTTTGCTAGGCGGTTCGTTATTATAATTAAGTAACGTTTCGGAGGCCTAGCGAAGTGGCTAAACGCGGCGGTCTGTAAAACCGCTCTCTCTGAGTTCGGTGGTTCGAATCCACTGGCCTCCATTGCTGGATTATTCCAGCTGGTTGCATTGAACAACAAGTAAAAGTTCAATCAAATGGGTTATAGCCAAGTGGTAAGGCAATGGTTTTTGGTACCATCATGCGCTGGTTCGAATCCAGCTAACCCAATCGTTCGAAAGAACACCCAACCCGAAAAAAAAGGTCATCATTTGATGACCTTTTTTGTTGTATTATATTTTTTAAGTTAAACTTTGCATTTTTCCCTTCCAATTAAGGATGCCGTCGTTAATATTAATTAGGTGTTTATAACCCTTAGATTTTAAGGTTTGGCAAGCATAATGAGAAAGGTCTCCGGACCGACAAATGAAGTAGTAGGTCTCGTTTTTGGGATCATTGAAGTATTTTAATTCTTCAAAGGGAAGATTATGACTATCAGGAATATGTCCTGATGCAAATTCAATTGGTGTTCGTAAATCATATAAATTAATTGTAGAATCTTTTGCTAGAATTTCTGCTAATTGATTTGTAGTAATGTTAATCATAGTTACCTCCATTAACAATTATATTTAAGCTAAAAAAATTGAAATTTGAAGGAATAATGTGTGAAATTTATGTGTAGAAAGGATTAGTCGATATGACACGTCTTGTTAAAGTTAGTGGTCGCGGAGACGGGACTGATTGGAAAAGTGCACTAAAAGACTTACAGCCTGATGACGTATTATTGCTTGCGCCAGGTTTTTATGAGCTAAATCAAGGCTTAGAAGTAAATAATATTACTATCAAAGGAACAGGTAATGCACCAGAAGAAACTGTAATTAGCGGCTTTTTTGTACTTGATAGGGATTGCAGTTTTTTTACTTTAGAAAATATTTGTCTTCAAACAAAATCTGACCATAATACTATTTATGTTGAAGACAACGCGGATACTTATCTGACTTTGCGCAACACTAATCTTTACGGCGATGAAAATGATATGGCCGCAATTGCTGTAAATGGTAAGTGCACCCTTGAGCTGTTTTCCAGTAAAATTTTAAATTCTAGCGTTTCTTTATTTGCGCAAGCTAATTTTAGATTGACCATGACTGATTCTTTAATTGATTATGATTCTAAAGATTACGCTGCTTTAGGTATTCAGGGAAAAGGGACGGCAATTATTTCTAATAGTGTGATTCACGGTAATTTAAGTACTTATCCTGATTCAAATGCAGAAGTTGATTTGAATAATACCTCGATTTCTTATGGGTTAATTCATGGACAGACCTGGGTAAATATGCTTAATTCGACTGTTGAAAAAAATGATGATTCTAGCTTTTATATTTCTGATGATTCTTGGGTAAATATTTTACAATCTGAATTTAAAGGCGGAGTTTTTATTGATAAGAATACTAAAACTTTAATTCAAAATAGTAAAATAGATCGTTTAATTGCCTGTGATAATGCTAAAGTTACACTCAATAATTCAAGTATTGTGAGCCATGCTGATTTTCAGGATAAGGCAAGTGCTGATGCGACTAGAGTTGCTTTTTCTGGTAGAGATGATTTCGAATACTTTTTAGCTTTAAATGGGCAAGCGAGTTTAGGTGGTAGAGATTTAATTCTTAACCCTAATGGTAGTACGCTTGCAGTTCAAGATGATGCTAAGATCAAGCTGAATATTGTTTCAAGCAGCAGCAAAGATTTAGAAGTAGAATGTAATAGTCGGCCTAATGTAAATATTTTAGGAATGCGTTGGGAAGCAAAGAAGAACAATGACTAATTGGCTACTTTAAGCTAAAATAAACTTGATAGGATAATGAAGTGAGGGTTTATCATGCAAGAACCGATGTATATTAAAATTCACAACCAAATAAAGCGTGATATTGAAAATAAAAAATATAAAGTTGGAGAGCGAATCCCTGCTGAGCGGCAATTAGCCTTGAAATTTAATGTTTCTAGAATGACATTACGTCAAGCAATTAAGACATTGGAAGATGAAGGAATTTTAGAAAGACGCTTAGGAAGCGGGACTTATGTTTCTAGCCAAAAGGTGCAAGAAAAAATGTCTGGAATTATGAGCTTTACGGATATAACTCGTGCTAATGGTCAAGTCCCTTCTAGTAAATTATTGTCTTACCGCGTAACTAAGCCTTCTTTATCTGAAAAAGAAAAGTTAAAGATTAAGGATACGGATAATGTTTTAAGAATGGAACGTATTCGTTTTGCTGATAATGTGCCAATTTGTTATGAAGTAGCTACAATTCCTTATAAATTAGTTTCACGTTTCTCTAAAGATGAGATTTCGAGTAGTTTATATCAAACTCTTGAAAAAAAAGGTGGTTATAAGATTGGTAGTGTAGTTGAAAATATTGGTGCATCTGTTGCCAATGAAAATGAAGCGCGCTTATTATCAGTGAAAAAGGGTGAACCATTAGTAACGAGACGGCAAGTTACAGAACTTAACGATCACTATCCTTTTGAGTACGTTCGTGCATCTTATGTAGCTGAAAGATTTGAATTTACTTTTGAAAAATAAAAATGCATAGTACAGTTGATTTTGATTTATTGACTGCACCATGCATTTTTTATTTTAAGTCTTCTTTGATTTGAGTAGTAGAAATTCCAGGGGTTCTTTCAAGATATTTTACTTTGCAGTAGGGTTTTAGAAAGTCAAATTTTCCTTCCCAATCATTCCCCATTACGAAAGTATCAATATCATATTTTTGGACATCGCTGATTTTTTGATCCCAATTTTCTTCAGGGATAACTTGATCCACATATCGAATTGCTTCAAGAATATATTTTCTTTCGGCATAATTATTGTAAGCCTGCTTATGCTTGCTGAATTCATTAAATTCGTCTGTTGATAGTCCTACTATTAGGTAGTCTCCTAGTGCACGCGCTCTTTTTAGAAGACGAATATGGCCATAATGCAGTAGATCAAAGGTACCGTAGGTAATAATTTTTTTCATAATAAATACTCCCTTGTAATAGTTACTATTCTAGCAGAAGTAGAAAAAAGTGAAACTTTTATGTTTAAAAAAGTTAGTAGCACTTTTTTGTTAAAATGGAAAGTAAAGATATATTTCGATTAGAAATGGTTAAAAACAGAGCATGAATAAAGTTAGTATTTTAGGAATAGAATTTGATAATTATTCGTTAGAAGAATTTAAAGATAGATTAATTAACCGGTTAAACAATAAAGTATCAACTATGGTGGTAACAGCTAATCCTGAAATTGTGATGGCTGCAAATAAAGATCCTAAATTTATGGAACTTATCAAAAAGGATGCAGATTTAGTTACAGCTGATGGAATTGGAATTGTTTTAGGCGGAAAAATGCTTAAAACTCCAGTCAAGGAACGTGTAACAGGCTATGATTTGTTTACCTGGCTTTTGCATGTGGGAAATTTAAGAAAGCTCCGTGTCTATTTAATTGGTGCAACGCCTGCAGTAATGAAAATTACTAAGGCCAAAATTGCTAAAGATTATCCAGGAATCGAATTAGTTGGGGCTGAAGATGGCTACTTTAAGGATGATCTTAAAACCGTTGCTAAAAGAATTGAAAATACTGAGCCTGATTTGGTTTTTGCAGCAATTGGTTTTCCTAGACAAGAAGAGTTAATTTCTTTATTGCGGCAAGCAGAGGTGCCAGCAATTATGATGGGAGTGGGCGGAAGTTTTGATGTCTTTTCGGGTGCGGTTAAACGTGCTCCGGAAGTATTTCAAAAAACTCATCTTGAATGGTTTTATCGCTTGATTACCAATCCAACACGTTTTAAACGGATGCTGGCCTTACCAGAATTTGTAGTTGAAGTCGAAAAGTCTAAGAAACAAAAATAATAGAAAGAATATAAATTAAATGAAAGTTTTACATGTTAACGCTGGATTAGAAAAGGGCGGGGGCCTGTCTCATATTGTTAATTTATTAACAGAAGCTAATCGGCAAGATGCTGATTTTGAATTGCTGACCTTAGCAGATGGCCCGGTGGCAAAAGCTGCCAAAAAAGCAGGAATTAAGACAACGATTTTAGGTGCCCAAAGTCGTTATGATTTAACTGTTTTAAAAAGACTCGCTAAATTCATTAATAATGGCAACTTTGATATCGTTCATACTCATGGTGCACGAGCTAATTTATTTGTTTCGATGATTAAAAAGCAAATTAAGGCTAAATGGATTATCACAGTTCATTCTGATCCTTTAAAAGATTTTGAAGGACGGGGAATGATTGGAAACATTTTTACTAAGTTGAACATTATGGCTTTAAAAAAAGCTGATGGTATTTTTGCGATTACGCAGAACTTTTCTGATCTTTTAGTTGAAAAGGTAGGCATTCCGAAAACTAAAATTTGTGTAATCTATAATGGAATTTTTTTCCATGACAATAAAGAATTACCTAAAAAATATGCTCATCCCTATTTCAATATAATTAATGTTGGAAGAACAGAAAAAGTTAAGGGACAAGATTTGCTTTTAAAGGCCATTAAAAAGATCAATGATAAAAACGTTCGCTTACATATTGCTGGTGATGGAAGCGAATTTAATAATTTAAGAGCACTTGCGCGAGATCTAGGGATTAGTTCACAGGTAACTTTCCACGGCTTTTTGAACCAGAAAGAGATCCGCAAACTCTATCAAAAAATGGATTTGGCTGTTTTGACGTCTTATTCAGAAAGTTTTCCTTTGGTATTACTTGAAGCTAGCGATAATTTAGTACCAATTATGTCAACAGATGTTGGCGATATTGAAAAAATGATTCCTAGTGAAAAGTATGGATTTGTTGCTAAAATTGGAAACTTAAATGATATTAGTGAAAAGCTAAAGCAGGCAATTTCAACTAGTCAAGAAAAACTTGAAGAGATGGCAGAAAAAGAAAAGACGTATTTGATGCATGCCTTTTCAATGAAAAATCAGTTAGTGGCAATTGAAAATTATTACAAATTCATCTTGGGTGAAAAATAGTGGAAAATTATCATAAAAGTAGTCTGCTGGCAATTTTGATTGGAATTCTACCGCTAATTTTTGAACTAAGCAGCAATATTTGGCATGGCGATAATGGCTTTTTTATAATTAGCGCGGCATATGGTTTGATCTTGCTTTTGTTAACTTTATCAATTGAAATTGAAGATCTAGATCAGTGGTTTGCAGAAAAGGCTCTAAGCTATTTATCAGTTTTTCTATCTTTGACAGCGATTTTGAATAAGAGCGAAGTTTTGCCCTTTGCTGAGATAGGATCGTTATACCGTTTAGCTATAATTGCTTATATGGGAACCTTATATTTCTTAGATAGACATTTTAATACTAAAAATTTAGTATTGCTTTTGTTGAATTTAAATATTCTAGCTCAATTATCAGTTAGGTCCGGAACAATCTTAATTTTAATTGTTGCTGTTTTAACTTTTATTTTCTATGTAATTAGAGTAGTAGTTACTTTTAGTGAACAATTGAGACCCTTTTTACTATGCGTTTATTTAATTGTTTTGCTCGTTTCGCTAGTTTGGTACACACCTGAGTTTACTGACTTTGTTTTTAAAAATCTTTCCTGGAATATTGAAGCAATTTCTTTATTGTTAGAAACGCTGGGAGCAATTGTCTATATAAGGCTTAAAAGGCAGTTGAACATAAACAGTCATTTAATTTTAGGGACTGTATTATTTTTAATTATTAACGAAGGTAGTTTGATTATTGCTGAATCAAATGTAATTAATACCAGTTATTTAGTTTTAGTCTTGATCATAGATTTATGTATAGTCAACGTATTCGGCAATATTGAATTAGGCAGAAATCAGCGAAAAATTTCAGTTATCATTCCAGCTCATAATAGTGCTAATACAATTGTTGAGGCGTTAGAATCAATCAAGAATCAGACGTACCGTGATTGGGAGATAATCTTAATTAATGATGGTTCAAATGATGAAACGGAAACAATTGTTAAGCGTTATTTAGAAAATACGCCTTTACCAGTTAAATATCATAAGCAAAAGCAGCATAATTATTTGCATGCGATTGAATACGGAACAAAATTTGTAGAAGGCTCAATAATTTTTGTTCTAGATGCTGATAAAGTTTTATTTAATCAGAATGTCTTTTATCGTGCAGCTAGTACGCTTTATGGTGAAAAATGCGATGGAATGTTTGTTGGTATTCGAGCAATGTATCAACGCTTAAAAGATGGTAAATTGCATTTAATTAGACCATATTATCGTAATCAAATTAGTTTGGTAAAAACAGCACTCGGCATGGGTGTAAACATTTATACTAATTATGCTTTTTGGCGCAGAGAAGTTTTTGAAACTAGTGTGCGAGAGAACTATTTAGTGAATGGAATGCCATCTTGGTGTAATGCTCAAATTAATTTTGGTCTAAGAATGGTCAATGGTAACTTTGTAGGTCTAAAATATCGAATTGTTAAAAATAAAAAGCCAGCAGATAAGCAATTGAATCAAGATCAGGTTATAGCAGAATTACGCACTCTGCATCACATTACAAGTAAAATTAAAATACCATTTTATCGTCCTCAAGCTGCTATTTATTATGCATTTAATAAGTGTCATATTGCTTCGCTTTGTCCAGTGATTTTTAAGCAGGGTAAGACCTCATTGAAAGAAATTACTCCGTTAATTATTGAAAATAGGCTTAAGAATGTTAAGTCACCTTACTTACAAACAATTGTCGGTTTTGGTACTAACTATAATCCTGAAAAAAAGATAGAAATCATTATTCCTAAAGACCTAAAAGTGTACCACGGAGCAGATATTGAAGAATTTATTCAAAAGCTCAAACAAAATAAACTAGCGCCTTTTTACGCTAATTTAATGAAAGTAATTAGTCAGGGAACAAGCCTTTACGTGGTGAACAAAAAAGATCGAGAAAAATTAACTGAAATTTTAGAATTTTTTACAATTAGAGACTATGTAAAGATCATAAGTAAATAGCTTAAATATTTTTAGAGACATCATTTTGGTGTCTCTTTTTGATATCTGCGTCTCTTTGATTATAATAAGGTACAAGAAAGAAATTATTTATTTAGTGATGAGGGAGACAAAATGTTTTACCCACAAATTGATCAAGACGATTCTTTAATTCTTCATACAGACTTGTATGAAATTAATATGATGTATACCTATTTTAAAAAGGGTGTAAGTGAAAGAAATTCAGTATTTGAAGTATTTTTTAGAAAAGAACCTTTTGGTAACGGCTACGCAGTTAATGCTGGTTTAAGCCATGTTATTCAATACTTGAATAACCTCCATTTTAAGGAAAGCGACTTAGAATATCTCAAGGAAACTTGTGGTTATGATGATGAATTTATTGATTATTTACGTAATCTAAAATTAAAATTAACCATTCGCAGTGCTCGAGAAGGTGAATTGGTTTTTGCTAATGAGCCAATTATGCAAATCGAAGGGCCATTGGCACAAGCTCAATTAGTTGAAACAGCAATTTTGAATATTATTAACTTCCAAACTTTAATTGCAACTAAGGCAGCTAGAATTAAGGTTGCAGTTGGTAATGACGGTTTAATGGAATTTGGTTCACGTCGTGCTCAAGAAACTGATGCGGCTATTTGGGGAACTCGTGCAGCATACATTGGTGGTTTTGATGCTACTAGTAATGTTAGAGCAGGAAAATTATTTGGTATTCCTGTTGCTGGAACTCACGCTCACTCCTTAGTTGAAGCTTTTAATAGTGAATATGATGCTTTTAAGGCATATGCGGAAACACATAAGAATTGTGTATTCTTAGTGGATACTTACGATACCTTAAGAAGTGGTGTTCCAACTGCTATCAGAGTTGCTAAAGAAATGGGCGACAAGATTAACTTCCAAGGCGTTCGAATTGACTCGGGAGATATGGCATATATTTCTAAAAAAGTGCGCAAGCAATTAGATGATGCTGGCTTCCCTGATGCAAAGATTTATGCTTCAAATGACTTGGATGAAAAGACTATTCAAAACCTTAAGATGCAAGGCGCAAAAATTGATGTTTGGGGAATTGGTACTAAATTAATTACGGCTTTTGACCAACCTGCTCTAGGTGGGGTATACAAGCTAGTTGCTATTGAAGATAAAGATGGTAATATGCGTGATACTTTGAAGATTTCTTCAAATGCTGAAAAAGTATCTACTCCAGGTAAAAAGCAAGTTTGGAGAATTCAAGCTAACTCTGAAAAGAAAAATGAAGGTGATTGGGTATCACGCTATGATGAAGACCCAAGAAAGTTCGATGCTCTTTTCATGTTCCACCCTCAATATACTTATATCAATAAGGTTGTTACCGACTATACTGCTCGTCCGTTATTGCACGAAATCTTCCATGAAGGTAAGTTAGTTTATCAAGAACCTACTCTAAAAGAAACGAAAGAGTTTGCCGCAAATAACCTCGATGGTTTATGGGATGAATACAAGCGTAGCTTGAATCCACAAGACTACCCAGTCGATTTATCGCAAAAATTATATGACAACAAGGTAAACTTGATTAATAATATTCGCAGCCGAATTGTGAAAAGAGGATATTAGAATGCGCCCATTACAAGAAAAAATTATTGCTTATGAGCATGTATTACCAGAAATTGATCCTAAAGAAGAAATTCGTAAATCAATTGATTTTCTAAAAGATTATTTAAAAGAAAATCCATTTTTAAAGAGCTATGTTTTGGGAATTTCTGGTGGTCAAGATTCAACCTTAACAGGTAAGCTTTGCCAAATGGCAATTGAAGAAATGCGTGAAGAAACTGGCGACGATTCTTACCAATTTATCGCTGTTCGTCTTCCTTATGGCGTTCAAGCCGATGCAAGTGATGCGGCAGATGCAATCGCTTTTCAAAAGCCCGATCAAGATCTAATCGTAAATATTAAAGAACCAGTTGATGCAATGGTCAAAGTAGTTGAAGCAACTGGTCAAAAGATTACTGATTTTAATAAGGGTAACATTAAGGCGCGTCAAAGAATGGTTGTTCAATATGCAATTGCTGGTGCAAATAATGGGGCAGTTGTCGGAACTGACCATGCTGCTGAAAACTTCTCTGGTTTTTATACCAAATATGGTGACGGTGCAGCTGATCTTACACCACTTTTCCGCTTAGACAAGCGTCAAGGAAAGGCGATGCTTAAAGAGCTTGGTTGTCCTAAACATCTGTATGAAAAGGCACCTACTGCTGATTTAGAAGAAGAAAAACCAGATTTACCAGATGAAGTAGCTTTAGGCGTAACTTACAAGGAAGTTGACGATTACTTAGAAGGTAAAGAAGTAAGCGATAAAGCTGCTGAACAAATTGAAAAGTTATGGAAGAAGAGTGAGCATAAGCGTCACTTGCCAGTAACTATTTTTGATGATTTTTATAAAAAGAACTAAACTTGTGTCGGACTCGTTAGTTTAATATAATAAACTTGCATAAGAGAGTAACGGCAATTTATTGCGATAAGTTCAACAACCGGGATGAATGTCTCTGGGCTTATCTTAATTAGTGAGACTTATGACGATGGGTTCGTTATAAGTCTTTTTTAGTTATTGGAGGGATTGGCTTTGAAAGAGAAGTACTATGCTCAAGATATTTCTCAAATCGAGAAAGAACTACATACATCACTAGATAATGGGCTGTCTGATGATGAAGCTAAGAAACGATTAGCTTCAGAGGGGCCTAATTCTTTAGCATCAAAGAAAAAACGCAGTATGTTCATGCGCTTCATTGATCAATTTAAGGATTTTATGATCATTGTCTTGATTGTAGCCGCAGTTTTATCAGGAGTTGTGGCAAATGAGTGGACGGATGCAGCAATTATTATGATTGTTGTCTTGCTAAATGCAATTTTAGGCGTAATTCAAGAAGCCAGATCAGAAGCCGCAATTGATGCCTTGAAAGAAATGTCGACGCCGAATGCACATGTAAGACGCGGAGGAGCAATTCTAGAGATTCCAAGTACTGACATTGTGCCGGGTGATGTTGTGCTACTTGAAGCAGGAGACGTTGTTCCTGCTGATATGCGTTTAGCTAAGACAGCTAGTTTAAAGGTGGAAGAGTCTGCTTTGACTGGTGAATCAGTTCCGGTTGAAAAAGATAGCGACATCTTAAAAGCTGATGATGTAGCTTTAGGTGACCGCGTTAATATGGCTTATGCCAATACTAATGTAACTTATGGTCGAGCAGAAGGTATTGTGGTTGGAACAGGGATGAAGACTGAAGTCGGTAAAATTGCGACAATGTTAAACAACGCCGATGAAACAGCTACTCCATTAAAGGAAAACTTAAATCAACTTGGTAAGACATTAACCATCATGATTTTAGCAATTTGTGTAATTGTCTTTGTCGTGGGGATGTTTACCAAGCAAGGAAGCGAGCCAACTAATAAGTTAATTATTGACATGTTCTTAGTTGCTGTTTCTTTAGCTGTCGCTGCAATTCCAGAAGGTTTACCAGCAATTGTAACGATTATTTTAGCTCTTGGTACGCAAACGATGGCTAAGCATAGGGCGATTGTTAGAAAGCTACCTGCTGTTGAAACTTTAGGTGCAACAGATATTATTTGTTCTGATAAAACTGGTACTTTAACTCAAAATCAAATGACTGTTGAAAAAGTTTACTATGATGGTGAACTTCATAATGATGAAGAGGCAGTTAAGGTAGATAATCCAGCTATGATGGCCATGATTTTGGCTAACGACACTAAAATTGAAGATGGTGGACGGCTTTTAGGAGATCCAACTGAAACAGCTTTGATTCAATATGCTTTTGATCAAAATATTAAGGTTGAAGATTTACTAAAAAAAGATAGCCGTGTTCAAGAAGTTCCTTTTGATTCAGAGAGAAAATTAATGTCGACGGTTAACCATTATGGTGATAAATTCTTTGTTGCTGTAAAGGGTGCACCTGACGAATTATTAAAACGTGTAACTAAGATCGAAAAAAAGGGTCAAGTAACGCCAGTTTCTGACAGTGAAAAGGAAAACATCTTAGCTTCTAACAAGAATATGGCTGAACAAGCCTTACGTGTTTTGGGACTGGCTTACAAGATTGTGGATAAGGCTTATGACGATCCAACTACTAATAACGTTGAGCAAGATTTAATTTTTGCTGGTTTAGTCGGAATGATTGATCCAGAAAGACCAGAGGCTAAAGCAGCCGTCGCAGAAGCCAAGAGTGCTGGTATTAGAACAGTTATGATTACTGGTGACCACCAAATCACTGCTGCTGCAATTGCTTCTCGTTTAGGTATATTAGAAGCAGGTTCAGACAAAGATAAGTCCGTAATTACAGGTGCTGAACTTGATAAGTTGTCAGATGATTACTTTAACAAGCACGTTCAAGACTACAGCGTTTATGCTCGTGTATCTCCTGAAAATAAGGTTAGAATTGTTAAAGCTTGGCAGGCAAATAATAAGATCGTTGCAATGACTGGGGATGGTGTAAATGATGCACCTAGTTTAAAGCAAGCTGATATTGGTATTGGCATGGGAATTACAGGTACTGAAGTATCAAAAGGTGCAGCTGATATGGTATTAGCTGATGATAACTTTGCGACAATCGTTGAAGCAATTAAGCAAGGACGTAAGGTATTTGCGAATATTCAAAAGGCAATTCTTTACCTAATGAGTTGTAACGTTGGTGAAGTTTTGACAGTCTTCATGATGACAATGCTTGGTTGGGATATTCTAATGCCAGTGCAATTGTTATGGATTAACTTGGTTACTGATACCTTACCAGCAATTGCCTTGGGTGTTGAACCAGTTGAGCCAGGAATTATGAAGAAGAAGCCGCGTGGTAGAAAATCAAACTTCTTTAGCGGCGGTGTTGCAAGTTCGATTATTTATCAAGGTATTTTAGAAGGCATTTTAGTTTTAGGTGCATATCAGTTTGGTTTACATGTCGGACCTCACGTTGGAAACGCAGCTATGCAACATGCAGATGCTTTAACTATGGCCTTCCTTACTTTAGGCTTAATTCAGTTGTTCCATGCCTTTAACTCTAAATTTATTCACAAGTCAATCTTTAGAGGGCAAACATTTGAAAATAAGTGGTTCAACGGAGCAATTATTATTTCTGCTTTAGTTATGGCTGCAGTAGAAATTCCATTTTTGACTAAGATTTTTGATGTGACTGAATTAGATGGAATGCAATGGTTGGTTGTAATTATTGCAGGACTTTTAATGATTATCATTGTTGAAATCGTTAAATTCTTTGAAAGACGGACTGCTAGAAAATAATAAATATCATCTTCTAGCAGGTAGAATAAAAAATATGCATGAAAAAAGACAGCTAGTTTAAATTTTCTAGCTGCCTTTTTTTACAAATTAGAATATCCGTTCTAATTGCTTGTCGTGCAGATCATAATGATGATTAAACATTTGCATAATTTTAGGTGGAATATGATGATCTATTTCAATTACTGTTAATGGAGAATCTAAGAACACTTCATGAATCTGATTAGCTGTGGTGGGATCAAGCGAAGCTGTCCCTTCGTCAACAATTAAAAAATCTCTTTCATATAGAAAAGCTCGTGCCAATTCTATTCGTTTCTTTTCACCGCCAGATAAGTTATTTCCATTTTCTTCTATAATCGTATTTAAGCCATACCGATTAACATATGGCAATAGTCCAGCCTTTTTGATAGCTTCTTTAATTTTGAAATCATCAAACTTTTTACCTAATGTTAGGTTGAAAAGTAAAGTATCATTAAATATTTGAGAAGTCTGTTGTACCTCACTAAATGTATAATTTTGATTGGTCATCCCATTGACGAGCACGTTTCCTTTAGTAGGTTTTAGTTGACCAGTTAAAAGATTAAGAAGGGTAGACTTTCCTTGACCAGACTTACCAGTAAGTAATAATTTATCACCTCTTTTAATTTTTAAGTTGATTTTGTCTAGTACTAATTCTCCTGGCTTATATCCAAAGCTAATATTGTTAAGGGTTAAGGTATTTAGGTTAGAATTAGGAATATTTTTGTCAAATTCTTCTGGTTTAAAAGAAAGTAGCTTATCTATCATAGGTTTGGCTGATGACATTTGATTACGGCAGCTATTAATACTGTAAAAACTGTTAATAATCCAAGTACTGGAGTATTGGACAGCTACAAATGAGGCTAGAGTAAGCATCCCTTTGATAACCATAATTATTCCTATTCCAATAGGTAAAAAGTCAAAAGAATAAACGAATATATTAACCCAAAAATTGCTTTTAGCAATTGTATTGTCACGTAATCTCTTATTTTCAGTAGATTGAGTAATAATTTTTTGCCCTTTTTTAATAAAGGTATCTAATGCATTGTAATTTAAAACTGTCCTAATATTCTTTAAAAAATCGGACATAAATGTTATGTAAGTTCCAGTAGAAGTACTCCAATTATTTGACTGCTGGGCTGTTTTCTTGCTAAAAAAATTAGGGATAATACTTGAAAAAATAGCGAATGAAATAAAAACTAAAGTTAATAAAAAACTATTGCCAACTGCAACTATTGAAGTACCGACAATTGTTACAATCATTGAAATTAATTGAAAAAGTTGCTTCAAATAGTTCTCTTCTATTAAGTTAAGATCATTTGAAAGAAAAGAAATTTGCTTTGATACATTGTTTTCACTGATTTCAATAAAGTTGCTTTTCATTAGAAATTCACGCACGTTTTGATTAAAACAAGCGATATTTCTGTTAAGTACCCGTGTATTTAAATACTTAATAATGACCAAAAGAATTTGGGCAATAGTAATAACTGCTACCATCCTGATAGTATTAGGAATATTTTTTTCAGTAATTAAAGAGAATATTTCTGAATATGACCAAGTTCCAAAAGGCAATTCTAAGCCACTCAAGCATGAAAGCAAGATGCTTAAGGCAAAATATTTTTTGTTGATAAACTTCTTCATTGTTACTCCTCTTTTCATTTAAGATGAGATAAATGATAAGGTATTTGCGTAATGAAGAGGATTTTTTTTGCATAATTGATCAGCGAGTTGCGTATATGCAGTTTATTGTGGCAAGATATTTATTGTTTTACTTAAGTTACTTTTCTTTAAAATAGTAATAATGGTCTTTAATTGTTCTTTTTGATTTGTAAAGTAACAATGATAGTAATAACCTATAATTTTCTCAATACCTAATTCGGGATATTCTGTTAATTGAGTTAATAGTTGAATAGCTTTATTAGTTGAACTAATATTTCTGTTTTGGGATGCTGAATATAAATAGTTGATACAGAAAGATGCAACGCTTTCTTGAATTTTTAGAGTTTGTTTACCAAGATTGTTTTGATATTTCTGATAAATTTGATTTAAAAAGAAAGGTAAGTCAAAGGGATCAAGAACTTCAATAAAGGTAGCTAATATCAGAATTTTGTGAGAATCATTGAGCCAATGAGTACCTGAAAAGACTTTTTGTATAATTTTATCTTTGTTTTTAGAAAATTTATGACGACCTGATTGTAGAGTATTGAGAATAAGTTGAGCTTGTAATTTAAGTAAATCATCATTAGATGTATTAATTTGAGTATAGATTTCCTTTGCTTTATCGAGATCTCGGTCATAGTAAGCAGATAATAATTGCTCACTAAGTTTTTCATCTTGGTCTTTTACGTTGTTTTGATCGAGGGATGAGAAAAAATCTGAATAACGTATTTTATTTTGACTCAACAGTTTTAGCAGGTCATTTGCTGATATTTCATGTAGATTACGTTCTATTTTCGAGTAATGCGCTGGAGAAAGGATATTTTGAGTGAATTCTTTTTGAGTCAGTCCTGCGCTAGTACGATATTGTTTTAATGCTTCGCCAATGTTCATGTTGTAATCTCCAATCTATAAAGGTCTATCTAGTTATGAATTATATGAAACTTTAAATGGAAAATATAGAAATAAAATGAAATGGAATAGTAGAAGAAAATAAAATAAAGTTTTATCAAATAATCAAAAAAAGCTTGAGTTTACTCAAGCTTTTTTTATACCCTTAGTAATGAGTATATAATTGACAAATATTAAATATTTGTCAACAAATTCATTTATTAAGGAACATCTAAATGAAAAGTTTATTTTTTCGCTTGTACTTATGGGGAATAAGCTTCCTTGCAAGTCTTCGTCCAATTAAAGAAAAGAACATTGTAGTCTTAAACGGCTCAGGCAGATCTGGCTCAAACGGCTATTTATTTTATAAATACATTAAGGCTAATCATCCAGACTACAACATTACCTTAGTTGAACCTTGGCCATCTTCTCACTTATCATGGGAAACCTGGAAGAAAATTGGTGTAGCTAAATATGTGATTACTACTCATCAACCTTTTAAAGCACGTTCTGCTCAAGTTAATATTCAGTTCTGGCATGGCGTACCTTTAAAACGTATGGGCTTTATGGCTCATAATACGCACTATCGTGATAATAAGCGTAACCAAAAGCTATGGCATAAAAATGCAGACCTGGTAACTTCAAGCTCTGATCTCTACGAAAGTTTAATGAGTGCCTGTATGGCAATTGAAGGTAAAAAATATCAAAAGCTGGGCTTTCCTAGAATTGATTACATTAACCATCCAGCAATCTCTAAGGAAAAATTATTAGTAGATTTATTTAAAACTAGAGATGATCAAGCTCAAATAGGAATCTACATGCCAACTTTTCGTTATGAGCTTGAAGATCCATTGGTTATGGAAAAAATAAAGCAAGGAAATTATTTTGCCTTTCAAGATTTTGATCCTTATAAATTAAATGATGCATTAAAAGCAAAGCATCAGTATCTAATCGTGAAGCTTCATCCTTATGAAATGCGGATGTTTGAAGACTTTAACAGTCAATTTTCAAACATCGCCTTCTTAAATAATGATTATTTATTTAAAAATGATCTCGACTTATACGAGCTGCTTGGAAATACTGATTTATTAATTACTGATTTTTCATCAATTTATTTTGATTATTTGTACTTAGATAAGCCAATTATTTTCATTACCAACTATCTAAAGCAATATGAAAAGGTCCGCGGCTTATTATTGAGTCCATATGAGGACGTTACGCCAGGTCCCTGTGTTAAGTCACAAGAGGAATTTTTACAAGTTTTGAGGCATCCTGATGATCATCAATACAAAAATCAACGTTTTTATTGGCGTGAGTTAATTGATGAAGTTGATAATCTTGATTCTTGCGAGCCTATCTTCAATTACATGACAAAGAAATTTTAGAGGAAAAAGTAGTGAAGCGAACTTTTCTTAATATTTTATATAATGCGGTCTATCAAATCTTTCTAGTTTTAGTGCCGCTAATTACAGTTCCATATTTATCTCGTGTTTTAGGACCTAAAACTTATGGTATTTATGGTAGTATAAATAATACTGTGCAATTTTTAATGGTATTTTGCACTTTGTCAGTTTCCTATATTGGAATTCGAACTGTTTCTCGAACCAGAACTTATGGTACGCCTCAGGAATTGACAGAAGCTTTCTGGGGATTATGGTATTTCCAAGCAATTGCTGGTTTAGTGACTATTTTAATTACGCTGTTAATTGCTAATATTTTTCATATTCAATACTGGAATTATTTGATCTTAATGGTTCCGTATTTAATCTCGGCTCAAGTCGATATTTCTTGGTTCTTTCAAGGTTTAGCTGATTTTGGTCGGGTAGTGTTAAAAAATACTGCTGTTAAGTTAGCTAGTGTGGTTTTGATTTTATTATTAATTAAGTCACCAGCTGATCTTTGGAAGTATTTTTTAATTATGTCAGTTTCGACAATGCTTGGGTCTTTTGTCTTTTGGCTTGATATTCACCGCTATGTAGGAAAGCCGGTTAGTCATTTTTATAAATATAAAACAACGATTGTTTCAATCATTACCTTAATGATTCCGCAGATAGCAACGCAGATTTATACCTCGCTTGATAAGCCAATCCTAGGTTTTTTTAGCAATTCAACACAAGTTGCCTTTTATGACAATTCGCAACGAATTTCTAATATGATCTTAGGAGTAATTACTAGTATTTCTTTAGTCATCATGCCGAAGATGGCTAGCGAAGAAAAAGAAACGCAGAAAGTTGTCTTAAAAAAGTCGCTTGAAGCAACGACGATGCTTGGAACCTTATTCGCAGTCATTATTATGGCTAATACTAAGCAATTTGTGCCATTCTTCTTTGGTAAGAAATTTATTCCAATGACGCCTTTGATGTTCTTTTTTGCCTTAACGATCATCATGATTCCGATGGGAGGAGTATTTGCTAATCAGTTTGCGCTGGCTAACAGAAGAGATAAGGAATACGCCATTCCAGTTGTGATTGGGGCGCTTATCGAAGTTGTCTTAGCGGCGCTACTTGATCGACCATATGGAGCTAGTGGAGCAACAGTCGCAATTCTAATTACGGAATTTGTAGTTCTAATTTTGCGGCTTTGGATTGTGAGAGATGATTATAGTTTTAAAAATGCATTTAGCGACGTGCCAAAGTATTTCTTAATTGGAATAATTACGTTAATTGTAGGGATGCTTATGCCTAACCTAATTAGTTCAAGTTTTTTGAACATGGCAGTTAAATCAATTTTGATGTTAATTATTTATGCTGGAATTATGTTTATGATGAAGTTAGACTTTAATCAAGATATCATGGACTTTATAACTCGCTTTCTTAGAAAGGTAAAAAGATGATTCCTAAAAAAATTCATTACGTCTGGGTAGGACATAACCCCAAGTCGCCATTAATTAAAGAGTGTCTTACGACTTGGAAAAAGAAGTTGCCTGACTATGAAATTATTGAGTGGAATGAAAGTAATTTTGATATGCATGAGAATCGCTATCTTGAAGAAGCTTATCAGGCTAAAAAATGGGCCTTTGTGTCTGACTATATTCGCGCTCGTGCTATTTATGAACAGGGCGGAATCTATTTAGATACAGATGTTAGAGTTCTTAAAAAGCTAGATCCACTTTTAAAGAATCAGGCGTTTATTGGTTTTGAAAATAATGACTACTTGTCAGCTGCTATTTTTGGTGCAGAGGCCTATCATCCATTCATAAAAGACATTCTCGATTATTATCAAGACAAAGAGTTTACTTTTGACAAAAATAATCAAATGGCGGGCGTGAATAGTTTGTCAGTAACTGATATTTTGAAAGAAAAGTATGGGCTAAAAACAGGTAACTGCGAGCAGCTTTTAAAAGATGGCGTTCATGTTTATCCAGATGGCTTTTTGTGTAATCCAAGTAAAGATTCATACTCTATTCACTTATTTACTGGTACTTGGATTGATGGGCAGCAGTCAGTAAAGCAAAAAATTGTGACCGGTCTAAAGAGAAGAATATCCTCTCCAAGACAGGCTAGTTTATATCAAAAATTAATTCGAAAATAATGAATCAAACAGAATTACAAAAATTAGTAGAAGAAATTTCATTAAAATATTTTCACCTTCCTTTCAGGCATGAAGTTAAGATTAATAATCGCATGACGACAACTGGAGGAAGATATTTTCTAAATGACCATCATATTGATATTAATGGTCATTTTTTAGATGAAAAATATCGCTCAGACTTAGTGGGAATAATTAAGCATGAGTTGACGCATTATCATTTACACTTAGCGGGACTAGGCTATCAGCACCGCAATCGTGATTTTAAGAACTTATTAGCTCGTGTTGGTGGTAGTCGTTATACACCTGACATTGGGTTAAGACGCAGGCAAGTTAAAAACTATCTTTATGAATGTGAAGACTGCCATTTTCAATATCCCCGTGTTCGTAAAGTAAATACAAGAAAATATCGCTGCGGCAGATGTGGTGGTAGACTAAAATTAGTTAGAAGAAATAAGTAAAAAAACAAATTTCCATTTGCTAAAAGAAAAATTATTTGGTATATTAGTTAAGTACCGCGGGCGTGGCGGAATGGCAGACGCGCAAGACTAAGGATCTTGTGATCGCTTTTAGATCGTGGAAGTTCGAGTCTTCTCGCCCGCACCACTAAGAAAAGGAAGTCGCAAATGCGGCTTCCTTTTTTGTTAAAGATATACTTGATAAAAGTAGGAAAGACTATGATTAATAAGAAGACCTTTAGAATTGCTATTAGTGCTATTTTTGTTGCAATTATTTTAGTTCAGACTTTTGTTCCTTACATCGGCTACATTAGAATTCTGCCGGGATTGCCTTCAATTACAACTATTCCTTTGACCGTGGCTTTAGCTGGTTGCTTAATGGGACCTGGGTTCGGTACGTCGATTGGCTTATTTTGGGGCTTATTAAGTTTATTTGTTGCTTATACGCAACCTGGCGATATTGTCAGCATGTTGTTGTTTCGAAATATCTTTATTGCGTTAGTTCCGCGGGCAGCAGCTGGCTTTATTGCTGGAATGATTGGTCAAGCTGCAAAAGATGAATCAAAACTTCAGAAGACCGTTGTTTATACAATTGCAGGCTTATGTACGTCACTTGCTAATACTTTACTGGTGATTAGTATTACTAGTTTATGGTTTATGAATAATCCAGCTGCCTTGCTTCAAAGCCTAGGCCAAACTCAAAATTCAGCTCCTTTAATTGCAATTTTATTAAGTGTTTTAGGTGTTAATGGTGTTGTAGAAGCAATCTTTACTGCTATCCTTACGCCAGCAATTGCGATGCCTTTGAAGCAAGTAATGAAAAGGAAGATGAGTTAAAATGCCGCGTAGACGCCGTCAAAAAAATATTCAATATGTAATTGCAAGAGCCTTTGCTATTTGCTTTACTTTGGTAGTAATTTTATCAGGCTTTTTGTACTGGCGTCACGAGGTCGCGGTTAATGAACAATTAAGGCAAGCGCAGTTAGAAAAGGAACGCGCTCTTCAAAGTAAAGAAAGGTTTATTAAAGTAGTAGCTCCAATTGCTCAAAGAGCAGATAAGCCTTATGGTTTATTTCCAAGTGTTACCATTGCGCAAGCATGCTTAGAAAGTAATTTTGGTCAAAGTGAGCTTTCAAAAAAATATTATAATTTGTTCGGTGTCAAGGGAACCGATCCTAATACTAGCCGAGAGCTGACGACTTCGGAATTTGTTAATGATCACTGGGAAACTGTAACTGGTCGTTTTCAAATTTATAATTCTTATGAAGAATCTATTCAGGCACATACGCTGTTATTTGTGAATGGAACTAGCTGGAATAAAGATCAATATCAGCATGTTTTAGCTGCAAAAGATTATGCAAGTCAAGCGCAAGCTTTAGAGACGGATGGTTATGCGACTGATCCAGGTTATGCTAAAAAGCTAATTGATTTAATTAAAGAGTTCAATTTAACGCAATATGATTAATTCCAAAACGATGATAGTTAAGGTAAAAGCTATCGTCGTTTTTTGTTATAATAGACAGGTCTATTTTAGTGTTTAAGTTATCAGGAAAGAGAGAAGCAATGAGCGAAGAAACAATTCTTGCAGGATTAAATCCGCAGCAGAAAAAAGCTGTGCAGTGTACTGAAGGTCCACTTTTAGTAGTTGCTGGAGCTGGTAGTGGAAAAACATCAGTTTTAACACGTCGAATTGCCTATTTAATTGAAGAAAAGGGCGTTGCGCCATGGAATGTTTTAGCCATTACTTTTACTAATAAGGCTGCAACTGAAATGAAAGAACGTGTCCAAAAGCTTTTAGGGCCAGCTGCTGATAGTGTTTGGATGTCAACTTTTCACGCTTTATGTGTGAGAATCTTACGCCGCGATGCAGAAAAAATCGGCTATTCTAATAACTTTTCAATTGCTGATTCAGCAGAACAGTTAACTTTAATTAAGCGAATTGAAAAGGATCTTAATATTAATCCTAAGATGTATGATCCTAAGGCTATTTTAGGTGCTATTTCTAACGGCAAAAATGACTTACTTACGCCAAAAGATTTCAAAGAACAAGCAGCTAGTCCTTTTGAAAAAGTAACAGCGCAAGTTTATGCAGAATATCAGCACCGCTTAAAGCGAGATCAAATTATGGACTTTGATGATTTGATTATGCAAACGCTAGTCTTGTTTAAGAAAGATAAAGAAACGCTTCATTATTACCAAAATAAGTTCCGCTATATTTTAGTTGACGAGTATCAGGATACAAACGAAGCTCAATATCAACTTTGTGTGGCTTTAGCTGCTCAGTATAAGAATATTTGCGTTGTTGGGGATGCAGACCAGTCGATCTATGGTTGGCGCGGTGCTAACATGGAAAATATTCTTAATTTTGAGCATGACTATCAAGATGATGAAGTTAATACGATTAAACTTGAACAAAATTATCGTTCAACTGGTCATATCTTAGATGCTGCTAACTCAGTTATTAAGAATAATCAAAATCGTAAACCTAAGAAACTTTGGACTGATAAAGGCGACGGCGATAAGATCAACTATTATCGTGCTCAAAGTGGTAACGATGAGGCACTCTTTATTGTTTCAAAGATCAACGAAGAAATAAAAGAGCATCACAGAGACTACAAGGATTTTGCAGTTCTTTACCGTACAAATGCCCAATCTCGTAACGTCGAAGAAGCTTTAGTTAAATCAAACATTCCTTACCGAATTGTTGGCGGTCATAAATTCTATGATCGAAAAGAAATTAAAGATATTTTGGCCTACTTGAAGGTTGTAGCAAACCCTGCTGATTCGATGAGTTTTAATCGAATTATCAATGTGCCAAAGCGGGGATTAGGTCCAACAACGATGGCTAAGTTTAATGGTTTTGCCAATGACAATGATTTCACAGTTGAAGAAACATTTAAGAACTTAAGCTTAGCACCAATTACAGGACGTCCAGCTAAGACTTTAGCAACTTTTGGGACTGCCCTAAAAGATGCAATTGAGTACAGTAAGACGCATAGCGTAACTGGTTTAACTGAAAAATTATTAGCTGACTTTGGCTATAAAGAAGCCCTAGAAAATGAACATACAATTGAAGCTGATACCAGATTAGAAAACTTGAACGAATTCTTAACTGTTACTAAGCGTTTTGATGATAATTATGAGCCAGAAGATGAAGATTCGACTGCCTTAGGTGATTTTCTTTCAGAAATTTCACTCTTAAGCGATCAAGATGATTTAGAAAATCAAGATAATCAAGTAGCTTTAATGACGCTTCATGCAGCTAAAGGATTAGAGTTTCCAGTTGTCTTTTTAGTTGGCATGGAAGAAGGTCTATTCCCGCTTTCAAGAGCGGCAAGCGATCCAAGTGAACTTGAAGAAGAGCGTCGTTTAGCCTATGTAGGTATTACGCGTGCTGAAAAGAAACTTTACATCACGAATGCCTTTTCTAGAACAATGTATGGTCGTCCGCAAAATAATCAGCCATCTCGTTTTATTGATGAAATTGAAGATAAGGATCTAGAATTTGTTAATCCAGTTCAATCTAATTCTTCAATGTCGATTCCTTTTGCTAAAAGTAGTGAACGTGCAACTTCTCAAGTTTATCGTCCCAAAACTAGAATTGAAACAGCTAAGAAGGCTAGTGGTGCAGTTGGCGCAGATAAGAAGACCTGGAATGTTGGCGATCAAGTTTCTCATAAGGCTTGGGGAAAGGGTGTTGTCGTCAAAGTTAACGGCAGCGGAGAAGATATGGAATTAGATATTGCTTTTGCTAGTCAAGGAGTAAAGCGCCTTTTAGCTGCCTTTGCACCAATTAAAAAGATATAATGAGATTGAAGTAGTTTGGTTTAGATAAGGACTGAAATAATGGCAGTTTTAACTCACAATCAGGCTTCTCAGAAAGTCGATGAATTAAGAAAAAAGCTCGATGAATGGGCAGAAGATTATTACGCAAAAGACGCACCAATAGTTGAAGACGCAGTTTATGACAAGGCTTATCAAGAACTAGTAGAATTAGAAAAGCAGTTTCCTGACTTAGTAACATCTGACTCAATTACGCAGCGAGTTGGTGGCGAAATTAAGAGTGATCTTTCTAAAGTGGAACATCCTATTCCAATGCTCTCAATGGGGGATGTTTTCTCAAAAGATGAGCTTAAAGAATTTGATGACAGAATTACAAAGCTAGTTGGACATCCTGTGGCTTACAACGTTGAATTAAAAATTGATGGCTTATCTTTATCGCTAGAATATACAGCTGGTAAATTAACACGCGCATCTACTAGAGGAAACGGTCGTGTTGGTGAAGATGTGACAGCTAATGCCAAGTTCATTAAGGATATCCCACAAACTTTGCCTGAGCCTTTAACAACTGAGGTTCGTGGTGAATGCTATATGGAAAAAGAAGCATTTGCCAAGCTAAATGCGGAACGCGATGAAAAAGGCGAGCAAGTATTTGCTAATCCTAGAAATGCAGCAGCTGGGTCTTTGAGACAATTAGATGCGCGGATTACTAAAAAGAGAAATTTAAGTACTTTTATTTATACTTGGGTTAATCCACCAAGAAACATTACTAGTCAGCACCAGGCAATTGATGAAATGAATCGCTTAGGCTTTCACACTAATCAAACTGGTCGTCGTCTAGAATCAATGGATGAAGTATTTAAGTTTATTGATGAATATACTGCTAAGCGTAACGATTTAAGCTATGGTATCGATGGAATCGTTTTAAAAGTTGACGATTTGAGCTTACAAAATGAATTAGGAAATACCGTCAAGGTACCGCGTTGGGAAATTGCCTATAAGTTTCCTCCTGAAGAACAAGAAACGATAGTTAAAGAGATCGAATGGACAGTTGGCCGAACTGGAGTAGTCACGCCGACTGCGGTGATGAATCCCGTTCAGCTTGCTGGTACTGTTGTTTCACGTGCTTCTTTGCATAATCCTGATTACCTAAGAGAAAAGGGAGTACGGATTGGCGATACAGTTAAATTGCACAAGGCTGGGGATATTATTCCAGAAATTTCTAGTGTCGTTTTAAATAAAAGACCTAAAGATAGTGAGCCTTATGAGATTCCTAATAAATGTCCATCTTGTGGGCAAGACTTGGTTCACTTGCAAGATGAAGTAGCCCTCCGCTGCATCAATCCAATGTGTCCAGCTCAAGTTGAAGAAGGAATTATTCACTTTGCTTCACGCGGCGCGATGAACATTATGGGACTTGGTCCAAGAATCGTAAAACAGCTAATTGATAAAAAATTTGTCAACGATGTAGCTGACTTGTATCATTTAACTAATGAGCAATTAAGTCAGTTAGATCATTTTAAAGATAAGTCAATTACTAATTTGTTAACTTCAATTGAGAATAGTAAGCAAAATTCAGCTGAATTATTACTATTTGGTCTTGGAATTGATCACGTTGGTGCTAAAGCTGCTAGATTAATTTTGGAAAAATATAAAAATTTGGAAAAGGTTAGTCAATTAACAGTGCCAGAATTAATAAGTATCGATACAATAGGAGAGACGATTGCGGAATCGTTAACAGCATATTTTAATCAGCCGAGTGCGCAAAAGTTGTTGCAAGAGTTGCGTGACAGTGGATTAAATATGGAATATTTAGGAACAGTTGAAGAAGAAGCACCAGATAATTTCTTTAAAGAAAAGACTGTTGTTTTAACTGGAAAGTTATCAGACTTTACTCGAAGTGAATTTACTAAGAAACTTCAAAATCTTGGAGCTAAAGTGACTGGATCAGTATCTAAGAAGACAGATTATCTGATTTATGGTGCAGATGCCGGCTCTAAGAAAGATAAGGCGGAGAAACTTCAAGTTCCAATGTTAACTGAACAAGAAGCAATTGCAAAAATTGAAAAATAAAGAAATAAGAAGGAAAAATAAATTGAAAAGATTTTTGCAAATAGCACTGCTAGTGGCAACTGGTTTGAGCTTAAGTGCATGTGGCAATTTAAAAAATTCCGATCTTGCCAATAATCCCACAACTTCGACAACCAAGAAGAAAAGCTATCAAACGACTAGTACAAGTAAGAATGGTTATAATGTCCTCTTAAAAGATGGTGAATATGTAACTAGTCCAATTGAAGGTACAACTGAAAATACTAGTGATAATAATGTTGACGGTCGTGCTTTAGAATCTGGATTAATAAATTTATCCCAAAATACTTTTTCAAGTAGTAAGTATGTTTTCCAAGAAGGGCAAAAAATTTCTGTTGCAGATGCGACTGATTGGCTAGGAAGAAAGTCTAAGAGCAATGCAGATGGTTTAAATGCGGAAAAGAGTACTAAGAAAGATTCTTATAATCCAGTCATTTTAGACCAAATTTTGGAACAAGATTTTTTGACTAAATCTAATTCTAGTTACAAAATGGGTGGTATGAGTGTAGGCTTAGCCCTTAACTCAGTTGATTACTATCAAAAAGTTAAAGATGGTCCACAATATCATAAGGATATTTCTCGCGCAGAGCAGGAGACTTTTGGTAAGGAAGCAGCTAACAAGTTGGTTTCTTACTTGCGTAAAAAGAAGGGATTAAAGGATATTCCAATTCTAGTTGGACTATTTAGTAAGACTAGTAAAGATTCCCTAGTTGGCGGAAATTACTTTGCATATGGAATTGCTAATGCAAATAGTAGTAAAATAAATGA
This sequence comes from Lactobacillus sp. RTP31084st1_F9_RTP31084_210423, assembly GCF_040919545.1. Taxonomy (NCBI): domain Bacteria; kingdom Bacillati; phylum Bacillota; class Bacilli; order Lactobacillales; family Lactobacillaceae; genus Lactobacillus; species Lactobacillus sp. RTP31084st1_F9_RTP31084_210423. The sequence goes on from NZ_JBCOVH010000005.1 coordinate 50,303, forward strand.
TTGGAAAACAGTCAATAATCGTAGTCAAGTACTACCGACTGTTGGAAGCGAAAAAGCAATTAATTCTACTGATGCAGCTTCATTTAGTGATTTCAAGGCTGCTATTCAAGGATACTTCCCTAATATTAGTGGGGTAACAGCAACTGTTCGCTATCAAAATAAAACTTTGACGCAAATGAACATTACTGTAACTACGCAATTCTTTGGCTATGCACAGATCGAGAGTTTCTCAAGACTTGTGCTTTCAGCTGCTAAGAAGTACTTACCTAAAGATGCACCAATAGAAATTAAGATTAATTCTGTTAATGATACGCAGGCATTAATTGCTAAGAATTCCGCAGACGATAGTTATTATGTCCACGTCTTTGGCGGTGAATAGGAGGCAAACGGTGAAAATTACAAAAGATGAAATCAATCACGTTGCAACACTATCTCGACTTGAGTTTGGTGAAGACGAAATTGATAAGTTTACTGAACAAATGGGTGACATTATCAATATGGCACATCAATTAGCCGAAGTTGATACTGAAGGAGTTCCTGAAACTGTTCAAGTTGTTGATCGAGAGACTGACTTTAGAGAAGACAAGCCTGAACATTGGGAAAGTCGCTCAGAATTAATGAAGAATGTTCCTGAAAAAGCTGATGGCTTCATTAAGGTGCCAGTAATTATTGATAAGGATGATAATGAATAATGAATTACTTAAATGAAAACATTGACTCATTAAATAAAAAATTACAAGATGGCGAAATAACAGCTGAAGACTTAGCTAAGGAAACAGTTAAAAATATTAAAGAAACAGACAAAAAAATTAATGCCTGGATTACTGTTGACGATGACGCAAAGCCAGCAGAAGATTTAGATTTTGCTAAAAATAAATTGGCTGGTATCCCAATTGCAATTAAGGATAACATCATTACTAATGGTATGAAGACTACTGCAGCTAGCCATATTCTTTACAATTACATGCCAGTTTATGATGCCACTGTAATTAGCAAGTTAAAGAAAGCTCAAGCAACCTTTGTTGGTAAGACTAACATGGATGAGTTCGCAATGGGTTCATCTACTGAACATTCTTACTATGGTGCAACCCATAACCCATGGAACTTAGAAAAAGTTCCTGGAGGTTCATCTGGTGGTTCTGCAGCTGCAGTTGCTAGTGGTGAAGTTGTAGCAGCTCTTGGTTCTGATACTGGTGGTTCTATTCGTCAACCAGCTGCTTTCAATGGTATTTTTGGGATTAAGCCAACTTATGGGCGTGTATCACGTTGGGGATTGATTGCCTTTGGTTCTTCATTAGATCAAATCGGTGTTATGAGTAAACGTGTTAAGGATTCAGCAGAGGTATTAAACGTAATTGCTGGTTCTGATGAACATGATGCAACTGTTTCAGAAAAAGAAGTACCTGACTTTACTAGTTTCTTAGGTCAAGATGTTAAAGGCTTACGCATAGCTGTTCCTAAGGAATACATGGATGCTGTTGATGGTGAAATGCGCGATGTTGTCCAAAAGCAAATTGATGTCTTGAAGGATGCTGGTGCAGTTATTAATGAAGTTTCATTGCCACATACTAAATATGTTGTTCCTACTTACTATATTGTTGCCTCTAGTGAAGCTTCTTCAAACCTTCAAAGATACGATGGTATTCGTTATGGCTACCGTGCAAAGGATACTAAGAACTTATTAGATGTTTACGTAAAATCTAGAAGTGAAGGCTTTGGCGACGAAGTTAAGCGTCGTATTATGCTGGGTTCATTTGCTTTATCAGCAGGTGCATATGACGAATTCTTCAAGAAGGCTGCTCAAGTTAGAACTTTAATTTGTCGCGACTTTGAAAAGATCTTTGCAGAAAATGATGTTATCGTTGGACCAACAACTACTGAGCCAGCATTTGGCATTGGCGAAGAACTTTCAGACCCAATTAAGATGTACAACAACGATATCTTAACAATTTCCGCTAACTTAGCTGGTATCCCAGCCGCTAGTGTACCTGCAGGTTTAGTTGATGGTATGCCTGCTGGTCTTCAAATTATGGCTAAACGTTTTGATGAAGGTACTGTATTTAAGGTTGCTGATTTCATTGAACGTAATAACAAATTCTACGAAAAAACACCTACAGGAATGGAGGATTAATTAATGAATTTTAAATCGACTATTGGTCTAGAAGTCCACTTCGAATTAAAAACAAAGAGTAAGATTTTTTCTCCATCACCAGTTACTTATGGTGCTGAAGCAAACACTGAAACTAATGTTATCGACTGGGCTATGCCTGGTGTCTTACCTCGTTTAAATAAAGATGTTTACCGTCTTGGTATTATGGTTGCTTTAGCAACTCATTCACATATCTTGCCTGTAACTCACTTTGACCGTAAGAATTACTTCTACCCAGATAACCCTAAGGCTTACCAGATTACGCAATTCTTCCAACCACTTGCTCGCGATGGTTACATCGAAGTTGAAGTTCGTGGTAAGAAGAAGCGCATTGGTATTCACGAAATGCACATCGAAGAAGATGCTGGTAAGAACACTCACGGAGCTAATGGTTATTCATACGTTGACTTAAACCGTCAGGGTGTTCCACTTCTTGAAGTTGTTTCTGAACCTGATATGGAAGATCCAGAAGAAGCTTACGCATACTTGACTAAATTACGTCAAATCGTTCAATTTACTGGTGCTTCTGACGTTAAGATGGAAGAAGGTTCAATGCGTGTTGATACCAACATTTCTATCCGTCCTGCTGGTCAAGAAAAGCTGGGTACTAAGGTCGAAATGAAGAACTTGAACTCATTTGACCACGTTCGTCGTTCTCTTGCATATGAAGAAAAACGTCAACAACAAGTACTTCTTTCTGGTGGCAGAGTTCAACTTTCTACTCGTCGTTTTGATGAAGCTACTGGTAAGACCGTCTTAGAGCGTGTTAAGGAAGGTGACGCAGATTATCGTTACTTCCCAGAACCAGATATTGCACCTTACCACATTAAGCAAAGCTGGATTGATGAAATTGCAGAAAGTTTACCTGAATCACCATTTGAACGTCGCAAGCGCTACGTTGAAGAATACGGTATTAAGGAATATGATGCTGACGTTATTTTACAAACTAAGGAATCAAGTGATTTCTACGATGCTGCAGTAGCTGCTGGTGCTGATCCAACTTTAGCTGCTAACTGGTTGAACACTCAAGTTAATGGTTACTTGAATGAAAACCAAGTTGGTATTGCAGATATTAAATTGACGCCAGAACACTTAGCTGAAATGATCAAGATGATCAAAGATGGAACTATTTCATCTAAGATTGCTAAGAAGGTCTTCAAAGAATCTATTGAAAATGGTACTGATCCTAAGAAGTATGTTGAAGACAAGGGCATGGTCCAATTATCAGATGTTTCTGTTCTTGGGCCAATGGTAACTAAGGTTGTTGATGACAATCCACAATCTGTTGAAGACTTCAAGAATGGTAAGGATCGTGCAATTGGATTCTTAGTTGGTCAAATCATGAAGCAAACTCGTGGTAAGGCTAACCCTAAGGTCGTTAACCAATTGCTTAATAAGGAACTGCAAAGTCGTTAATCATTTTAGGGAGGCGAAAGGCGATGACGAAAAAAGCAAGATTAATTTATAATCCTGTTTCAGGTCACGAGCAGATGCTTCAAAATGTCGCAGATATTTTAAACGTATTAGAACAGGCTGGTTTTGAAGCGAGTGCCTTTAGAACTACGCCAGAACCTTTGTCTGCTCAAAATGAAGCAAAAAGATGTGCCCTAGCTGGTTTTGATTTGCTAGTAGGTGCTGGTGGAGACGGAACGATTAACGAAGTAGTCAATGGTGTAGCTCCCCTAGAAAAAAGACCTAAGCTAGCTGTTATTCCAGCAGGAACAACGAATGATTTTGCTCGAGCTTTAAAAATTCCAAGAGATAATTTAGTTGATGCAGCTAAAGTAATTCTGACGGGTAAAACGCAAAAGATGGATATCGGACGTGCTGGTAAACAATATTTTATGAATATTGCGGCCAGTGGTTCATTAACCGAATTAACTTATGGCGTTCCTTCAGAAGTGAAATCGGTTCTTGGCTATAGTGCATATTTGCTTAAGGGTGCAGAAATGTTACCAAAAATAAGCAGTAACAAGATGCGATTAACCTATGATGATGGTGTCTATGAAGGAAACTTATCAATGTTTCTTTTAGGGATGACTAATTCAATCGGTGGTTTTGAGCGTATTATGCCTGATGCACAATTATCTGATGGTTTGTTCCAGTTAATCGTGGTTAAAACCGCAAATCCGGTAGATGTTTTACGTTTAATGGCGATGGCCTTAAATGGAAATCATGTTAATGATCCTCAAATTATCTATACTAAGACTAAGTACTTAAAAGTTGAATTACTAGATAACAGTAAAGATAAAGAACCAATTCCCGTTAATTTAGATGGCGAAATTGGTGGACATCTACCAATTGATTTTGAAAATCTGAAGCAGCATATTGAATTTTATGTTGGTTAATATAAAATAGAGACTAATAATTTGTTAGTCTCTATTTTTTATGGGGAGAAAAATGAAAAAGATTATTCGTAATTTGAGTACAGACGTCAATGGAATTAGTGAATGGATATTATTCTTTTATGTAGTTTTTCCTCTAGTAGGGTTCATTGCTAGTTTGGTATATTTAGTAAGGAAAGAGAAAGTCAAGGCTCAAGCAGCAGCTTGCTGGGCACTGCTGGGACTTGTGTTAAATGTAATTTTCTATATGATATTTGGAAGATAGGAGTATGTATGGCGATTAAATTAATTGCAGTAGATTTAGACGGAACTTTGCTCAATAGTGGCAATGCAATTTCACCTGAAACCTTAAGAACTTTGCAAGTAGCGCATGGTATGGGAATTAAAGTTGTACTTGCTTCGGGACGTCCTCTTTCTGGTGTGATGCCATTTGAGAATCAGTTAGGACTTGAGGGATCAGAAGAATATGCAGTTGTTTTCAATGGAGCTGTGGTCCAAGATTTATCTGGAAAAGTTTTAATGAGTCAAGAGATGGACTACCGTGATTTTGAAGTAATGCTTCGTCTGCAACGTCTTGCCCATGTGAACTTGCACTTTGAAACGACTGAACGTTTTTGGACTTTAGATCGTGATCTTTCAGTACAAATGCAAATTAATGCGGCCTTAACTGATAATGAAATTAGAGTTCGTGAACGGAAAGAAATTCCGCAAGACTTTACCTTCAATAAAGTTGGCTTTACTTGTCCAAAAGATAGCGACCAAATTGAAAAGCTCTGGAATTCTATTCCTTACTGGGCCTTTGAATCTTACGATATTGTTCGTAGTTTAGATAATTGCATTGAATTAAATGGTATCGGTGCTTCAAAGGGAAATGCCTTGATGAATCTAGCAGAACGGTTAAAGATTAGTCCAGAAGATGTCATGGTCTTTGGTGATCAAGGTAATGATGTTTCGATGTTTGAAAATCCGAGCTTTAAGAAAATTGCGATGGGCAATGCAATTGAAGATATTAAGGAAAAAGCGGATTTTGTTACAGATGATAATGACCATAATGGCATCGCAAAAGCACTTAAAAAATTCGTAATTTAATTCAAAAGCCTCTGGCACAGCAGCCAGGGGTATTTTTTTACAAAAAAATTATTTTAATATATTAAAAAACAAAACAGTTGTAATGTTAACTCTAAAAAATGATAGACTATAGTTGTATAACAAATAAGTTAAGTTCCAACATACAATAACGAGGCATTTTATTTTGATAAAAAACAAAAATCTCTTGAATGTCATTAAAAGAGTTAGTTTCAGTTTAGGAATTGTAATTATCTACGTCATGGGGACATATATTCCGTTGCCATTTGCAGAGATTACAAAGCAATATGCACAAACTATGAATCATACTCCGATTACCTTGCTAGGAGTATTTAGTGGAGCCAATTATGCTCGCATATCAATTTTTTCTGTGGGACTTAATCCACTTATGTTTTCAATGTTGATCTTGCAGTTGTTAATGATGACCAAGCTTTTCGGTTTTGATGCATTATCTCAGCCGCAAATTGAATTTTTTATGCAGGTGATTACACTTGCTTTAACAATTTTACAAGCAGTTCTTTTAGTCTTTGGTATGACGCCACAAAGAGATTTCTGGCGGGACTTTGAGATGATTGTAATTTTAATTGCTGGATCTTGTCTAGTTGTTTGGCTATGCTATCGGAATATTAAATATGGAGTTGGTGCAAGTGCTCCAATTATTTTGACTAGTATTATGACCGGCGCTATTCCAAATATTTTTAATAATATTAAGATGTTGCTAAAGTTTAAAAACTCTTGGATCTGGATTACTTTATTATTTATGTTTATTTTGCTATTTATTCTATTTTGGATGGCATTTAATAAAACTTACTATCCATTAAGAGTTATTAATCCTAGTTTGCCGTCGAAAAGCAAGGCTATGCTTGTTCCAATTGGTTTAAACATGTCAGCAATGATGATGTACATGGTTGGAATGGCCATTTTAACTTTGCCGGTGATGATTGCACCATATTTTAGTTCTAATAAATTACTCAATAGTTGGCAATTTTCAGCTACTTTTTCAACTGTAATGGCAATTTTACTATTTTACTTTTTCATGTTTGTTGCTTTCAATCCTAAAGATCAGGCAAAGGCGATGAGAAATAATCATAATTATATTTTAGGAATCGCACCAGGTAGGCCGACTCAAACATATCTTCGAAAATTAATTTGGATTCTGGGCTTTCCTGGAGCTATATTGAATGCTGCACAATTGGTATTGGGACTATATGGCTCGCGCTTTATGGGGAGATATGCAGGCTTTGCAGTTATTCCAATGAATGTGGTAATGATAGTTATGTTTATGAGCGGGATTCGTGATCAAGTGGCAACTCTCTTGTTCCCATATAAGTATGACCGCTTAGAAAGAGAAAAATAAAATGGAATACTTTATCCCAGCTTGGCATGAAGACAATAGTGATTGGGCTGTTGCAATTCCATCGATTACTATTTTAGATGCTACAAGTCATATGCGTATTTTACAAAATAATGGTCATCAGGTAGGAATTATTATTTCTACTTATGAGCCCGGACTGATGACACGTCTAAATCAATTGAATTATTATCCTGACCAGCTATTTTCAATTTATGATTATTTACAAGGCATCCACAATTTAGAAAGTAGAGTCGTTGAAATAAATGATTTTGCTTGGCCGAAAAATGCAATTTTTGATTATACTCCATTTAGAACGATAATAGCAGATAAAGATAAATTCATTGACAAAGTCTTTTATGATTTTGCTGGAAAAGTTATTCGTATTGAGCATCATGGAGATACACCGTCTGAAAACTATACATTGATCATGGATAGTCGGGGATTTATTTCTTCTAAAAATACAGACCATGAAGCTATTTTTTATGACCCGTACGGCAATTGGCGTTTTAAGCAGGATAGGGATACTGGTGTGGTAACAATTAATCCTAATTTTAATTTTTATCAAAAAACGACCTATTCTAATATTAAAGATTTAATTAATGAGGTTTTACAGCAATACTTGGAAACGAACTTAAAAAAGTCTGATCATTTGATTGTGACCCTCGATAACGATAGTTTAGTAGATTTAAACCAACTTAATCATTCAAATGCAATTTTTATGATTAATCCAAGGCAGCCTTATCAAGAAGAGCTGTCAAATTTGAATCAAGGAAATTTACTAGTTAGCAAAACGGACTTGGCTGATAAATTAGAGCAGCAATATCCTGAAAAATTTAGCGTTCATGTAATTCCAGCTTATAATTCTGAATTTCGATTAGGGCATAGTTCTAGAGAACGGGTACAAAGAATTGCCTTCTTTGCAGAAAATGCAAATCAAGCAGACATTGAAAAAATTATCAAGCATTTGTGCAAATATGTAAGTCATGATTTTAAGAATAAAAGTATCCAAGTTTTCACTTATAGCCTTGATAAGGATAACTGGGTAAATCAGGTAATAGCTAAAATTAAGAAAGACAGTAAAGGAAAGTGGATTATTAGTAGTGGCGATGAAAAGGAAAAAGTCGAAAATATTGAAATTGCTGGTTTAGGTAAAGCTAAAGGATTGCCACAAATTAAAATAAAAGAATTGCGTTTGACTAATATCTCTCAGTTGCTTAAGGCATTGGATAAAACTCGTGTATTGATTAGCTGGGGCAGCGTGGATGAGTTAATGCAAATGGTAGCTGTAAGTATTGGAATACCGCAAATTCAAAATTTCGCTTCAAAAACAGTAATCCATCAAAAAAATGGATATGTTTGCCAAACGGCTGAGGAAATTGATACGCCACTTAATGATTATTTAAATAATTTAACTGCTTGGAACAATGCAATTGTATATAACGTTAAAATGCTAAATCGTTATTCAGAAGAAAATATTATGAAGCGTTGGGAAAAATTACTAGGTGATGCAAAATGAGAGTCTTACAATTAGGATCAATAGACTGGTCTAAAAAGTATGAATTAACTAAAAACTTAGAGTGGCATTTCAATGATTTTCCACCTATTGAAAAGGTTGATGAAAAGGATCCTAAGAAGAAAAAGATTGAAATAAAAAATTATGATGTAATTTTGATTACAGGTCCAACGAATCTGACTAAAAAAATTGGGCTGATTTAAAAGGTTTAGTCCCACCATATCAGGTTCTTTATTTACCTAAAGTTCTAGAAATTGCTGATAACGAGGAAAGCTACTTTTTGAAAAGTATTGCTGCTCAAGAAATTACTGAAGATCCTCAATATCTAATTAATAAATTAGAAGAGCGCTACTTTGTGGGTCAAACAGGAATGCGTGTTGCAGCTGTTAATTTTAAGCTTAATGATCGGCAAGTACACAGCTTTGAATATTTAGGTCATGGTGAATTGAAGCTGAATTTAGATACCAATAACGAATGGATTAATCTTGGAGTATACAAAACCGGTATTTATATTGACCCGGGTAAGCGGATTAACTTTTGGCTAACGATGAAAAATAAAAACTTCCAAGTTAGAATGAGAATTTTTATTCAAAATCCTGGTTCAGATGGTGATGTGAAAGATCAAGTTGTTATTGACTTAACTAAGTTTCAAAAAGATGAGTATTTTTCTCAACTTGAGGTGCTTGAATATTATCGAAATGCAACTATTAGCCTTGAAGTAAAGGGAAGCGGAGAGTTGACGATTGGTACACTTCACGCACGTTGGGGACGAGATGGAGCTGGTGATTTTATCAGTGGTGGAAAAAGAATCGTTGATCCAGCAACTCGTGAAGATATTGCATATTACTTTAATCCCGGTGATTTAAAACCGCCACTAAATGTTTACTTTTCAGGTGCACGTGAACGAGAAGGTTTTGAAGGATATTTTTTAATGAAAAGATTAAATGCTCCAATGCTCTTGTTTACGGATATGCGGTTAGCTGTTGGTGGTTTCTATGATGATGCAGAAGGTTACTTTGGTAAAAAGATTATTGAAGTAATTAAGCAAACTCTAAAAAAATTAGGATTTGATTCATCTCAGTTAGTAATGACTGGAATTTCCATGGGAACTTATCCAGCAATAAAATATGGTGCCAAACTTAAGCCATACGCCATCAATGTAGCTAAGCCCTTATTGAATTTAGGCTATATAGCACGTCGAGCTGCTTTAGATAGACCAGGTGGTTTTGATACCATTTTCGACGTTGATGGGGCAATTAACCGATCTTTATCTTTTGAAAAGTTAAAAGAATTAGATCAAAAGACGATGAATGAACTTGGTCAAAGTGATTTATCTAAGACTAGACTTTTTGTAGCTTATATGAAAAATGATGATTATGATGACCATGCAGTGGCTGAACTAAAAAAGTCACCGGCTGTAAGAAATGCTATTCAGTTTTCAATTAAAGGATTTGATGGGCGACATAATGATGATCCAGCTGTTAACTATTGGTTTATTTATCGTTTGTATGAAATTATGGGTAATTTTGGACGAAAGTATGAATAATGAAGATTATTAATCAAATATATTGGGATCGAGTTAATGAGACCTATATGTATGGAACAAAATTAAGTAAAAGAATCGATGAAACAGTTACTTTCCAAAATAATTTAATGGCGTCGGGTGAGAAAATTATGCGCTGGTCGTCTAGACTTAATTACCAGGCCTATAAAGAAGTTCCACGTCTACCAATTTTATTAAGTGGCAAAAAATATCGCATAAAAATAAATATGAAAGTAAATCCTGAAGATACTGCAATTTTTCGCTTACGTTTCTTTGATATACAAACCGATGAAATTAGTAAAGTCGTGTTTTCATCCATGGAAAAAGAATTTATTTATCCTAGTCAAGCTGTGTCATATACTTTTGAAATCATTAATGGGGGATGCAGTGAAATTAATTTCGCTAAAGTTCAACTTGGAAGAGCTGATTTACCTGCAAAAGCCTTTGATGAATTTTTCGTAATGCCATTAAATCAACTGAAAAAAGCAAAGAAAGTAGCCTTAATTTTAGTGGCAGATAATAAAAGAGCCAGAGAACTTCCAGAAGAGTTAAAGACGACTATTACAGATACGCAAGTTTTTATGGGTTATATTAGTTGGCAAGAATTATTTAATCCGGTTTCTAGATTAGAGTCGTGGCTGAAAAAACATGAAGAAGAGACAGTACTTATCTTTAGCAGTGACAAGAAAATAGATCAAATTTTGGAAGATTCATTGGCAAAAAAATGTGATTTTGAATTTATAACTTCGAATTATACTTTAGAAAATCAAGGGCAACAGCCTTGGTTTCTTCCAGAGATGGTTAAGCTTGATCAACAACAGGTTCTCAATAATGTAGAACGATATTTGAGGAAGTGATAAAGCGTGTTGACAGATACTCTTAGGCTAAGAAAGCCAAGAAAGATTCTCAAAAAAATAAATAAACTAGCTCCTAAAATGAGAAAAATGAGTGATGCGCAACTACAAAATCAAACCCAGATTTTTAGGGAGCTTCTTAAAAAAGGAAAAACACTAGAAGATATTTTACCTGAAGCTTTCGCAACTGTTCGAGAAGCAGATTATCGAGTGTTAGGTCTTTATCCTTATGATGTTCAAGTTCTAGGTGCCATTATGCTGAGTCAGGGTTCAATTGCAGAAATGAAAACTGGCGAAGGAAAAACTTTAGTAGCCACGATGCCTCTTTATTTAAATGGCCTAACTGGAAAGGGAGCGATGTTGGTTACGCCTAATGGCTATCTGGCTGCCCGGGATGAAAAAGATTTAGCGCCAGTTTATAAGTTCTTAGGTTTAACAGTTAGTTTAGCTTTCTTGAGTACTGATGATGAAGAGCAAAAAGCAACGCCGCAAATGAAGCGTAAATGGTATGCAAGCGATATTACCTATACTACTGCTTCATCTTTAGCTTTTGATTATTTATTTAATAATTTGAGTAGTACAAAAGATAGACAATATTTAAGGCCATTTAATTTCGTCATTATTGATGAAGTAGACCAGGTTTTACTTGATGAAGCTGAATCACCATTTGTAGTGTCATCTAAACCAAGTGTTCAATCAAACTTATATGGTTTAGCTGATCAGTTTGTTAATTTACTAGATAGTGAGAAGGATTATGAATTCCGTAAAGATGATGGAGTTTTTTGGCTAACCGCTCATGGAATTAAAAAGGCAGAGCGCTTTTTTAAGTTGAAAGATTTATTTGATGAGCAAAGTAGGGCAGTTTATCGACATATTGTCTTAGCAATGACCGCTCATCTAATTATGCGTAAGGGCCATGATTATTTAGTTGTTAAAGGAAAAGTGATCCTCCTAGATGAAGATAGTGGCCGTTTAAAGCGTGGAGTTCAAGTAAGTACTGGTTTGCACCAAGCCATTGAAGCTAAAGAAAAAGTGGAATTAACAAATATCCAAAAAACTGCTGCGTCAATTACTTTTCCAGCCTTGTTTAGCTTGTTTAATAAGGTAAGTGGAATGAGTGGTACGGCTAAAGTTAATGAAGAAGAATTTTTAGATATTTATAATTTAAAAGTTACCCGTATTCCAACTAATCGTCCTGTTATCAGAAAAGATAAAAAGCCTGTACTCTTTTTAACAACTCGAGATAAATTAATGGCTGCCATCGATTATGTCGTAAAACTTCATCAGACGGGTCGACCAGTTTTACTAGTTGCAGGTTCAGTAGAAAATTCAGAAATTATTTCTGAATTGTTGCTAAATATGGGAATACCTCATAATGTTTTAAATGCTTATAGTGTTGCTTATGAAGCACAAATTGTTAAACGTGCAGGTCAAAAGGGAGAAGTAACAATTGCAACAAACATGGCCGGTCGTGGTACTGATATTAAGTTAGGCAAGGGCGTAAAAGAATTAGGCGGCCTAGCAGTAATTGGTACTGAAATGCTTCCTAAACGAGTTGAATTGCAGCTCGCTGGTAGAGCAGGAAGACAGGGAGATCCTGGCTCAAGTCAATTCTTTATTTCACTAGAGGATGATTTTGTTTCTAGTAACAACACTGGCAGACAGAAAAAATATTATCGCCGGTTAATGAGAAAAAAGCAAAATGGGAAGGATCTAGTAACGCTAAAGTCACCAATTACTAAGTTCAGCTTACATATGCTTCGCGATCGAGTAGCAGCAATGAGCGCTCTCCAGAGAACTGAAACAAATAAAGGAGAATTAATTTTATCTCTGCAGCGAAAAAATTATTACGATATGCGTGATCGTGTGATGGCAAAGAAAGATTTGCAAGCAGATATTGACCAGGCAATTGATAGAGGGATCGAGCTATATTTTAAGAAAGAAAAAATAAAAAACAAGAACGACTTAAAGTATTTTATTAACGAACATGTAACCTATAATAAAGTTATACTTCCAGAAGATTTAGAAAATATCCAAGACTATAAAAAATATTTGCATGAAATTATTAATAAAGTTATTGACCAGAAAAAGAAAACTTTAATTAATAAGGAACAGCTTAATAATTTTTATCGTCAAATAATGATTGCTGCAATGGATGGTTGCTGGATTGATGAAGTGGATAAGATCTCAAAATTAAAAATTGAGGCGCATGGTTGGACGAATTCTGGTCGTCCACAAGATTTGTTGCAACACCAAGCAGCCTTTAAGATGTATTTACAGTTTTGGGATAAGATTACTCTAGCAATTTTTGATAATTTGCTTTTGAGCCAAATTAATATAAATGAAAAAGGTCAATTGGTTGTTGTATTTAATTAGAGGTAAATAATGACAGTTTATAATGTAAATTTAGGAATAGGTTGGGCAAGTTCTGGTGTTGAGTATGCACAGAAGTATCGTGATCAAAGTTTTAGAAAAACTGGAATTGACGCTAAATTTATTTTTTCTGACTTAATTTTAGATAATAATATTGGTGATCTGACTGCTAATATGGGCTTTAAGGATCAAAGCATTATTTGGCTATATAACTTTTTTACTGATATTAAGATTGCTAAAACTTCTTATACCTTAAAAGCCTTTGAAGCTAGCTTGAAATTTAAGAATTTCACTAAAGAAGTTAATAATGAGGGCAAAGAAGTTGTTTATAAATTAAAAGATGACTTTTATGCTGTTGCAAGATTACATGATCGCCAAAAAGAAACTATTGATCAAGTTGTTTATCGAAAAAATAATACCATTTTAAGACGTGATTTCTATTCTTATACTAGGTATGCGGCTGAGTACTATCTAGGTACAGCTGAAAATAATCGTGTAGTTTTTAGAGAATTTTACAATGAAGATGGTTCAGTTGCTTATACTCAGCATCTAAATAATGATCAAGAAACTTATGAATTTACAAATGGCGAAATTATTTATTCTAAAGATGAATTATATCTGAAGATGCTTAAAGCACTTCGTTTCACTAAAAAAGATGTTATTATCTTAGATCGTGAAGATGAAGATAAGTCGTTAATTAATGGGCAACTAATCTTTGAAAATCATGGTCCTGCTAAAATTGTCGTTGTGGTTCATGCTGATCACTATGATAAGCACTTTACTAATGATCAACATGTTTTGTGGAATAACTTTTATGAGTATCAATTCTCGCATGCTTCAGAAGTAGCAAGTTTTGTGGTAGCTACGCCAGCTCAAAAGAAAGTATTAGAAGAGCAATTTCAAAAATATTATCATATTACACCGCGTGTTGATTGTATCCCGGTTGGTAGTCTTTTGAAGTTAACGTATCCGGTTAAGAAACGTGAGCCATTTTCACTTATTACTGCATCGCGTTTAGCTAAAGAAAAGCATCTTGATTGGATTGTTAAAGCTGTGATTGCTGCTAAGAATCAAATTCCAGAACTGAAGCTTGATATCTATGGAAAAGGCAGCGAAGGAGCAGCTCTTGACGAAATGATTAAGAATCACCAGGCTGAGGATTATATTCATTTAAAAGGACAGCATGATTTAAAAGATATTTATGTTAAATATCCGGCTTATATTGCTGCTTCAACTAGTGAAGGATTTGGGTTATCACTACTTGAGGCAATTGGCTCGGGATTAGCTATGATTGGTTTTGACGTTCCTTATGGAGATCCAACCTTTATTAAAAATAATGAAAATGGTTATTTACTGCCGTATGACGAAGATTGGAATGAATATCGCAAGGTGGAATTATTGACCAAGGCAATTATTAAATTGTTTAAGCAAAGTGATCTAAAAGCCTTTAATGAAAAATCATATCAAATTGCAGAACCTTATCTAACTGATCGCGTAGCTAAGCAATGGAAAGAAGTATTGGGAGAATTAACAAATGATTAACTTATTTGAAAACTTAGATGTTGCATCAACTGATTTTTTGAGATCGCAACTTTTCGCTGGGCTTAATATTCCTTCAGTCGTGATTCATGATGATGGCTTCTTACCTAAAGAAGTAGATTCGCCAATCAAATTTTATTGTAAGGTTACAGATAAAAATACTCCCTTATATTTTGACAAAGTTAAAATACCTAAGTTCTATCGTATCGTTGCTACGGCGCAGAAAGGTGAAATTTTCGATCTTCATCAAAAGAAAGCTGATATTGTCTTTGCTGCAACGGATAATAATCGGTTAGTTAAAGAAGTAAGATGGTTAGATGACAAGGGGCAATTAAGCTGGATTGATCATTATAATCGTGAAGGCAGAATTTTTGCCAAAACTTATGTGAATAATGGACAAGAAGTTTTACGAAAGTACTTTGATAATGAGGGAAAAGCTGTAATTGTTCATTATTTAGTAGCTGGAGATATTTTACTGTTTGACGATGATGAAACAAGACATTTCTCTAATTTAGTCCAGTTTATGCAATATTATTTAAGAGCACGCCATTATAAGGTAGATCATATTTTCTATAATACTTTGAACCAATCAATGTTTGTTAGCTTAGGCATGGGTGAAAAAGGCTCTGATACGCTGTTTTGGCATGAAAAGTTAGGTGAAGAGCTGCCGGGGAATATGACTTATCTTTCAAAGAATGGTACACGTACTAAGCATGTAGTATTTGAGAATTACTTGGATTGGGAGAAGTGGAAAAATAAGTTACCTAAGGGTGGTAAGCTAGATTTTCGCTTTTTGGGGATGATTTATCCACATGCACGTGGGAATAAATTACGACCAGAGGCTGTAATTTTGACTAATTCTGACCAAATAGAACACTTGCAGGAAATAGTTGAAGCTCTTCCTAATATTAATTTCCATATTGCAGCGATAACAGAAATGTCGGCTAAGCTTTTAGCTTTTAATAAATATAACAATGTTCACTTGTATCCAAATGCTACACCAAAGAGAATGAAGGATTTATATCAGTCTTGTGACATCTATTTTGACATTAATCATGGTAATGAAATTCTTGATGCTGTTCGTGGCGCATTTGAGCAAAATATGTTAATTGTTGGCTTTAAGAATACTTTGCATAATCCTAATTTTGTAAGCCCAGATAGTATTTTTGAAGTTGATCAAGTGAATGATATGGCTCATCGAGTTAATGAAGCGCTAGAAGACGCAAAAAAGATGCAAAAATTTGTTGATGACCAGCGGTTGACTGCTGGAGACACGACAGTTGAAAATTATCAAAAGGTAATTGGAGCGCTGAATAATGAGTGAAAAAGGTAAAACGCTTGTTGAAAGACATGCATTAAAAAGATTGGCAAAAGTAGAAAAGAATAAACAAAAGGCATACGAAAAAAAGCCAAAAGAAATTCCTTGGAAAACAATCATTATGGGGGTATGTTTTACAATTATTTTGGTAATGATTTTATTGCAGACTTTTGTTAGATAAAGAAAAACAGGTATTAAATAAGGCAAAGTATCGAAAAAAGATGCTTTGCCTTATTTTTTGTCGTTTTTTTATAAAAATGGTTTGTTCGATGTTATGTTTGCAAGAAAGAAGATAATATAACGGTGTGAAGAACTCGAAAAATAAAAATATTAATTAAATATATTTAAGCTCGCTAAAAATTAACAAATATCATCAAATAATATATTAAATTTTATGTGTCATTTAATAACAAATGATGTATTATAGATTCAGATACTGCTATTAATTTAATAGTTATATAACTTAGTTATGATTAAAATATTACTACTAGGAATAAATACATTAGAGGCATAACTTATGAGAAGATATTTTAAAAATAGAAAACTTCAAAAACATGTTAAACATTATGTTGATCCTAATGCAATTAGAGATGACAAAGATGATGCAACTTCTTATCTGAAGGATATTGCAGGTCTAGCTACAATTCTTGGCGTTGGAGCAACTGGTGGAGCCCTGCTTCCGAATGGGCGAGTATATGCGGCTCAAACTTCCGTTGATCCAAAGTCACAAGTTGTTGGATCAGTTTCTGA
Source organism: Lactobacillus sp. RTP31084st1_F9_RTP31084_210423 (assembly GCF_040919545.1). NCBI lineage: Bacteria > Bacillati > Bacillota > Bacilli > Lactobacillales > Lactobacillaceae > Lactobacillus > Lactobacillus sp. RTP31084st1_F9_RTP31084_210423. The sequence continues at coordinate 67,127 of NZ_JBCOVH010000005.1, forward strand.
CTTTATCAAGAGTGGTGCGTCAGATACTACTGGTAGCAAGTCTGATAGTAAGACTTTTAGTATTAGCGCTTCTGAAGATAAAACTAAATCAACTTCAGCTTCTAAAAGTACACAACTATCTCAAAGTCTTTCAAAATCTTTGAGTCAGTCAATTAGCCAATCGGAATCTTTAAGTCATTCATTAAGTGAATCTGAAAGTGCGCTTAATTCATTAAGCTTAGCTAAAAGTAAAGAAAAAGAAGCTAAGTCTAATAAGCAAGCAACGAGTACTTCACATAAATCAGACAGTAAAGCGAGTCAATCTGAAACTGCAAATGTAAAGAAGAGTGGACAAAATAATAGACGGAGTGCCGAAAACTCTCTTTCAAATAATTCTACTTCTGCTAATCAAGAACAAAGTTCTACATATGCTTCTACTTCTAATGATATTACGACCAACTTACAGGCAAGTCTTAATTTAAGTAATGATCTTTCTTCATTGTCTAACTTACCATTAGCCTTTAATAGTGTTTCTAGTAATAATTCCACTTCGAATAATTCAAATTCTCAATTACCAGTTGCTTTAGCTGCTAACTTTGTAAATTTGGCAGCTACGGATAGTACTGTTAAAGCTCAATTTACTGGCACAGTAGCTTTTGGTCGTATTGGTTCAGATGGAAAGTTTGTTTCAGGCAACGATTTATCCTATACCGCTACTACACCTGCTCCAAATTTAGCAGTTAGAGTTTCTACTAACGGTTCAACTACTTTGAGTAGTCAACAATTTTTTGTAATGATTCCTAAAGGATTTAAGTCAAGTGTTACTGCTTTTAGCCAATTAGGTAATAATAGATACACTTATCCGTTTAGTGCAGGATTCAGCGGTCCGGAAAAATTTGATCCTAGTACATATTCTATTAAGGATTTAGGAGAAATAGGACCTAATGGAGAACAAATATTTAGCATAACGCTAACTTCTAATCCTTATTGGAATAATAATTTTGGCGGACAATTTGAGCTAACATTGGATCCAAATCAAGTTGGACAGTATAGTTATAGTCTAGATAACTCAAATATAGTTCCAATAATATCTGAGTTGGCAAGTGATGGTACCACTTCATTTGGTAGTACTTCATTGAATATTGATGGTAAGAAGACAGATGTTGTAACAAGTGGATATGGGTATTCAATAAATTATGCTGTAAATCAAGCTTTAAAGCCAACATTCACTGGTACTGCTACTTTGGGCAACCTTTCAAATGGAACTACATTCGTTTCAGCAAATAATACTAACTATACAGCAGATACTCCAACGGATGAGTTACCGACTTTAAACGTTCGACTATCAACAAACGGTACTACCAATGTTACTAATCCACAATTTATCGTTACAATTCCTAAAGGATTTAAGGTAACTGGTCATAACTTAATTTCATCTAATACTGTAAGTAAGTATTTTGATGGTAATTTTAAAGGTACTAATAGTTTTACTGAGAGCGAGAAGTATACTGTTGAATCGTTAGGAACGAACAGTAATGGTGAAAAAATTTATAGCGTAAAGCTGAATTTTAATCCATCTGAAAGTGATAATAAAGATTTAGGCTTGCAATTTAAGTTAGCTGTAGATTCAAGTGCAAGCACTAAAGGCAATCACAAGTATGATAGCAATACTCCATTAGTAACTGAGCTTGCTAGCGATGGACAAAGCACAGCGGGTACGGCGACAATTACTGTTAATGGCACAACTTATGATGTAGTAAAGAGCAGCAATGCAACTAATGTAAGTTACTACATCAATGATGCACAGTTACCAGACTTTACTGGTAAGGCTGTCTTTGGTAATTTAAATTCTTCTAATCAATTTGTTTCAGGTAATGGAATTAATTACACGTCAACAAGCACGAATATTCCAACACTTTCGGTACAACTTAGTACAAACGGAACTTCAACAGTAAATGATCCAACGTTTTATGTAATAATTCCTAAAGGTTTTACTTCTAGTATTAATGACTTTAGTGTGTTAACTAAGGATCCAAGTAATTATTTTGGTGGTGGAGGTTACTTTAGCGGGAGTCCGCAGAATCACTTAAATGATTATAGTATTAAATCATTAGGAAATATCGGACCAAAAGGTGAACAAGTATTTCAAATAAAATTAGCTTATAACCCTAAGTGGGAAGATAATTTCGCAGGTCAATTCAAATTAAAATTAGATCCATCACAAGCTGGCTCTTATACTTATGGGAAAGATAATCCAGTTGTGGCTGAGCTATCTAGTGATACAAAATCGCCAAGTACAGGAACTTTAACTATTGATGGAAAAGCAGTTCAAATTACCGCAAGTAGTAATACATCTATTAATTATGGAATTGAGAAGAACGTTCTACCTAACTTTACCGGTGATGCAGCTTTTGGTAATTTAAATACGTCTAATAAAGAATTCGTTTCAGGTAATGGGATTAATTACACATCAACGAGTACAAATCTTCCTACTCTTTCAGTTCGTTTATCCACAAGTGGAACTTCAACAGTAAATAACCCACAATTCATTGTAATGATTCCTAAGGGATTTACTTCAAGTACGTCTGGTTTTGACTTGATTCCTGCTAATCCAGGAAATTATTTTAATGGAACGTTTAATGGATCTAATACAAATAAAGACTATTCAATTCAGGATTTAGGTAAAATTGGGCCAAATGGCGAGCAACTCTTCAAAGTCACATTAAACTTTAACCCAAGTTGGGATCCAGCAAATAATTTTGGTGGTCAGTTTAAATTATCCTTTGATCCAACTGCACCTAAGAAATACTATTCCTATGATCCATCTGGAGCTCCAATTGTTTCTGAATTAGCCGATGATGCTAATCCTAGTGCAACCGGTGATAGCAATCATTATACCTTCACAGCTGCAGGGAAAAATATCAATGTTGTTAAAAGTAGCTATTACCAGGGGATTCAGTACGGCATTGATACAACTGCAATTCCAGAATTTACTGGTACTGCAAATTTTGATGCTAATGGCAAAATATTTAATGTTGGCGATACAATTCCTGAATATACATTCCGTTTATCAACTTGGGGCAATTCGACTGTTCAGAATCCAAAATTTATTGTAATGATTCCAGCTGGTTTTACAGCAACTACAAATGATTTTTCGCCTATAAAGAATGCCACCATTGAGTCTTTAGGTACTGATTCGAATGGGCAACAACTATTTGAAATTTCGTTAAAGGGGGGGGACACCAAACTGGGGAACAGATAGTATTAGCGGATCTGTAAGATTAACCTTAACCCCAACTGAGCAGAATGGTGGTAGTCATACTTATTCGAACTTAACCGCACCTCTAGTTTCAGAAGTTTCTGATTATGCTCAGCCTAGCAATGGTACTTATACTTTCCATGTAGGTAATAAGGATATAAATGTTGTCCAAAGTCCGCAAACTGTTAATTGGACTCATCCTGACAAGGATCCTTCGGATAGTTCGGCAAGTCTAACTTATACTATTAATACTGGTACTACAGCACTTGATAAGAGTGAATATAGCATTACTAATCCTTCTGTAACTCTACATAAAGGTACAACAGGCCATGCTGGATATGAACAACTTACGTTTACGATTACACCAAAGCAAAATTCAGCTATTAAAAGCGGTCAATATATTGATGTTAAGTTAGGATTACCTACTAGCGATGGTAACGTTGTGCCATACGATACCCTTTTAGCTAATGAAAACATACCGCTTAAGGCACCCGATGGTACACAAATTGCTACAGCATATAAGATGGGAACATATTATAGAATAGTATTTAATTCTAATGCTGCTGAATACACTTCGGGGAATAACAACTTAACTTTAACTCCTATATTAAGATGGGGGAATCCAACTTCGCAAAATCCATCTATTAATATTGATCAAAGCGATAAGAATAACCTGGGTAAAACTTTTGTTTATGAAGGAACTACAACACAGTCTGAAGATGGAGAAAAAATTTCTTATGCACCGCAGAACGATATTAATATAGGTGATGGTTCTTACAAATTTACTAGTGGGTTGTATATTCAAGGACAAAAAGTCTATACTGAAAAATATTTAGATTATAATAAGGATACTGAATTTAGTATTGGTGTTCCAAATGTTAGAACTTGGACCTCTAAGAATACATATACGAATAATGGTTGGTTTAACACTGTTACTTTTAAAATTGCTACAAGCGATGCACAAGATTCCAACGGTAAATTACAGCCAGATAATGATACCGGTACTGATTTTTATTTAACTGTTAAAGTTGGAGATAATAGTAACTTTAAGTACAGTTGGGAAACTGGGGCTGATGTAAAGAACCAAATTGTAGGTCCTGATGGTAAGAGTGGAATTCTTGCTCAGTATAAGCAAAACGTTCTGGGACAAACTAAAGTTGCAGGAAGTAATTATTCTTTAGCTTATACTCAAGACTCTTCAGATAGAATTAAATCAGGAGTTACTGTTGACGACCCAAAGATTACTAAAACTGATGGAATTATTACAGCTGTTTACCATATTAAGCTTGCTAACCCAGATGCGAAATTGTTAGGTGAACTTAAGTTGTTAACCGTAAGTGCAGATGGATTTACGAAACCAGCAGATATTCAATCTTATCAACAAGATGAAGATAATGCGATTAAGGAGAAAAACTACACCGGTGTTGCTACTTCGAATACAGTATTGCAAAATGCATTAATAAATACTAAAGCACCACAAGGTAATATTCAAAAGATTAGTACTACAGGAAGCACAAGTTCAGTCGAGATACATCCTGATGCAGGGGATTGGTCAGCATATGCTAATGAAAATACTACTAATAATAGTCTTTCTAACGATGCTGATTCAAGCAATACAAGAACTGCTACGCTTGAATTTTATAATGATAACGATCCAGCTAACCCGATTTTGATTCCTACAGCAACTAATACTACTTCCGGTGCAGCAGGTGATCCAATTTCATTTAAAGATGCTAATAAAACCCTAGAAGATCTAGAAAAACAAGGTTATAGTCTTGAAAAAGTAGAGGATCCTTCTGGAAACATAACCACTCCTAAAAACTTAGCCAACTATGATTATGGTACGCTGGTTAATAAGCAACTAATTTTCAAAGTTTATTTACATTACACAGATATTCAAAGCATTAGCGCAAGTCAGAGTGTATCTAATAGTATTTCAAATAGTTATTCAATTCAAAGATCCGAAAGTAGAAGTGAATCATTAAGTATTAGTGAAGCTACTTCAGGAAGTATAAGTAGAAGCTTAAGTAATTCAATTAGACAAAGTGAAAGTACCAGTAGGTCACTCAGTCAAAGTGAGAGTCTAAGTCATTCAACAAGCCAGAGCGAGAGCTTGAGTAATTCATTTAGCCAAAGTGAAAGCTTAAGTAACTCACTGAGTCAAAGTGAGAGTTTGAGTAACTCCTTGAGCCAAAGCGAGAGCTTGAGTAACTCCTTGAGCCAGAGCGAAAGCTTGAGTAATTCCTTGAGTCAAAGCGAAAGCTTGAGTAATTCATTGAGCCAGAGCGAGAGTTTGTCTAATTCATTGAGTGAGAGTGAGAGCTTGAGTAACTCCTTGAGCCAAAGTGAAAGCTTGAGTAACTCACTCAGCCAGAGCGAGAGCTTGTCTAATTCATTGAGTCAGAGTGAGAGCTTGTCTAACTCATTGAGCCAAAGCGAGAGTTTGAGCAACAGCTTGAGCCAGAGTGAGAGTTTGAGCAACAGCTTGAGCCAAAGTGAAAGTTTAAGTAACTCCTTGAGTCAGAGTGAGAGCTTGTCTAACTCATTGAGCCAGAGTGAAAGCTTAAGTAATTCACTCAGTCAGAGCGAAAGCCTAAGCAACTCCTTAAGTCAGAGCGAAAGCTTGTCTAACTCCTTAAGTCAAAGCGAAAGCTTGAGTAACTCCCTAAGCCAGAGCGAAAGCTTAAGCAATTCACTCAGCCAAAGCGAAAGCTTGTCTAACTCCTTGAGCCAAAGTGAAAGCTTGAGTAACTCCCTAAGCCAGAGCGAAAGCTTAAGCAATTCACTCAGTCAAAGCGAGAGTTTGAGTAACTCCTTGAGTCAGAGTGAAAGCTTGAGTAACAGCTTAAGTCAGAGTGAAAGCTTGAGTAACAGCTTGAGCCAGAGCGAGAGCTTGTCCAACTCATTGAGCCAAAGTGAGAGCTTGAATAACAGCTTAAGCCAGAGTGAAAGCTTGAGTAACTCATTGAGCCAGAGTGAAAGCCTAAGCAACTCCTTGAGTCAAAGCGAAAGCTTAAGCAACAGCTTGAGTCAGAGCGAGAGTTTGAGTAACTCCTTAAGTCAGAGTGAAAGCTTATCTAACTCCTTGAGTCAGAGTGAGAGTTTGTCCAACTCATTGAGTCAAAGCGAGAGCTTGAGTAACAGCTTGAGTCAAAGTGAAAGCATGAGCAACAGCTTGAGTCAAAGCGAAAGCTTGTCTAACTCCTTAAGTCAAAGTGAAAGCTTAAGTAACTCCTTGAGTCAGAGTGAAAGCTTGAGTAACTCATTGAGCCAAAGCGAGAGTTTGAGTAATAGCTTGAGTGAGAGCGAAAGTTTGAGTAACAGCTTAAGTAATTCAGGTTCTAATACTCCAAGACATTCACAAGGTTCAACAAGTCAGAGTAGAAGCCTAAGCAATTCATTAAGTGAAAGTGAAGCTTCAATTAGTAATTCAATTAGTCAATCAACTTCAATTCCTACTCACTCAGAAGTAATTGAGAGTACTTCTGAAACGAACAGTAATACTAATAATTCAGAATCAATTAATAGTACTACGAATCCATCTATTTCACGTCCTGCTGAATCTGTCAGCGAACAAACTAGCGTAAACATTACTCCAGAAAAACAGCCAGCAGAATCAACTGAACAACAAGTTAGTGCTAAGAAACATCGGGTAAGAACGAATACTCGTCGTAAGTTGCCACAAACTGGTGCTTCTACGAATTCGTCATCATTACTTGGTCTACTTGCAACTGCTGTTGGTGGTTTACTTGGTTTAAGACGCAAAAAGAATAGAAAGAGAAGAAGATAACAGAAAAAGGTCATAGCTTGTTTGCTATGGCTTTTTCTTGTTCAAAATAAATACCAAAATAGCTCTCTAAGGCCTTTAAAAGCTTTAGAGAGCTATTTTTATTATTAATAACATGCGTGTGAATTATTTTAAAATTTGAAATATATAACTAATAATTAGTATTATAATTATTAATAGATAATAGTTATAAAACAAAGATAGAAAGCGAAGTAGGTTATGAAAGTAATCGCTTTATGCGCAGATTATGGGTATCTGGATAAAGCAGAGACTGCGATTAAATCAATTTTATATAACAACCAGTATGTAAAGATTTATCTTTTGAATTGTGATATTCCACAGGAATGGTTTGTTAATATTAATCAGTATGTTAACCAGATTGGCTCTGAAGTAATTGATGCAAAGTTTGATCATGGAATTTTAAACGATTCGCAGGGTCCAAGACCGGGTATTAATGAAATGGGATTTGCTAGATTTTTAATTCCGAAATTGGTACCAGAAGATAGAGTTTTATACCTAGATAGTGATTTAATTGTGGATGATGCAATTGATGACTTATTTACAATTCCTTTTAATGGAAAAGAAATATTGGGAGTAGGCGATATCTTTGATTCAGACGATCAAGGAGATGCAACAACTAACTGCTTAATAAATTCCGGAGTTTTAGTTTTAGATAATGCTGCATTAAAAAAGAACAATGTAAGTCGCGATTTAATTAAAATGAGTCGTAAAAATTACGTCAATGGCGATCAGCAAATAATTAATGAATATTTCAAGGATAAGATTGGCTTGCTTCCTCATAAATACAACCATCAGGTGGGTGCGACATATTTTGCTTATTCTAGAAACGATCAGCGAATGATCAATCTTCTTAATTCAGTTAAAGACCCTAAAATCATCCATTATGTTATGAAAGGAAAGCCATCAGATTTTTGTTATTTGGGAATAATGCGAGAAAAATGGTGGTTTTATCGTAATTTAGAGTTATCAAAGCTTGTCCAGAAATTTACGATCTTTGATTCAATGAAAATAGGAGCACCTAAGTTTGCTACGGAAGCCTTAATTTTTACTTATTCTGCTAATATCCAAAATCTTGAAAGCCTAATTAAGGCATTACCAGAAGTTCACTTTAATATTGCAGCTTATACAGAAGTTGCAACAGGATTATTGAATCTAATGAAATATCCGAATGTCACTGTTTACCCTGCAATAATTTATGCCCGTGTAGTTGTACTTAGATATTAATTATTATCAAAAAGATGAAAATGTTTTACGGCAAATAGAAGAAAAAGGTATTCCAATTTTATCTTTTGAAGATACTGCAAATAAAGATAGTAAATATTCAAATTATAAGGTATTTGGAAATGACCAAGTAGATCGAATGGTGCAAGAGATTAAAAATTTGGAAGAGTAAGAGTAATGGAAAAAGTAATTGCTTTAAGTGCTAACTATGGTTATATCGATAAAATTGAAACAACAATAAAATCAATTTTATACAATGTAAAAAACGTAGAGATACATCTTTTAAACTATGATATTCCCCAAGAATGGTTCGCAAATATTAATCGTTATGCAAATCAAATTGATTCCAAAATTATTGACGAGAAATTTGATCCCGAAGAATTGCATGATTTGAATTCTGGATTCAAACATATTAATCAAATGACTTATGCTCGTTTATTAATACCTAAATTAATTAAAGCAAATCGAGTATTATATTTAGATTCCGATCTTGTTGTAGATGATGAAATTGATGAACTATTTTCTCGCAAGTTTAATGGAAAAAAGATTTTAGCAGTCACGCATATTTTTGATGTTAGAAATAAAAATGAAAGTAGAGTAGATCTTCCTGTACCTTCGATAAATGCAGGTGTTTTACTAATTAATAATCAGGAATTGCGTAAAGACCATAATTTGAGCGAAAAACTGTTAGATTTTGCTCGGAAAAATAATTTTCCGCAAGATGACCAAGATACAATTAACAATTGGTTTAAGGATGAAATCGGAAGTTTATCTTTTAAATATAATTATCAAATTGGTGCGGATAGATTTCTATTTTGGTCAAATAATTCTAATACAGAAACAGCAACTGAAATATTGGATAAAGTAAAGAATCCAAAAATAATTCATTATATTTCAGATGATAAACCGTTCAATATCTTTTCTGAAGGAAGAATGAGGGAGACTTGGTGGTTTTATCGAAATCTAGAGTTAAGCCAAGTAGTAGAAAAGTATAAGCCATTAAATTTGGATAAACTAAAAGAAAGACATTTTGCTGGAGAAATATTTACTTTTACTAACTCAGCTATTATTGATCATTTAGAAGAATTAGTGCAAAAGCTACCAGAATTTCATTTTAATGTTGCGGCTTGGAGTGATATGGCTTGGAATTTAAAGCATTTGGCTAAATATCCTAATATTACTTTGTATCCTTTTGTAATTGGAAAACGTCTGGATTATTTATTTAAGAATACAAATATTTATCTAGATATAAATGAAGGAAATAAAGAAAAAGATATTGTTGAACAAATAAAAGAAAAAGACATTCCAATCTTATCATTTGAATCAACAGCAGATAAAAATAATAAATATTCAAGGTATGAGGTATTTGATGATGATCAAGTAAATCAAATGGTGCAAAGAATTAGACAATTAGCCAAGTAGTTATGAGATACCTAGTCTTATAGAAAGAAGAGAATGAATGGATACTATTGCATTAGATGCTGATGTTAACGATTTAAATAAAATTGAGACAACGCTTAAGTCAATTTTTCTTCATAATCGACATGTAGAAATTCATATTATTAACTTTAATATTCCACATGAATGGTTTGTTAACGTTAATCAATACGTAAACCAATTTGGAAGTAAGATAATTGATGAAAAAATTGATCCGAATTTTTTAGGTGATGTTCAGCCTAGCTCTGATCAAATTAAGAAAATTTCTTTTGGTCGTTTTTTAATTCCTGATTTAATTTCAGCCGATAAGGTTCTCTATCTTGATTCAGACTTAATTGTAACTGATAATCTTCAAAGCATTTTCCAAATGAATTTTGATGATAAGATGCTGTTTGCTGTACATGATTATCAAAATCCAGACCAATTTAACTCAGGAGTGATGCTCATCAATAATAAGCGCTGGCGTGAGAAAAAGGTAAGTTCTAAGCTGATTGAGATGAGTAAGCAGCAAGCAGTAGCTAGTGATCAGGCGGTTATTAATGAGGTATTTAAAAACCAAATTGGTGAATTAAACTTATCATACAATTATCAGATTGGTCTTGAAAAGAATGCTTATTGGAATAATAAACAAGTAGTTTTTGATAATTACAATAGGGTGCCTATTCCTCGAATTATTAACTATTCTGGTGATGATAATCCGTTTAATTTAGTTTCAACAGGAAATCTAAGAAATAATTGGTGGCAATATCATAATTTAGAATGGTCAGATATTGTTAAGCACTATGGTAAATTCGATAAGAGCAAGATTAGAAGAAAAGAATTTGATGCTGAAACATTTATTTTTGCTCGTGTTGCCGAAACAAAAGATTTAGAGTCGTTAATTCAAAAATTACCTAATGTCCGCTTTAATATTGCTTCATATACCAATATGTCGTGGCTCCTAGAAAAGTTGGTAAAGTATGACAATGTCCAATTATATCCATTTGTCATGAATCCAACTTTAGATAATTTAATTAGCAATGCTGACTTTTCTTTAGATATTAACTATCTTAAGGAAGATGATGTTACCGAAAAAATTATTAACCAGCAAAAGCCAATTCTTTCTTTTGAAGAAACGAAAAATAATAATATTTCTTATGATAAATATTATGTTTTCGCAAATGACGCTCAAGATGAAATGGTAGAGGCAATTAAAAAAATAATTGATAAGAAAAAGGAAACTTCTGCTTTTGACATTAAAGTAAAAGATATTGATGAATCATTAGACTTAATTTTGAATGAACATAAGTCAGTCATTCGTTTTGGAGATGGCGAATTTAATATTATTCGTGGTGAATCCATTTTTTATCAAGACTACAATAAAGAATTAGCTCTACGCTTAGAAAGTATTATTTTAAGCGGCAATTACGACAATACGCTGATTTGTTTGCCAGATGTATTTGAAGATTTGGCACGCTACAATGACTATGCTCAAAGAACTTATAAGAAGCGCTTTTTCCCGCAGAATGCTGCTTTCTTGAAGCGAATAGAACAAACTAGAAATTGGTATGGATCTACTTTTGTGTCAAGGCCATATATTGACTTAGTCGATAAAAGCGAAAGTCCTGGTTATTTTGAAAAGTTAAGACAGATTTGGAATCAACGTGATGTTTTAATTGTGGAAGGTAAGTATTCACGTTCAGGCGTAGGAAATGATTTATTTGATAATGCTAAATCAATTAAGAGAATTTTGTGTCCAGCTAAGAATTCATATGAAAAGATTGATCAAATTGAACAGGCAACTAGAAATAATGCCCAAAATCGGTTGATCTTATTAATGCTTGGACCTACAGCTAAGGTTATTGTAGATGATTTGCAAGATCTTAATAATCAAAAGATTGACATTGGTCATATTGATTCAGAATATGAATGGTTCAAAATGGGAGTTACTGATAAAGTAAAATTAAAGAATAAGCACACGGCCGAATTTAATCGTGATGCAAATATCGCGCCAATTCATGATAAGACTTATAGTAGTCAGGTAATAGAGAGAATTGAGTAAGTTTAAAATGGATACTAGTGAAAAAGTTTCTGTAATTATACCAGTATATAATGATGAAAAATATTTAAAGCAGTGTGTAGAAAGTGTTCTGACTCAAACTTATACTAACTTAGAGATTATCTTAGTAGATGATGGGTCAACTGATCATACACCAGAAATATGTGAAGAATATCGTGAAAAATATAATCAAATTAGAGTTCTTCATAAGAAAAATGGTGGGGTTGGTTCAAGCAGAAATGCAGGCCTTACCCTAGCAACTGGCGAATACGTTTTATTTGTCGATCATGACGATTGGCTTGATCAACATCATATTGAAGACTTGTATAACTTAGCCGTAAAAAATAAGGCTGATATAGCAGCAGGGAATTTCAACATTTTTTATGATGATAAGTCGACTTTTGCTTATTGGCTAAATAAAGATAGCTATTTTGAAAAAGATTATTCAATCAAAGAATGGTTTAGTTTGCAGTATCGCACTGATTACTACAATATGTCTTTAGTTTTTACCGTTCCATGGGATAAATTGTATAAACGCTCTTTATTTAAAAATATAGTTTATCCTGAAAATGTTCCAGTAGAAGATGATTTGACTACATGGAAGATATATTTACTTGCAAATAAAATTGCGTATGAAAATAAAGCGATTTATACGCATCGTATTTTAAAATCAAGCGTATCAGCCAGTGTAAGTGAAACTGATGTCTTTCCTTTACGATCAATTGAGGAAAGAATTACAATTCTACGTTTAATTGGTTTTGATACGAGTAATGAAGAATCTGCTTATCGGTATCGGTTAGAAAAATGGAAAAATCATGCGTTAGATAAGGGAGAATATTTGAAATACAGAGATACACTACAAAAACTGGCTATTCTTGAAAAGTGGAAAAACTAATAAAAAGGGTTGCTGAGCATTTGAGAGCTTAGCAACCCTTTTGTATATAGATTATGGATTAATTTAAATTCGGCATACAATGAACAAAATTTATTCGTATCTGGCTTTAACTACTGCATCGGCTAAGGCTTTTTTAGTGAAATAACCTTCACGAATTAATTTAGCAAAGCTTTCCACGTTATCAGTCATTTCTTTATATTCATCATCATTGACTTGAAGAACCTTGGCTTGTGCTTCAGCTAAACTATCAGCAATGATTCCTATTTTCTTACGTTTAATAGTTTCTGCTTCGGGAGTTTGGCTATTTACAATAATTGGAATTCCAGCAGCAAGGTAGGTACTAAGTTTATATGAAGTGTTCATTGTCATATATTCTGACCAGTAAGGTTCTTCTGACCAAACTAGGCCGAAACCACCAGATCTACGTAATTCTTCAAGTAAGATCGGATCATTTTTCCAACCCATAAATTCTAAGTTTTGATCTTCAAATTTTTTGCATGGATCTGAGAAGACTTGTAACTTAACGCGTGGATTTCCCCAATTGTTAACAAAGTCAAACTTGTCTGCATTACCAGCAAAATTAATTACCTTGTTATTTTGCGGGGTAACAAAATAATTAATTTGACAAGGATAGTGATCCCAAAAATGCTGTACAACATAAGGTTTTTCTTTTAATCCATTTTCTCTTAAAAAGTCGTACATTTTTTTAGAAGGTACGATTAAGACATCTGCCTTGTTGTAGTAGTCAATATGTTGAGGAAGCAAGTATCGATTGCTTTCAAACATTAAGGGAATAACGTCGTGGATAAAAATGATTTTTTTGACATATTAACATGATCAATCAAAGCTTGATCCCATTCAATTGCTATCCAATTAGGGGATTGGAAGATAACAGTATCGCCGACTGATAAGGAGGCAATAATGCCGTCAAAACGAGTACTCTTAGCTTGGTCTGGTTCTTCTTTCCAGTGGTAGGCGTAAATACCGAGTTCGTTCATTCCCATTTGGACTCCGATTTTAGCGACCATTTGTTGTGCTAATTGCGCAACACTATTCATTGCCATGCCATATAAATTCGTGATATGAACTGTCATAAATAACTCCTTATATAAACTTATAAATTAAGTATAGGGCAGGCAAAATTGATTTACAAATTTAACTATCACAAAAAAACTCCGCTAGATCTTATTCTAACGGAGTTCATTTTTATTTACTTTTGACTTCTTGATATCCATCTAAGACATTAGCGTAGCGTGCTAGCGTGAATAGATAGTCAGAAAGGCGATTAATATATTCCAGATTAAAAGGTGAAATTGGCTGCTTTTTGTCATTTAGTTCAACTAGTGATCGTTCAGCGCGCCGTGCCAATGTACGGCTATACTGCAAATTGGCAGCGGTGGGTGAACCACCAGGAAGGATAAAAGCTGGAATCCTAGGATATTGCTGTGTAATCTTATCAATTCTACTTTCCAATTCTTTTACCTTATCTGGAGTAATTTCTTGATGTCGTCTGACGACAATATCAGCTTGGAATTGATATAGTTCTTTTTGCCTTTTTTGTAGTTCATCTTTTAGAACTTGGCAGTTATCTGATAAGTTGGCGATTGTTACACCTAAGTAAGATTGGAGTTCGTCAAGATTGCCGAGAGTTTCAATTTGTAAGTCATATTTTGGCACCATCTTACCGCTAACTTGCTTGGTTTTTCCCTGGTCGCCGACTTTAGTATAAATTTTAAGTGTCATATTAATCCTCAAAGAAATGCTTAAGTGCTAAAGAGATAGGTTTATATAAAAGTAAGTAAAAAACAACATTGCCGATTGCATGATAGGTATCAAATAAAATGCTACCTGCCCAGTATGCAATAAAGGCTGGTAAACCACCGAAAATCGTCATTCCTAAATCTACTAAAATACCATATTCAATTCCTAAAAATGCGACCAGAGCTAATTGCAGCCAGAACCATTTCGTTAGGGGAGTTAGCTTTTTAAATAGTAGAATTGTTAAAACACAACCACCGTAAGCTAGAATTTGCGGAATTGTCCAAATACCAAAACCAAGAAAAATATTAGAAATAATCATGGTTAAGATAGCTAGGGCAAATCCCATCCCTCCACTTACAAAGAGAGTAGTAAGCATAATAATTGTTGTAACTGGTTGAACATTAGGAACCGGAATAATTTTGAAAATTCTCAAAACAACGCATAAGGCGGTCAAAACTCCTAAGAGTGCGAGCCTCTTAGTTCCAGCTAATTCTTCGGTAGCCATTAATATTTACTCCGGGTAAAGACTACCTTATCCTTGTTCTTAAGCTTTTGTTGGTAGGCACTTTTGTTTACCATTTTGCCATTTACTGTATAAGTCCAGTAAATCTTTTTTTGAGAATTTTGACTTTTACCATCAATAGCAGTAATAAATTCTTTTTGGCTCTTTACTTTCCAGTTTTTCTTAAGACCAGTAGCTACAGTAGAGTTCTTTTTAAGGTGAACTTTTTTGTTAGCAAAAGTCTTTTTATTATCTTTTAGTGTGTAAGTAACTGTAATTTGGTCAGTTTTGGGTTTAGCTTTTTCTTGATTATTTTGACAACCAGTTAGACTGAAGGTAAAAAATAAAATAATTGCAGCAAAAATACTTAACTTTTTAGTGTTTTTCATTTCTAGAAACTCCTCTTATTATTTGATTGGACAAGCACCATTATCACAATCGCTTTGATCTACTAATTCAAGACCCTTTTGATCATCATTAGTTTGTTCAAAGACTATTTCGACATTACCAGTAATGTGGTTATCTGCTTTTTCGTATTTCTCTTTACTAATCGGTTCTTTTGGAGCTTGTTTTAAGGAGCCACCATAGTAAGGCAGAAGTGAAGTAGATTTAATTGCATGACGATATTGATGTAATAATGGAGCTATTTGATCGCTTTCATCATTTTGAAATGTAATAGTACAACTTACCGCATTATCTGACCAGTAAGTTTGTAAGAAAGCTTGAGTAGCAAATTGTTCAGCAATTGAAACAGTTCCAGCAGAAGCAAAGTTATCACTGTCAGCATTAGCTGCCTTAATTGGAAATTCAACGCAAATTGTATGTGGCGTGTAAATGTCAGGCTCAGTTTTGTAGCCACAGTCTTTTAAGGCTGGAAGAAGAGGATCGGTTTCTTGGAAGCGAATACGTTGAATTAAGTAGCCAGAATAGTGGAAGTGCATCCCTTCAGAAACGCCAGCAAGTTTAGCAACAGTACCAGATGGCTTAACTGTAGTGTGCTTAATTGAGGTGTTACAGTTTAGTTCTTGGCTATAGTCTTTGTCAGCATCAATAACAGCTTGGTAGAGACCATCGACTGTTTTAATAATTTCAGGGTCGTAAACTGGATCTTTAATTTCTTTACCAGTTTCTGAATCAGTAGCAGTCTTAAAGCCAGTCACTACGCGGTGACCAAAAGTAGATAAAATCCAGTCTTGAATTCCAGACATTGAAACCCCAATCCGGCGATTCTTGTTGATGATCTTACGAGATACTTCCCAATCATATGGGCTAAAGGTAACACGCTTGGTGTAGCGAGCAGCTAGTTTAAAGGCCTCTTTCAGATCCCAGCCTTGTTTTTGAGCAATGAAAGGAAAGACTTCAAACAAGTTACATGGTTCACCATTAGCTAAGGAGATTTCTCCGCAAGGGTTAGTTCCTTCAACTTCACTATCAATTCCAGCTTGGTAACCATCTTTGATGCGGCCATAGTTACGGGATAATTCTAGATTAACAACACCAGGTTCACCGTTGTGTAGAATACTGTCAGCAATTGGTTGATAGTTATCAAACTCAGAATTAATTGCAACACTATTATTTGATGCCCAGCGGTGGTGGTAAAGTTTCTTTTTATCTTGCTTCATAGTAATGAAGGCTTGGTTATCGCTTGAACCAAGTGCTAGTTCTGCGCTTCTTCTAACGTTACCAGCAACGACGGTTTTACCAATTAAGTTGCAAATATCTGTTGCATCAACTGCAGTTAGTTTTTGACCAGCACGATCATTAAGAATTTGATTAATGTCAAAGAGCATTTCGATTAGTGGCATTGGACCAGAAGCTGTACCACCGAATCCATGAATTTTAGCTCCGTAAGGGCGGATATCGCTGATATCAAGTACTAGTTTTTTCTTGTTCTCAGGATTAGTTGAATTGAAATGTATGTCGATTAAACGAGCATTCGCTAAGACCCAACCTTCACGAGTATCAGGGAGCTTGTAGTAAATGTAATCTTCTTTTTCTTGATTAGCTTTTTTCCATTCATCAAGATCAGTAGCGCCTAACTTAAGGGATGCGTCATAGGACTTACTCTTCTTGTCAATAACAATAGCCAAATCTACTTTTTGATCAAGTTTTGGAATTTGGTTAATGTTTTCGTCAACTACAGAAAAGCCTACGCCGCCACCTTTCATTAATTGGTCAAATAAAAATGAAAAAGGCATTGATGGTGCAATTTGGTCTTGTGTAAGATAAGCAGGAACAATGTGGCTATTACCATATTTTTGTGGACGAATGGCAATAAACCAGCAGTTATTTAGTGAATCGCCATTTCTCTTTTGATAATCAGTCCCTGAGATCCATAAGTTTCGACCAGATGGAGTAGCAGCTAGACCATAGACTAGGCGAAATAACTGTTTAGCTTCAGCTGTTAATTCATGAATGGTCTTTTCGCTAGGATCATTTTTTAAACGTGGGTCAAGATTAATATTACCTTCGATCACGCGTTTAACAGTTTCGTCCCAATTTTCAGAGCGATTTTTATCATCGAGCCATCGAGCATAAGTACGTTTATAAGTAACCCAACCAAGTTCACCCCAGTGAGGAGTAACTTCTTTTTTAGTTTGTGCAATGAAATCTGGATCAAGTGTGATTCTCAAATCAGACATATTTTTATCTCTCCCTAAGTACAATATCTTGTCGACACTTAAGAGGATAACACAATATCTAGTATTTTTCTTGAATAAAAACACTATAGATTGTTATTTGTATTGGGAAAAATTGCATGAGAATGGGGAGGAAGAGGGACAAAAAAATTTTGAAATTTTTTGTAAATTTGAACACAAAATAAAAATGCGAGGTAACTTTCAAAAGCACCTCGCATTTTTTCATAAATATTATTAATTTCTGTCACTAAATCCAAAGATTTGTAAGAATTGTAAGAACAAGTTAACGAAATCTAGGTAAAGTGCTAAAGCACCTGCAACAGCCAAACCATCAACTGAAACTTGACCACCGTAGTTTTCGTAAATTTGCTTCATTCTTTGTGCATCCCAAGCAGTTAAGATAGTGAAGATAATAACTGCGATGAATGAAAAGACGTAAGAAACCATTGGATTTCTTAAGAACATGTTGATAAGCATGGCAACAATTAAACCAATCAAGGCAGCAGAAGCATAAGAGCCGAGATTATTTAAGTTCTTCTTAGTAGTTGTACCAATTACTGCCATCGTAATGAAAACAGTTGATGAAGCAACGAATGCGGAAGCAATGCTGCGACCAGTATAGGCACCAGCAATCAATGAGAATTCAACTCCGTAAACAATTGCCATAATCATTAACATGACGAAGCTAGCTACGGGATTTCTTGTTGCTCTAAAGCTAATTCCAAAAGTTAATGCAAGTGGAACTAACAATAAAATCCAAGTCATTGCTGGGTTGCTAGCAAATAAAGTCATTACTTGAGTTCTAAAGACAGTCATTGTTAAGTAAGCACTTAAAGCAGAAACTAAAACGGCGATTGTCATCATACCGTACATTCTGCTTAAGAATCTATTTAAGCCAGTTACGTCAACGATTGTACGACGTTCTGGTTCTTGTGAAAAGTTATTCATAAGCTCTCCCTCTTTCATTATTATTAATATATTTTAACGTATCTTAACAGTAAAAGAAACTTTTACACAAATGGATTGTAAAAGCGTCCTGAATTGACTTTAAAGAGCAAAATAACAACTAAAACAAGAATGAAAGCTAGACTAGTAACTAAATAGTCAGCCAAGCTAAATTTTTCGGCTACATACCAAGTCCGCTTTTTCTTTGAGCCGAAACGTCTAAGCTGCATGGCAGTACTGATCGTATCAATACGGTCAAGACTTGAAAAAATAAGCGGGGTCACAATGTTTAATGTTCCATGGATTCGCTTGCCAAGAGATGCTTTTTTAGAAAGTTCATTTCCCCGTGCTTGTTGAGCAGCAGAAATTGACCAGTAACTTTCCTGGATATTAGGGATATAGCGCAAGGCTAAAGAAACGGCATAAGAAACCTTGTAGCTGACACCAATTTTATTTAAGCTAGCAGCAAATTGACTAGGATTGGTTGTTAATAAAAAGAGCAGAACTAGGGGAATAGAGCAGATATACTTCAGACTAACGTTAAGCAAATAAAATAATTCCTGAGCAGTTAAGGTAAAGTATCCCGCATTGATTAAAACTGTTCTTGAATGGTATAAGCTTTCGCCATAAGTGGGTTGAAAAATGAAAACTGCCAAGATATTAATTATGGCAAAAACAATAATGAACTTAACAATAAAAGAAACCTGTTTCCATTTAATACCTGCTATTTTTAGTAAGATCAAGGATAGGATACAGATTGCAATTAAGAAGCGAGTGTCATAAGTAACCATGCAAGCAACTGAAACTAGAATTAAAAAGATCATCTTTGTAGTAGCATTCAAGGCATGGATAAAACTATTCCCTGGCTGGTAGCCTAAAATTTTACTATCATTCATAATCTTCATCCTTCCAGTTCTTTTGTTCAGAATTAATGTAGGCTTGCACAAATTTATTTGGATCAGGCAAGTCGTAATGCTGCGCAAGTTCAAATAAGCTCGTTCTCTTTAAAGACGCTTCTTTAATTAGTTTAGGATTAGTTAGTAATTCAATCGGGCTTGTATCAGCGATTAGTTTTCCTTTAGTGAAGGCAAGCGAGCGTGTAGTATATTCGAGCATTAAGTGCATATCGTGCGTGATGATAATGATGGTCTTGCCTAGCTTGTTCAAGTGTTTTAAAAAGCCCATAATTTCGGTATATGTCTTCCAATCTTGACCAGCAGTTGGCTCATCTAGAATAATGATTTCTGGTTCTAAGACTAAAATTGAAGCGATTGTTACACGTTTTTTCTGCCCAAAACTAAGAGCAGAAATTGGCCAGTGCCTGAAAGGATAAAGACCGCAAATTTTTAAAGTTTGATTTACTTTTTGTTTGATCGTTTCTTCATCCACGTTACGCAGACGTAATCCTAAAGCTATTTCATCAAAAATCATTTTTTGCGAGATCATTTGATTAGGATCTTGCATTACATAGCCAATTTTTTCGGCTCTTTCTTTAATTGATAAATTAGCTAGATCTTGGTCTTTAAGTGTAATTTTGCCTTCATTAGAAATAAAACCACAAATGATGCGACATAAAGTGGTTTTACCGGCACCATTTTGACCGACAATTGAGATAAAATCGCCTTGATTGATGGTAGCAGAAACGTCCTTTAAAGGATAAGGCTGATTTTTATTATATTGGTGGCCGACATGGTCTAGTTTTAATAAAGGTTGATGAGTAGCTGTACTTTCTTTAACTGGAACTTGATCAACCCAATTTTCTAATTCTTGGCTAATTGAGTCAGAAGTAGGTAAGTCCGCAATTTTGTCTAGCTTTTTAATTGAACTTAAGTTAATACCTGCGGCTGTCATCGCTTTTAAATAAAGCGGCTGACGAACGCCAATTTTTTCTAAACTATTCTCATGAAGAAGTTGATTAGTAGGCTCATCGGCGACAATTTGACCATCATTAACTAAAACTATTCTATCAATTGGCTGACTCAAAACTTCTTCGACACGGTGCTCAATAATAATAACTGTGGCATTAAGTTCTTTTTGGATTTTATCGATAATAGCCATTGTTTTGAGTCCGGAAGCAGGATCAAGGTTAGCAAGCGGTTCGTCGAAAAGTAAAATTGGTGATTCATCGACCAAGACGCCGGCTAGGGCAACAATTTGTTTTTGACCGCCAGAAAGGCTTTGCGGCGATTGTTTAAGAAGCTCTTTAATTTGGAGTTCTTCTGCCCATTGGTTTACAGTGTGATGCATTTTGGCTTTAGGCTGGCAATCATTTTCAAGAGCAAAAGCAATATCTTCGCCAACTGTTAGACCAATAAATTGGCTATCTGCATCTTGTAAGATTGTGGAAGTAGTAAATGAAAAGTCAAAAAGACTAGTTTTAGTAATATCTT
This sequence comes from Lactobacillus sp. RTP31084st1_F9_RTP31084_210423, assembly GCF_040919545.1. NCBI lineage: Bacteria > Bacillati > Bacillota > Bacilli > Lactobacillales > Lactobacillaceae > Lactobacillus > Lactobacillus sp. RTP31084st1_F9_RTP31084_210423. Next base: position 88,001 of record NZ_JBCOVH010000005.1, read on the forward strand.
TTCCGTTTACTAAGCATTTACCTGTGATGTTGCCTTGATCAATATTTGGAATAAGACCATTAAGGCAGCGACCAATTGTAGATTTGCCGCTGCCTGAAGGTCCGGCCAAGAGAATTTTCTCACCCTTATTAATTTTGAGATTAATCTTTTTAAGAGTGGGTTCAGCTTGGCTATTGTATTTAAATGAAAAATCTTTAAATTCAATAATCGGTTCTGTCATTAATTGAGTAACCTTTCGTGATTAGTCTTTACGTAAACTACCTTTCTTAACTTTAGTTGCTGCGTAAGCTTTAAGCAAGATGGTTCCTAAAATAAGAATAGCAAGTGAGTTAGTAATGGTTGCAGTGGCTCCTTGTAAGAAGACCTTGTTTTGAGGTTCGCTGTAGATTAAGATATCGCCAACTGGTGCGATTACTAACCAAGAAATAACGTTAGCAATGATTTGGACCACGTTGAAGCCGACCATTTGCTTAACAGTGAAGACGCCATTATCTAAGTCAAGGCGCATACCGTAAAGACCGATGATCAAACCTAAAACAGCTGTAGCTAAAACCCAGCTCCACCAAGTTTGACCATACATTAAGAAGTCACCTAGTGCATGGCCGATGAAACCAACAGAAAAGCCGACAACAGGTCCGTAAATAGTGGCAAGTAAAGCTAAGAATGGGTAGACAATTTCAATATTAGTGTTTGGAATTCCAGTTGGAATTGAAGTGAAACGTGCCAAAATAACATAGATTGCTGCTCCGATACCAATTGCAACGACGCTTTTTACTGATAAACCTTTTTGCTTGTTCATAATTTTTCCCCCGTAAATAAATTATTCTCTAGTTAAATCAATTTTCCAATCATTTCCAGTACCAATTTTGTAGGTATCGGCAAATGAAGCTTGATTTAGCGCAATACCTACATTGACTAATGAATTGATGTACATCAAAGGATCTTTGATTGCTACATCAGCAAATGATGTAACAAAAGGTATTGTATCATGATAATAAGTTTGACCTTGATAAGTAATTGTGACGGTAAGTTTGTCGCCACGTTTGATATCAGCTTTTTTAACTAAGTCATAAGGAATATTCGTCCATAAAGAACCAAAGCGAATATCCAATACATCAATTGATCCCTTTAGATGATTATTTTCTAATTTAGCTTCAGTAAGTGGTAATTTTACAACTGAAGCTGGGTCTAATGGCTCTCCTAGATCTTCAAAGGATTTTTCACCATCAGCTAGAAGGGCACCATTGTAAGCATAAATATCACGGCCGTGGAAGGTGTTACTTTCTGAAGAATAAGGAAGACGATTTTTTTGTTCGTCGATTTCTCTTACTTCTTCAAGTCCCATATAAGTTGCAACATGAGTTAATGAGCCGTTATCAGGTGTAATAATAAAATGTCCGCTTTTTGTTTTAACTGCAATACTCTTTCGATCTGAACCAACACCTGGATCAACTACCGAAACAAAAGTCGTGCCTTTTGGCCAATACTTGATTGTCTGATAGAGGCGGTAAGATGCAGCCCAAATATCATAAGGTGGAATCTCATGAGTTAAATCTGAAACAGCAACGTGCGGAGCAACCAAATGAGCTACGCCGTGCATGGCGCTAACGGCACCATCTTTTAAGCCGAAGTCGGTTTGTAGTACTAGAAAATGATTTGTTTCCATCCAATTCCTCCTTTAATATGTTTTTAATTACTAATAATTTACAATGTATTAAAAGTTTCGTCAATGAAAAATCCGTACTATTTTGCTATGTAAGCGCATATAGTACGGATTTTATCAATAACAAATTATTTTTCAGCCTTATTTTGCCACTTTAGGCCAATTCCGCTGACCCCAGAAAGAATTGAAAAGACAGGAGAAAGTAAGCTAAAGAATGTGAATGGAATAAAGGCTAAAACGGGAACTCCAAGAGTAGAAGCTGCAAAAGAACCAGCTACTCCCCACGGAATTAGGTAGTTAATTACACTGCCTCCATCTTCAAGAACACGACTGAGAGCAAGGGGTGCAAGACCAATTCTGTCATATGCTTGCTTGAAGGCGCGTCCTGGCAAGATAACAGATAGGTATTGTTCACCGACAAATAAATTAATACAGATACCTGAAAGAATGGTAGTAATTACTAAACGACCAGGCTTTTTAAGGTGTTCAACTAGAGGCTCCATGGCAGTTTGAACAATGTTGAATTTCATTAATAAACCACCAAGAGATAAGGTAGCAATAATTAAGCCAACCGTATCCATCATGCTGGAAATACCACCACGAGTCAGCAAAGCGTTCACTGATGAGTCGCTAGTTTTGGCAACGAACCCTTTCATAATGAGGTTAGTTAAGTCAGTAAGGGATTGATGAGGATTTTGAATAAAAATCATAATGACAGTGACAGCAATATTTAAAAATAAAGTAGGAATAGCGGGGATTTTTCTCCAGGCACAAATTAACATTAAGATAATTGGAATGATTGCCCACCAAGTAATAATGAAGTTATGCTGTAAAACTGCGACAGTATGATTAATCTTTGAAGCATCAATTGATCCGCTATTTCCTAAAATCCAAAAAAGAATTAAAGAAACAATAAAAGCAGGGATTGTTGACCACATCATATTTTTAATATGGGCGAATAATTCGCTTTCTGCAACAGCGGAAGAAAGGTTGGTGGAATCCGATAAAGGAGACATTTTATCGCCAAATACTGCTCCGGAAATGATTGCTCCAGCAACAAGAGCAGGATTGGCATTCATGCTGGCACCAATTCCGAAGAGGGCAATTCCAACGGTTGAAATTGTAGTAAAGCCGCTTCCGATCGCTAGCCCCACGATTGAGCAAACAATAAAGACAGAAGGAACGAAGAATTGTCCGCTAATTAAGTGAAAGCCAAGAACCATAATTGAAGGGATGATACTGCCCTTGATCCATAAGCCAATCAAGGCCCCAATTAGGATAAAAATAAAGATTGGAATAATAGCAACGCCAATTCCTTCCTTGATTCCATCTTGAATAGAAGCCCAGTCATTTCCACGTAGTCTGAGCCAGAAGACTAATAAGCAAACGGTGAATAAAACTGGAACTTCTGGCATTAAACCAAATTTAATTACTGAAATGCCTAGAATAATTAAAAGTAAAATAATAATTGCTTCTAGAAAAGATACTTTCTTTTTCATAAATAATCCTCCATAAAAAAAGTCCTGTTGAAATTAATCAACAGGACGCATTACCGTGGTACCACCTATCTACTGCATGTTTGCAGCACTCTCATCAGGTGATAACGGCACTGATTGTGGCCGAATAAAAGATTGATCGCTGTAATTCGTAACTTATGCCTGACTGGTTCGCACTTTACCACCAGCTCTCTGACGCTTAACATAAGCACTACTGTGACGATAATTGTTGCAATTATGATAACAAGCTTAAAAAAAGATGTCAATGAATTTATTAATAAAAATGATTAGAATTTCGAATTATGCACTTTGAGCGGTAAAATAGAATAGATAGGTATAGAAAAAGTATAAATATAAATTGAGGGATTAAGATGACTGATATTTTAACCACCAAAGAATTAGGCAAAAACTTCAAAAATAAACATGTTTTGAATCAAATCAATATTCATGTTCCTGAAGGAAAAATTTACTGCATTATGGGACCAAATGGAGCTGGTAAGTCAACTCTTTTGAAAATGATTAGTGGAATTGAAAAGCCAACTGAAGGCGATATTAATTTTAAGGGTGAAAACTGGAAGCGAGAAGATTTAAAAACTATTGGTTCATTAATCGAAGAACCAGGCTTATTTGACAATTTAACTGTTGAAGATAATATCAAATTGAAATTAAAGCTGCACCATGTTGAAAATAAGGATCAAGAGCAAATCTTGAACACGCTCGGTTTTGGCGATCATAATCAGGAAAAGGTTAAAGGCTTTTCAACAGGAATGCGCCAACGTCTTGGTATTGCGCTCGCTTTTATGGGAAACCCAGATTTAGTAGTTTTGGATGAACCAACAAATGGCCTTGATACATTTGGAATTCATGAACTGCGTGAACTTTTAATGCTAGAAAAAAAGCAAGGTAAAACAATCATTATTGCTAGTCACATGCTTTCTGAAATTCAAAAAGTCGCTGATCGCATTGCTATCTTAGGTAATGGTGAGCTTTTGTTAGAAGAAGATTACGACCAAAAGACAGATTTAGAAGACCTATTTATTTCAACTCTAGAAAAGGCAGGCATAAAGCATGACTAATATTTTAAAAGTTGAATTTTTAAAAACAAAGCATACCGTTGTTCGCTCACTAGTTTGGCTTTTGCCATTAATTGCCATTTTGATGATGACTGCTGTCTTCTGGGATAATCAATATTCAGTGCAATTAATGATGGGGCAGTGGAGTTATTTTTGGTTAAATATGTCAATTGCTCTCGTAATTGGAATTAGTACTTATTATCAAAAACAAGCCACAAAATTCAAAGAAATTTTAACTTCGCCGCAAGATCTTTTTACTTATGAAATTGGTCGCATTATTCACGGAATGTTGCAAACAATTTTAATGAGTGTAGTTTTCTTGGTTTTGGTAATTTGTGTACGAGTTATTTTTTCAAGTAGCGAGGAAATTGGATTAATGGTTGGCTCTATAGTTGGAATCTTGCTCACCTCTATTTGGCTAGTTCCATTTTATTCATGGCTGTGCCGCATTACTAACTTATATTTTGCCCTAGGAATTGGATTTTTAAGTTCAATTTTGGCAATGTTCTTAAGTCGGACAGCTTTTAGTATGTGGTGGCCGTTTGATTGGGGAATGCTTTTAAATAATATGTGGCTTAAGGGTGATTTTGTTTTTGGAACTTGGAGCTTAATCATTTGTAGCTTGATTTTGGGGTTTATTTTAAGTATCTTTAGTGCCTATTCTTTTAAAAAGCAATAATATTTTTTAGTAAAATAGTAGCAAGTATCTAAAAAGGATTGAAATTATGCAAAAAAATCAAATTGTCGACTTAGAAATTACCGACCTATCTTATGAAGCAATGGGGGTTGCTCACTTAGACGGTATGACTGTCTTTGTAAATAATGCTCTTCCAGGTGAAATTGTTTCAGCTAAAATTTTAAAGGTAAAGAAGAATTTTGCCTTTGCTAAAATTGAAAAAATCAAGAAAGAAAGTCCAGATAGAATTAACGTTGAACTTCGTCAATGGGTTCAAACAGGTCTAGCATCTCTTGCTCATATCAAGTATGACAAGCAGCTTGAATTTAAACGCAATCAAGTAGTGAACTTATTGCATAAGGCTGATTTAGATAAGATTAAGGTTGGTCAGACTTTACCTAGTCCAGAAGAAACTGGCTATCGTAATAAAGCGCAAGTACCAGTTCGTAAGGTTCACGGCAAGCTTGATATTGGCTTCTTTAGAAAGCATTCGCATGATTTAGTTCCGTTAACTAACTTTTTTACCACTGATCCAGAGATTGACCGAGTTTTAATTAAAGTTCGTGATATTTTAAGAAAGAATCATGTCCCAGCCTATGATGAAATCCACAATAAGGGTGAAGTGCGTTACCTTGATGTTCGTCGTTCAAAGGCTACTGGGGAAATCATGGTAATTTTGGTTTGTTTGCACAAGGATTTTCCACAGTTAAAGAAGGTAACTAAAGAAATTAGCGAAATTGAAGGCGTTACAAGCGTAGTTTTGAACCATAATCCTAAGAAGACTAACGTGATTTTGGGCAAAAAAGACTATTTGCTCTGGGGCGAGCCTCAAATTACCGACAAAATTGGAGATGTTAGTTTTAAAATTTCACCGCAAAGTTTCTTCCAAATTAATTCATTACAAACTCCGCGCTTGTATGACTTGGCAATTCAAAAGGCTGATCTTAAACCAGATGATGTGGTAATTGATGCTTATTCTGGAATTGGAACAATTGGCTTGTCAGTTGCTAAGCATGTTAAGGCAGTGCGGGGGATGGAAGTTATCAAGCCAGCTGTTGATGATGCTAATGCAAATGCAAAATTAAATGGGATCATGAATGCTGAATATGTTGTTGGTAAAGCAGAAGAAGTAATGCCGCGTTGGGCTAAAGAGGGGCTTAAGACTGATGTGATCTTCGTTGATCCACCAAGAAAGGGATTAACGCCAGAATTTATTGATGCAGCTGTTGAAACTGATCCTAAGAAGATTGTTTATATTTCATGTAACCCAGCTACAATGGTTAGAGATCTGCAATTGTTCCGTGAGCAAGGTTATGAATTTAACGAGATTGATCCTGTGGATATGTTTCCCCAAACTCCTCATGTTGAGAGTGTTACGGTCCTGGAACGTACAGAAAAATAGTCGATAAACCGCGTCATAATGTCATTCGTAGACAATTGAAAGTGTACTAATTCCTGTTTTATTGATTGGAATTAGTACACTTTTTGACTTTTTATGCCTTGAGTGTTATTATTAATGTAGTTTCTTGAAACCGTTTGATTTAATGATGGAATTTTGGCATGATTTTATCTAAAAAAGTGAAAAAGGTAGGTTCTTTTATGTTAAGGAATAATTATTTTGGAGAGACTAAAACGCATTATAAATTATATAAATGCGGTAAGAATTGGGCTGTCATGGGGATTTCATTATTTTCGCTGGGATTAGGGATGCTAGTTACCAGCCAGCCAGTGTCAGCTGATGTGACAGCCACCAGCACCTCAAGCAGTGCAGTGAGGACCGATGCAATCAGTGCAAGTAGTAGCAGTGCAGCAAAGGCCGAAACGACTAGTGCAAGTAGTAGCAGTGCAGCAAAGGCCGAAACGAC
>NZ_JBCOVH010000006.1:0-81243 GCF_040919545.1 Lactobacillus sp. RTP31084st1_F9_RTP31084_210423
GCATGAACTTCTTTTGCTCGAGCAAGTTGTCGATCCAAGTTTTGTTCTTCAGAACTAACTCTTGCATAAAAAACTAACGCCATTTACGATTTTCCTTCTTATATTTTGTTACAGTATTATGTTACACTTTTTTTCGTTGCTTTTCAGCAATAAGAAAGTGTAACAATAGGGGACACCCTAATGTTACACTAAACAGATATATTTAATACAACATCTTCTAATTTATGATAAAATAAGACGTAAGAGGTAAGACGTAAATAGTAAGAAGTGAAAAGGAGAATACCATGGATAATCCATATACTGGAAAAATATCCCAAAAGGGTCAGTTAGTAATTCCTGCAGCAATTAGAAAGGCTTTAGGTTTAGATAAAGGGGCTAAAGTTTCTTTTGAAGTAAAAAATAATGAAGTAATTGTAAAAAAGCTTCCGACAGCTTTAGATTGGTCAAATTTAATTGTTGAATTACCTGAAGAAAAGGTTGAGATTGATAAAAACGGTCAGTATGATCCAAAAAAATCTCCTAATTTTCATGACTGGATGGTTAATGGCTAATGAAACCGATGGAGATTTACATCGCAGACGTACCATTTGATGATAAAGATGATTCAAAAATACGTCCGGCTTTAGTGGTTAAAGTCAGTGATGAACGTGTAAATATATTTAAAGTAACAACAAAATTTAAAAATAAATCTAAAAAGATAAGGCGACTATATTATCCAATAAAAAAATGGAAAGAATCAGGCTTAAAAGAATTATCCTATGTAGATACACATAGAACATATAATATATCACAGAAAGCGGTATTTAGTAGAAAGCCAATTGGTAAGTTAGATAATGGAGATATTGTTGGGTTATTTGAGTTTATCCAAAAAATAAAAAAGGAAAGCAAAAATGTATGATCAAGACCAAATAGTAGAAAACTATAGTAGATTACGTAATGATTTCAAATTTCAAAAATCAATGTCAATTTTGATATTAACAGAAGCAGTACTTAACAACAATCAAAACTCTACTATTATTGAGCACGCTATAAATACAATTCGAAAAGATTTTACGAAAGACTGGGTTAAACAAATGATTAAATTAATTTGTACTGATCCGGAATTAAGAATTATGTTCTAAATTAATGGATTTGATTGAGGAAAAATAACTATGAATAGGTCTACAATAGAAAAATCAATAAAGGAATTTGAAACATATTTTGAAGGAAGACCAAACAAGGTTGAAGTAGTAACTCGAATCGTATCAAACAAAGCGGCTGATTTTTGGAACAATACATCTAGACTAACAGTTCGAGAAAGAGAAGAAGAAATAAAAGATTTAGGATGTAATCCACTAGAACAGAAACCAATTGGAAAAGAAAGACTTAAGTAGTTATGAAAAATCCAAATAGCTAAAAATCGGTATTAGATTGATTAGGTTCAATAATACCGATTTTTGTGTGATTAAAGTCAATTATTGTACCACATAGTGCATATATATGGTACAATAATTGATGAAGATATAGATAAAGAAAAATAGGTGAATTCAAATGATAGAAAGAAATAGATCAAGATTCCAAGTACGAATCGATTCAGATTTGGTAAGTGGTGTAAAAGCTAAGCTAGCTCAAGCAGGTATTGATCAGCAAAACATATTAAATGCTTTTTTAACTTATGTTGCATATACTCAAAAAATTCCTTTTCAAAAATTAACCAAAAGAGAAGAATTACAAGCAAAAGCAGCAGCTATCTTTGCTGCTGATAATGAGGATAAAGAAATTCCTGAAATTACTAATGAAAAAGACTTAGAAGATTGGTATGCAGAAAATGGTGATAATGATGAAGAATGATCATTTTCAACCGTTTGATGTAGCTTCTATTTTTTGGATTTATGAGGAAGATATAGATAGTAACAAGGATAAAAAGAGGGGGAAGCTTAGACCTGGTTTAATTACAGGTTTCACTCCAGATGGTAAGGCAGTTTTTCAGAAGATTACCACAAAGTTTAAGAATAAAAGCCCATTCATTAAGCTTAGATACTATAAAATTCAAGATTTAAAATCAGCAGGTTTAAATAGAGAATCATATATTGATATTAAAGATAGTAGAATTATTAAATTAGATAATATTGTTAAAAGAGGGAGTCTATCAGAAAAGGATATTGATGATTTAATTGATTTTAAACAAACATATCCAGAAAGGCTTAGAAAATTTCAATTAAAACAAATTAATAGGAATAGAGGACTAGAAAGATGAATAAGGATTTAGTAAGAGTTCAAATGAACTCACAGATTATTGAGGCGGCAGAAAATGTTTTTAAGAAGAATAATTTAACTGCAAGTGAAGCTGTAACATTATTGTATGAGAATATTTTATTAAAACCAGAATTTCCTTTTCCTTTGCAGGTAGAAAAACATGAGTAAACAAAGATTAGTTTTGATGGTTGATGATGACTTGAAAAAAGAGTTTAAAAGGACTGTGGAAGATATGGGCCTGACTTCTACGGCTGCTGTTACTCTTTTTATGCAACAAGTAGTAAATCAAAAAAGAATACCATTTAATCCAACTTATACTAAAAAGTAGTACGATTTAAAAAACACAGATTTAAAGTTTTTAGATTGAAGAAAAAGTAAATAAAGATGAATAAAACTAAAGAGCTTACTATTTTTAAAAAGTAGAAAATATAGATATTTTTTAGAGATATGCGTAGAAAAGAGAGGAGCGATTTTTATCAAAACAATTAATTATTACACGAGATTAATGACCATGACCTACCAAGACGCAGTTAATTTTTTACAAAAAAAGTGTAAATGTCATTATGATTACTTTAATGAACAATCTTTTAATAATTTAAAACATAGAAATTTTAGAACAAAAAATGGTAATTACCGATTGCCTAACCATTAATCCAAAGCGGTCGAAATACAAGTCAGATGGATTAATATTACATCATGTTTATGAGAATAAGTTTTCAAATTTATCGTACTTGTCATCTATAAGACAACATAATGACTTTTTATATCAAAGAAAGAAGAATTTGGTCTATTGTAACTTGTTAGAACATTTGATTTTGCATGCCTTGATTTTTAAAGAAACAAAAAATGAAAAACTTGGTATAGGTGGTTATAAATCTTTGCCAACTCAGATTGAAAACTTATATTTAGTTGAGGAAAGCCAAAACGAACAAAATGAACAAGCTAAAATTAATCATGAATTAAAATCAGCAATAGGGTTAACTTGGTCTGAAGTGAATGAAATATTAGTTGCTAGTAAGGCATTATTAAAAAAATAATTATATGTATGTTTAGATATTTATTAATTAAAATTAGACTCGAAGAAAATATTCAAAGAAAAAGAATCAAACATCTTTTTTCCAGTTGTTTGATTCTTTCTCAAAACTATTCATCTTCTACTTTAGGCTGTTTGACAAACAGCCTTTTTATTTTCTATTTAATCTACAAAAATCCTGTTGATGGATATTATAATATCCATCAACAGGATAAATTTTTATAATCTATAAATATTATTTAGTAGAAATTTGATTGCTACAAATTCCAGTCCATTCAGCTTCTGTAGCGTTAACTTCTACATCTAGTTCTTGTAATTCAATTAATTCTTGCATAATAATGATCCTCCTAAAAAAATATTAAAATAAAATTTGATAAAACAAATTTTATAGTGAACATATTAATATTATATTTAATTAATGTCAATAAAAAATAATAAAAATATTGATTTTTGTTAAAAATATTGTAGAATTATGAAAAAAAGGAGATATATTTTATCATGAACGATAGATTATTTTGGAACTTTAACGATAAAATATCTGGAAATTATATGTGGTATAGTACTTCAATTCTGCCGTTATCATTGAATTATGAAGATTTAAGAAAAGTAAGTAGAAATAAAGATCATTATTTTCTTCAATTTAATTTTTCAAAAAATAAAATTCAAGAACATCAAGGGTTTAAAATACATATTTCAGCAACTATTAAGAATTATGAACAGATACTAGACATAATTTTTAATTTTTGCAAAAAAAATAATATTACATTTAAATATATTGCTAATAAATATGAACTAGAAAAGAATTTTTCTGGACTATGTTCGTTTTGGAGTACAGGAAAGTTTATAACTATATATCCTCAGCCTGGAGATTTTAGGTCAATAGTTTCTAAACTTTATTCGCTCCACGAATTAAAAGAACTAAAGGGTATATATATATTAACTGATCGGCGTTATAAGGACTCTAATGTAATATTTTATAGATATGGAATTCTGAATAATGATTCAAATAAATGTATTTTTGATCCAAATGGAAAATATCTATATACAGACTATTCAATTGCTAAATATCAGTTACCATATTTTGTAAATGAACCATTTCCCATAAATAAGGATGAGGTAAGTCCTCACAGTAAGTACTTATTTTTGAAGTATACACCTATTCGGAACATATATAAGAAGTCCTCGGGGTCAGTATATTGTGTAAAAAGTAATAATGGTGATACATATATTCTAAAAAATGCACGTCCAAATTTTTCAGATGGTAATAGTACTCAAATTGAGAGACTAAAGAATGAAAAAATAAAATTAAAAAAATTAATTGATTTTAATTTCTTTCCGCATGTGGTTGAAAGTTTTATAGAAAATGATAATTATTTTTTAGTCGAAACATTAGTTACAGGTGTAACTGTTAATAAATTTCGTGCAGAAGATTTATCAGGATATGCAACAGATACCCAAATTTTACCTAAGAGCTTTAAAGTTTTAGAAATAATAAAAGATATGTGTAGAAAGTTACTTGCATTACATAAAAAAGATATCTTCTTAGGAGATATATCCGCAAACAATATATTAGTTAATGAAAAAACATCAACAATTAATTTTGTAGATGTTGAACAGACTGAATTTAATGTTTCTAAGAAAAAGATATCTTGTTTTTTTAGAACACCGGGTTTTTTTGATAAAAAAACGGCTACTCTTCCTCCTTTGCAGCAAGATATACAGCAATTAGGATATGTAATTATGTCTCTCTTTTGTAGAGCTAATTCTTTCTTAGAAATTGATTCATCGGGTAAAACTACAATTTCATTTTTTAAGGAATTTGCAAAGATATATCATATACCTAAAGCTTTAGTTGAGATACCATTAACTCTGATTAGAAATCCTAGAGAATCTTCTTTAAAAAGTGTTTTAAATGTAAAACTAATTTTAGATTTTGAAAGTGATAAAGAGAAAATTTGTACCTTTCCTGAAGATCTTTTGCTTAAGTTAAGACATACTTATTTTTGTGGTAAGTTAGATAATATTTGCTCACAAGATATTGAACAAATATCCTTTTTTAATAAAGAAGACGTTTTGTATACAGATAAAATTCTCAATTTAAATATGAGATATTTAGAAAACAAAAATACTAATTCAATATCGCAAGAAAGCAAAAACGCAATAAATTTAGCAAAAAAAGAATTAGTAAATTGTTTTTCCAATGCAATTAAATCAGAATTGGAGTCACGTGACTTAAGTATATTTTTAAGTGTTTTAAATTGTTACTTTTTTGCTAATAACTTTGATATAAATACACAGAAAGAAAAGGAAGATATTGAAACAATAATAGATTACTTGCTAACAAATTACAAAGTCGTTAATAATGGTCTTGTTGGATTTCGAAAATCGAAAAAATCAGTTTATATTATGCCATATATATCGAGTGGAACAGCAGGTATTTTGATAGTTTTATTGTTTTATAAATATATAAGTGGCACCGATAAATATGATGAAATAATAAAAACAATAGCATATGGATTTAAATTAACGACGTTACCTAAATCTGGTGGCTTTGCTAATGGTCTATCTGGAATTGTTTACGCACTTCTTTTATATAGAAAAGTAACAGATGATAGTAAGATTGATAATTTGACTAAGAAAATGATCAATGAATTACATATGTATACTATATATTTATCAAATAATTTATATGTGATTTCAGATGATTTTAAACATGTAAGCCTAGATTTTGTGGATGGTAATTTAGGCATGATTAAAGTTCTGGAAAAGGCAAAAAAAGTTCTCAATTGGGAAAGCTGAGGTGAATTAGCTAATGATAAAATCGTTTTTTAAGTCTAATTATAAGTATACTTTTATTTTTATTGTTTCGACTGTTATTGGTGGGGCCTTAGTTGCTTATGGAAGTTACGGTTGGACGCCTGCTACTGACTCTTTAAAAAATCTTGATACTAAAAAATTTGTTTTGTGGATTATTTTGATAGTAGTGACATCAGCTGGTGGTAGAGTCATGCAATTCTTAGCTGGTTATCTCTTTACAAAACAAGAGCAAGAATATTTTCATAATCTAAGGAAAAAGCTTATAAATCATTATTATGAAAGTAAGCCTGTAGATAAGCTATCTAATATGCAAAATAGATTAACAAATGATCTAAAAATTATTAGCGATCAAGCTTTAGATCCAGTATCTAATGTAGTCCTTTGTGTAGTTGATTTAGTATTTTCTGCATATGTAGTTTTAACTTTTAATTTTTGGCTGCTTTGTTTAATTTTAGTTTTAGCAGTAATTATGCTTTATTTGCCAGATTTGTTGTCTAAGCAATTAGAAAAAGCAACAAATGAAGTTTCCTCTAACTATAGCAAGTATATTGATACCATTGAAAAATGGTTAGCAGGGCTAGCAGTTTTACAAAGATATCGGTCAAAGACAAAATTATCTGCTGCCTTAGCTAGAAGTTCTTCAGGATTAGAAAAAGCCACAGTAATTCGAGATAAAAAATCTGTTGAATTACGTAATCTCACTTATACTGCTAATATGGTTGCTCAAGGAGCTGTTCTTCTGGCAACTGGATTATTAGTATTGAATCATCAGTTAACTATTGGTACCCTTATGAGTATTGCGAATTTTTCTAGCTTAATTTTTTCTCAGCTTGTTAATGTTACTTCACAGATTGGTTCAATTAAGTCAACTAGATCGTTAGCAGATAGTGTAATGAAAGAAATTAAAGAGTTACCAAATTCAGAGAAAAAAGAAGACTCTCTAACAAACTTTGACACTCTTTCTACTCATGGTTTAGTTCTTCAGTATCCTAATGGTGAAAAAATCCAGTATCCTGATATTCAGATTAAGGCGGGAGAAAAAGTACTTTTAAGTGGTGATAGTGGAACCGGAAAGTCAACGCTGTTTAAAATGATTTTAAATGAAATAAAGCCTACTCAAGGTAAAATTGTTTTTAAAGATAAACTAGGCAAGATTCTCAATCCTGATTATTCGCAAATTGGATATATTCCGCAAGATCCAGTTGTTTTTCCAGGAACAATTGAAGATAATATTACGATGTTTAATAGTAGACTGAATAAAAAAGCAGCGAATTGGGCACAAAAGGTTCAGTTAGCAACAGACTTTGAAAAGTTCCCTGATGGTATTAAAACTGTCGTAGATCTAGATAAAAAGAATCTTTCTGGAGGACAAAGACAAAAAATAATTTTGGCTCGAACTGAAGTATATAACAGCAAGATTATCTTAATTGATGAAGGTACTTCGGCAATAGATTCGGTTGCAACAGAGCAAATTCTAAAAAATATTCTTAAAGAACCTGCAACGGTAATCTTTATTGCGCATAATCTAACTGATGAAATGGTTCAATTATTTGATCGTAGGATTAACTTAAGTAAGTAAATTTTTAAAAGTAGAGAACATTTATTATCTAAGTGATATAACGGCATTATGTAACTTCATATAATGTATCTTATGTAAAGTAATATATAAAAAGAAAAAAAGAAACTGTCTAGCAACAATACTAGACAGTTCTCAAACAAGCTAAACCATGCTATAATTTATGCAGGTATTGAATGAAATTATATTCAAACAAATTATATTCAAACAATTAGGCTGATAGCTTAGCGGGTTGTGCTTTTGTTCTGATGTACTTCCAATACATCACCAGCCAAGCACATTAGAGAACCCCTTCAAAAGTGATCACCTCTAAATTGTTAACTAGTGCATTGATGTATCGTCAGTGCACTTTTTTATTATAGCAAATTTCGTTGTAAAAAAAGAACCACTCTAGAAATTGATACTTCTAAAGTGGCAAGTAGGATTTATGACGTATTCTGATCAATCCTATAAAATCAAAACACGCGCACTAAGTTCACATAGAATTCCTTAGTACTCTTGTATTTGATAGTATCATAATATCAAGTTCATTTAAAGAATATGTTTTAGAAATAATATATAGGATATAAAAAAAGACCTGAGTGGCAGTTGCCACTCAGGTCTTTCTTTCACGTGATCCTTCAGAGCATTAACAATAGTAATAATAATTATTGTTACATTTCTTGAATATAAACTATTGCCAAATTTATTCAGAATACGTATCACATTATGACTAAATACTATTATATATTTATTTAAATAGTAAGTAAAGCAAAATATGACGGCTTTTCACCATAAATAATACGCATATCGTAAATTTTTTAAAGTAGTTTTTTTGCTAAGCCCATTCTTTCTTTTCTACATAGAAACCCCAGAATGTTTTCCCTTTATATTCTTGTTCCTTTAAGCCACCGGTGGCATACCAAGAACCTTTTTTAGCTTTAAGTTTTATACGAATTTTTTGGCCAGCTAATAATTTGTCTTTTTCACTTTCAGTAAATTTATGAGTAGACCAGCTATTTTTAAATCTAATTTCTTTACCATTTGGTGTATAAATACCTGTAAAATGATTATTGTCGATAAATTTTATGGTGTTCTTATCATAGGCAAAACCCCAGAACGTTTTATCTTTATATTTTTGTTGAGAAAGTTTTCCTTCGACACTTAATGGAGTACCTTTTTTAGAAGTACATTCTATTGTAATTGTTTCTCCATTTAGCAAAGTTTGGAGTTCAGAATCAGTAAATTTATGAGAGGACCAACTATTTTTAAATGTAACTTTTTGACCAGTTGGCTTAAATATTCCTGTAGTTCGTGTACCGTCATCAGGGAATTCAATTTTATTTACGTCAAAGCTAAAACCCCAGAATTTTTTATTTTGATACGTTTTCTCAGATAATTTACCAGGAACAATAATAGCAGTTCCCTTTTTAGATTTACAGTTAACCTTAATAGTTTGACCAGCAAGAAGCTGTTGAATTTCTTCATCAGTAAATCTATGACCACTAAATATTCTACTGAAGTTGATCTCTTCTCCAGTTGGACTATAGATTCCATTAACTCTTTCAGCTGGTTTTGGTAAATCAAGTGCAAGTTTTTGCAATGTTGAATTATTTTTAATTACATTAATATTTTGACGAATTATTGGCATATCATGCTTAACAATAGTCGTCATCAAAGTTGGAATTTTTTCAAATTCAATCTTGAATAGTTTAACTTCTTTCATATATTCAAGTAGTTGTTTAGTAACATGTGGGCTAGAAATTTGACAGCCTTGTGTTAGAAGAGCACTAGCTAAGCCATTAAAGGTAAGCTCATATACATTATTTTTGACTTTAAGTAGAGCAGTTGGATCTTTAGGATTGGAAATATCTGTAATAGTAGTTAGTTGTGTAGCACCAGTTCCGATATTATTTTTCTTTAAAAACTTTCGTAAAAAGCTAAGAGTTGGTTTAGCCGGAGCTGGATTACTCCCCTCATAAATGTATGGAGTAACAGTAGAAAGGAATCCTTGATGATTAGACTTATTAGAATCAGAATCTAGATCTTGTTCGTTGAAGACCAATTTATAATTTAACTTCTTAGGGAGATTAGAAACAGACTTAAAGTCTGGATTATTGGCTAAATGAGCTTTTTGTTGTTCGTAGACGTAATCTTCACATAAGATTGCTAAGTAGGCTTTAGCCAAAGTTATATATATTTCCTTACCGCATTTTCCAAACTTTTTTTCTAGTTCATCTAAGCTAGTGGGTACATTAATTCCTGGACGATTGGCACCGTGATCAGCCTTTGCAGTAATGTATTTTTTACGTGCTGTTCTATGAGTTAATAGAGAATGATCTACTCCAACAACATTGGCAATGCTGTCAACTAAAGGGAGTAACTCATCAAAGTCTTTTTGATCTACCTTGGTATCTTCTGTACGAGGATAAGAGACGTATTCCGCTTCATACATCTTTTGATAAGTATCTTTGACTTGGCTAGTAGTAAACCCTTTTTTACTTAATAAGTCAGCTAATCCCATTAAGTTAATCAAGGAAGGCGGTTCAGTAGTTTTGGTTACATTAGAATCAATAACTACGTTATCCGGCTTATAGCTTAGTAAATCGTTATTAGCATCAGATTTATGCTCAAATCTAAATGTGTCATCATCTTGAAAGTTTCTTTTAAAAACATTCCCGTTGGCATCTTTATATCGAACTTCAAAGTAAGGTTTCTTTACATAGTTTTTTATCTTTTGCCATTGTTGATAAACAATATTAGCTAATGCTGATTTAAATCTACCTAATCTAAGTACTTTAGGATTGTATCCAGCTTGCTTAGCTGCAAGAGTTGCAATTCTACTAAGTTGCATTGAACCATAGTCAAAACGTTGTCGTGAAGTTGCTTCTAAGTATTCACCACTATGAAACTTATCACTAACATCTTTGCGATTAATGATAGCTTCTTTGATTTTGGACTCAGTTGAAAAATAGGCTCTATAAACGGTACTTCTCCACCCAATAGCTTCGATGATTTCCCAAGCGAGCAAATCACCTTCACCTGAGGGATCGCAGTCAGTAGCAATTACAATTGCATCTTTATCTTGAGCAGCCTGTTTAATTTGTTGCACATTTTTCTTCGCATCAGTATCTAAATATGTTTTTTTCCATGCAAAATCGTTTAAATTCCAAGGAAAAACATCATAAGAATTCCATTCTGAATATCTAGCTATCTTATCAGCTGATACTTGATCTTGAGGATCTTTTAACTTTAACAAATGACCGTGGCTGTGTACTAGCTCATAAGTATCAGTACCAATATTACCTGAAATTCCACCAAGTACTTGTGCAAACTTTTGATATGCACTAGATTTTTCTGCTAAGATTAATAGTTTCAATTTTCTTTCCTTTCAAATAAAAAAAGCACTTTGAATTTCTTCAAAGTGCTTACGCAATATATTTTGGGTTACGCATCTAAGTTAATAATGTTTGTTAAATCGATTTTTTCTAACTTTTTTAATTCTTGTTCCAAATATCTTTCTAGTTGTAGATTATTATTAAGATTTAAGTATTTAGAAATAAAATAGTAATCAACATTCATTTTAGCTAGATTTTTGTGAACAAAGTTATCGACCTTTTCAGAATCTACGGAATAGTCATTTACTTTTAACCAGTTTTCTAAAATAAAAGATTTCATTCGTAAATTTTGATTTTGCTGAAAAGTAATAGGCTCATAATTAAGTTGCTTTAGTAACTTATTTGTCTTATTAATAGGATCTGTTAGTCTAATGCCATTATCTAAAGCAATTGTTGCTAGGTATGTGTCATTATCTTGTTCCATAGCAATTCTTTTGGGTGTTGGAGTTAATAGGTTAAAATATACATCTTTGACTGTTAAATTCGTTAAGTTATTCATTTAAAATTCCTTTGCTTTTTTTAATATTATTCTCGGTCTAAATTACGAAAGTTGAAGTTCTCTCCGTTGGATATGTTGTTTAGCTAAGCGTGTTTTAAGCGTACTAGCTTGGACTTGACTTACATGTTTGAGTACATCGTTCCAATCCTTACCATACTTAGTATTAGGTTGGGCGCTTAAAATTTGAAGAACATTTCCGTCAATATCGCGTGCTTGGTATTTCTGCATTTTTTCAACAAATTTATTGCCCGCATCATCGTTATCTACGCCTAATGCTATAGACTTTAGTCTGCTCCCAGATTTAGTAAGTTGCTTGGCTGTTAAGTTAATATAACTTGCAACAACCTCTTTCTTTAGACCATCCATGGAAACGAACCGCGTGTTAGTTAGCTTGGTAGGATTTAAATTATAGTAGCTTAAAGCATCAATGCTTGATTCAAAGAATCTGATGTTTTCTGGCTTTCCTTTTCCTTGTGTTATATCTATTGAATCAAAGCTAAAGCCATAGCCGTATGTAGAATTAGGTTCAATTCGTTTAAGCGTACCTCGTTTACCAAATTTCTCATGGTTAATCCATGTTCCTTGTTTTGTCGCACCTTTAATTTCTCTGGTTTCTGGATCACGCCATAAAAAAAGAGCATTACCGAACTTATCTTGTTCGATTATGCCCTGAGTATGAAGCATTTGTACTAAATCAGCATTTAATCCTCTTCTTTTAGTTAAATATGCTGTTACTTTATTAAACCTTTTATCAATCTCTTTTGGATTAAATTTAAACGGTTCACGTTTGATTTCTTTAGTTTTTGCCTCGTTAATACCAGCCTTAGTTACAATATCCATTGCCTTTAGGAAACGATTTTTTTTATCTAGATTTTCTTCCGATAGAAGATATTCTTTTGCAAAACTTAGAGCACCAACACCGCCGACATTGCGTGAGTTCCAAAACCAAGCATTCCGCGATGGTGTTACAACTAAACTATCATGCTCAACACCTTTGTATTCATTATGACCAGTGTGAGCTAATTCAACGCCAACTTTATCAGCGAATTCTAAAATATCTCCCTTTTCCGCTTGCTTTACTTGCTCATCTGTGTATTTCATAAAAATTTCTTCTTTCTATCTGAGTAAGAAACGTTCTTTACATAAAGCATGTGCTTTAGCTTTTTCACGTTTCATGTAATTTGGATTTAGTTTTCTCATATTTTCTTTAGTCCTCTTTCTTAAGGCTTCAGGTTGTTCTGAGTCTATAGATAACTGCTTTTGTTGCTTAAAAAGTATGTTAGCCACTCTTCTTTCTACCTCGGACAATCCAGCATATTTTGGAATATGAGAATTGGCTTCATCAATGAATAAAGCAACATGATAACCTGAATGATTTTGTGCTGCTTTAGTAGTTGTATATTGAGAAAAATGCAAGATACTATTATCCTGATCTTCATGGATATCACTAATACCTAATTTATGTTTATGACTTAATCGCCACACAGAAAATTCAATGTTTGCTTTATGTGATTGTGTAGCCTTTTCTGTAAGATCCTTCTTCAAGTAAGCTTTTGACCATACTCGTGGACTAATACCATAATCATCTTCGTATTTTGTCATTATATTAATCTCCTTATCTTTCTAAATTCCGTGATTGCATAGCGTGTTTTCTTGCAAGTTGTTTTTTATTAATTTCTCCGCGTCTTGTTGCCCACTTTTCCTTAAATTTTTGGGACAATTCCATAGTTTTAGAGTCCTGAGTTGGTTGCATTCTTCCACGGCTAATCAAAAAGGCTTGTCTATGCATTTCTGCTTTAGACAAACCTTTTTCTTTTTGTGTTCTTGATTGTTGATCAGGTATATTTTGCAATTTATTAATATTTGACTTAATTGCCACTATAAATTTTGAATCGTAGAATTTGCTTTTACTTAACGCATTTTGTTGAGAAAGTAAAGTTTTTTGAGTGTTTTTAATAATAGAGCTTTCATTAGTATCATCAATCTCTTTAGTATTAATATTTAAAGTTGCAAAAAGCCCTTTATGTTTATTGGCAGATTCAGCGTTTCCCCAGACTGTGTATTCTACTTGGCTTGGATTAGATGAATTAACCGATACATCAGTTAAATTTAGTCGTTTCTTTTGATTAAGTTCCTGGATAGCTTGAGCAACTTTAATTGGCTTCTCATTGATTAGGTCATAGTTTTGTT
Source organism: Lactobacillus sp. RTP31084st1_F9_RTP31084_210423 (assembly GCF_040919545.1). Taxonomy (NCBI): domain Bacteria; kingdom Bacillati; phylum Bacillota; class Bacilli; order Lactobacillales; family Lactobacillaceae; genus Lactobacillus; species Lactobacillus sp. RTP31084st1_F9_RTP31084_210423. The sequence continues at coordinate 13,728 of NZ_JBCOVH010000006.1, forward strand.
GCTCTTCTAAACTTAGTTTGTTTAGATACTCAACATAACCCCATGCTTTGACGTTTCCACCTACATCTTTACGCTCATCAAAGTTTTCGACCTTTAGCGGCTTAAAATTTTTCATTGGATAAGTGCCAGGATTAATAGGTCGAAATAAGGAGTAGTAGCGGTAAATTTTTGGTTTTTCATTTTCTACTACTTTTTCATTTTCTTGCGATAATTGACGGATTTTTTGTTTTATAGTTGGAAATTGTTTATCGAAATATGAGGAAATCTTCTTTTTGATATCTGGAGTAAAAGTAGAATATTTGATATCAATTTTACTGTTATAAATTTCTTTATCTTTAATTACCGAGTTATTTAATCCAAGATTTGAAGCATAAGTTTCAAAGGCTCGTGCAAACACTTCGCTAGGTGTCTTTAAATAAGTACTCTCTTTAGGAGTGAGCGCCGTTGAGCTGTTTCCGATTTCTGCTTGAATAGATTGCAAAGAGTCGGAAAAGTTTTTGTTAATAGATAGAGGTAAGTTAGATCTACCATTGTAGTTATAGTCTAAGAAATGACCGTATTCATGTACAAAACTTTGTAAGCCCGTTTCTTTAGTTTTCTTATCATATCTAAAGTCGACTGCTAAAGTATTGTTGATTGGTGTAAACATGCCTAGTGCTCTATGATTTTTGAGCTTTCTAAATCGCAAAATAGGTTTAATTCCATTCTTTGCATGAGGTAAAGCAGAAACAGTTTGTTTTAATTCGGGAATAAATTTTTTCAATTCTTCCAAGTCTACATCATTATCAATTTCGACTTTTTTAAAATGTTTAGATAAATCATTAGTGAGACGTTCCATTTCTGTTTGAGTTGTTTTATCAATATTCTTTTTAGTTTGAAAGAATGTTGCATGACTTGATCTAGCTTGCTCAGCATCATATTGTTGTTGTAGCGTTAAGTTGTATGTATCTTTTAAGTATCGATTAACAAAGTTTAACGTTTGATTTTTGGATAAAACGTTTGAAACTGTTGTTTTAGGAATTATTTGATCTTTATTAATAAGGTATTCCGATAGTTCTTTTTCAATTGCAGATTTCGGTTTTTGGTTTTTCTCAGTATCTTCTTTATTAATTCTTATCTTTAATAAGCTTTCTTCTGGTGTATTTTGCCATTCTTCATAAGTTGGCATATGAGCTTGTTTTGCAAATATTTCATAGTAAGCATCAGGGGAAAACAAATATTCATTGCTACTCCCGCTATTTTTAGGATCAGTTAAGTTATCAATAAGTTCGTTGAGTGGCTCTAATGATTTTTCTTTAAAGTTTCGTTTTAAGTCAATATTTAGTTTGTCGTATCCAATCAATAGATCACGACTGTATGCTGTAAAGTATACTTTTTCATTTCTATTATTTGCTCTAGTTATCCAAGGAGTGGTATCTGTGTCTGGCAAACCATTATAGTAAGTATTTAATGAGGCTCGTTGCTTAATAGTTTCGTTCGTATCAGTCCAGTATCTTCTTTGACCATAGTAAGTGGAAGGTATTGAACCGTTGGGTTTGATAAATATAAAAGTTTTTTCACCATCTTTTTGATACTGATAGATATGATCTTCCCATTTATCTTTTTGAGTGTTTTTAAATTTGAATTTCTTTTCGAACTCTATTTTTTCTTCAGGAGCCAGTTTAGAACTATCAACTTTTTTTATCTCATTTTCTTTAATATCTAGCTTATGAGATAAGGCTAAGACTTCGTCTTTATCTGTATAGTCGCCATTTTCAACTCCATTTTTGTACAGATATCGTGCAGTTTTTCGATAAAGCGTATATAGTGTATCGTTAGACGTAACAGTTATTGTTTTGCTGATGTGAGTTAAACCATATTTTTGTTTCATTAAATCAACAATTTTATTTGGTGTATTAATTTGATCAGTCATTTTTATTCCTTCCTGATTTGTTCTTAGTTTTTGATATCTTCTTCGTAATGATCAACTTTAAACTCTTTACAAATACGAGTTAGAGTGTCATAAGCTCCTTCATCGTAATCACTTGTCGGATTTTTAAAATTTTCAACTAGATTGAATAAATATTCAGCAAATTTTTCTTCATTAAATTTTTTCATGGTCAATTTTCCTTTCAAATAAAAAAGCTCCTAATCAATTTGGATTAGAAGCTAAAGATTATAAGTATTAGTTGTTTTCGGTGGACTACGTGCATAGTAAGGCATAGGCTTAGTCTCCTTTTCTTTTTCTGTAACTCTGTAAATTTGTTTTTACTTAATTACAAAAAAGCCAATTAAGTGAAAGAATATTCCTTAATTGGTTTTAATTTTGACTTAAATTTGCTTGAGTAACATCTACTTTATTCCCATTTGTAGGATCTTCTGTGAAAATCTTAAAGTCTTGTTTTTGACTAGTATTAAAGCGAGCTACAGTATAACTTTGACCGTTGGGGAAGAAGAACTCTACTGAATTTTTATCAGTTAGAACTTTCAAATCAACTGAATGCTGATTTTTAACCCCCGAGTCAGCAATATATCCATTCCCATTACCAAGTAGTCCATCATAATAGTAACTTGAAGCAGCTTGACCATTTCTTCCTCTATCTAATTCTCCAGAACGCGTTTTAACGTTGTATAAGCCATTGGACGGATCATAGTTAAGGCGCACATAGTCGTTACCTTGCCAGATATCGATGTATATACGACCTCGGTAGCTACTTTTGGTGTTGTAGAAATGTAAGTTATAAAGCTTATTCACTGATAAGGAAGGAACATCAAGTAAATTATAAATCGTACCATTAGTATCTCTACCATTAGTGAATGGTCGATTGGAAGAGGCATTGATGCCGTTTATAGGATGATCTTTTGATACAGAGTTATAGTGTTTAACTTCTTTACCTTGACCCACAATAGGAGTCGATTTAATACTCATATCGTTACCAAGTTCAAGATTTCTAGCAACAGAATAAGAACCTAAGTGTTTCGTAAAAGCAGAATTTGCAGATTCGTCATTGTGAATCCCATTGGCTGTATAGGACCAGTTACCAACCCAGCCCATTGATTTGATGGCTCTTGAAGCTTCAGCAAGATTTGAGCTACCAGAGAAGTTAGCTCCATAATAGTCAGAACCTTGATCTAGTCTTTTAGCATCAGTTTCGGGGGCAAAAAGTCCATTTTGATCAAGATGACCAACAATGTAATATGTTCCAGTAGTTTGACCAGCATGTGGGGCTTTGGCACCAAAGAAAAGAACTTGTTTAGTTTTCCCATTAGGCATCTTCATTGTACGAAGTGCTGGACATTCTACTGGCGTTGAATCCTGTGTATTGATACCACGCAGATAAGTTCCCATACCTACTTTACTTGCTCCATGAGGATCAGCTTTTGAACAGTGAATGCCATCATGTGATTGATATACTCCAATTTCATTGCCTTCAGCAACATACATCAGCATTTTTCCGTGCCAATATACGACTGAAGGATCTCGTTCGTCCACTTTGTTGTGACTGGTGAAGTTCCAAGAGTGATCAATGACTGGAGAAGCACCATTTAAGACGTGGCTAAAGGTCTTACCGTTGTCACTAGACCAAGCACCCCAGATATTCTGACTACCACCATCATGTTTTTCAAGACCTGAAAAGTAAGCAACTTGCGCTCCTTTAGGCACACCTGCAATTTGACCATTATTGACTAGAACAGTTCCTGTCCATGCACTAGTCCATGTATATGGTGCTTCTGGACCATCTGCTTTAATTGCCTCGTTTTGGGGAGTGAAGTGTACGAAGTCTTTTGTGGTTGTATGATACCAGTTCTGATCGCCTGCTTCGTTAGGATCGTCAGATGTTTTAGAATGCAGGAAGTATAGATCATAGTAGTTGCCCTTACTATTCCAAGCAATTGTCTGCAGATCATTTGACCAGCCATCTTTGGTCGTCAAGTGGTAAATACTTTCGTGAGCAGTGGAAGTTACATTGTCAGCATGTACTGTGGTAGTGGTTAGTGTCATTCCTAATCCTAAGGCCACTAAAGCCCCTGTTGATAATAGTGTATTTGTTAGTTTCATATAACTCTCCTTATTTAGTTCATCATAATTGTTTTTATATTTAACAAATTTTGTATTAGGGGGGAGATTTATTTTTATATTTCATTGCAAAATAAAAACACTTAACTTTTATCGTTAAGTGCTACCTTTCTAATTTCTTATTTCTACTTGCTTTTTTGGCGTGTTCCAGAGCTAGATATTTTTTACTATTTTTTTCGATTTTTGCTTTAGTAGTTTTGGAAACTAAGCTAATATTTTTAACTTCAGAAGTTTTGTCATCGAAGTAAATATCTCTTGTTGCTACATAGGCATTCTCTAGTTTTCTAATTGTATGAACGGGGATCTTTTGTGATAGTTTCTCGAATTTTTGCTTTTCTTCCCCTTGATAGAAACTAGGAAAGCCTAATCTTTCAAGATCTTCATATTCTTTTTCTTCACGATCACGTTGCATGAACCATTGTGAATAGATTGGTTTTTCCAGAAATACCTGTTCTGTTTTTTTATCTATTTCCGTTTTCTTTCCGTATGTTTCAGCATAATTTTTTCGAATTTCAGGATCTGCAAGTTCTAATTTTACTGATTCTAATCCAGATTTCTTAATTTTAAGTTGCTTGTTAAACTTATCCTCATTTTCAATATTTTTCGCCATCTTTTCAATATTCTCTTCTGTTGCATCAAAGCCATATTCTTCTAAAAGTCGCTTGGCATTTTCTCTTCTTGCGAGATTAGGTGTTGCTTTATCTTTTTTAGAATTAGCTTTAATATAGCCAATTGCTTTTTCCTGCTTAGGTTTTTCCATTTTTTCAACTACTTTATTTAAGTTGGTATCTTTTGAAAGTCCCAAAAGAACGTTGGCATCTTCAAAGTCTTTCTTTGATGGATTTATGTAAACATCATATTTTCTTAAATATTTTTTGAAAAGATCTTCGTTAGCATTCTTATCTCGGCCAATATACAAATTACGTTGAATATTTTTAACTTGATCCTGGTGAGTCTTAGCAAAATGTTCTCGATTGATATCTACTAGAGTAGTAGATAATCCATCAATTTTTGCTGGTTCATTTAAGTAGTCTGCAAAACTTTCTAGGTCTTTTCCTATTAATTGAGGTTCTTTTTTATTTTTAGGATTGTAGTAATAAATATCTTGTTTTTGATTCCATTCTAGCCCTTTGACAATTGAAGTTGGTTTTAAAACGATGTTTGCCTTTGCACGGTCATCATCGATAGTTTTATCTGGTGTATAGTAATCATTTTCAATGACACTAAGATCTAAAGACATGGGATCTCCAAGATCAATTGAAAAATCAGGGGCATTAGGAGCAACTTTAGCTAAATCTTTCGACACTTTTTTATATTCAGGATCAAACTCATAATCTTCCAAATTGCTAATCGTGGTAAGTTCTTTTTTTGAAAGATTGTGAATTGCGACTTCCCCATCTTCAATGAAAATGACCCCGTATTTGGAGCCATTGTATACATGATTGAACAAATCGTATCTATCCGATGACACCCATGGATTTTCAAAAAAATCACCATTTTTTAATAGCTTTTCTAAGTTAACGAATTTCATACCGTTAGGTAGTTGGTGGGTGCTTGCATATTTATCAATAGCTTCTTTTTGTTGAAAAGCAATCGAATCATTTGAGTGAGTTTCGTGATAAGATAATTCACTATTGACTGAACTAGTGCTTAGATTGGCCCTCTCAACATCACGATCTTTAGTTGGTTGAGAAAATCTACTTATGTCAGGTCTTTTGTAAAAATCTTTAGCATATGAGATAGCATCTTCATCAGTTGGCAATTCATCAAATTCCTCATGTGCATATATAGCCGTAGTACGACCAACTTTTTTATTTGTAAGAATTCCGGAGCCATATTGTTGCATATATCTGGGTCCGTAATCTTCAGCTTCTCCATCAGCCATAATTTCTTGTTTAACTTCTTCAAGAGAATTTCCTAAATAGAAAGGTTTTTGAAGTTGCTTGCCAATTAAATATAAAGAGTCATTGTGGATATTTTTATACTTGCTGTGTGATAAGTCAGAACCAAAGATGAGATTAAGATCTAAGTCTTTGACTCTATCTTTGAAATGCAACAGTTGTGCTTTACCATCAATAGAATTTTCTCTATTAATAATTACGGGATACTGCTCCACTTTTTGTTTAAATATTTCTCTTTCTTTTTTATTCATTAATATTTCCTTTCAACTTATATCCTATTGTTTCGATTACTGGAACAGTTACTGAATTACCAGCCTGTTTGTATAGCTGGTTATCGCTTAGCCCAGCATTTTTTGCTTTAAAAAATTGTTCATCTGTAAACCCTTGTAGGCGCCAGCATTCTAATGGTGTTAATTTTCTAATTGATAATTCCTTATCTTTTTTTATTAGAACTCCATGCTTGTCAGTTGCTGTTACTGTAAATGCAGGTTCTCCAGCATTTTTAAATCTTCTTCCATTTTGTCTCTTAGCTAGACGATCAGGAGTAAGTACCGCTTCAACTAAGATCTTAGGTTGCCTGTCGCCACCTTGCATTGTGTTTAGTGTAGGAGATAGTCCGTGAACAGAGTAAACTCTTCCAGTTTGTGGATTATTGCCGAATGACTTATTCGAGCGATAATTACCTACCTGCTTAATTTTTGATTGCTTAATAGAGTTTTGACTTTGTCTTTGGATAGGAAATACTTTATTGGAACATTTACCTCTAAGATGTCCGATAAGGTAGACTCTTTCTCTGTTTTGAGGGACGACTTCTTTAGAGTTGATAAGTGACCATTCGACATCGTACCCGACTGAGTCCATTTCAATGAGAACGCGGGCGAAGTCCCTACCGTTTCTACTTGATAAAAGTCCCTTAACGTTTTCCATGAAGAGATAGGTAGGAATCTCTTGTTGGTTTTTAGTTCTTTCTTTAAGCAGTCTGATAATCTCAAAGAACAAGGAGCTTCTTTTTCCGCTAATGAGTCCGTCTTGTTGACCAGCGATTGAAACATCTTGACAGGGACTTCCGAAGGTCCAGATGTCGGCTGTTGGTAAATCTTTTCCTCTAACTTGTCTAATGTCATATCCTGTAAATTCTCCTTTTGTATCGTACATAGCCTGGTAGCTTTTTCTTGCAAATTTATCGAATTCTACAAATCCAACGCATTTATGACCGGCTTTTTCTAGTCCAGATCTAAAGCCACCGATTCCAGCAAAAAAATCAATAAAATTCATGGTATTTTCCTTTCAAATAAAAAAGCTCCTAATCTAAATTGATTAGGAGCTAAAAGCAAAAGTATTAGTTATTTTAGGTGGACTTCGTGTGTGATAAGTCATAGAGCTACTCTCTTTCTCGATCAAATCGTTTTCTAAGTGCCGCTTTCTTTGTAGCTTCTTTATGATTCGGTGCTGCTTTTTCGTGAGTAAGCTGTCGACCTAAATCGTCAGTATTTATGGTTTGTTTTTCTGCATAGGCTGAAATACTTTTATTTAGCACTGAAGCTAAGGACAGAGCATCTTGGGGTGTTTTAATATATTCGTGATTAAGATCTATAGCACTGGCGCTACGTCCTAAAACAACGTTTCTTTTTTTATTATTTTCATCTAAATATGTTACTTGATCATTGCTTTCTTGAAATATTCCTAAGATTGTATTTTGTGGGACTCTTTTTAATTGTTCTGAAAGGGTTCGAACATTTAAGTTCATTAATGACGCAGGTACAATACCATCATTTTTACTAGTTCTGAGTAATATCATTAAATTTTTATCGGAACTTTTAATGCCTTTATTTAGGTTCAATTTATGAATCTGTTCAATTTTTGAAAGATCGGATAATATTAAGCCATCTGTATGTAAGATTTCCTTCGCTGAAGATAATACTTGTAGCTTTAAAAAAGTAGTCCTATCATTTTTGATAAGTATTGCATTAGGAGTTTTGTTATCTAGAATATCTGTTAAAACTTGATTTGGCTTTCGTCTGTCAAATCTTAATCCTAGTAAATGAGCAAAATTTTCTTTTCCAAAGTTAACAGATAATAGTTTTAGTTGATTCTCCGATTTGAAAACATAGTCTATTGTCTTATTAGCTAAATTCTTATCATAAAATTTCGAAAATCTATTTATATTTTTTATGTATAAATCATTAATTATCTGTAACTCGTTATCTGTGGCAATATGATATCCATGTGGAATATATTTAACTGGTTTATTTAATGATTGTGAAAGATTTTGCATCTTTTTCTTCCTTATGATATAGTTAACTTAATAGAAGAAGCAATTTTTAAATTAAGGATCATAACTTGATCGGGTGGCTCACTGCCTAGCTTTAATAGCTAAAAAAAGCGTAGTGTATTGCTTTTCAAAGGCCCTTCTTAAGGGCTTTTCTTTTGTGCTTTTTTTGACACTAATAATTGATGTCCCTGTGTTATACTATTTATAAGATCACGGTGTAAATTAGTGGATTGTTAATGTTTTTAACGTTAACAGTCGGGTAAGCTCACTGCCTTGTCGATATGCTAGACTAAAGAAAGCCCGTAACCAATCAGTGAGACTCGTAAGAACGGTATGCACGGAAAGCGGTGTGTACTTCTAAAAAGAAAGGTTCTGTAAAAATTTACAGAACCTTTCTTTTTTTAGTTAGAAATTGGCTAAATATAATGCTTGTTCTAAACTTTCAGTTATAACTGTTTTATCTGACTTATTTTTACTTAAAATTTTTAATACTTTTGAATATTTTAGTAATTGTTTACCGTTGATATTGTAGGGCAAGAAAACATCGAATACCTTACCCTGAAAATCAGTTATAATGTGTATCGTTTCGTCATTATTTGAACAAGTGTAAATGGGTAATTCAATTTCATGTTCGGGTTCCGAAGAAGCAGGAGTATAAGTTATGGTGTCGATATCGATTGATTCTACATTTAATATCTTTTTTAATTGATTAATATAATTTGGAATTTTTTGATTCATAATAAAACCTTCTTTCAAAAATAAGCAGCCGTTATTCTTGTGAACGTTCGGCTGCTTTTTGTATCTTTTCATATTCAGTTAATGCTTTTCTCTTATCTAGACTTACATGTCCTTTTTCTAGAATCATTTCCTTTCTAGTCTGATGACTTATTTCTTTTTTCAATTTTTCAATTCTTTTTTTACTTAAAGTGAATAAATATAAATTTCTTTTTCTTGGAACATTCCGCCGAGCCGGAGCCACCCGGCCACCTGCCCCTGAAGAACTTTTTTGAGTTTTTGCTTTATTAAGTAAGGTTTGAAAATACATTTCAGGATTAACCCTTAATTTTAAAGGAGTTTTTTTGTGCATCTTATTAGCTTGTTTGTCTAAAGTAGCTAAAGATTTTAAAACTGCATTTCCATTTCGTCGGCGAATATCTTTAAGTTTATTAACTTTATAATTTTTATTTTCACGTTTTGAAATACCGTATAAAGCTTGTCGCGTATCTTGATAATCAGAAATATCTTTTTTATATGTACGATAATCTTGATCATCTTTTAGTAAGGTTTCAGTAATTATATCCAGGAGCGCTTTACCATTGGCATCATTTTTTTCAAGCCATTTGTAGTTCCAGTTTCTTCGATCAGCTGGTAGGTGCTCCATGAATTGATTAATCATTGCTTGAAAATCAGGATTTTCTTTTTGCTTTTCAAAATGCTGAAAAACATTGGCTCTAACTTGATCACGATTACGGGAGATTTCTTTCGTTAGATCACTGGTATTGATCAACGTATTTGTAAAAACAGATTTCATTTGATCGATTACTTTTTGAGGCCTACGTCCCTTGGGCTGTTTAACAAGATTTCCAAACTTATCTTCACGCTCAATAATTGGTCGCTGATTTATTGCTTCAACAGTTGCAAAATGGATATGAACATTATCAGTGTTACGATGAATTGACGCCATCCAATAAGGCTGATACAAAGGTGGATTCATTTTTGCTTGAAAAGTTTTCATCATTTCTTGACTTGCGTGTCGCATAGCTTGTTCATCTAGCATTCCAGTTTCTTTATTTAAAATTCCTTTTTTTACTAAGAAATCATTATCGAAAGAAATTACGTCTTGCCATAGCACGCTATGATTAGCTTGTGCTTTAGTTAATTGATCTCGAATGTGTTGAAAGTCTTTAAGATGAACTTGATCCATATCTGAAGTAAAAAAGCCAACTGCTAATTTATCTTTTGTCACTTTTAGGTCTGTTAATTTATTAGCTGCTTCATTAACTCGTTTTAGTTCTTGAGTTTCTTGGGGAGTTAATTCGCGTTTACCTTGGATTGTAGCTAATGCGCTTGATCTAGCCATGTAGCCCAAGTATTTTGAAAATTGGTCATCGTTTAATTCGCTCAATACTTTATTGTTTAAAAGTTTTTTTGCTTGTTTATTAACTAGCTCATCTTTTGATTGATCAAAAACTTTTCTAAACTTTCCATGTATATCAAGTTCACGAGCTTTGATAGTAACGCGATTAATCTCTTTTCTTTCTTGCTCGGTTAAATATTCCTTAGATTCGAGAGCTTCTTTACGAGCCATGTAGCCCAAGTATTTACCGAAAGATTTTCCGTTTGTTTCTGTTGAAAATTTTGAAGTTAAAATTATAGCTGGTCTTTTCATGTATCACTCCAAAAGCTTTATTTGCTTGAATAGTCATCAACATATGGATTATATTTTGGACGTTTTATTGCTTTTTCTTTTTCAGTTTCCACTAATTTTTTGATTTCTTTTTTTAGCTTGTTCATTTTTCTTTAGCTCCCTTCTTAAATTTACAAATTCAAATATTGGTGTTGCTAATATGATTATTCCTAAGTATTCAAATAATTTACCGGCTACTAACAATAACCAATACCAAGCATAAAAATTATATTGATTAAAAAATTCCGCATGAAGAAAATAAAAGCTACATGCAATTAATAAAAAAAGAATGGAAAGCCTAACGTGTTTAACAATCATTGCTTCCATTCTTTTTAAAATATATTTATTCATTAACTACTGCCTTGTGCCAATGTTTATTAATTTGACCTGCTGCAATTTCTTTTTTAACTTTTTGCTTAGCAGATTTAATACTGATGTATTGTGATCCAACTTGCACATTCGTAATGGGAAGACCATTGTCATCTTGAAAGCCACGCCCTTTAACCATTAACTCACCTGTAACTTCCATTAAAGTTTGTAAATTAAAATTAATATTCTTTAAGTCTTTCAATTCGGTTTGCAAATTTTTACAAGCCAAGTGATCGTGTACAAATAAAACTAGTACATCGTGTGCAGTTTTTATTGCGGGATTTTTTTCTCGAATTTCATTAATGAGTTTCCACTCTTCATCACTAAGTTGAGTTCTAAATTCCTTCTTCCGTGTCATAATTTTCATTCCTTTCTTTTAGTTCATTGTTTAAATTTTTTGCTTTTGTTTTATCTTCTTGAATTATTGCATCTAAAATTTTGGAGATAAGATTAATTTTTCTACGAACATTTTTATCTGTTTTAAGACTAAGATCTTCGGAAAGATTTAATGCTTCTTCTGTGTCACCGGTGATTAATAAGAAAAATAATTTATCTACTGCATCTTGATATGCTTCCATATTTTCAACCATTGCTTTTAATTGCACGGCTGTCTCACTATCAATTTTTTTATAAAGATCTTCTTCTGGAATTTTTTCAATTCTATCTCTTAAAAATTTTGATCGTGAAATTTTAGTTTTATTTTGATGATTATATTGTTCAATCATTTTATCGATTGAATATATAACTTTGGGGTCAATATTTCGAATTATTAAATCCATTTCTTATTCTCCTTTATTTTTGTCATTAAAATTATCGAGTTCTTTTCCTAACTTAACTGCTAAATTAATTGCACTATTTTTATTGTTTGCGATTAAAGCAAACAATAATTCTGTATTTAATTTTTGACTCGTAATTAAATACTTTTTTATTGCTTGAAGTTCTCTCCGTTGGATATGTTGTTTAGTTTATTTTTGATTTTTTGTTCGGAGTATTTTTTAATAAGATCTCTTAAAAATTTACTTCTTGAAATTTTTGTATGATTCTTTTTGTTAATTTGTTCTATTTCTTTATCAATAACGTAGATATCTTTTGGATCTACGTTTTTAATTTTTAAATCCATTTTCTATTGTCTCCTTTTATTAATTATATTGGTAGCTCCTACGTCGCTCTTGGAGTAAAGAGCATAAGGGAAATCTGATATCAACCTCGTGCCTCGGTTGCTACTTTGGCTGTGCCAAAGGGATTTCCAAAGGGTTAGAGATTATATCGTATTTTTCGATTATTTCCGCACAAACGGACGTTTTCCAACCTAAAAAAAATAGGCATTCCGCTTAAACGGACACCTATTTAGCTACGTTTCTATAAAATTTTAGAAGTTTATAGCGCCATTTTGGGTTGCCTTAATGTTTTCTTTTTGCTCTTTAATTGTCTTTTTAGCTTCCTTAATGATCTGAGTTTGATTATCAATATCTTGTTTGTAATCACTAATTTGACTTTCGATATCTTCTTTTTGTGAGGATGAAGCAATTGCTTTTTTACGATTCATCTTTCTAATTAATTCTTGATCTCGGTCAATTGTTGCCTGAGCATTTGCAATTTTCTTTTGCGATGATGAAATCTTTTTAGTGTAGGTCTTAATAAGCATTGCTAAATAGTTTTTAGCATATGCAGATTTTGCTTTAGGTTTTAAGTTTGTATCCAACTTGATTTTATTTTCGCGAGCGTACATTTTGATCAGAGTATTTTTCGTAAATCCATCAGTTTCAACTTTAGAATTAATTAATTCAGGAACAACATCGTAACGAATTACGTTAAAACCAGGTTGAATGTCTTTGGCCTCAATTACAAAGTAATGGTCATTAATTTTTTGAAAACGTGTTGAAACAAATCTTGCTTGGTTTCCCATAGTACCGTGTTGAATTTGAGCACGAGTTGCATATTTAATATTACTTAGTGCTTTTTCTGCTGAAAGATCATTTACATCTTCTTTATTTCCAACATAAAATTCTGAGACTAGATAACCAGTTTTAGGATTAAAAGTTGAACTCATTCGATAGAGCTTAGCATTGGTGGCAACATCTGTAGTATCATTTCTAGTTAAACTAACTTTACCTGCTCCCATGTAAAATGGACTAAGTAAAATCCCGATAAAAGCTACTAAAATGATTGTAGCTGCACTTAAAAATGCTTTTCGCTTTCGGAATTTTTCGTGACGCTTTAATTCTTTTTGTTTATTTGTTTTAGGCATTCTATTTTCATCTCCATTCTATTCGCCATAACCGTACTGACTTTCTAGACCTAATTTTTTATATTGGGACTTATTAAATTTGATTTCAGATTCTAAATCATGAATTTTAGAATCTTTTTTATGAATAACTTTTTCATATTTTGAAATTTGACTTTGATTTGGGGCTTGGACAAAAGTATAAACAACTTGACCGACATTAAGTAAAAGAAGGAAAACAACTAAATACTTTAGCCAAGAATTTTCTTTTTTTAAACTATAACTCTTGGACGCGTGTTTATATCTGGCCATTTCATTGCTCCTTTAAATAAATCATTTATTTTTCTTTTATCGATACCAGTGTATCTGTCAACTTCTTTTCCATGATGTAACACAATTAAAGTTGGTACATAATGCAAGTTATATTCACCGATGTAATGTTTATTTTTTACATTATTTAAATTAATTGGTTTTATATTTGTTCCACCAAAATCTTTTTCCACCATAACTCTGTCAAAAATTGCTTTACAGTCTGAACAATCATCTTTATAAAATAAAACAACCGCGTTTTCGTTTTTCTTTAGAGAAACTTGAACGCGGTTGTTTTCAATAGCTGTATTTCTTAAATGATATCCTTCAATACTAAGACCAAAAGCTAATAGAGTGAAGAAAAATATCATTGCAATTTTGGTGCTTGTCTTTAATTTGTTTTTATTCTTTTTCATTTCTAATCATTCTTTTCTGTATTTTCAGCAAATTTTCCCACAGATTTTAGACTAGTAAATTGTCCTGAATGAGTATTGTAAGTTAAATTAAATCCTTCAGTAGGTGAAGCAATTAATTTGTCATTCAAGTAAGTTCCGTAATGTACTTTTAAAAATACTGGAACATTACCATCAGAATCTTCTAGTCCATTGGTAATTGAACTTGAGTAATAGTCGCCAGCAATTTTTTGACCTTTAATTTGCTCTAGGTCATGTTTTGGAAATAGGGCTGGATCAACAGTTGCTTTTTTAGAAAGTAAAACGCTGACTTTGTTTTGTCGTTTTAAATAATCTTTAGAGCCAGAGTAATTAAACAAAGCTTTGGCTACTTTGATAGCTCTAGTGTTAATTGCACGATTAAGCATAACTTGTCTTACTGAGTCTGAAGTTGATTGATTACTAGAATTTTGTTTTTGGTCTAATAATATTGATTCATTATCACTTTGAATTGTGGAGAGCTGTCTCTTTTTTTGATTTAAGGCTACCTGCGCTTTGTTTAAGTCTGCATCATATTTTGCCTGCTTAGATTTAAAAGCAGTACCGGTTCCTATGCTTAATACTATTAATGATGTTGCTACTCCAATTTGAATTCTTTGCCAAGCTTCCATTATTGATTGCTCCCTTCATTCTTTAGAACATCTGATGTAGAAAAGGTTACTAACTTATAGCTATTAACTTTTTGAGTTGTGAGATCATAGTCAAAATTAAATGCAATGGATAATGGTTCAGAACCAGTTCCTTTTTTAACTTCATATTGTGTGTAAGCAAAAACTTTTGCATGATGAATGTCTTTAACGTTATTGAAGTAAACATGTACTTCATTGTTATTAAGATAAGAAGTTTCAGGATTGTAAACGACAAAAAAGTTGGCAAACTTTTTGCCCATCAAACTTTGAATTTTACTTTTCTGAGTTTTAAAATCATTTTCTGTCTTCAAGCCACCAAAAGTTGTTTGTAGTCCTTGAGATAATCTATCAGTTGCGGTCTTTTCTTGATCGGTCAAGTTGAAATTATTAGCAGCAAACAATGGGGAATTGTTTTGAGCTTGTTGACGTGCAACCTTAATTTGCTTAGCAGTATTTCTAGTTTCTTGACGTATTTCAGATATGTTTCCTTGCTTTGGAATATTAACTAAGGCAAAGATAACCGATAGTATAGACAAGACCCAGAGCGTTAAACGAAATGCCTTTTCATTATTGTTTTCTTTTTTCGTTTTATTAAATTCCATTACTTATCTCCTTCAATTAATTTTGACCAATCTATCCAAGTGCCATCATTACTAAAGGCATGAGCTTCAGCCGCCATAATTTCTTTCTTGCTGACACCAATGTGAACGTGGCTAACGTTGCTTAAGCTAGAATCTAATGTTCCAATTTTTTGACCGGCAGTTACTTTATCGCCTACTTTAACTGAAATTGCTTTATCCTTATCTCCTGGATCAAAAGCAAATTCTTGATACACTTCGTAATACCCATCGTCACTTTTTACACAAACAAACCAACCTAAGTCGCTTTGAGTTGACCCTTGGTGATCAATTTTATAAACCGTTCCATCATGAATGGCTAAAATATCTTGCTTATTGTAAGGAATTGTTCCGAAATCAAGACCATCATGGAATCCATTTTTTCGACCGCCACCAACGTTACCAAAGAGTTGAGCGCCAGAAATTTGCGGTTTACCTTTAATTGATTTAAACGGCCAAGCCCACTTTCCATCACTTACAACAACACAATTTGTTTCATCACTATCTGCTGAGTTAGAAGAGCTATTAGTATTTTTACCACCAGTACTACCTAATTTGCTCTCATCTGCTTTTACGCTACTTCCATTAAAAAGTTTGTAGGCAGTTTCCGCATTAGCAATTCTTTTTGTACCACTTCCATCTGGATCACTTGCGTAACCGCCCCCGGCTTCCATTTGACTGATATAAAATCGTTCGGCAGCTTCTTTGGGATCTGTAGTAGTACCAAATGTTTTTAAACTATTGTCTTTAAATTTCCCACTGGTCCACATTGCTTGATTTTTCATATCATTCTCTAGCATTTCGATTTGAACATCTAAGTCAGTCCAACTTTTGCCTTTCTTTTCTGCAAAGCTTTTTAAAGCAGTTGTTCTAGCAAAGGTCCATTGAATTAGTCCAGCACCATTATCGCTAGCGTTTACTGCGCCAGTATTAAACTTAGATTCTTGAGCAATATTACCTAAGGCCCCAGCAGCGGCAGCTCCTGAAACACCTAAATCTTTGGTTAAGCGATCAAAGATTGTCTTAGCTGTGTTATATTCTTTAGAGCCTTTTTGAGTCCATTCGCCAGTTGCTCCACTTACTTGACCCGCAATTGGATTCGATGTATCAGGAGCACAAGTTCCTTTAACACCAATAATTACACTATAAATAACTGCGATGAAAATAATAAAAGAGGCGATACATGCTGTAACGCCTCCTACGATTAATCCAATCGTGAGTGAATGTCGACACAACCTTCGTCGGATCATTCTCATGAATGGATCTTTATTTTTTTTATTGTTTATCATTATTGACCACCATCGAATAACTTCAGTTGTTCTGGGTCAGGATTATTAGTAACTTTATATCTTTGTCCGCTACCTAAAGTCCATATAGCGTTTCCTGTTGTTAATGACGGAATTTCGCTATAGTCACTTGGCATTAAGCTATCTCCTAGTAGCTTTTTGATTTTTGCAAGTTGCGAATTCTCCATTGCCATCATAACTTTGATTGCACATAAATCGAAAACAACTTTCAAGTCGGATTGTTCTACGCTGTTAACTTTATCTGGGACCATTTCTTCTGGTGATTGTGTTGCAAAAATAATTCCTGCATTGAATTTACGCATTTCTCTTTCAAAGTCTTTAATGTAAGTTACCGCATTCATATTTTTGTAATTGACAATGTTGTGGCATTCATCTAGTACAACATCAAAGTAACTAATTTCATCATTAGTAATCACGCCATTATCTAGTAAATAATTCTGACGTCGTCCGTTTTGTAGAGCCTGATTCCAAATCAATGATAATGTAGAAAATATTTGAGCTTGATAAACGCTCCCCTGGTTAGCAACAGTAGAAGTGTCAAATAGAACAACCTTTTCTCGCGATAAGTCCTTCATACTACTATGACCATCAAACATTTGACCGTAGTTATCGATCATTGCTTCAACACCAATTTTGATTTTTTCAAAAGTTCTACGACGTTGGGGACTAGCATGAATTGCGCTTAAATATTCTTCGCTATTGCATTTATCAACATATCTACTAAATTCCGAAAAGGTAGGATAATCTTGAGGATCTTTTCCCGTAAGTCGAACTTTTCCTGGATTTCGTTGCCAATCTTTAGGTAATAATCCGTAGTAAATATAGAAACTACGTAGAATGTTTTTAAAATCTTGGATTTCAATTTCTGCAAAATCTCGGTTAACCATTTTAAAAAGCACGCTAACTTTGTCTAAGTGCTGCATGAAGGAAGCTACTTCGTCTACTACCTTTCCTTCCTTATCAGTAACCGTAGCCATAACTTCTAGCGGATTAATCATACCTTCACTTCCGTCTAAATTAACGACAACCCCACCAAGTGCTCTTACTAAGCGAACATATTCACCACTCTTATCAATCCCGCGCCAGTACATGTTTCTTGCAAAACTACCTTCAGTTAACATTTTAAGCAGCGTTGATTTACCAGCTCCCATTTTTCCTAAAACCATCATATTGAAGGATCTACGAGTATTAGTTGATCTGAACTGGTCAAAAATAAATGCACCGCCAGCGCTTGTTGTGCCAAGAGGAATACCCCGAGGATCTTTTAAGCTTTGAAAGCTAAAAGGATTTCCAAAGCCTAAAGTTCTAGCTGGCATGATCTGTTCTGGTACAGCTGCAAAACTTCGCTCTTGTTTGGTAAGTTTTTGTGTCATAGATTTGTACTGGTCAGCTTGCGTAAAGTTATAGACAGTTGCTCTGAAATCATTACCTTTTAGGCTCTTAATGAGGTCTCTGATTTTTTCTTGCAAGCTTTCAATTGTTGGCGCATAAACGAAAATTCTAGAAACAATTTTCTTAGGAATTTCACCTTGACGAGAAATAGAAGATGATAAATCCATTAAATCCTGGTAATTGTCTTGAGCATCACTCATAGACGTTGCTTTACGACCATTAGTCGCTTGATCTCCTAATTCTTGTAAACTTCGATTAATTTCACTCTTTAATCGTTCACTGGAAGCAGTCTTAACGTCCATAATTGCCACTGTTGAGTCATTTAGCATTACTTGAGTAGCCCATAAAATATTAGGATCAGTAGGATATTGTAAAATGTTAACGCATGCCGAGTATCCATCACCAATTGCATGATCGTCATCAAAAGTAATGCCACCTTGTGGCTGAGTCTTTGCCAAAAATTCTACATCATAACCATCGCGTAAGAGTCGTTTGATTCCAGCATCATTGATAACTTGTGTTGGATCAATTTGTGGTTCTTTAATTTGAGTATTTACGGTACTTTCTCTGTGTAGTATCTTGTCTCCTAAATTTTGCAAACTTTCTAATACACTCATGCAATAGCCCTCCTTATTTACTGTTTAAATTATTTAACCGGTAAAGAACTTCTCCAGTTTCTTTTTTATTTATTTCTCTTAAATGTAAGTAGCCTTGATCTGCAAATTTGGCAGATTTAACTACTGATTTTAGTTCTTTTTTGTTATCTGCAAACACTTGAATGTAAAAGTTAATATCACTGTAACTATCTGCTTCTCTTTCAAGATTAATGACTTTACTTAAGTAATATCTTTGCAATTGCTTTCTTGTATCTGATTGAGCAGTATTGTCAGACATACTCTTCATGCGTAGTTTTCGCCAATATACTTGTTGCTGACTAGTATCAATACGAGTTGAAAGAATGACGATCTTGTAATCTGGTGTAAAAACGCGATTAAACATAGTAAATGCAGTCAAGTATTTGAGTCTAGTATCATCGTCTAAACTAAAAAGATCTGTAGGTTCTACTTTTAAGTAGCGCGATACAGATCCATCTTTTAAATATAAACGACCATTTTTGGTACAAGCTCTATACCCAAGAAAATCAAGCATAGATTTAATATCTTTTTGAGATAGCCCCGAAGGGCTTGCTCTTTTTGCTTTGAAGATTTTTTCAAATAAAGATTGCTTCTTTTTAATTATCTTTTTTCCCATTTTCTTCTCCTCTCACAAATAATGGATAATATTTATTTCTGTCTTGTTTAAGAACTAGAAGTAAGACCTTCCAATTTGGCACGCCGTAACATAAAGTTGTGGAAGCTACAGCTGCAATTCCCGTTAATGCTGAAAATCCTAGTAAAACAAATTGCATAATTGCTGGTAAGTTGCTTATTTTAGCTATATGTAAGCCAAGAGCAATAAAACCTAAGACGGTCAAAATATCAATTAATGGTACATAGACAACTGTTAAACGATATTTCGTCTTTTTAGGCATAACTAGTTTTTGATAACTATCCATTTCTACTTATCCTTTCTAGGTTTTGGAGCTATTGGTTTTGTTTCTTTGAAGTTGCTCTTAAAATCATTTCTTTTAGTTACATCTTCAATAGTATGGTTAATTTGATCTTTATTAATCTCAGTTGTTACATCTTGTCTGAACTTCTTTATATAGTGTTTTTTACTATGCAGAAAACTTTCAATTGTTGGTGCATTAGGATTAGTTGAAGAAATATTTGAAGCAGGTATGTATTCTGCTGAAGTTTCTTTAACAGTGGAAGTTATATTAGACGGAGTAGTAGAGATTTCAATACTTTGTCCTGGTCCTTCTTGAGTAACGTGTACTTGTTGCTTTTGATCAGGAACAAGCTGCTCATAATTGCTTGTTGTGTTTTCAGCTACAGAAGGTTGAGTTGTTGTAACAGAATTGATTGGTTTTTCAGAGGATTTCAAAACTTGATTAGTACCACCTTGCTCTTTAATATTTGTCTTTGTATCTGATCCTTGAATAGTTTGAGTTGAGCTATTTTGAGGTTCATGAGTAAGGTTTTCAGAAATCTTGTCTGGACTAGATGGAGTGTTAGGATCTATTTGTACATGTTTACCTTCTTCTTTAATAGTCTTAAGTTGTTCAGTTCCACCTTGTGTGATAACGTCCTTCTTACTATCTTTTCCTGGAATAACTTTATGGCCATTTTCAGTTGCACGCATTGCATCAGTAATAGTAGGCTTTGTACCATTATCTGGTTGAGTAGTTGGATCAATCTTTTGAGCCTTGCCTTCCTCTTTAACGGTCTTAAGTTGTTCAGTTCCACCTTGTGTAACAACATCTTTCTTAGTATCTCTACCAGGTATAATTTCCTGACTGACTTTAGGTAAATCATTTGAGCTAATAGGATTGCTCTTCTTACTTTCAGCTGGTTTGGAATTAGGATCAATCTTTTGAATCTTGCCTTCTTCTTTAGCAGTCTTAAGTTGTTCAGTTCCGCCTTGTGCAACAACATCTTTCTTAGTATCTCCACCAGGTATAATTTCCTGATTGACTTTAGGTAAATCATTGTGCTCGCTAATGTTTTCGTTTGATTCAGTAGACTTATTTTGGGTAGTTGCTTCTGGTTTAGCTTTATCAAAAGGCTTTTCAACTTGTTGATTTGCAGGATTAATCTTATTTGCATCATTGTCATTAATGTCATCAACATTAGCAGCCTTCTTAAGATTACTTGTTGCAATGGTAAGTCGCTGTGCAGCATCCTTTTGCTGTTCCCCACTAGCATTTGGATCGTTCATAATATGCTTACCACTTCTGAGTGCATCATTGAGTTCTCTTCTAGCATCAATAGTTTTACCTTTGGTGTCGCTGTCTGGCATTGACAAATGTTTTAGCTGTTCAGCATTATCAATTGCTGAGCGTAGACCACTCTTTTTAAGAGCTTCTGCATGTTCATTGGCAAATTGAGTATATGGTTTTCCTGTACTTGCCTGGCGGAGTGAATTATATTCGTTGTCAGTTAATCCATTATTGCTTGCCATTTTATCAGCCATTTCGCTAACAGTAGTTGGTACCAATCCACTTCGAGAAGCTTTATTCCACTGATGACGACTTCCGCCACTAGCCATAAAGCCTTTTTTGAGTTGAGAGTTAGCATGAGCAGCATTTGCGCCGTTACGTAAGCTTTGCCCCCAGGTTTTACCATTCTCACGAGCCTTATGTGCTGCATCTAAACCCGTTAAAGCACTCTCTGTCGTATCGAATCCTTTACGAGCAAGATGACCAGTTCCGCGAGCCAAGCCTGCGCCCTTCTTAACAAGGCCAGCAGTTTGGTTGGCAACAATCGCACCCATTGCCCAACCTTTTTGTGCACCTGTATCGACACCAAAGAATTTAGCTGTCTTTTGTGATCCAGTCCAAAGCATAGCTGTAGCAGCTATCATTGCTACACAATATAGGAGAGGACCCATATCAGCATTGGTCAAAAAGTTGACTACAATTCTGTAGAAGGCTAATTCAAATCCTTGTAAGGCAATAGTTAAAGCTGCAGTAAACATATCATTAATAGCTGCTTTTGTTTTAGCTCCTGAGTCTAAGTCTGTTGAGAAAATTAATAGAGCGAGAACTTGCATAATAGCTAAATCTAAGAAAGATTTAACTACTACATAAGTGATAAATGCAAAAGCTAATGACAAAGCAAATAATGAAACTACAACTGGTAAAAAGGCTACAGTATAACGCTGATACCCACCAGAATAAGAATTGGAGAATGGAACGCTTGACTTGCTGATTTTAACTGCAGCTGGTTTATCTCCACCATCAATCAATTGATATTTAAGATATTTTGGTTTAAATTTTAAAGATTTCCAGTGATGATCTTTTTGTAATTTCTCAGCAGTTTTTTCCATTGAATCAACTGTATCTGGAGTGATTGCACTTGCTAAGTTAGTAGCAGATAATAGATCAAACGATTTTTTACCGTTTTTGTTATCCCAACCGTTGTGACCATAGTCTTCATCGCTTTGAGTTTTAATCTTACCGGATCCTTTCGTTTTAAAATCCGGCCAATTGTTATAAACCAGGTAGGCGATATCGTTGGTATTTCCTTTGATAATATCAAATGGAATGCTAGATGTATTACCATCAGTGACTTCGGCTTTATAGATGTTACTTGATTGATCTACTACCCAATTAGTTAAAGGTTGCAGATTAAACATCAAAAACGTTGCAATAATAGCTTGCAAGATGATGTTTTGTACAGGAGTTTTCTCCTTGCCTAACATCATTTTTATTCCGATCCAAACTAAGACCGCAATCATTACTGCTGCGGCAGCTCCTAAAATATACCCTTGAATCCAGTCCTTAAGTCCCGCATCACTTAATAGTTTGCTAAAATCCAAACTATGAGTAGCAAGATCTTCTGCACCATTAGCTAGATTATAGAAAGCTTTTATAATTCCCCACTTAATCCAATTAAAAACTTGTCCTACTGCATCTTGAAAGTGAAGATACGGCCGGATGTTGTCTAAACTGTTTGCGGCATTGGTTAGATCTTCTTTAGAATCACCGCCACCACCAAACATATCAGAAATAGCTTTTCCTAGATCAATCCACCCTGTAAAAATATAGGATTGCGCTAGTATTAGCAATTTTGTTCCCATATATTTTTCCTTTCTGTACAAAAAAGGACAAGCTTTTAATGCTTGTCCTACTCGCTATTTACTTTTTGCCATAATTCCATAAATTCATTTAGTAAATCAGGTTTGTTTACTAAAAATTGCATATAGTCACTTCGTCCACCATGATGATCAATAATTAATCTGAATCTTTCAGCATCTTCTCCTAATTCGTCTTTATGCTCTTGCCAAAATTCACGTAGTGCTTCTGTTTGATTCATTTGTCTTTGAGCAGCCATTTCTGCAAAAATTGCATCGGTTTCAGCACCATTTGGTAAGTCATCAACTTCATTTTCATGTTTAGCTTTGGCTCCACTAGCCGTGTCATCGCTTCCCATACTATCTTGCTTATTTGCATCTGCTTGTTGATGTGCATCATATGCACTTAAGGCATCCTTTGACCAGGTAATCCAGTCTCGCCAATCAACCGCCAAACTAGCTAAATCGAGCTGTGCATGTGGCGCATCAATTTGTAATAAATCTGGACTTGTTCCAGGATTAAATTCATCAGTTAAGAATGTATAAGCAAGTGGCATCTTAGTTTTACCCGTATTAAAGATTGGATACGGTCGAACAGATCGACCTTTCAAATCGGTTCGATAAAGTGGCCGTAATACTACGCTCTCTCCAATCATGAAATCTTTAATTCTTTCCGGCAAAAGTAGAGGAACGGAATCAGCGGACACATTAATGGATTGAGCCATATTCATCACAGACTTATTAACGTTATTGCCTTCAACAGTCTTATTTCCAATTAAAGTACAAAATTCCTTGTTAGTATCCATATCGGTAGATTTAATCAAAATCTGATTTTGACCGTTTTCTTTAATTGTATTTCCCTTATCTTTCCCATATTTTGCGTAAATTTGTTTATACGATTGAATAATGAGTGTAAATAACATATTACGTCCGGCTGAAACTGTCATCAATTGGTCCATATCCTTGATTGGTAACATATTACCAAACTCATCAAAGATAAAATGGACTCTTCTAATAGTTTTACCGCCAGCAACGTATGAACATTGCTTTGCCAGTTCTGAGTACAGCTGTGAAATGAAAATTGAAGCAAGAGCATTGTTAGAACTGTCGTAGTCAGGAATTTTCATAAATACGGCAGTTGGACGATCGGAATAATGCATGCGAAGATTGCCAATAGGCATTTTAGATTGCAATGGCTGCAATTCTGTCTTCTCTGTTCTTGCATCAATTTTGATCTTATATGAACTAAATTGCTGACGATGTTTAACGATCATATAGCAACCATCAGTCAACTTATCATCAAAGTTGTATTGTACAAAGCCTCCAAATGCAACCTTAACCGTATACTTATTGATGAGCTCTTTCTTCTTATTAAGAAAGAGAATCTGGATTCTCTTATTGGCAAGCTTCTTGTCAACTTCAAAGTCAAGGTATTTTGGAAAACCAATTGATTTAAGCTCTAGAGAATTCATTGAAGTCATTCGGGCCATTTTAGGCATTGAGAAAACGCTCAACTTTTGAACGATTGTTGAATAAATTGACCCTTTAGCTTTATCTCCTGAAAAACTTGTAGATCCAAATTCTCGCTTTGCAATAGATCCTTGCTTTAAGTGCTTAAAGTACTCATCAAGGACGTTAGATTTATCATATGGATCGTCAGGATCAGTTGCGTAATCAACCGTTCCTAGTTCGTTAACCATATCAATAACATTGTTAAGCGTAATTTTTTCCGTCATATTATGCTTAATACAATATTCAATTAAAGCAATAATCATACCGTTAACGGCTTTTTGTGCACCTTCGTAAACCCAGCTATTAGCTCCGGCATTTTCTTCATGATATAAGGTATAAGTCAGAGAGTTAACTAGTTGCATAGCACCTTCAATATCGCCACGTTTCCAGGATTGAATAATGAGCTGCAACGGATTATAAGCCATCGATTGAGATCCATCTGCTAAATTAAGCAGGTAAACATTGTAGCCTCTTCTACGTAGTGTTTCAGAAGAGGCTGCGTATAGTTCTCCTTTAGGATCGTTGACAACAATCGATGACTGTTTGCTTGCTCGGGAAAGATTATCGATCATTGGAATAACGATTGCTTGGGTTTTAGCAGACCTTGATGTTCCAACAATAATATTGTGACTGGTACTTCGATCAATAAAATAGAACCCTTTTTTCCTTATAAAAGGAAATTTTTTAGCTCTTACCCACTTATTTACGTGAGAGATGGGTATACCGCCGTATCCTTCAAATGATGGTTTATAGGTGTAAGATGTATAATTTCTACTTATTGCAGCAGGCATCATTCATCACCCCTCTCATCATGATCAGGAATAATTGGATATTGCTTTTCAAGTTCTTTTTCAGTGGTAAAACGCTCATCACCTTTTTGACCGTATGCAACATCTTTTGTCGCAAATTTTAGACGTTTTGATAATCCGAAACCGCCGAAAAAGCTAATGGCCAAAATTGCTATCAGCCATTTGAACGGCAAAGGATATTTAGCGATATTTATAGCTTGGGCAAATATTTTTTCATCATCAATCTTTTGAGTAAAGAAGTTAAAGCCAGGTCTACTTATTGTTTGAAATGTGAGTCGACCAGCATTAACAAATATTACCAAAACTATGAAAAGTGCCACACTTGAAATAACTGCTACAAATAACCGAATATCCTTTTGGTGTTCTTCCCGATTATCAGGAAGATTGGCACCATCTATTGTTTCTTTTCTTAAACTTAAAAATACTTGTTTAAAAAAAGAACCTGTTCTTTTAATAAGACTGGTCCTTTTTACCTTTTTTACTTTTCTAACTTTCATTCTTAGCTAACCACCCGTTCTGCCAATCATGTACTGCGTAAAAAGCCAAAATAACTGAGTCTCTTGCAGAATCAGAAACACTTTTTCTTTCGTCAGCATTCATTTTGAGCCAAGAGTCGCGAATATCTTTTTGATTATTTTGAGCGATTGCTAAATATAATTTGCTAAGAGTAGTAGGATCATTTCGATTGATCACTTCAAGAGAGCGAACATCTTTTTGCCCCACTAGTCCATTTAGATAATCAACTTTTTCACTCCAATTATTTAAAGAGTTATATTTCTGTTCAGGTGTTTCAGGTTTTGGAGTTGAGGGCTGTTCTAGCTTCTTCTTTGAAGAAGTATCTTGCTTTTTAGGTGAACTAGTCTTTTTATTGCTCTTCTCAGCACTTGAATTTTTAACTAAAACGACTGAAGGCTTAGTTGACGAAACTGAGTGATTATTTCGATTATATCCAAACAAAAGTACTGAACTTAAAGTAGCCACAGCCAAGAATGAAATGATACCTATTTGCCAATGCTTTTTAGAATTCTTAGTTGTGGCTAGTTCTTTTTTTGCGTCTTCAATTTCCTTATCTTTAGCGGTAATTTGTACTTCAGTCAGCTTTTTTTCTAAAGCGTCATATTGATCCTTCAATTTCTGAAATTCAGTGTTATCGACTGGAGGAGTCGAATTGTTTGGAATCTGTGGCGCTCCTGCAGGCTGAGCATAATAATAATTACCTGGAACTTGATAGAACGGCATTAATTGAGAATTAGGTGATTGTTGTTGTGTCTTATTAATTGCAGCTGCAATTGCATCTGGTAATCCTTCAATTTGTTTCTTAGTTAATGCAAGTTCTTGATCTTTTTGATCTAACTCGCGAGCCTTCAATTCATTTTCTTTTTGCTTTTGAGCAAGTTTCGCTTGGGCAAATTGATATTTTTCACGTTTTTGATTAATTTCATCCCGTTTTTCTTGAATAGAACTAATGGCTCCATCAAGACCTACACGGAAGTTTTCTTCTGATTTAGTAAACTCATTCTTCAAGCCTTGGTTGAAACGGTTTGAAAGTTCAACGCGTGTATCAGATAAGTTTCTGTTAATTTCATTAACTACCTTGTCATGTTCCCGTTGTTTCAAATCATTTTTGCTATCAGCTAGTCGAGTATCGATTTTTTCATTTAAAGTATCTAGTTCTTTTTGTTGGTTAATCTTAAATGAACGCATGCTTTCCTGATGCTCATTTTGCAATTGAACTTTAAATTGATCTAGCTTATCTACATCTTGAGCTGTAAGGCGGGCTTCTTCATTATTGCACGCTTGCTCCATATTAGATTGATTCTTTTGCTTGTTATTCTGAGCATCTTGTTCTAATTGATTAATCTCATCTTTAAGCCGAACTGCTACGATATTTTCAACCGTGTTCTTAGTTAGCTCATTATACTTGGTAGTTAAAGCATCAATTAAACTATTTTCTAAATTTGATTTAGTAATATCAAATTCGCTTTGAAGAGAGGATAAACCTGTATCTTTCAATACTTCATCAATTGTTCTATTCAGTTCTTCATCAAACTTATCAGTAGGATTGTTCTTATAACCAAGTTGTGCTTTAATGACACTCAAATCAAATGATTCTGCATTATATTTATCCGGAATTTTACTTAAGATATCCTCTGGATTTTCAAATTTACTACTTGGCGTAACTACTAATTCAGTTGGTACTGGTGCCGGCTGAGCCGGCGCAGCACGTTCTTGATTCTGTGCTGCAAATTCACTGGTTGGATCTGGAAGATCAAGATCATCAGTTGGCTGAATATCATTGTTTTCATTGGAAACAGACTCCGGCTCTGGAAGGCTATCCTCTAATGGTAAGCTTTCGTTATCTTCAAACGACTGACTTTCTTCATTAGAATTATTAGCTTTAGGTTGAGTCTGTTTAGGAGTATCTACCATAGAAAACTGTTTAACAATGTTACCATCTACACCTTCTACACCTTTAATGTCACCAACTACACCACTTGCTCGTTGTGATTGGAATACAGGTTGATTGTCTGTATTTTCTTCTACAGCAGTTTTATCTGTTTCCTCTGGTTCAAGTTCATCTGCATAATTAGTTTTAGCAGCACCTAATTCAGACTGAATCTGATCTTGTAAATCTTCTAAATCCTCATTTTCTTCATCACTAAGTTCTTCATCTGCATAATCGCGACTAATTAAGCTAACAATTCCAAATTGAGCATCTCCGGCTTCAATTTGAGTATCAAAAGTATACTCGTCTGCTACATCTCCACCGTCATCTTTGATAACAGTAAACGCAAATTCTTTCGTTTCGTGTGCCGATAAAGTCTTAGCATACTCCTTAACCCTATCATTTGCTTCTTTTAGTGGAAGTGGCTTTTGCTTAAAGATACCAGTCTTGAATAACTTTTTGCCATCTTTAGGATAAGAAGTAAAAGTAACTTCTATCATTGAATAACTCCTTACTTTTTATTACGTTTAACCAGAATATTTAACTAGAAAGTTGCCCCTCCGAACATTTGCCAGATCGTAGGTACTAATTGTGGAGCTAGTAATAGGACAGCACCACCAATTAAAGCTGCAACTAACATAGCTTTAGCTTTTTGAGCTGCTTGGCCACCAAACATCCAAAATAGACCAGCTGCAACAATTACAGCAACACCAATAAATCGTGCAGTATTTGTCATATTAGTAGATGCGTAACTTGCACCATTGTTAACTTGGCTCCAAACATTAGCACCAGTCATAAGTTTTAATTTTAAAAAGTTCATAATAAATACCTCGTTCAAATATCATCAAAATTTTCAATAAAAAAAGAGCACCGAATCATATGAATGATTCGATGCTCAACAACATCTGTTAGTAACATTTTTAATCCTTTATTTATTTCAATAATTTTTGCTTATTATAAAAAGCTGGTTCAGCTCTAATAACTTTCATTTTTATCATCACCAACTATTTATCATTTGGTTTAAAGTCCTTATTAAATGGCTGGTTATTAGTACGATCTTTATGATAAAGCTTATTTGCTTCTGCTGTTGCACTGAACAAATCTTCTAAATCAAGCTGCTCTTGTGCCCAATCTAAAGCTGGTCCTTTTTCTTGCTTAATTAAAGAAGTGCCTAGCTCTGTACACTTTTGTGTAAGCCTAGCTTTTTCATCGATATTATGCTTTTTTCGCCAGTCAGAAATAATCTTCTTTTGTTCTTTCGTTAAATTAGTAATTGTCAAACTTTCTCACCTTCATATTCCCACCAACACACCCGATTAAAAGGAGTAAGAAAATCTCACCATTCTTCTTGCTCATAATATTTACCTTTTAATTAAAGAAACTCTCAATTTGCTCAACTAAATTATTTAAAAAGCCATGAATTCTTGCTTTACCAGTCTGATACATCTTGGCATCAGTAACAGTTGGCTTTTGTCCTTCGGTTCCTTAGCTTGATCTTGCCCAGGTTGATTTTGCTCTGAAGTTTTTCCATTTTCAGGTTTATTCTCTGGAGTTTTTTCAGGCAAAACCTTTTCTGATTTTGGATAAATAGTAAATTCTGGACTATATTTTCCATCTTTATCAGTGATAGGTGTCAAGATAACAATTGGATCGGAATTCTTAGCCATTGCTTCTTTTGGAGTCTCAGTATTTACAACATAGTAAGCATGATACTTACCATCAATTGGAACTTTAACTCTTGCAACGCCGTCCTTATTGCTTGTCTTGTCATGCTCAGTTGTCACTTGAGCAAAAGTTTTCATTGACTTCGGGTCAAGTTTAGCTGCACGACTAGCAACTTCTTTGCGAATCGTATCGTCTTTACGCATTTGTTCGACTTTCGCAACAAGCTTCTCTTCCTCTTCTGATTTCTTATCTGACTCTGATTTATCATCCGCATTCTTGCTCTTTTCTACAGAAGACTTAGATTGGTCATCTACTGTAGTACTTGAACTTGACTTTGAAGATGAAGTTTCAGAATTTGAAGACTTTGGTTCAGTTTGATCTAAATCAGCTTCAGGAGCTTGAGTTGATGCTTTTTCTGTTTTAGCATCACTAGAAGATGATTTCACTGATTTATAGGCGGAAGGAATTTTGGATTTGTTATTCGTACTGTTTGAGATAGTCTTATTAGCATTATCTTCAGTACTATTCTCATCAAATTCTTCGGAATCAGATTTATCTGCTTCTGATTTTTCTTCTTGTGAATTGGAATTATCAGCTTCTTTTAGGGCTTGATCAACTTGTTTGTCGCTTGGACTAGAATCATCTACCTTAAGCTTTTCTTTGATAATCGTATTCATTAAGTCAGTAACATCATAAACAGTAAATTTTGAACCATTTACTCCCTCAAGACTATCTGAGTTAAGATCCTTTTCATTGGTAGCAATTACTTTTCGAATAACCATAGTTTGTTCTTTCAAACTTTGTGGGTTATCTGGATCTGCTTTTTTATCCTCAGCTTTAACATCTACGGAAGAGTTGTCTGTACTCTTTTCTGTCTTGGTATCATCTGTCTTCTTATTCTCATCTTCTTTTTTGTTTTGAACGATAGAAGATTGAGTAGAAGCAGATGGTTGTTCGGCCGCATGTACAATTGCTGGTGCAGCTAATGTAAGTACATTAGCTGATAGCATAGCCGCAGACATAATTTTACTTCTTGCGTTTTTCATGTAGATATACCTTCTTTACTTTTTTCTTCTTTCTATTTTTTCGATGGGTGAACCAGTAGAATAAAGCCATTGCAGAAGTTACAACAATTGCTACAATAGCAGCTTTCCCTAATGAAGTTAGTCCACCATCAGCATTAATATTCTCAGCATGGTAAGGAACACGGTGCCCTCTAACTAGCAACCTATGAGTATTTTGGAAAAGCGGAGTACAAGTAACCAAAGTTACATAATCTTGATTAGGATCAACCTTAAAATATTTCAAATTATTAGGCAAAACCTTTTTAATTTGATCTACCTGATAAGCGTGAATTTCCTTGTTCACTTTGATATAAAACTTTTCGCCTTTCTTTAACTTAGGCAAATCGGTAAAAAGACGATTAAGACTTAATCCACTATGCCCAGTAAGTACGGAGTGCTTACCTTTACCGCCTGTTGGCAGGCTGGTATTTTCTAACACTCCAATACCGTTATCAAGTGCGGTTTGCGATGTTCCCATGTAAACCGGCAAAACTTCTTTAATCTTAGGAATACTTAAGGCTGCAACAGGCTTTAATTCAGCTTCAGCAACATCAACCGAATTTTTATTTTTCTTCTTAGTTGCAAAATTAGCAAATGGATCTACAGGTTTCTCAGTTTTAGGTGCCTTATAAAAAGACTCCAGATAGCTACTACCGTGTCTCTCCGATCTTGCAACTTCAGCCTCTTGCTTTTGTGCCAAAAAGTAATCATTAAGAAAAGGATAAGTTGAAAGCCCTAAAATTGTTAGGCACAATAACCCCCAGATTACTAGCGTTAAAGGTTTTTTACCTTTTTTCATTACTTGTCAGCTTTCTTTTTCTTTTGAGAAACGTAAATGTATGTACCACCGCCAACAACAACTACCGCAACAAGAATTCCACCTAATTGAAGAAGTCCTTGGCTACCAGTAAATGGCATGCTGGTCTTTTCGTCGTTCTTGATTTCGATTGGGTTGCTCAAAGTTTGATCATTAGTATGAGGTCCAATCTTAAAGTTGACAGTTTCATTCATCAATTGGTATCCCTTAGGTGCCTTAACTTCTCGAAGCTTATAGTCACCTTCTGAGAAACCTTGTAAAGCAAATTTACCTTCCTTATCGGAAGTTAAAATACCAGCCTTAACGTCTGAATAATTATCTACCCAGTCAATATCTTTTTCGCCCTTCTTACCATTTTCTTTGAAGCCGTTAAACCACTTACCAGTCTTCAAATCTTGAACGGCAAATTGAGCACCTTCCAGCTTCTGCTTAGCAATTCCCCAGCCCATGAAACCGGAAGATTCCTTAACGAAGTTAACACCATAGGTTACAGTATCATCGTGACGATGAATTTCTTTATAGCCTGAACCATCATTCCAGCCTAAAGTAATGGTGTTAACGATTCGCTTATCTAATGGCGTATCATCAGTCAAAATTTCATCATATTCATAGTTAAGCTTCTTACCAGCTTGAGCGGCAACTAAGTCACTTACACTACCAGTAGTTAAGCCTTTAACAGCATCTTCGATTTTCTTATTATCATGAGAGTTAGCTGCATCTTGAAGTTTCTTAGCATCTGCTTCACTTAAGCCCTTAACAACATAGTTGACCCACCATTTACTATCTGAACCGTTTAAAATTTGGTAATCTTTACCTTCTTCAAGCTTTTTACCATCAGGAGTTGTAATTACTAAGTGTCTTTCAGCAGGAATATCTTTTAAGTTCTTTTCTGGTTCATCACGAGTAAAGAAGGTATGGTAAGGTTCAGTCATTGCATTAGTACCAGTAGCATCAATTTGCCATGCAGAACCCATAATATTTTGTGGAATTACGGTCTTTGAATTAAAGTGCGCAAAATCACCACGGTGCAATGATTGATTTGGTCCAATACCATTAGTTAACTTCTTTTCTTCATTAGTCGGACCATAGTTGACAAGTGAACCTTGTAATTTAGTTGGATCAATACCATCTTCACCAATTTCAAAAGTTAGCTTGTTACGAACATCATTCTTGGCAATTGGTGAAATTGCTGCTCTTGCTTGGTCGTCTGCTTCGTCACCAGCCACCTCACTTGGCTCTTCAACGAAGTAGTACTTACCCATAATTAGATTATTAGCAGTTACTTTACCCTTACTATCAGTAGTTAAGACTCCACCAACCTTTTCACCTTTTCCTGGTTCACCACGATATAATTGGAACTTAGCGCCAGCAAGCGGTACTTTCTTTCCGCCATCCTTGTCAGTATTCCAAAGAACATATTTAGTTAGATCAAAGTTTAATTTTTGCGTCTTGTTCTTTGGATACAAGTGTGTGGCTGACAAGAATCCTGTACCATCTGGATTGGTATAAGGGTTTACGAAAATAATAGGTTCAGATGGTGGAGTTACAAATCCACGTGGTGTCTTAGTTTCAACTGCTGCATAGTAGTGATATTTTTGTGGCTTAGAAGCATCATAGGCTTTAACGTTTTCAAAAGTTATGTCACCATTGCTATCAATTGCCTTAGTTGCTACCTTTTGAGCTTTAGCCAAGTATTCGTTTTTGCTCATCTCTTGAGTAAGCTTAGCTGGATCTACACCGTGCGTAGCATCAAAAGCGTTATTGAAAGACTTTTGAATTGATTCACTAATGTACTT
Source organism: Lactobacillus sp. RTP31084st1_F9_RTP31084_210423 (assembly GCF_040919545.1). Classification (NCBI taxonomy): domain Bacteria; kingdom Bacillati; phylum Bacillota; class Bacilli; order Lactobacillales; family Lactobacillaceae; genus Lactobacillus; species Lactobacillus sp. RTP31084st1_F9_RTP31084_210423. The sequence continues at coordinate 46,450 of NZ_JBCOVH010000006.1, forward strand.
AACGCGTCCATTCATAGCTTGTTGGTCAGCTGCACTGTTAGTCCAACCAGTTAAGCCCTTACCATCATTGAATTTTTCGTTTACCACATCGGTAATGTCATACAAAGTAAATTCGACTTTACCCATTGTATTAGGATTGTAGTGTGTAATTTGGTCTGGTAATTCCTTAGACTTATCAGTACCATCGTTCTTGATCTTGTTTTGTTCAAAGAATTTGGCATCTTTAGTGTCATACATCATCTTATGAACAGTAATGTTAGTAGTACTTGGTGCTACTTGATCTGCTTTAACAATTGACGGATGTTGAATCATAACCGCCGCTTGAACACCTACTAAAGCAGTACCACATAAACTCAAAACAACTCCTCCGGTTGCAAGAGACTTTCGAAATCCTTTTTTCATAGAATTATTCATTGAATTATCCCCATTTCTTCTAAATTAGTTCGCCTTGAACTACAAGACGATTCACTCCGCCATTAGCACATGTATAGACTGTAACTATTGGCTTTTCCTGATCTTTAGGCATATAAAAAGCGCTACCCTGAACTGGTTTGCCGTCAACAATTTTGACTGTTGGTGGCACTACCTTCTTGCTGGTAACGCGATATTTATATCGTTGGCCATTATAGCCGGTTAGAATTATTTGGTCTCCCAAATTAATTCTGTGTAAATCACTTAAAAGAATGCCTGGTTGTTCCATATCATGACCAGCCACGCAAAAGTTGCCTTTACCAAATTCACTATCGAGATAGTATGACTTACCAACTCCTAATGCTAACGTATAGTTATTGGCACGATTATAGATCGGAAGGCGAATACCAATTGAAGGAATAATCAGATATCCGTTAGGATACTTATCAACCCCGAGTTGCAATGCCTTCTTTTTATTTCTAATCAACTCATTTTTAGTAGAAGGCTTAATATCTTTTTCTTCTTTTAAGGCCGCTCTATTTGTTTTCATCGTTACGGCGCTATTCACTTTATGATCTAAAATCTGGTCATTTTGATAAGTTTGATGCCAACAAAAAGCCGCAATCAGTAATACAAGAAATGTACCGATTGCGACTAATTTTCCAGATTTAGTTTTAAAAAAAGCTTTCATGCTAATTTACTTTATCTTTCTTTATTCTTCTTAGATTCATACAATGCGTAACCACCTACAGCACAAGTAATAGTGATTGCGGCAGTTGCTTCGATTAACAAGTAATCACTACCAGTCGTTGGAATTGGCTGAGTATTATCTGTCATCTCACCTGTAACAACATCGGGCGCAGTTGGCCCAACGTTTGGAAGTTTAACAGGAGTAGTACCTAAGGCATATCCATTAGGTGATTTAATTTCAACTGCATAGTAATCACGTCTTGTCGAGTCAAGTAAAACATTATCAAATCTTGCATGACCGTCCTTATCAGTAGTTGCAATATATGGCTGTCGGTCATTGTGACCTGTTACAAGCTCACCATTAACTTGACGTAAAGCTTGTTTTTTTGCATCTTCTACTGATATTTGATTAAAGGGTTCACCTAAATCTTTTCTAATAAGTACAAATTGAGCACCTTCAATTCCAGCGCCACTAATATTTTTCTTAGTAATTTCAAAAGGTTGATGCTTTTTATCATTAACAACCGTTCCTAAATCAACCTGACGTTGAGGATTATCACCAGTTAACTGATCAATGTCTCTTTCATAAGAAGCATTATATTGACCATCGGGTTGTTTTATCTCTTTCAAATGATACTTCTTACCAAGTGGTAAGTTATCGAAAGTTACACGACCATTATTGTCAGCTGTTTTTCTTTCCATGAAGCCATCAGAAGTTAATACAAATTCAGTACCTGGCAAGATTTTAGTGTTATTATTGCCTGAGCCTCTTTTGACAAAAGTCAAACTACCAAATGATGGCTTAACATGAACGGTCATATCAGATGAGCCTTTCATATCTACAGTTGTTGCTTTAATGCCTAATTTAGCAACATTCTGAATGCCCGGATCTTTAACTCCATAAATCCATGCTACTTTTGCCTTTTTATTCCAGTGACCGGTAGCTTTTACTTTAAATGAAAAATCGGAAGTATTTGTCATGTCATTATATGGTACAGATACTTTTAAATTGTCATCTGCATTGACATTATTGAAGTCGACCTTGCTACCATTTTTTCTAGTTCCAGATAAATACTTCTCGTTTTTTGAATCAACTGCATGAACTTGAACATCATGCATGTTACTAGATGGGACTTTAAAATTCTTTTCGTATTTATTGCCGTGGAAATCACCACTACCAATATTTAATGTCGTTGGATCAAAGCCTAATTTGGCAGGGTTTAAAACAATTTCTGATTGACTAGCATTACTATGTTTTTTTGCCTCTGCAACTAAACGATTAACTTTATCCCTAATTTGCGGTGCAAAATGAGCTACACTATCACCAGTTATTTTACCATCATATGGTGATCTGTCATTTGGACAAGCAACTAAGTGGACGGCAGTTTGATATAACCAATAATCTGCTAAATCATAATCAGCACCGGCACCATCAATACTCTCAAATGATTTATCATGGCCCTTACTAAAATCAGTGATTAGCCATTGAACTGCGGGATTAGCTTGATATTGCTTAACAAGCTGTTTATTACTTGGAGAATCTTTATTGAAGTTAATACAAAAGATATAAGAATCACGACCACTTTTACCTTTTTCCTTAATAATGTTGATTCTGTGATAACCATTACCAGCTACCCACTGGCCATCATATTGAGCATGTAATTTTCCATCTGAAGCGGAAACCCAAGTCTTCTGGGCATTATTAGTTGTAATCGTCTGAGGACCATTATCATCTGCAAATGCCACATAAGTGTTTCCCATTGATGAGGCAAGTCCACAAAGAGTTAGTCCTGTTGCAAAAAGCAAGACAAGTCTTTTCTTTTTTCTAACTCTCATATAAAATCCTTTCTTAAAACAAAAAAACGCCCAGCTCTAAAACTTGTATTTTATACATTGTTTTAAAACTAGGCGTTTTAAATACTATTTAATTTTTAACCAAATATTAACGTAGGTCTTTCTTCTTTGAAGTAGCAAGACCTAACAAGCTACCAACGCTTGCAAGTGCTAAACCAATTAATCCAGCAAGGTTAGTGTCACGACTGCCGGTAGTTGGTAATACACTACTTGCTTTCACTGTGTGATCCTTTGCATGCTTTGAAGCATAAGATGAAAATGCGTTTGAATTTAAAGTAGTACTTTCTTTAGCTTCTACCTTAGCAATTGCATGTGCAACTACTCTACTTTCAACCTTAGATGATACTACACCAACAAATTCACCTTTAGCATTATAAACTTTGTTTTCCTTTACAGTGTAATCAGATGGCATGACTTGACCTTTTGAGTCAATTAACTTATCATTGCCAGCCTTGTAAAAGTTAGTATGTTCTGCTTTTTCTTCTGCTACCTTTTTAGCTTCTTCTTGAGCTTTCTTAACTGCTTCTTTAGCTGCTTCTTCTTTCTCAATTTTAGCTAATACAAACTTAGCAGTAGTTAAAGCAGTTTCTTTTTCTGCTAATGTAGCCTTTACTTCAACAAGTTTAGCAGTTAAATCATCAGCAGATTTCTTAGCTTGGTCAAGTTCAGCAGTTGCATCAGTCAATGCTTGAGCAGTTTCAGCTACATTTTCCTCAGCATTTTGAAGAGCTGATAAATTGCTCTTTAAGCTGTTTAACTTATCTTGAGCTTGTTTAGCATCAGCCTTAGCTTGACTTAATTTTGCAAAGGCTTGATCGTAATCAGCTTTTACTTTATCAAACTCTTTTTGCATGTTAGCAGCATCGGATTTTGCACCGTCTAAGTCTTTCTTAGTTGCCTCGTAAAAATCGCTAGCCTTCCATAAATCGAAATCCTTATCTGATTTAGACTCAGTCAATTTATTTAATTTTTCTTGAGCTGACTTTAAGGAAGATTGTAGGTTGGCTAGATCGTTATTAAGCTTAGTTACATTCGCATTAGCTACTTCATAAGCATTCTTTGCAGATGATTGTTTTTGCCGTGCTTGTGCAAGTTTAGTTGCAGCAACATTGTATGCTTTTTCAGCATTGTTTACAGTGTTAGTAGCTTCACCGTATGAAGTTTGCTTAACTGCTAATTCGTGTTTAGCATCTTTTAAACTTGCCTTTAATCCGTCATAGTTAGGAATTTCAAACTTTTGCTCCTTAGGATCAACTGCCCACTTAGTATAAGAATCAAATTGAATGAATCCCTTATCTTTTCTAAAGGAAACGCCAAAATATTCTGGATTAGGGTTACCAGGTGTATTTGCTAGCATAGAGGTTTCATCACCTGTTAACTGAAAGGCGTGACCCCAATTTGCATCGGCATCTCCAAAAATCATACTTAACATATGATAGTAAACTCCACGTTTAACATCATTCATATTTTCAGCATACCATGGAGTACCAATTGATTCACTTGACATACTTAAGTCTGGAATCAATTTATCTGCAGCGTCAATTGCATTAGTATCATGATCAAAAGTAGGTACAGTAGAATGAGTTGCAATATAGTTGGTATGAGCAAGTGAAGCAGGAGTTACAACCAAATTTGGTTTTAGTCCAACTTGTTGACGCACATCATTTAAAATACCAGCTACCCAAAGAGTTAATTCCTTTTGTTGAGCATCGGTTAATTGAGTAACTCCATCTTTATTATGCGCAACTGCTTCCTTTTTAGCCTCTTGATCATCTTTATACGAATTTGCATTGTATGCCGCGTCAACAACTGCAGTATTGACGCGATCGGGCATACCATACTTGTTGTATAAGAAGTAATTCTTAGGCATAGTTATTACATTAATAGAATCAACTTTTGTTTGTAAACCATTAACTGTACTTTGTGCAGCATCAAGTTCAGCTTTTGCTGCATCAGCTTGTTGACGAGCTTGGGATAAAGAAGATTGTTTATCGTTAACTTCGTTAGTAGCTTCAGAAACTGCATTATTAGCATTATTAACTTGTTCTGCTAATTGATCTTTTTGAGCATTAGCATTTTGAACAGCCTTTTGTGCTTCTGCAACTTTATTTTGATCATTATTAACTTCTTGTTGTGCTTGGTTAACTTGATCTTGAGTTGCATTCAAGTTAGCTTTAGCATCATCAATTGCTTTTTGATTTTGAGCTAGTTTATTTGAGTATTAATTTACCCAATAGTTAGCCCCATCAACATCTTTTTGAGCGTCAGCAAGATTTGATGATTGCTTGTTAGCTTCCTTTTGTGCAGCTTCTTGAGCTTTAGCTTTGTTAGCAACTTCTTGTTCTTGTTGAACAATATTAGCTTTTACTTCATTAATATGTTCTGGAGTAGCTTCCTTTTGTATTTCCTTAGCAGAATTATTAGCCTTAGTAGCTTCTTCTACTTGCTTTTGAGCAGAAGTTACATCTTGATTTGCTTTGTCAACGTTCTTTTGAGCTTCATCAGCTTGAGATTTTGCATTATCTCTTTCGCTTTGAGCCTTATTAACATCTTTTTGAGCTTGATCCTTAGTAACAACTTGTTCTGGTTGTTTTTGTGATTGAGCTTCGTTAGTGTTATTTTTTACATCGACATCCGCAGCATGTACAGTACTTGGCTTGTTTACTGCAAGGAGCATAGCTCCTGATACTAATGTAGCTGTAGCTAATTTTTTAACAATCTTCTTTTCTTCCATTTTTACGACCTCTTAAATTCCTATACTTTTAAAGTTTTGTTATTCTTTATGACTCAATATTAACATCAATGCTGCTACGTCGCAGCCCCCTACGTTAACTTTTTTTATTTTTTATCAAATCATTTTAAAAACCACCTTACTATTAACAAATATAGGAACAGTTAGGTGTAGAGAAAAGCGTATTACTTAGATTTGTGCATCAAAAATACAGCAATTCTTTACAACTTTAACTGTCCTAGAACTACTAAATTTGCACACAAAGCTACTATCGAATGTAATAAACTCGATCTACTTCACCAAACTTATTTCTTTCATAGGTTAAACCTAGTTTCGGAAAAAAACGAGCTTGGCTAATAAGGGCTAACCGTTCATCTTTGGTTAGCTCCGGATTTTTACGAGGTTTTCGGATATGAAGAGCGTGCCTTCGTCGAGCGTACTCTCCGAGAGACATTCTCTTCACATTACCATTCCTCAGTGCTTTATAAAATTCTTGACATGCGTTTTGATATAACATACATGTTCTCCTTATTTCTCTAATAATTAATTATTTTTTATATTCTTTTTCTTTACAAAGCGTGCGACCATATTTTTATTTTACCGACGGTTTTTCGTTTCCGACCGACAACGAGAAGTGTTTTTAGAGTTGACACATAACTCCACCCGACGGGCAAATTACATAGCCTGAGATCACTCAACTGGCTAGACACAAGACATTGTCGACTCAAATCGATCCAATGCCTAATTTTGCCTAGCAACTACAATCAAAAGATTTCTTATGCCCCGATGATGTCGCTTGCGAAGCCTAAGAGCAAGAAGGTTTACTCCTTCACGCAATAGGGTCCACCATCCACCACAATTGGTTAAGGTCTTATGGGTCACCTTACCCGAATCGATGTATACTTACGATCCAGTTATCGCAAGGTGCAGTGCTAGCATCTCCGCATTTATGCTGCTCCCACGTTAATATTCAGTTGTCAAAGAACTACGTGGGCTTTCTTTTTTATAAAGTCGTTAAGCCGTAACCGACAAATGGAGTTACCAGGATTCGAACCTGGATCATCAATTTCTATACTGTTCTCGTATCCACCATGGAAGTGGATAAATTTTGATAAGTATTTAGAACAATTAAAAGACGAGTTAATTAAACACGACATTGAAAAAAGTAATTCAGTCTTCTCAATTGATTGTTTAACAATTAACTTATAACTCCAAATTCAGTGAAGACATCACTGAATCAAGTGTATGTAAACTAAATATTTTATTTTGTTGATGTAATCAACAATAGAGCCACCAAGATTCGAACTTGGATTATCAATCCATTAAAGTAAAGCAATAATCACGTTAGTCAGTTAACCAATAGATTACAGGAAGCTTTCGTAATGATCGTTACCAATTAACTTATAGCCCTATATAGGAAAGCTCGCCAGCTTTTACAATTGCTACTACAGATAAAGATGGAATACTTATTTTCCAAATGTTTTAATACCCAAAAATGAAAAACATGATCGGGATCATCTCCACATGCGTGGAGAATACACTAAATGTAGCAATTAACCTAATGTAATTTCATAAATTTAAAAGGAGATTTTTTCTTATGAAATAGCTAGGACTTACCTAGCAACGACCCGTACAAGAATTGAACTTGTATTTCCACTCTTGAAAGGGTAGAAGAGTGGCGTCTTAACCATTAGACTAACGAACCAAAAAGGGAAGTTGCTTGTATTAAGCTTCACTTTTATAGCTAGCTGGGCTTTAACAATTCTCTGCATTGTGACGGAATGATGTACAGTACACCGTCTTCCTAAACTAGCAACCTAAAAATAAAAAAATTAATTGGTTTCTAAAAAATGGAGCTGATTTTCCAATCAGCAATAGAGCTACCAGGATTCGAACCTGGATCATCATTTTTTGAACTTGCAGGAGTTAAAAATAAACGTTTACCAATTAATTTATAGCTCTAAAATTAGGAAAGCCTTTTGGCTTTTACAATTATCGCATTGCTAGTTTTACCGCTAGCAACAAAAAATAATCAACCTATCGGAATAATAATACTTGGAGTGAAAAACAAAAAATGTTATATGCTGATCTAACAACCAGCAATAGAGTGCTAGGATTCGAACCTAGATAGCTAGTACTGAAGGTTAATAAAGAGTAGCTGTTTGCCATTAACGTACAACTCTAAAATAGGAAAGCTGTTAAACTTTTACAATTGCTTTGAAATATGAACGTTCTACAGTGAATGAATAGTAAATAGTAAGTAGTATGATCAAAATAATATAAAACATAAGAAAGGATCTAAAATATAAAAGCAATCAACCTAGTATTTAAGAAATATATAAATCATTTTTATTTTTGACCCACTTAAGTAATTGTTTGCGTGCTTCAGGAGTACTCATTTGACCATTGGTATTCTTATACAGATCTTGAAGTTTAATGTAATCATCTTTGACTTCATTAACTTCAGCTAAGCTTTTTCCTAAAGACTTAATATCTCTTTGAATCTGTCGTCTCTTTCTTTTATCTTGAAAAGAATCAGCCGGAAAATCCTTTTCACTATTTTCAAGATCAGAAATAGCTAAAGTAAGAAATTCAATTTTACGATTTAAGTTTTTAATTACTCTCGTTGGATTCTTAAAACTGTTCTTTAAAATTAACTCAGCCTTCGCTCGACTTTTTATTTCAAAGAACAAGTAGACCGATAGAACAAGCAACAGTATTCCTAGAAAACCAACATTCATGGGTGCTTTCATTGTTGTTCCCTTTCTATTTAGTTTTTAATATTGTCGATTGGATTCGAACCAATATCTCATCTTTCATCTTTTTGAGGAATAATGAAAAGCATTTTAATTACTTTCATGAGGCCTGAAACTAATTAAATGAAGAAAAGAAGTTAAGATGTGTCCTGCCAGTTAAACTACGACAATCTGATAAAGAGTTATTCATTTAAACTCTCTGATTAGCGTATATGACACAATTATGATCTCAATCCAGAAAGCCCCTAAAGCAATCCAGCATAATTTAATCCAGATTCTATCTAGTTTTTGTGCTAATTTTTGCCATTTTGAGGACTCCCTACTTTTAAAATAAATTGTACTTACAGTAATTATTAGGATTAGAAGAATGAATTCTATTATCCAAATATTTTTGAAAAAATAGTTCATTCTTGAAGTCTCCAACTTATTTGTTTCAAGGGACGTAATTTGGCTTTAGGAGACCATTTCCTACTGCACACAATACGCTGACTTCCCTTGGAGTTTGGGGCCATTCCCCGCCAAATTTGGCGATAAATGTATTTAACATTTTGCTGATTTCCTGTAACTTTTTCCTGAAAGTTGCCATCCTGCAAATTGATCCAAATGGAGCGATCAAAGAGTTGAACTGTTGATACTCGGTTGCAAACATCAATTTCGTTGAGGCACCTTCCATAGGCTTTCTTCAACTTCTTACCCACTTCATTTACTCCCTTACTTCTATTAAATTAAATTTATTAGCATAGTATTATATTGCTTTAAAAAAGTGCTCTTAGCCGAGTACATCTATATATTATCACTAATATTGTCCGTGTCAACGTATTTTTTAAAAACGTTTATTTATATAGTAAATTTATTTAAATAGTTATACATAAAAATGACGAACTATCGCCCAAAAAGAGTCAAAAAATATGCCATTTAGTGCACTTAAAATGCTGTTTTGAGTCAAATCATGACACTAAAGTAGACAATTATTTAAATAAATTGTATAATCACAAAAGAAAAGGAGCTAGTGACCGCAATTCACTAACTCCAATCGTAACTTAAGATGACTGTTTGGTTAGCTAATCCTTGTGATTAGCTTTTTTTATTATCGCATAGGCAATAGCTACACGAATAACAAAAATGCCTAGCGCACCTAAGAAAATACTTAGTGCTACAGCAACTACTATCACTTGGCAGTCTAACTCTCCAGTCCACCCAATTTTGCATAGGCTTCCACCTCCGTAACTTAAATTGTTTGAAGGGTGTGTAGCCATGCTAAAGTTACTAAGTTCTAACAGGAGCTACCTGTTGTTTTGAACCTAATATTATTCTACTAAAATCTACTCATGCTTAAAACCGTAAATATGCATAAAAGGAGATTGCTTTACGAAGCAATCTCCTTTTTTAGTTGATCCATACCGTCTTTATTTTTCAAATACCGCAGAATTAAAACAACTATTGCGCAATAAAGTTAACCAAATAGCATCTTTTCCATAACATAACCAACAATCAAAGACAAAATTATGAAAATATTCAACAAACAAAAAATTATAAAGTCCGTATTCATTTTCTTCATTTCTTAACTATTTAATATTTATAATTTTCTAAGATCTACAAATATATTCTTTAAATTCCGACTATCCATTTTGCGTTTTCCTTTTGATAATATCCTCTAAGATTAACACCTTCATTTGTTTAGTTTTAATTTTATCAACAAAGAGAATAATTCCCAAAATTAGTATAAATATAAATACCATTATAATTAGACCCTCAATTAGTAAAACGCTCTTCATTTCATCAGTAGTTAACATATTAAGTGTTTCAGCAGTTTTCACCTTTGGCAATGTATTAATTATCAATAATTGACGTAGACAATTTATGATTGTTTGGCCGAGTCCACCAAGTAAAGCTGTAAACATAGCGAGCATAATACCTGTAAATAAAAGTTGAGAATGTTGAACCTGAGACTTATAACTTATTAACATATCTTGTAATTTAGCAACGCCAAGTTGCTCATACCTTTCTCTAATCAATCTAACTTCCATAACAGATCGTTCTTCACTACTTTGAAATATATATTTAATAAGCCTTACAAAAGTGATTTTTAAACTATTCCCTATTTGGTTCATCATTATAAATATCCTTTTTACTTAGTCTGTTTCTAATCCTAACGAAGTACGATATTTTCTCGTCAGCTCTGTATTAGGATACTGTGTAGGATATACCTTCCACGGGGCTATATTATTAACCTTCATTCTAAAATAATCACTATATTCAGCATGTTGCATTACTCTTATTTGCCGACCGATAAGCCAATCGTTTAAACCATTTATACCGTTAATTTCTACGCCTTCTGGAAGACCACACGCATAACATAAATATTGAAAATTACTAATATTAAAGGTATGCGATACCTTTTTTTGCCAATATTCTAATTTTAGCCTATATCCAGCATAGATTTTATTAGTATTCTTTAATTCAGTAGCAGAAATATCGTCTCTAATTTGTAGAATAACTGTAACTTTGGAAGTTACCTTATACTTTTCTACATTAGTTGCTACTACTATGCACTCGTAAATACCATCATTAAATACTTCTTCCATACTCACTTAACCTTAATTCCTGAATAATTTGTTATAAAGAAAAACTCACCTAATGCCTCCATTTTTTTTCTACTTCTTCTATATCAAAAACTCGTTCGCCACATTCAGGACAAATCACACATCTTTTTCCAATAACTGCTTGGCAATATTGACATTCTTTATAAGGACTAGGTATCATTCCTCCACCTTTAGGTTTTGGTCGATCTTTTAATGACCGTCGATCTTTTAATGACCACTTTCTAGGAGTATCTGGTAATCCAAATAACTTATAATTACCCACTAAATCAATAATTTTTGCAACCTTCTTTGGTTTATATCTCATACACCGCATAGATTGCTGCACATCAATAACCAAAGAAGCAGTAGGTCTTAGCAAAATCACACAGGAACAATCTGGGACATCAAATCCTTCCGAAATCAGATCAACATTGCTTAGAATTTTGATCTTTCCTTCACGAAAGTCATTCATAATTCTATCCCGCTCTTTAGCAGGAGTAGTACTATCACAGTGCTCCGCATTAATTCCATTATCCTGAAATCTCTTAACTACTTTTTGGCTATAATCCACATCATGAGCATAAAGAATAGTTTGTTCACCATTAGCAAACTTTTTATAGGACTCTACAACATCTCCCAAAATCTGGTGTCGGTTGACTTCTTGAGTTATCGATTTAGTTGTATAGTCACCCGTGCTAGCTTTTGATAAGTCATCTGTATCAATTAATCGCTCTGAATAATATTTAAATGGGGCTAAATGTTTATTTCTAATTAGCCAACTTACAGAAGGCCCTATAATCAAATCTTCATAGATATCTTCAAAGCCCTTTCCTGACAATCTCCATGGTGTAGCAGTAAAGCCTACCCGTAATGCATATGGAAAATAGTAATAAATTTTCTGATATGTTTTAGCTCTACTATGATGAGTTTCATCGGTTAATATTAAATCTGGCTTCCATGTATTATCAGAATCAAGTAAACGATTCTTTGCTTTCACTACTGTAGTACAAATGCAGTGATCCATATTTACTTCTTGTTGGCTAAATTCATCTTGAATTTGTTCGACGATTTCTTGTCTATGAACGATAAATAAGACATTTCTATTCTGAGCAGTCATTCTTCTAGCTAATTCCGCCATGATAATCGATTTACCAGAACCAGCAGGACTTTGAACTAAAATCGCTCTCTTGCCTTCTTTAAATTTATTAAAAACATCACTAACTATTTTTTCTTGATAATCATAAAGCTTAAACATCTACTCCCTTCTTTCGTCGAGCAACCAATAATCTAGTTGCCATTTCTTTTCGTTGCTCTGGTGTAAAATGTTGTCGTTTACGCACATTAATTGAATAGTTTTTCACATCTAACCACCCGTCCAAAAATGTGGTTTTTCCTTTACTATTTCTTCCAACTCGATAATCTTTATTTTTGTCTAACTTGCCGATAAATTTACGAACGTCTTTATCGATATCAGTTGTAATACGATAATTATGCGTTAATTTATCGTAAAGAATAATAGTTTCTTGTTCTGCATAGCTAGGTGCTTCATATTTAATAATTGTCTCCATTACTCTTTCCCCTTAATTCTTCCTTCGTTCATATTTCTAGCCCAGGCAATACATAGTAGTCCATCACGTTTCAGCTCAACACAATCGTACTTTCTTAAAATACTTCTTGAATCAAACCCATGTGACACAACGACCGCATAATTATTAACTGTTTTGTATACCTCTATCTCTTTCTTTTTAAACCCTTCATATACCAAATCAGATGCAAAATTATCTATGCCATCCTTCCTATCAAAATCAAAAAGCCACTTGTGCTCAACTGCATTTTCAGGTTTCATTGCTAGACTTGTTAGATTGTTCTCAATTTTAGTTGCAGGATAATCTGGGTGATCTAGCAAATAATGCTGCAAGCTTTTAATCGTACTGTCGTTCTTACGTTTATTGACAGTAACATAAAATCTGCTTAATTCACCTGGCACGCCTTCTAAACTAAAATGATTAAATTTGTTTATTTCTAGAAGTGGATTCTCGCTTAAAAAAGATACAGTCCTTTGTTTAAATCCTGATATATCTTTATTATCTTTATTCCGCGAAGTAAAAATTACGCCCTGCATATTTATTTTCCTCCCCAAAAAATCACTTTTTAACTAGTATAATTTGAACAATTGGAATAGGTTTCAAGTAGTTAACTAGCTTAATTATTTTTTCTATCTGCTGTTTTTATCATTTTTTAAGTCCCATGCGTCCTTGAGTAATTTTCTATCAAGCTCAAATCTTGGTGATTTTTTAATATAAGTATTTACCGCAAATATATATGTCAATAATATTCCCCATCTATAAACTTTAATATCAGTGTATGGTGGCATTAACATCACGATACAGAAAGAGTAACCGATGAATAGGCTTGTACGTACAGAGAGTCCTAAGCCCATTATCAATGTCTCCATTACACCAAGAATAAAGCGATCAAATTTTTTCATATTCTTCTCCTATTCATGATTTGAAGGAATTAGATGTTCTATTGCCTCATATGTAGCATTTCGCTCTTTAGTTGAAAAACCTGTTCTTTGCTTATTTAAAACCAATACTTGTTTACGGAATTTATCCTTTTCTGTAGGCTGATACTTTTCTTTTAAATTAATATCGTAAAAAGTTAATGTATCATTATTATTCTTACTAATACTTTCAATTTCTTTAAAAGTTACATCTTTCACTACTTTTCCATTTTTAAGTAGAACTTCAGCTTTTTTTGAATTCTTTTTGTCCGCAGGTAAATATGATTCAACTTTGTAAGGTGTGACTTTTACGTAATTATTGGAAATATACCCTGCTTTTTCCGTTGCACTGACATACTTTTTCATTGTTCTCTCATATGAATTAGCGAAAATACTAACTCCAATAAGAAGAATAAGTATTGTAGATATAAGGTATGCTGGAATCCATTCAATTCTTCTAACGTTTTCTGTCATATTAAGATAAGTAACATATAGCAGACTAAAAGCCAGAAAAAGTAGAAAAATAATGTAATGTGTCATTACAAGCTGAAAAATGTCAAACATATACTTTTTAAATTGCATAATTATTTTCCCTTACTTTCCCTTACTTAATCCAAATCGACTTTAGGTGCGTTATAAGCTTGAGAGTTAGCTTGATAGTAGTTCATAACATGCATGTTTTTGCTTTGGGCAACTGCTGAGCTAGGGAAGTTACGAACTAATTTGTTGTAATCTTTTACCCGTTGAATATAGTTGCGTCTTTCAACAGAAATACGATTTTCTGAGCCTTCTAGTTCAACCATTAAATCGTGAACCCTTGAATCTGAATTAAGTTTTGGATATTTCTCATGAATTACATTAATTAAGGCACCAACACTAGTATTTAATTGAGCATCAGCCTTTAATTTTTTGAAAGTGATTGAATTAACGTTGCGGTGGTGGTGCTTGAAAATGTCTATTAGCGTCCATTTATTAACTCCAGTTATTTCAGCTAAAGCGTTCATGGTTAGATCAAGCTCTCCACGTTTGCGTTTGATTGCCAATACTTGTTTTTCTGTTAATTGCATTCTAATTACCTCTTATATTTTTAATAAATTTATTTAAATAGTCTTTAGTGGCACAGTATTTCGTCTTTTTACGCTCAAATAGCTATAAAACACGCGCCAACGATAATCGCTACTATTCAAACTATTACAAGGTCTAGAAAATTTAAAATTTTATTCTTATTTTTCATTATCTTTCAATTCTCCTAGCACTATATAAGCTGGGACTTTTTCAACTATTTCATAATCCATACGTTTCTTTAACAAATTGACTAATTCTTCCGCTGATGGAGCTTCAGTAATCGCAAAAGCATTTTCATTCCCAATGCATTCATGAATAAGATTAACAGTATAATTATGAGCAGCATTGTTTGCTATTCTATATAAATCAAATTCTTTATCTTCTTTTTGATATTTGCACATTAAAATATCGCCATAATTATATTTTGGAGCGTTATTGACTTTTGAGAATACTTCATCAATATCAGCATTACCCATATTTTCTACAAATCGATACAGCTCACATAATTTTTCTTTCAGCGTTGCTGTAGATGGATACATATAGAAGCCTGTGTATCCTCTTTTAAAATGATGTCCTTTTAATTCGATTAAATTAATTGAATCTGAACATGAGCTTATATGGACTATCATTCCATAGTTCTCGTTCACAGTATGATTGCCAAATCGAATTATGTCTCCCACATGCCATTCTTCTCTTTTATCTATTACTCGCATTTAAATCAATCCTTTTCTTATTCAAAAACCACACTCATCGAACAATCATAAGCTTTGACCAAGACTTGCTTAGTATCTTTCAGATACAAAACTTCAAAAATTAAAGAATCAATACCTTTTACTTTATATATATATTTGTCACCAACATTTCCTTTAAAAGAAACATTAGCCGGAATCGTTCCTTTTTCAATATTTGGCAAGCTGTTACAATAACCAACTACAGCCATTCGAAATAAGCTTTCTTTATACGTCATCGTTTAATCTCTCTCTTCTTTTTCTAATAAAATTTGTTGCTGGCTATGAATTTCATCTTTAAATTCGTCTTTAGAATATAAATACCCAACTAAAAGTGAAATCACAAAAAGTATTAGCAAAGCTATTGGCGTTGCAGCAATTCTATGCCAATCAATATGAAAAAAGATGTTACCAATTAAACAAATAACTAGTCCTATAATCATGGAACAAACAAAAAGTACGTAAACCTTGTTCAATAGCTCGCTCAATTTAGGTTGTATAACAAAACAGGGAAACAGATCTCCATACGTTTTTCCTTCTGCATCTAAATATAAATTTATTGATTGTTGATATTTAAATCCTCTTTTTTTCATTGCTGCTTTTACTAGATGTTTAACCTTACAAACAATATCAGCAAACAGTTTTTTGGAATTTAAGAAAATTTCCCGCTCTTTATTATCTAAATAAGCTATTAAAACTAATCTTGTAAGAAAATCGTCATATTTAATCCATTTCTCTAAGATTACAAAGGGATATTCTTTATCTTCATAGCTTCTAGCCGTTTGATTACGTACAATACTATGAGTAATTACTCGATCTAGATATTTCTCACTAAATTTTTCATATTCTCTTGAGCTAATAGCTTGTTCTAGCTTCTGTCTTATAGTCTTTTTTTGATATCGTGGTTGATAATTATTCATTTCTCTTTGTACATCTAAAGCCGTTTTCATTTCTCTCACCTCTACCAAGCAAAAGTAATAGCTAAATCCATTTTCACACTATCAATATGTCCAAAACCATCAGCGCTAATTGGCTGAGCCCTAACTTCACATGATAGTAATACAGGTTGTAATTTAAAGCATAGATATCTCTTTAAATCAACAGTTTGCTCTGGAGATAATGTATTTATCAAAAGTCGCAAACGTAAATATGATTCGATTGCTTTCTGCTTATATTTTGGAATCAAAAATATCCTTGAACCTAAAACATCATACTCAATAATATTTTTTTCTAAGTCAATCCTTGTGGCTAAATTACGAATTCTATTATTAAGGAACGTCCTAATCATCATTCCATCATCAAGAGCTTTATTTGCATTTTTAATAAATTGTGGATCTTCTAAATCATAATTTCTTTCTATATCTGTATCACGTCCCAAATATGGAAATATTTGACCAAGAAAATCTAACTTCAGTTCATGATGTCCTTGACGCGCTCTATCTTTTAATTTTTCTTCAATTAAAGTTACTAGCCAAGCCATTCGCCAATCATCATCAGCAAATTCTGTAATTGGAGCTAGTGTACGCTTTTCACAAGCAACTTTATTCAGTCTTTGCAAAGTATTGCCAATTGTTGATCCTTGTATTAATCTAGTATCTTCTCCGTTTTCTCCCAGGATTAATTTGCTTTTTGTCATATGTTTAATACTCTCTTTCTTCCAAAACCTCATCAACATTATCTACGTTAATCTCATCACTTACCCAGCCACATTCTTTTACTAGCTTTTTAATAATGCTCTTAGGGTCATCGTCCTCCATACCATCAAGCTTAGGTAATCTAGTAGCACTAACGTCTGTGAAACTATATACGCCTTCACTAAGATCATGAGTGAACCAGGATCTTAGTCCTACACCTTCACTGTCAAATTGAGCTTTTGCCTTCCCTGCTGTGTTAGCCCAAACAAGTGATATTTCACCACTATCTTCAATTCTTAGTTCCCAAGCTTTCATTTTGAGCTTCCTTCCGCACATAGGACAACAAGTAATATCTCTTGAATTTCTTTCTTGAATACCGTTTATCTTGTCACCAGTATCATTAGTCGTACAACTGATATAATAGTGCCCATATTGCTTGCAAATAACCATCTTCTCTCCTGGGAACCCTAACTGAAACATAAATGATTTACCGCAGTCACCTTCAAAAGTGCAATACTCACATTTTTCTTCTAGCATTATTGTTCATCCTCTTTCAAAAGGAACTTACAAAAATCACAAATATATTCTCCATTTGATAATTTTGTTGTTTCTTCCGGTTCGCACTCATCATGACACCGACTACATACAAATGCTTCAAGCTTAGTTCCAAGAACTACGTAATCCTTTTGCTGCATATAAGATGTAATGTAAGTGACTTTTACTACAAGGCTATTTTCTGTATATGCTTCAGCTTTTGGATCATATTCTCGTAGCCAGAGTTCATCTCCTACGTTAAAATTTCTATCGTTTCTTCTAATTTCAAAATTTTTCTTTCCTTTTGCCTGTGCTCGAAAATACTTAGGCAGAATTTTAAGTATATGTACTCCACGTGGCTCTTCTAAAGCATTTCTAGCCGTTTTTTCCATGTTGATTAATCCTCCTCTAAATTTAAATATTCAACTCACTTGATTTTCATAATATTAGCCTTTCTTTAGTAATCTTCTTCATCGTCAATGTCGTTCGAATATGAATCTAGTTCTTCGCTTGATCCATTAGTAAACTCAGTAATTACTACAGATCCGTCTTCATCTTCAGCTTCATTAGTAAATGTAATATCAGGAAACATTTTTGACAAAGCTTCAAGCACTGGCGTTGGTTCGCACCATACAGTGTCAAATCTAATTTTGCCTTCTTGATCGTCATCGTCATATGACCAAACGGAATCGCAAGCGTTCCATTTAGTGCCCCAATGTTCAGTTTGCCAGTTGTACCAATGATATGGCGAGCTTTGATCGCTACCATAATTAAAAAGCTTAGAATAAATTGTTTCAGGTGGGACTGGAATTACATTGTTAAAATCGATATGCTTTTCTTTTGGCTTTTTGATCTTTTGAAGCGTCCAATTAATATAGGTACCAAATAGTTCGTCTGTGTCAAGATAGTATTGAGGCTCATTCCAGCTTAAATTCTCAGTTAATTTTGTTAATTTTGGACAAAGGTCTAAATCAATAAATTTACCGGGGAAGTAAATTTTATTAGTATGCCATCCCATTTTTGTATCAAATAGCAATTGTTCAAAACCAAAAATTGGATTTTTGATATTTCTAATTTTAACTAGCTTTAGCATTCTTGCTTCGTTAACTTTAGTATCAGTATTTTCTTTAGTTAAACGGTCAATTACACGTTGATAGTCTTTTTTATTTGCATTAAAAGTTACTGTATTTGAAGTCCAATTAGGCATAACATTCTCCTTTATATAATTTAACAATATTTACAACAAACCCTTGCAAATGCAGATATGGTACTGAGACTTCAAAAAAATCAGCTAATTTTTGCCATGTTTCCAGCTTTGGTTCTCTATCGCCTCGCTCATATTTGGCTAGTGCATCAGGAGAAAGATCCAACCCATAATTGTTCAATTTCTGACTGACTTCTTTCAAAGTCAGCTTTTTTTCTTGCCTTAATTTTCTTAGTCTTTTCAAACTTCTCACCACCTAATCAATTCCCCATTCGTGGTAAAGTTGCTGCATATCTTCACTCAATTTAGAGTCTTCTACGTTAGCAGACATAGAATTGCCGTGTTCAGCATCGTTCAAAGTATTAGTGTCGGCATTACTACTAAATTCTTTAAAAATAGCATTCATTTCTTCGTCACTCATCTTTGGTTCTGATTCAACCGCATCATGTTCAGCAGCATAGGCTTCCCAGTCCATCGCCTTACGTACAGGCTTAATTTGCTTGTAGCGTTGATTACTTGATTTTTGAGGCGTTAAATCAAGTTCATCATCGAATCGACCATTAAACCATGTAGAGCCTATTTGAATAAACCGCATTGGCAAGTCATTAATTTTAATATATTTCAAGTAAGTTTCTAGCTTATTCCGCATAACAGCGTAAGTATGGTCCTTACTTTCTTTGCGCCAAGCTTTGTAATGAGATAATGCTTTTTTCTTAGCAACTTTTCTAGGATAAATAGTCCATAGTTGTTCGAACTCTTGCTCAATAATTTGAGTTGGGGTTAATTTTTTAGATTGAGAAACAGGTTCATCGGCTTTAGCAGATGAACGAATATTCTCTTGTGTAATCTCTGAGTAGTCTCTGGTATAGGTCCGGTAACTTTTTCCGGTTCCATTTGGAACTTTTTACCGGATCGATCCGGAACTTTTTTCCGGTTCGATTCGGAACTTTTTTCCGAATGCGTCATATCAGGCTTTTCAGCACTATTTTCAATATTATCTTGATCATTTACGAGAGAATTTAGTTTATCGTAATCAATTGTGTACCACTTAGTTCGATCAAATCCTGCACGATTGAAATTGGAAGTAATAATTACTTTCTTTTCAATTAGTGAACTAAAACGATTCCGAATGGTTTTTTCTGTCATCCAAGGAAATTGCATTTTCCAATCATCAATGGTGTTATAGACCCATTTTCGACCTTCAAACGCCTTAGTTGAACGTGAAAGCCAATATTGAACTTGCTGAAGCATGATAGCTTCATTGACGTTCTTTAAAGCGACAGCAAGCGATGGCAATACCTGCAATGGATTCTCATTAATTAATAATCTGCTTGAACTAGTAATAGTCATGACGTATTCTCCCTTTCAAACACATACTCAACGCACGCCAACATAGTAATCTGGTAATTTTTCATCAAATAATAGGATTAAATTTTGAATCGATGCCTCACGAACATCAATATCAGTTGTATTCATGGTTTCAATTTCAAAACCTGTTTCTAAATCGAAAAGCTTAGTTGTGATGGTATACTTACCATTTTTAAATAAATAATGGACTGTACTTTCTGCTTTAAAGCCATACTTATTGCACAAGTCATTAATTGACTGCGTTAGCGTCTTATTTGCTAATTTCCGTGATTCAAAGATTTTTCCAAAGTCTTTGCTTGCTTGGTTAAACTTGCTTTTAAAATCCTCGAATTTAATTGCATTACCTTTGATTTTCATTTAAATCCTCTCCTCTTAAATTTATGTTTAATTTTTTTAACTTATATTCAAAAAAATAAAAGGCTCTTCTTTTGTACCTATTTTGTTAAGTTTTTTTAACAACAAATCTAAAAAAATAAGGAACCTATTTTGTTAAACTTTTTTAACTCAATTTAAAATATACTCTCGATTATTCCTTTTTGCAACGTCTTTTTACCCTCAATAAATGATAAAATAGAAATATATTTTTATTTTTTTATTTATTTTTATATTGAGGCGATAAAAATGAATGATAATTTTTCTGCACGCATAAGAAAAGCGTTAGACTATAGAAAAATGACTGCTGCAGAGTTAAGTAGACAAACCGGATTTTCACGAAGCATATTAAGCCAATACATAAACAATAAAGCAAATCCCAAACAAGATAAGGTTTACAAGATTGCAAAAGCGCTAAATGTTAATCCAACTTGGCTCCTAGGATATCCTGGTACAGAAATGCTACCAGAAGAAAAGAATGAGGAAGATGAAAAAGTTCACAAAATTACTAGTAAAGACATCTTTACTGCTGACGGTAAAAAGATTACAGGTCAAGAAATATTAGATTTGATAAATGAACGAATCAGACAAAACAAAAATAAGCATAAATAATACGCAGAACCTAAAATTATTGCTTTAGATTCTGCTTTTTTTGTGCTCATCAGATATTATGAGTAATGCTATTTACTATAATATAATAGTAATATAAAAAGTATTATAAGTTTACTCTTCTTATATTATTATGATGATATTTAAAAAATATAATTATGTAGTTTAACATAGCATAAAAATAGTGTTAAAAAGCTGATTACTTTTAACAGCATCAAAAAAACAGCCAAGAAAATCTTGACTGCTTTATTAGATAGCTAATTCATGCTATAATTACTTCTGAAGATTGAGGTAATTACTTCAATAGTCAGGTTGGTAAATCAGCTTAGTGCTACTATCCCAACGCAGGCCAATGCGTTGCCAACCAGCACACTTACAAAAAGTTTCCGTAAAGGACACCTCTTTGTTATGAATTAGGTTCGCGAAATTTCTGACCTGCACTATTTAAATTATAACAGAATAAAGCCTAGAAAGCTGCATAGTATCAAGCTTTTTAGGCTTTTTCTTTATCTTATAATCAGACCATAGCATGATAATTACAATATAATAATATTATTTTGAATGCGATTGCCGTAATTTTATGACAATATATTTGAACTTAATAAATAATATTAAAATATTATTGTGACCTGACTTAATGCAAAAAAATTACGCTCTGTAGACTTTATATCATACATATGATTTTATTATATTATATTGCTTTATTAGTATATTTAATATATAATGTACGTAAAACATAAAGGAGGATGATGTAAAATGCCAGTAACTTTAGGTATTGATAACAAGTTAAAAGAGGAAACCAAGTCTAATTTGGAAAAAATGGGATTAGACATGACTACAGCTACTAAGATGTATTTTATATATATAAATCAACACGGAAAATTACCTTTTACTCCAAGTGTTGGTAGAAGTGAATTGGATAAAGCATTAGAACAAGTTAAAAATCATGAATATGCAGGTGAATATGATTCTTTAGAAGATTTTAGAAAGGATCTCTATTCACTGGATGAGAATTAAATTTACGCCTTTATACAAAAAATCCCTAAAAAAATTAAAAAAGAAGCACTATAACCTTCAATTATTAGACGAATGCGTAACTGCAATAGTAACTAGAGATAAAAAATTATTAAAAAAGCATAAAGCACATAAGTTAACTAACTATTATGAACTACATATTCAAAATGACTGGCTTCTAGAATATACTTTTGATAAAAATACTGGAGAATTGATCTTGATCTTGATTGATACCGGTAATCATGACGACTTAAAAAGAAAAAAATATTAAGGAAAGGATTGCATTGATACATGAAAAAATTAAATGATCTGTACAACCCGACTATAGACTATAATGTTGCTTACGATGAAGAGACTGGCGTAGAATATATTGTTCTATCCTATGGTCCGAGCATATCTATTACTCCACGCCTTGACAAATTTGGTAAACCTTTAAATTATTTTGATGTTAATCAATAAATATATATTTCATTCTATATGTTATATTGCTTTGATATTATTAAAATAATACTAAACTATTACAATTATCTTGCTTAACGTAATATAAAAAGTATTATAATTCTAACTACGTTGAATAGCATCAAAAAACAGCCTAGATGGACTGCTTTATCAAATAGCTAATTTAGCACACTTACCAAAAGTTTCCATAAAGGATACCTATAACAGAATAAAGCCTAAAAAGCTGCATAGTATCAAGCTTTTTAGGCTTTTTCTTTGCACAAAAATCCTATCCTTATACCTTTTATATAATATTAATATCTAGATAAATATAATATAACTATATTATTGCAATAGCATGCTTTTAAAAATCCAATCAGATTCAAATATGATTATAATATTATTTATATGCTGCGATCATAATATGTTCTTATCATTTTTTGTCATAAGTAAATAGTATCTTTATAGTTATAAAGCTTAGCATGGACATGAAGATTAAATCTTTATAATTTTTCATCAACCGATATATAAACAAATGAAAGCTTATGATAGGATGTGATAGGATAGAATACACAAATATTTAATATTTGTGTATATTAAAAGTAATAAAATGTAAAGCCAAGATAAGAAATTTTAATGGAGGAAGCATTATGTATGACGTTTTTAAAATAGTCAATTGGCTACGAGTTAGAAATAATGCTGATTTACAAGCCGATCCAAATGCAGAAGAATTAACGCAAATGAAGGCTATGAAATTACTGTATTATATTCAAGCCGCAAGTTTAGTTGTAACTGGTCATAGAATGTTCAAAGATGACATTGTTGCATGGAAATATGGTCCAGCTGTTGAATCTGTTCATAATAAATATATTCATCAGCGTGGCATTGTAGGTTATGTTGATAATCAGTCTTTAAATGACTATCGTGAATTACAGAGTGATAGTCAAACTGCTGACATTTTAAATAGTATTTATGACATATATGGTCATAGTTCAGCCTATGATTTAATGCGTCAAACTCATAGCGAAAAACCTTGGAAAGAGACAAAACAGAGTGAGGTTATTAGTGACGACAAAATAAAGAGCTATTTCAAGGATGTTTTTGTAATTAATGAAGATAACAAGTAGCCAAAACTTTTCTAATCATCATTTCCCTAAAAAACAAGAGATTAGGCATCATACCTCTAGACTTGCTTTTAACTTTTCTTTTTTAACAAATACGACGCAGTATAATTTAAAGAAGAATAATAAAAATGTAAATAACAAAATAAGATTAAAGCTTTTAGAAAAGATAGCTACTTTATCTGAGGAAGATAAAATACTTATTTTGAATCGTTCAAAAGAGCAAGGATTAGAGTTAATGCCAGAAGAACAAGTAAAACTCAGAATTAATCAAGAATTTAAAACTTCTGGCAGATACGATGAATGCGATGATGATTATTGGGTCTTTAGATTAAGTAAAAAAGGTCGCGTAATTGGAAAAATAAGTGATAATATTTTTTATATTCTCGCTGTTGATCCTAAATTTGATTTATATAAGCATTAATTTAGAAGTCAGCATAAGCTGGCTTTTTTCTTATAGTAAAAACTGAAGTATAATAATTATATTTTAAAAATACCATTTTTATATTACTTTGATACTATCGTAAAAGCATGAAAGTATTTAAGTAAATAGTATTTAAATAATGTCACAAGCCTATTTAATTGAATAACCAAAAGGATCAA
Source organism: Lactobacillus sp. RTP31084st1_F9_RTP31084_210423 (assembly GCF_040919545.1). Classification (NCBI taxonomy): domain Bacteria; kingdom Bacillati; phylum Bacillota; class Bacilli; order Lactobacillales; family Lactobacillaceae; genus Lactobacillus; species Lactobacillus sp. RTP31084st1_F9_RTP31084_210423. Next base: position 70,667 of record NZ_JBCOVH010000006.1, read on the forward strand.
ATAATACTAGAATAATATTGTAAAAATGTAAAAAGTAGAATGCTTTAAGTATCGATAGAAGTGAATTAGGTCAAGCATTAGTAAAAGTTAAAATTTATGAATATGCTTTTCGTATAATACTAATATCTATATGGCAATACTAGAAATATAATACTTTGATAGTATAATAATATTACTATATCAATACAGGAAGCCTTAATCGAGTTATGTATGACGTTTTTAAAATAGTCAATTGGCTACATAAAAAGTCAAAATGAGCTGGCTTTTTTATAATAGAATTTAAATACAATAATTATACTTTAAGGATATTATTATTCTATTATTTATAGTGCGATAGCTATGCTATAAAAAGATTAGGTTTATATTATTTGTCATTAACGTAGCTTTATAATAATGTTTCAAAATACTATATTGAATTTTCAACTATTTTACAAAAACAAACAAAGCTTATTTACTTGTGTTAAAGGTTAACAAGTATATAAGCTTTGTTATTGTCCGTTGTCACTAGTTCTTGTCACTATTGACTTTTTTATCGATCAAGTTCATAGGAATCTTCAATTATATTAAGAAAAGATCTTTTAAAGTATGATCAATCTTTTCCCAACGATTAACTTATAACCACAAAAAGCAATAGCATGTTAGCCATTATTAACAAAATATCAATTTTACTAATAATATAAAAATTATATAAGTATATTACTTGAATAGTATGCTTATAATATAAATTGCAATATAAAAATATTACAATTTATATGTAATAGACTATAGAATTTTTAATATATTATTGACAAAATAAGCAGTCTATCAATATATTGAAAGGTATATCGGTCCGCAAAATTTCTGACTTGCACTATTCAGTTATAACAAAATAAAGCCTAAAAAGCTTGATAACATGCAGCTTTTTAGGCTTTTTCTTTACTTCTAATCAGACTACAATATATAATTGTACTATATAAGTATTATAAGTATAATTATTTAATAATATTATTGTAGTCGCAGAATAATATTTAAATAATATAATTATGCTATATAAATAGTTCAATTATATTGCATATAATGTTATTTACATAGTGCTAAAATGCGTTGAATCTATTAGTTTCTTTCCCTGAGCTTATTCTTAATTCGATGACGTTTGGCTAATTCGTTCAATTCATCTTTTGAAAACCGAGTTTCTTCTCTAGCTTCTTCTTTATTTTTTTCATTAAGTTGCAGGATTTGAATTCGTTTTTTTAAAGTTCTTTCAGCGTACTTTCCAACCAAGTCTTCAAAAGCAGTTGGATCATGTCTTTTCTGAGAATCAAGTAAAGTTTCCATATATTCTTCTCTTGATTCATTATCAGGCATGATATTAACTACAGGATAGCCGTTTTCTGTCAACGCCAAACTCATCAGCAAACGTGCTGTCCGTCCATTTCCATCTCTAAAAGGGTGGATCGTTACAAATTTATAGTGTAGATCTGCTGCATATTTAACTGGGTGCATTTCTTTCTGGGCTTTTCTAGACCACTCAATTAAATTATCCATTTCTGGTCTAATATCAAACGGTTCAGTATACGGATTAAAATCAGTCTTAGCTGGGTGTACTTCTAACGCTCTATACTCACCACCCCACTCTGGATGAGTTTTTTCTAAGGCCAATCTATTTAAATCACGAATAGTAGTTTGAGATAAAGGTTGCTTATGACTAGCTAAATCTAGCATATAATCGTACGCTTCATTTAAATCAATAGTTGATAATACATCTCCTATCGATTCACCATGAATTGTTATTCCCTTATTAATTATTGCTTCTGTCTCAAACTTATCAATTTTGCTTCCCTCAATGGCGTTTGATGACCAAATATGTTCCACTCGAATATCCTTGTTAAGTGCTCTTATCTGATCAGAATCTAATGGACGGTATTTATCAATCTCTTTTCTTAATTCTGTTAGCTTGTTAGTATCCATTTCTAGCTTTCCTTTTATTTTTAAATTTTATAAATTCAATGAAATCAATGATTTGATCCTTATCTTCTTTTGAAAGATTACTTGGAATATGTTGAAGTATTTCAAAAGGTCGCTTAATTGCTTCTTCTGTATCAATACTAGTATTCAGGAGATCGCTAATTGGAATTCTAAAGTGTTTAGATAGTATCTCTAGACTTTCTTCACTTGGTTTAATCTCACCAGTAGCCCAACCCCATAATGCACGATATGAAATGCCTAGGTTTTCACAAAATTCCTTGTAAGTTAATCCTTCACGGCTGATTAAAGCTTCTAAATTTGAAGAGAAAATTTGTAAATTCTCTTTATTGTCTAACTTATCATTAGTCACTACAAATTGTAGATAGGATGGATCAATTTCATCCGGTTCACAATTTAAAGCTTTAGCCATAGCAAGCAGATTTTTTTTACTAGGTAAAGAAGATTGTGCGTACACACGTCGATAGTTATTTATGGTTGTATACGCTATACCTGTTTTTTCTGCTAATTCTTTCGGGGTCATGCCTCTTTTTTTCAAAAGTTCATTTAAATTTTCCTTAATGCGCTCTCTACGTATACGAGCAGCCAATGATATTGCTTTTCTTCCTTTAGCCATCTTTTTCTCCTCATTTTTATTTCTATATTTATTATAATCCAAAAATCTAAAAAATTTATTTGAATAGTTTTAATAACATTATTGTTGTCAAAGCGAACACAAATATGCTATCCTTTTAATTAGAACATATGTTCGAGATATGATAAAAGAGTGATTAGAAATGGATATTAAGGATATACTATTCGGCTTTTTATTTGAAATAGCAAAAGAATACAAATTAGATGTTAATCTAGAAGAACCAGGAAGTCCCATACTTACATGTGTTGTTCCAGAAGACAGAAATATCTTTTTAAATTACACAGACGTAGGAGAAAGAAAACAAGCTTTTCAATTTGCACATGAACTAGGTCACTATTTAAATGGAGATCAAGAACGTTGTGACTGTGATAGTGCAATTCTAGATATTAAAAGAGAATATTATGCAGATAGAACTGCTACCAAATTAATTCTTAAAGGGTTAAGCAAGAATAGCATATATTTTTCAAACTTATATGATCTAATGGAAATTTGTGCGATTCCTTTTAACATGGTTGATTGTGTAAATGAACTAATTACAAATCAATATCCATCTTTAATTGCTTCATTTAACTAGGAAAGGATTCTACAGTAAATGAATGATAATGTGCTATCAAATTACGTATTTGGAGAAACGTATTTTCCCCATGTGGCAATTCCCATTAACAGAAAAGCAGGGGATACAATCATATTTTTTGAATCAAAGCAACTTATATGGAAGATAGAAAAGCAGCTTAAAGGTAAGAAAAAAATAGCAAACAATCTTAATGTTGATTCCTTAATGGCTGTAGATGCTATTGACCTTATAGAAACATTTGATTCAAAATATAATTTTTTCCTTCCAGATAACGTAAACGAAATTAGAAATATGTATTATTTTGGTAGTCTTAGCACTTTGGGAATTCAAGCTTTTCTAACATTAAAAGAAGCAACAAACATTACAAATTTACAACCTTGGGCTACTATGTACAACAGATTAATTGATAAAGCTTATAACCAAAATAATTTATTATCAAAAAACCGATTGGAAATTAGCCCCAATAAGTTATCAAAATTTACCAAATATTTTGATACCGCTTATCAGCAGAAGATTAAAGATTTATTCAGCAAAGAAAAAGCTATCAATCATCGTATTCTATCAACAAAAGATTTTATGTTGTAATTACAAATATTATCCTTTACAATCAGTACTGTAGCTCAGCTACTAAATATTTATTTTATAAGAGGAACACAATTTTTACTTGTGTTCCTTTTTTATTATTAAGATATGATTGCAAAAGACATATTTATATATAGTTAAATCATGCGTTTATATTATTCCAAATAATATTTTAGAAATATTTAAATAGTATATTGATAATGCAAGTAATGTGATTTATAATAATACTAAAATAAATATTTAGAATTAAGTTTAAGGAGCTAATATAATATTATGACAAAAATAATTACATTCTCAGCAATTAAAGGCGGAGTAGGAAAAACTACCATTGCATATAACTTTGGATCTTGGCTAGCCGATAATAAAAAGAAGGTTCTTTTTATTGACCTAGATCATCAATGTAATCTTAGTCAAACCTATAATGTTTATGATCAAAAGGGCAGTGTAGGCAATATATTAAGTCCTAAAGATGAAGTAGTAATTCATCATGTTGGGGAAAATATCGATTTAATTGCTGGTGATATGCACCTTGATGATATAGAGACATTAATCGAAAATAAAACTAATAAAAACATGATGCTATATTTGTGGCTATATGATAACTATCAAAAGTTACATATAGATAAATATGATTACATTCTGATTGATTGTCACCCAGATTTCAGTACAGCTACCAAGAATGCTATTATCGTTAGCAACGATATATTAAGCCCAATTACACCTAGCGAATATGGTTATAAAGCTAAATATAACTTGCAAGAACGACTTAAAGAATTATCTGAAGAAGCAATTGATTTTACATCTCATAAATCGTATGTCACTGCCAATCTTTATTTCTTAGCTAATATGCTAAAGCATAATACAACAAGTTCGCGTGAACTTTTAGACAGTTTAAAAGATGAAAAACAATCAGGTGATAATAGTTGTATCGCTTATATTCCTTATAAAGAGTTATTTAATAAATCTGAATTAAACAAAATTTCTTTGAGCGAAATGGCTAAAGACCATAAATTGGCAATTCAACAAAGAAAGTTTTTTGACGAAATTTTTAAAACATTTGAAGGTATAGAAAACAAATTATAATGTTAAGAAAGGATAATATATATGGCTTTTAAACCTGATGATAATATTGCTAAAGCATTAAAGCAATCAAATCCAAACAACAATGGTACGGATAACAGAAATGAGCAGAACACTCAAAACTATTCTGACTTATTAAATCTTGTATCTAAGAAAAACGTAGAAAAAGAAGCAATCTCTATAACAATTGATAGTGATGTTAAATCCGGAATTGAAAAATTAGCAAAGAAAAATGGCTACAAACATTTATCAACTTTTATTAACGATTACTTTAAAAAACTACTTAGCCTTACTCAAAATAATTAATAAGATTATTACTACTTCTGACGAGATTTTCATCTCGTCTTTTTTATTTAATTTAATAGATAATTTATAAGACATTAAAAGGAATTAATAGAGTATTAAGGGTATTCTGTTAGCCCTAGAGACACAAGCACTATCAGATTCCAAAGGTACCAAGTAGTGGGGTCAAAGGTGCTAAGTAATGGAGTCCGAGGCACTAAGTAGTGGAGTCAAAGATACCAAATAGTGGAGTCAAAGGTGCCAAGTAATGGTCCACAGAAATAGAAAATAGAGCTAAAAAAGGCAAAAATCGCCTGATTTCTGTGGATAATTGCTCAAAGGTGCTAAGTAGTGGTGAAATTAATAAATAGTAAAAATTTTAGGCATCAAAGGTACCAAGTAGTGGAGGATTCGTATAATTTTTTCAAAATATTGTATATATAAAAAATAAAGGTACCGTATATTGTGATATGGAAAAGCCAAAGGGTACAAATAGTGGAGAAAAACATGTAAAAAACATATGGATATCTATCCATATGTTTTTTATATATTAGCAAAGAGTCCAAGTAGTGGGATCAAATGTAATTAATAAGAATCGTTTGTCAAAGGTGCTAAATAGTGGGGAATGGTTCCTTGGGTAGGTAGAATAAGTTATACTAGAAACTATAAACTTATTCTTTTCAGGGAATGTACTAGTTATGACCGAAAATTTTGATGATATTTTAGATAAATTGTTTGATAAACCAGAAAAACAGGTAGAAGATAATGAAAATTCAGAGCAGCTTGATCTATTTAACGTAGATTATGCACATAATGGAGACTTGCCTGTATCAGTAAAACAAAAACCATTTGCCTCTACTAATTTATTAATGCGCTTTAGATCTCAGTTAAACAGAGTTATCTGGACTGGATTAAATGCCACTCATACCAAAATATTAACAGTGATTTTAAGTAAAACAGCTGATCAGTTGGCTGCATATCAAAAAGATCAGATACAAAAGAGAGTTAAAGAGCTAAATTTAGATAAAGATAATTTAGATAAAAAAACTCTTACAAAAATTGCTAGTGAAGTAAAGTTTCCAACTGATCTTGTAACGCGTGTCACTTATAGTGAGATTGACCATGCTATCGGATACGATAATAATAATGCTAGTATTGGGACATATATTGAAGGCATGAAAAATAAATTGGAAAAGTGGCGTGAGATAAAAGCCGATGGGATAACAGCGAGTTTTCCAATGTTTAAAGGAATAATTAATAATACAAACAAAAAATATTTTGAGTTTGTGTACAATGATTTTATGATTAATATCTTATTAATTAATCCAAAAACCGGAGATTTTGTTCGCTATCCAGCTCGAGAAATAGTGGATTTATCCTCAGTTAGATCGCAAACTTTGCTTCGTCTTTTGAAGCAGCTTAGAACTATTGGATCAATCACATTTAGAAAACATACCGAAAAAACTAATGGCAAAACTAGAATAGGGTTGTGGGAACAACTAGAAATACCAGAGAAGACAAGAGAAGGAAAATTTAGTTCAAAAATTTTAAAGGATGCTCTAATAGAAATTTCTCCATATTTTACAAATTTAAATTATACGAAAAACTATGGTACAGCTAATGGGCACAGAGTGGTAGTTAGTTATACTTTTACATTTGAACCCGAAAACCCTAAAAAAAATACTACTTATTCAACTCCTGAAGAAATTTTATCTGAAGGATTAGTAAATATTGATTCAGCAATATGTTTAACGAGAAAAGATAAATTTAAAGCTATTGATAAATTCTTGAAACAAAAACACGGTACCGCAGAAAAGGAGTATTTTGCTGTTCACCCAGAAGAAAAAGAACAAGAAAAAACTGAAGATGATAAGCTCAATATTGATGTATGGCAACCAAGTAGAGGGGAACTAACGGTTAGAGATTTTTATGATCGTGAACTTGGTAAGAAAGTATTAGAAGCTAATATACCAAAGCTAGAGAAAATCATTGCTGAAATATTAGAACAGGTTAGAAATGCTAAAGGAAATATGCAATTAGTAGCAGACTATAATAAAACTTTAGGATTATTACAAAAGAAAAAAGCAATAGAGAATTTTAATAATAAGTAAGAAGAAAGAATTTTTTTAGAAAATGAAAGATACGTTTGAGGAGATAGGTAAGTTAATAAGGAAATTCTTGAAAGAAAAAGGTGCTGGTATTATAGATGTATTATTTCTGATGGAAATAATTTATTTAATATATATGCCAGGTCTGATTAAAAAAATTTGTTGTTATGGAACGGGATAAATTTTGAAAAAGCATTCTACAATATAGGAAGAGATTTTTATTTTCGCTATATTGGCTATGAACTAGCTATCTGTATATTGATACTGTTAATCTTAATTACAATTTATTATCGTAAACATAATAGACGTCTTCATAATTATCCTGATGGTTTTAAAAGAGGCCATTCAGCATTTGTTGCTATAATAAGACTTTTACGCTTAATATGGTATTTTTTACACGCTGGTTGGACTATATTTCTTTTAATAGCTATATTTTCTGGATATGAAAACACTTTATATCCTTTTTTCAATAATTTGTATAATCCATTAAATATTGCTTATCTGATTTTTGTGATAATTAAAGTCTTATCTTTTACGAAAGAAAAGATGATTCATTATGGTGATATATTTTCTCAAAAAGAACTTATTACTAATTTCTATATTATTGATGAAAAATCTGACTATATTTTAGTAAAAAACACGTTTTTAGAAAAACCAATGTTTTGTTTAATGTTACGATTAGAAACCGAGACAATTCAATATGAGCTTTTAGATTATTCTGAATCTTTTAGTGAAATGGTAGTAGAATTTGATCGCAGAGCAAATGCATCTAATAAGTGTTTTGACGTTGAAATTCCCGAACGTGAAAGACCAGTTAAAAGTATTCATGAGTAACTAATTTTATAAAATAATTTAATTACAATGTTTTATTATGTAATGAAGTAGGAAAATTGTAAATGTCGGATTATTATCTTTCAATTCCGTTATACCATGTTGATTTAAAAGAAAACAATAAATTATTTGTAGAAGGGGAAAATATTCCTGGATCTAATGAAGATGGAGAATGGGGAGGAAAAGGATTATATTTATGGGATAATTTTAAGAATGCTAAATATTGGCAAAATGTTCATTGGAAAGATGATTCGGCTAATGCATCTATTGTTAAAACTGTACTAAAAGTACGAGAATCAGAGCTGTTAGATTTGAGTGAACCCATGCAAGTTAAAGAATTTGAAAAATCTTTACTGGGTATTGCACAAATAGCTAAAAAATCTAAAAATCCAAATATTTCGAAAAAAGCTGATTATATTTTGAAAGATGCACCAAAGGGTTACGCTATTAATTACTATAGCGAATATATGCAAAAAGTATGTCAACATTCTTTTAAAGTAGTAAGGCTTGTAGGGCTATACCCAAGTGTAAGTACGTCTACTTTTTTTAAAGATGATTTAGTGTTAAATAAATATTATAATGAGAGGAAGAAAGACAAAGAAAAAGTGCTTGCTCAAAAATATTTTATGCCACATGTAACAATTCAATCTAAAACGATTTATGTAGTAAAAAAACAAGCATTGCTCTTACAGAGAGAAATTTGTCAGGAGGATTAATATGAGTTTTAAAATACCATCAGCTGATGAATTTATAAAGAAACTAAATGAGTTAGATGAAAAGACTTTTGATTCAATCTATGAAAGACTTATTTATGATGTTGAAGCAGACAAGATTAATAAGACTTTAGATGTTTTTTCTAAGATTTTGGTTAAGACTACAACTGTATCCTCGCCAAATATCCCAACTTCTAATAGTTCTGATGAATCTATAAGTGATATATCTATATCCAGTGATTATATTCATACTTCTCCTCAAGCAGATATAAAGACTCTTCTAAATTATAGAAAAATCAATACTGAAAACCTTGTTAATAGTGAAATTGTTTCTAGTAGTAAGGAAGTGGCCTAAGTGAATAGTAAGGATCGAAAAAGTGCTTTTCAATTTGATAATCCGGTACTTATAGAATCAGTTTTTTTTGAAAATTTAACATATAAAAACGATTTTAGTGAAATTGGACAATTAACATTCAAAATAAATAAAATAATTGGTGAAAAGCAAAAGTTAGAAGAACATAAAATTGGTGCGCCAGTAGTTCTTACACTTACTACAAGTGAAAAAATGGAGTTAGATGAAGATACGCCTTGTTTTATACGTGTAACTATGAGGGCCAACTTTGTATGGAATGAAAATGATTTTTCAGATGAAAGCGTTGATAAGTTGCTTTCTGTGAACGCACCTAGTTTATTACTCGGATATATTAGGCCCAAAATTGTATCATTAACTCAAGATTCTGATCTTCCTACTCAGCAAGTTCCTTTTATAAACTTTTCAGAAGAGAGTAAATAAACAGAAGGTTATACGTTAAAGATGTCGTATAATTAATGACAAAAGGAGCGTAGAATTATATAAATTCTACACTCCTTTTTACTTTTCCTTTTTATTATGGCGATTGTCCCACCAATCATCGAATAACTTATTCAAAATGTGAGTTACAACTGGTACCAGAATAACAATTATAATATTTTGAATAATGAATGTAGAGATATTGATAATTGTTTCAATCATTTTACTCCGTAATACTGAATATGAATCAGTATTAATTATATTAACTTCTTTTAAAAGCTAAACAATTATTTTAAATTATAATCAACTTTCCCTCTCTTTCAATTTTTTATTAGTTTATCTTGAAAAGAAGAAAATTATTTTTAATGTAAACTCAAAATAGAATAAGGAGTAAGATTTTTTTCTTACTCCTTATTTAATGCGTCTAAATGTTTTCTCTTTTTTTAATTCTATAAACTTGTTGGCTAGATATGCCTACTTTTTTAGCAATAACTGAAATAGGTATATTTTTTTTGCGTAAATCACTAGTTACTGTCTGCCAGACCCATCTGTTACGTGGGTCTTTTGCATTTGCACCATATTTAATTTTTCTACCAGTGTATACGCCCGCAGCTTTAGCAATTTTGATTCCTTGTGCTTGACGTTCCTTGATTTTTTCACGTTCATTTTGTGCAACGAACCCCATAAGCTGAACCATCATATCCATCATAAATTGATCAACTAGTGGATTGCCTGTATTTGTTTGTGGTAAGTCGTCAACAATAAAAGAGACTTTTATATCTCGTAAGTGTTGGATCAATTTCTTTATATCATTATAATCTCTACTTAATCGATCTAAACTTACTACTTGTAAGGTATCACCTTCACGTAAATAATTCATCATTTTTTTGAAAGCGGGGCGGTTAAGACTTTTTCCGCTGTATTTTTCTGAAAAAATTTTATCTGCATGAACTTCTTTTGCTCGAGCAAGTTGTCGATCCAAGTTTTGTTCTTCAGAACTAACTCTTGCATAAAAAACTAA
>NZ_JBCOVH010000007.1:0-12479 GCF_040919545.1 Lactobacillus sp. RTP31084st1_F9_RTP31084_210423
AAATGTTGCTCCTTGGAACTCACACGCGCATAACCGATTTTAGCCATTTTCAATTCTCCTTTTGGACAGTTCTAATGAACACTTGTAATTCCTAGTATAGCACAGAAATAAAAAAGACCATTAGGGTGTACCCTAATGGCTTAATAACATTCCTCCTTAGTTTTTCTATCTTCTTATTTGTTGCGTTTCTTCATGTTTTGACGTTTGAGAAACGCATTCTAATTCCAGTTTTTATTAATAAATGGGTCAATGTCCGCTAAATGAATATATAAACTGTGTCATAACTTAATGGCTTGGTGGTTCTTTCATCACTTTTCTTTTTCGACAATTAAGTATGACACTACCATTGAAACTATTCCTATGCCAATCAGTGCAACAATTGCGATCAAAATTAACTGTATATAACTATACGAATGTATGATATAAGCTAATTTAGTTATTGCTGAAGAAAACTTTATCAGTAAAGCGACACAGCTAAACATAATGATTATGGCCAAAGTCAACCCATTTTGCTTAAAAGCATATAAAAATGGAATTATTACTAATCCATAAATTAAAGATACCCATAAACATATGCTACTGATTACTAATACGTCAATACCAGTGCTGGTGTTGAATAAAAACATACCAAAAAGCATGTATACAAAATTGAGTATTGCACCACATACGCAGATAACTACTAATGTAATATAGCGTGACCCTATAACAGCAAATGTACTGATTTTCAACGATTTAAGTAGAGATAACCATCTGTTCGTACTATCTTTTATAAACAATGATTGAATATTATTTACCATCAACAACAGCAATAAAACTAAAATAATTGAACTATCTTGTTTTAAAAAAATCATACCCGCAGCCAATACAGCTATTACAAAAAATATCCTTACAGGACGAAACCAGCTACTGGTTAACTGGTAAATATCTTTTTGTACTAATCCTTTCATGCCTACATATCTCCATATCCTAAAGTCTTTCGAAAGATTAATTCTATTTCTTTTGAACTTTTATCCTCAAAATTATCATCTAACAATATGCTGCCGTTATTCAAAAGAATTAATCGGTTACATATATCAGAAATATCCTCTAGGTTGTGTGTTGTCATAATAACGATACACTCTGATGAAATTGCGTATTCTTTTATTGTATTTAGTACGGTTCTTCGCACTATTGGATCTAATCCCGCCGTGACTTCATCTAAGAGCAAAAGTGTAGGATTATGGGATAACGTTATTGATATATTTAATTGCATTTTCATTCCTTTAGAAAAGACCCCGATTGGCTTTCCTTTAGGTAATTTAAATTCATCCACGAAAGAAAAATAAGTATCACTATCCCATACTGCTAGTAATCCAGTAAATATCGTATTAAGTTGCTCTATTGTTAAATTTTCTGGCTCAGGTAATGCATCAAAACAATATCCAATATTATTAGAACTAAGAAGTATCTGTCCCTTATCCGGTTTTAATATTCCAGATATTAAGTTTAACAAAGTAGTCTTTCCGGCTCCATTTTCACCAACTAATCCAATAATTTCACCTTTTTCAAAGCTGATGTTTAGATTTTCCAATGAAAAATCAGTAAGGTTTTTGCTAACATTTTTAATGTCTACAAACATATTTCTTGTCATAACATCTACCCTTTATCCTTTGTTACTTTCTATTTCTGCCTTGTGCTCTAATTTGATAAATGAAGCCAGAACCAATAAATATTCCTATAAGGATATATGTTATATAATTAATTTTAAATATAAAGAATGATATTATAGCAGCTATTAAACTAATCAAAGCAATAATCCGTAATAGTTTTTGCATTTTTTTACCTCTTTCTTATTCTTAAATAACGTACTGCACAATTAATGGTGTTATAAACACTTCCACTAACGCTGCTAAAACTAAGCCCAAATAGATAAAACCTAGACGCTTAAATAACCAAGCTTTACTAGGCGATCCATCTAAATCTATTATGAAAACTTTACTCTCATAATAGAATACTACATACTCAAAAATTCCATGTGGTAAAAACAATACTATAAACTCAATTATTGATAAATGAACACTGAACATTCCTATGTTAAATCCATTTATTAAAAAGAATAGTATTATGAACCATTTTCCAACAATCAATGTTAAACCCAGTAATAGGAACGCGGCAGTATTTTTTAAGATAATGCTAGATAGAGCCATTAATTGATTTATATTGACTTCCTTCATCATCTCAACTTGAAAATTTCCTGAACTATAGTATTCATATCCGGCACCAACGAGTATTCCAATAAACAGGACTAATGGAATTAGTATCTTTACGTTATTAATTCTAATCAAATCTGTCTCCTAAGAAAAAGGCTAATAGGTATTAATACCTATTAGCCTTTTTTGAATAGTCTATTCATAAAGCTTTATAATCACTAAGCTGCAGTCGCTCCCAATGCTCCTGCAGCTGCCAAAGCCCATGCAGGTAATGTCACGCCCAAAATAGCAGCAAAGGCAGTTCCCAATGAGGCACCAGAAGCCATTGCATCTAATAACTTACGGGCTGTTCCAGTCGCTAAATGAATCCCGAATTGATCAGCAATCCAATAAATGTTCGCTGTGGCCAATAAAAGAGCAACTACTAAAACCGCCCAAATTGCAAACAACTCTACCTTGCTCAAACCTAAATTACGTCCGTACTTAGTAACCATAGTATCTTCCTCCCATAGGAAATCCATTACGAGTGTACGTACCTTTTTGTAGTAAAATATTACACCATTATTATAAGCCCTTAATAAATCAATAAACAAGTGGTATACTACATTTTTTTATGTTGTTTGAAAAAAATATACCAAAAAATATACGAAAACCATACTATTCCAACAAACGAACCCACCAACTGATACATATTGTTTTTTGCAGTCACAAATAATATAAATTGAGGGCCTATTATACAGATGATGTATAATACTTCAAATAATATTTTTGTTTTCTTATCCATGCCTGATTTGTCTCCTTAAAGATTATTTACCTACATGCTACCTTCCTAAAAGTGAAAATATCGGGAGAATAGAATTGACAACAAAAATGACCATCGTGTAAATCAATAAGGCCTTATCGGTATCTTTCTTCTCAAGCTTTCTTATTGAAGAATATAATCCAATAGCTATAGCCACGTATAACAATATACTGAAATAGTTCTGTTCCATCGGTTGCATTAGTTTATTAAAAATTAGTATATATATAAAATAAATCAGATTATAAATTGAATAACAAGTAAAATATACCTTATAAATTATTAATTTTACTTTGGTATGTATAGTCGTCTTGTCAAATACATTCTTTAACATATATAGGGATACAAAATATGTTCCAAGGATTGAAAAAAAGACTATAGCTAACAGTCCAATGGTAAATAAAACCGATAATAGGGTTTGATTTTCCTGAATATTCTTCAACTGATTATCATCAACTTTGAGAGATACTAAAACTCTCAAATAAAAAATTAGCACTGCACTTGATATACCCAATATCCACTTAAAATAATTCTTATTTTTACTCAATTTCGTATTCCCTCCTTATACACCGTTAAATTCCCAATCTATAGCAATTTAATTATATTATATCTTTTGAATAGGATTTTCTTCACTGTGTAATTTGTACAAAGAGGTTGAAAATTGATATATTATTATGTTCTAAACATATCCAGCTAAAGGCGATAGGCTTGCTTTTCATCACTTGAACTTTTATTGCTCTTGGTTGATTTTTGATTTCCCTGTATAATGGATTGAGCAAGAAGTTTTAAGGGCGGTGGCTGTCTTTTCCCTTGTGAGGTGAGGCCCATGGGAACATGGAATAATCTTCAGGAAGGTTTCACAGTCAATGAGCGTCTTCCAGACACTCTCGTTGATGTTGCTGTTTGGCACGTTTTTAATCGCGCTACTCAGCTATATCGACAAACACCACAAATAAAAAAGCCGCCCCGATCATAACTTTGGCGAGTTACGGGACGACATTATCGTTTAGTTAACTAATGCCACCGCCTTTGAAGCGGCTTGCGTGGGAAGTCCTGTTTTCGACGGGGCTTCCTTTTTCTGTTTATATTATAGCATGACCTTTAAAAACTGGCTAACGTTTTAGGCTTTGGTTAGAATCAAGATCAGGTTGTTTGATTTCCGGATTCTGTTGAGCAAATGCTTGCAGCTGCTTTTGCGTTCGCTCACTAATTTCTTGGTGTATATCATTTAGTTTATTTTTTAGTTCTGATTTTTGTTGTGGGTTCCTTGCTTGCTGAACTTGTTGTTGCAAGCTTTGATACGACTGATTAAGCGCTCGGGCTGATAGCTTTTTTATTTTACATTTAAATTACAAGTGCATACCCCCATCTTCATGCCGGTTCCGGGTTTGGTGTTGCCGCTGCTTTTTCGTCATTTCCCACTCGGTTTCTTTCAGTCCACGTTCTTGCTTTTGCCGTTGGTAATCTTCATCATGGGCATATAGGGCGGTCATGATTGCGTTACTAAAGGCTGTCTTTAAGTAGTAGCTTGGACTAACTGGCTTGTAATTTAGCGGTTGATAATGTCCCATATTTACTTTTCTATACTGGTCGTCCTTGGCTTGTTGCTCTTTTAACTGCTTTTGGATTTTCTCGATCTGACTGTTCTTAATCGTTGGATCAACTTTGCATTCACCCAAAAAGAGTTGTTTAGTACCATCATGCTTTAAAACCCGTTGTAGGTGATGATTTTCTAACTGATCTAAGCTCAGCTGTCCCGACAAATAAGCTAACCCTAATTGATGTTCTTGGGTACTGAACACCTGTGGTGGATTTGCTTGCCATTGTTCCATTGTTTCGACTTTTAATGGCTTTAAAGTTGGATCATAGTACATCACGGCTGTATAAACCTGTTCCTGTTTACCTAGTGAAAGATCATCTAAATCACCATTGGGAAAGGCCCTTTTCAATACTTCATGGTATTGCGTTTTAATGACTTGCTTAACGGCCATGATTGCCCGTAGATCTTTGACTGCGCGAGTAATCTTTTGCTGCTCGGTTGGTGAATACTTTTCTAGTAGACCTTGATCAACGTGTTCTAGACTTTCTAAGCTATCATCATGAATCATCAGCGTATATTTAAGCTCGATTTTGACTTCCTTTTCTTGTTGCATTAATAACTGCCAGCTGGTATATGGCCGCTTGGTAAAGGTCAATAATTGTCGGGTCAATAAATCATCACGAATGTTCATTAAACGTTCGTTTAATTCACTGCCTTTGAAAATCGTTTGTTCGCTATCGGTTTCCTTAATTAATTCTCGTCTTTCAGCTTGCGTGGTCTGTTCAAAATTAAGCTCTGGATAAAGTTTTTTCGTCGTGCGATCAACCACTTTATTTAAGAGCTCATCTGCTTTTTTGAGTGAGCTTTCTTGTTGGTTAATTGTCAATAATTGTTTAGTCACATCTTCCCCAACCGCATGTTTAATTAAGGTGCTGTTTTTCCAATTAAATAGCATGCGCCGTTTATCATCTAGGCTCTCCAAACTGATATAAGTTTTCAGTTCATGACTTAACTCATTGACCACCCGTTTTTCATTAAACGAGAAGTGTTTGCTTAGACTATCTAAATGACCTCGATTAATTACTTTTTCTTGGTTATTTTTATAACTGGCTTTGGCCTTGCGATAGTTCTTTACTTGTTGGTTAAATTCTTTTCTTTCATACCGCTTGCTATTGATTCCCTCATGTTGCATTGGGGTATCATCTATTCCCTGCTCGATAAAGGATTTTTCACTGATCCGATCCGGAATATTTTTTTGCTCTAAAACTTGATTTACACTAACCGCCCAATTGTGCCGCCATTGATTAATTTTTTCTTTTTTATCCCAATCAACTAGCCACACCTTTCTTGATCTTGGAAAACGACTATTTCCTGTATAAGTCTTGTTCCCATTTTCATCTAATATATTTTCCCTTTTACTTTTCAATCCCCATGTTCCGTCTGGATTAAATGGACGATTAGTTAGCATCACATGAGCGTGCGGATTATCTGGGTGATCTCTATGAATTGCTACGTCAGCAACCATACCCTCATCAACAAAATTTTCTTGTACATATTTTGTCAATAATTCTTTCTGTTCATCTTCACTTAATTCAACTGGTAAAGCCACGTTAAACTCTTTTGCATAGCGTGAATTTGCTCTGCGATCTTTTCTTTCGACTTCATTCCACAACCGCTCTCGATCACTGGCCCATTCTGGTGCATTTTTGGGGGTTAAAATAAAGCTTTCTGGCATAACAGAGCGGGCATAAAAATAGATTCGCCCTTCTTTTTGATCGAATAGCTTTTTACCACTTCGATAAGCGGCACTGGCAATCGCACTTCGTCCTTTACCAGCACTAATATTACTGAAACTCATGTGAAAAATTGCCATGTCGGTCACCATCTTTCTTTGGGTTTATGGGTTTGCTTTTGTTGTCGCCAACGGCGACTTCTGATACAAGGGTTTAGCACAATAACAAAACCAACTTTAGTTGTTGTGTGTAAGTGCGCATTGACCTCGTTTCGCTCGGTCTGCTGATTCCCTTAACTCCACTTTTAGTGTATGCCCTCCGCTTCGCTTTTTCAACTTTTATACTTTGACTTAACGTTTCCTATATGATATAGTTTCGGTGATTATTTCTAATATGATTGGAGGGATCGTTATGTCTCAAAGTAACTTAGAAAAACAAGAAGCTAGATTAAAAGCCCTTAATCAAAAAATTAAGGACGAAAAAAATAGGATTGAACAACGGCTAGGTAAACAAATCATCAGTCAAGCCAATTTAGAGTATGCTAATTTGTCTAACGATCAGATTAAGCTTTTAGCCCAGCAATTTTCTGAATTTTTAAAGGAAAAGTCCGTAGATCATTAGCCATACGAGATGAGGAAATTCTATGCCTAATCAATATGAAAAATTAGTTAAGCAACAAGCACGTTTAAAGCAAAAAATTGAACGAGAAAATTTTAAATTACGGCAATCTAAATACTATGAAAACCGCCAAGCACGCAAAGCCCGTTCTCGCCGATTAATTCAAAAAGGGGCTTTATTAGAAAAGTACTTTCAAGCTAATAACCTCTCGGTCGAACAAACCGAAGAACTTTTAAAAATATTTGCTAATTACGTTAATGCCCATAAACCGAACAAATTTAAAAACGATCAACCTAATAACTAGGCCGATCGTTTTTATTTTCGGGATCATTTTTTGGTTTGACTTCTGGGTTCTGATCTGCATTATTTTGTAACTGCTTTTGCACCTTTTCTGGATAAGTAATATTTTGGTTTATCCAAGGAAAATACCTCAAATCGTTCTTAAAAACTTGTCCCTTCTCTCTTGCATAAACAGAGGTAAACTTTTCGCTATTATCATAGATCATGACCTTATCAGATTTAAAGGCCACTAATGGCAAATTATGTTTGGATTGTTGATAACGTTTCTTGATCGTTGCTACTGGAACACCGTGGCCACCTTTTTGTACCCGTTCGTTGACCCTTTGGATAGCTAAATTTTCCTGCTCCGTTAATACCAGCAACAATTATATATTGGGGTTTATCTATCAACGGACAAAGTCCTTTCGCTTAATAACCTCATCTTGCCTTTTATCTAAAAAGTAGGTATATAAAGCGTCATATACTTTGCGCTTTTCTGGATCTGGCTCATGTAATGACTTATCAAGCAAATCTTTTAAATCAGTTTCTTTGGCAATTTCAAAAAAGTCATTAATTGTGATTGTATCTTTCATGTTCATCACACTCCCAAGTTATTAATTTATTTAATCTGATAAGCCATTAGTCTTCATCTGGATCATTGAGCCAATCGCTGACTCCTTTAGCGTCTTTTAACTCGGTGACTGGTGTCCCTTCGGTCGCCTTTAAAAAGCGTAAATTAGCTCTTTCTTCTTCGCTTAAAGATACATTAAAAGGTAAAGCACCATTAGCAACAATCCGCTTGTAAAACATGTTAATGGCCGTGGTTGGATTTAAGCCCAATTCGCTTAAAACTGCTTCGGTATTATCTGCCAATTCTTTGTCAATCTTGACTTGTACGCGTTTCTTTTCCTTAACTGCCATGATTGTCTCATCTCCTTTCTTTTGTTGCTACCATTATACTACCTTTTGAGTACCTTATCAATAGATAAAGCCCTGACCTCAAATCACCTGAGCTTGGCGTTGATCTAAAGGCTGAACTTTTGAGCTGATTAGCCTGGTTAGCTCTGACACTCATTTAAAAGCCCCTATTCTTCCGTCTAAGCCATTTAAATCTAACTTAAGTATAAAGAGGTTAGTAAGTCTTAAAACCGCTTAGAAAGTATTTTGTAGCCTTTTAGGACTAGTAGTACAACCCACTGTTATCGTTGTCGGCCGACTTTTCTTCTTCGGGGTGTTTGGCCGCATAGTCTCTAGCCGCTTGTTGGTTCCACCAAACATCAAATAGGTTTTGCATAGTGCCGTACAGGTAATTCTCAACGTTCTTGATATGTTTCTCATCGCTTCTTAGGGCATTAAAATAGCGTCTTAACGTTTTGGTCATCATTTTTTTTAAATCAGGGTCGTCTAATAGAATCCATACGCCTAAATCCTTATGTTCTTTTTCAACAGCATATTTGGCGTTTAAGATAATGCCAATAAAGCGCCGCATTTGTTGTGGGGTACGGCACCAAAAGCTAAGTAGTTGCACTGCTTCTGGTTCTAAGAAGACCGGCAAGCCATTATCTTCGTCAGTTAAGAACTCATCAGCATGTTTTACTAAATCCCGATTTTGGGCTTCAATTTCAGCTGGTGAAAAATTGGCTGTGGAAAAGTCCAACTTTTGAGTATCTATATCGTATCTATTGGTATCTAAATTATTAGTATAGTCTAGATTGTGACTCTTTTTGACACTTTCGCGTGTATCAAGGGTTTGAGGGTTATCGTCAACGGTCTTCCGCGAAGGTTCCGTTTTGACACTTTCGCGTGTATCAAGGGTTTTAACGAACTTCCGCGAAGGTTCCGTTTTGACACTTTCGCGTGTACCAAGGGTTCGTGGCTCTTGTTGCCGAGATTTTGTATAAATGTCTGTTGCCGTAACTTCTAAATCTGCTAAATACAATCTATTTGGTTCATTTTTACCAGTTTTGGGATTAAAGTGCATGGTTTTCTGAAATAATAATCCTTGGTTTTCAAGTTCTTTTTTTACCCTAATCACTTTCTTTTTTGACCAGCCCATAAGATCTGTTAGTTCTTGATTTGTAAAAATGAAATAAACCCGGTTATCTTCATCAACCCAGTTGTTTTTCAATGAATAATCTAGTCTATCGTGTAAAATCATATATCCTAATTTTGCACTATCACTTAATGTCTTATATTGAGATCCATAAATTAAAACCTGTGGGAATTGGAAAAAACGAGTTGCATAAGCTTTTTCCGACTCAATAAAATTGAAATTTGTTGATTTTGTCATAATAAAAACTCCCTTTCTTGACTGACACACGCTGTCTCAAAAGAGAGTTGCTAAAACATTTGATTTGCTTTAAAATACAAATTTGATATGCTCTAACTGAATTACAAAGCGTTCATTTAGCCTTGAGGCTTTGTAATTTACCAGCATGTGTCTATTTTTGGTTGCCCATTCGGCAACTTTTTTATTTCTAACAACAAAAATGGACTAAATAGCTTCAGTTAGCTACTTAGTCCATTGACTTCAATTTGTTTTTAACTATCCTTAACTTGTCCTTTGGGACTGGTTTGCGGTATAATTAACCTACAAATTAAGAGCAATGTTCAGACGATTTAAACCGCCAAGTAAAAATCGTCTGAACCTAGGTAGCTGCCTACTAGCTACTTGCTAAACCAAAGGTCCCTGATTCCTCGTGAATTGGGGACCTTTTTGGTTTAGCTTAATCTCTTCATTCGGTTGTTAAATTAGTTTTAGTTTAGCATAGTACTTCCTAACCGGCAACTTTATTTGGTCTTGTATACCTTGCCAGCGAGGGGTTGGGACCAATAAGTGATAGAAGATACTAGTAAATATTCAAATAGTATGAATACATTAAGATACTTAGCGGCATTAATATCAAAAACACTAAATATTAAGAGCATAACGAGGTCGCAGAAATAAGCGGCAAACAAGGATACTATTTGCAATATACGGATTACTGAACGGCAAATATTTCTCCATTTTTCAGATATAATTTTTAACCAGCATTGTAGTGGGAAGAGCTATCGCCTAAAAAAAAACGATCATCTACTCAATGAGTTTTTACCATCTTGATGGCGGGCTCCACCTAAAAAACTACAATATAAGCAACAAAAAATATAACATTTGTTTGGCCTCCCATAATAATGCCTCTTTTCTAAAAACCTAAATTACAAATTAAACTCTTTTTTCAACAGCCGTTCTAAATATCTAGAAGCAGTTAGCTCTTTTTCTTTAGCACGTTTAGCCAATTCATTAGCAATATCTTGTTTTAAGGTATAGGACTTTGAAACTCTAGGCGCAGGCCTTTCATTGGTTACTGGGTTACTGTTTAGACTGTTTCTTAGTTGATCCATTTTATCTTCAAATGCCATAATATCAATCCTTTCTATTTTTATATCATATCATAATATATCATAGCATGATATGCTGAGATATATTATGATTCTTGGCTAGTAAAAGTAGCAAAGATATTGTCAATATTCTCAAAAAATTTTCTTGATTTTGGAGTTGAATTATTTTCTTCTTCCATCTTGATCAGTGGTTCATGATTAAGAGTTGTTTTGTTGAATATTTCTCTTTCGGGGACTAGTGCAATAGTTCGAGGATCTTTTTCCATTTGTTCTACAAATTCATGTGAAGATTTGGTGTTGTGTTTTATTCGATTCCCAATAAATTTCAATCTCGCTGTGACAAAGCTTTGACGACTTTCAACATTAATCACATCTTGTTTTAATTGTTCCATTCGTAATTCCAAGTTACTTTTAGAAATAAACCCATATTCGCTTGGCTCAATCGGACTAAAAACAAGATCTGAAATTACAATCATATTTTGTGTAATCGTTGAAAAATCCGGGTGTGTATCTATTAGTACATAATCAAACTTCTTCAGTTCGTCATAATTGTCGGAGAACCACATGTACATTAACAACTCTTTATTGGCTCTTGTTTGAAGATCGTTATTGATAGTGTCCAACTGCATAGAAGCAGGGATAATGGATAAGTTTTTGTGCAACTCAATAATTTCTACTTTTTCACTATCTTTTGTAAAAATATTAGCTAGGGTGCCATGATCTTTATAAATATCATAGGTTTGGGTTAAACTGCATTGGTGGTCGCTATCAATCAGCAAAACATTATGGCCTTTACTAGACAGCCATTCACCGTAATTAAAAGTTAATGTTGTTTTGCCGACTCCTCCTTTAATAGCAGCAAAAGTAATTATTTTCATAGTACGCCTCCTTATTTACAACCCAAGCATATCATAGCATGGTGTGATATGCAATGTTTGTTTTTTATTGTTTTGACATCGTTTGTATGTTATAATGGCGCTAAATAAAGAAAGGCGGGGAGAAACATGGCAACGAGTGCAACAACTATTCGTCTTGATAATGAGCTTAAAGAAAAATTGACAAAAGAATTAAGTGTTACCGGTTTAAGTATTAATGCTTACTTTAACATGGCGGCAAGACAGTTAATACTCCAAAAGAAGATTCCGTTTGAAGTTCTGACTGAAACAGACGAACCGACAGAGGAAACTAGACGTGCCTTAGTGGCGGCAGAGGCTAAAGAGTTGGGGATTATTCCAGATGATGTCCCAGAATTTGATAATACACAAGATCTAAAGGATTTTTTGGATAACTAATATGTATAAACTTAAACCTGAGCCACAATTCAAAAAAGATTATCGCCAACTTAAACGGGTACACCCTGAGCTAATCAATGATTTAATGCAAGCCTTAGAACAGCTTCAAATAAATGGTATCGTTAATCAGGAATATCAACCACATGTGCTAAAAAATCGGGGCGGTAATTATAATGGACACTATGAGTTTCATTTATTAGACGGGAAAGTGGATATTCTGGTCATTTATATGCCCCATAAGACTAATCCAGTGATCCGTTTAGTTCGAATCGGTGGGCACGATGAATTGTTTCATGGCAGTTTAAATTGAATATCAAAAAAACTAGCAAATCTCCCAAGTTCAGGGATTATCTTGCTAGTTTCTATCGCTTTTTGTGATTTTAGAAGGTGTTACAATGGAAAATCAAGAAACGACAAGAAAGAAAAAGAGGTTTGATATGAAAAGGTCTTTCAGGCGGATTTCCGCTGTCATAGCAACGATGGCTTTCACGACAGGTCTGGCCGCCTGCGGTTCCTCCCAGTCGACTGCCCCATCGGCGAACAAAGCCACTTCCTCCGTCACTGCCCCCCAGGGCTGGAAGAAGTTCACGTCCAAGGATCTGGGCTATTCCGTCTATTTCCCGGGCGTTCCGGAGAAGGACACCTATAAGG
>NZ_JBCOVH010000008.1:0-8896 GCF_040919545.1 Lactobacillus sp. RTP31084st1_F9_RTP31084_210423
AGTCGCCGTGCTAAATGGAGGATTAGCTCAGCTGGGAGAGCATCTGCCTTACAAGCAGGAGGTCACAGGTTCGAGCCCTGTATCCTCCATTGAGTCGTTAGCTCAGTTGGTAGAGCATCTGACTTTTAATCAGAGGGTCGGCAGTTCGAGCCTGCCACGACTCATTGGCCCAGAAAAACTCAAGCGGGTGTGGCGGAATTGGCAGACGCGCTAGATTTAGGTTCTAGTGTTTTCGGACGTGTGGGTTCAAGTCCCACCACCCGTACCATGCCGATTTAGCTCAGTTGGTAGAGCATCTGTCTTGTAAACAGGGGGTCGAAGGTTCGAGTCCTTTAATCGGCATAAAAATTGAATAAAAAAATGCGGAAGTAGTTCAGTGGTAGAACGTCACCTTGCCATGGTGGGGGTCGCGGGTTCGAATCCCGTCTTCCGCTTATCATTATCATGCCGGGGTGGCGGAACTGGCAGACGCACGGGACTTAAAATCCCGCGGTTGGTGACAACCGTACCGGTTCGATTCCGGTCCTCGGCATATAATGATGCACCCTTAGCGCAACTGGATAGAGTGTCTGACTACGAATCAGAAGGTTGAAGGTTCAAATCCTTCAGGGTGCACACTTCGGGAAGTGGCTCAGTTTGGTAGAGCACCTGGTTTGGGACCAGGGGGTCGCAGGTTCGAATCCTGTCTTCCCGATTGTAGCTTAAACAGGAAGTTACAGGATGGCGGTGTAGCTCAGCTGGCTAGAGCGTCCGGTTCATACCCGGGAGGTCGAGGGTTCGATCCCCCCCGCCGCTATAGAGGTAAGCTTGGACCTTTAGCTCAGTTGGTTAGAGCAGACGGCTCATAACCGTCGGGTCGTAGGTTCGAGTCCTACAAGGTCCATAGGATCTTGGCTTTTTTTATATAAAAACATCGCGGGATGGAGCAGTCTGGTAGCTCGTCGGGCTCATAACCCGAAGGTCATAGGTTCAAATCCTGTTCCCGCAATATGGTCCCTTAGTGTAGGGGTTATCACGCCTCCCTGTCACGGAGGAGATCACCGGTCCGAATCCGGTAGGGACCGTAATGGCTCGATAGCTCAGTTGGTAGAGCAAAGGATTGAAGCTCCTTGTGTCGGCGGTTCGATTCCGTCTCGCGCCATTAGGAAGCAAGAAGTTGCGGGTATAGTTTAGTGGTAAAACGAAAGCCTTCCAAGCTTTAGTCGCGAGTCCGATTCTCGTTACCCGCTTCAAAGGAAAAGGGGCCTATAGCTCAGCTGGTTAGAGCGCACGCCTGATAAGCGTGAGGTCGATGGTTCAAGTCCATTTAGGCCCATTGGAGATTTACTCAAGTGGCTGAAGAGGCGCCCCTGCTAAGGGTGTAGGTCGGTTTATACCGGCGCGAGGGTTCGAATCTCTCAATCTCCGCTTTGAATTAAGCACATTGGAATATTCCAATGTGCTTTTTTATGTGCTAAGAAAAAGTAGTTATTCAGTATGATAGTAGCGTTTTTATAATAAGAAAAAATTCGCTTATCAAAGAGATTTTACAAATTTTGAGCACATTTATCTTAAAAGCTAAAAAACAACTCTAAATTAGTTATATATGTCTATTTAAGAGTATATTAATAAGTAGTTTAGATCTTATTAAGGGTTTTGCAGGAAAAATGTGATTTTTAACTAATCTTAGATTTTTGCTCAAAAGAAAAATCCTACTAAATCAAGACTATTATCAGTCTCAAGATTTAGTAAGATTTTTCAATTTATTTATTTTTGGTTTTTAAATCTTTAAGTAATCGAATAATTTCATTATTTTGCTTAATTAAGATCCAGTTTTGTAGCTTTAAAGTCTCTTCAGGTGAAACTCCGTCCATTAAATCACTTTGAGCAGTTTTATGGAGAAGAGATATATAGGACGGTTCGACATGTTTAATTTCGTGTTCGGCCAAATATTTATTGGTCAAATTATCTATATACTCATTAACTTGATTAGCGTCTTTTTCAATTAATTCTTCTTTTTGCCAGGGGGTTAATTTCGCGTGATCTTCGCAAATTAAGTTCCCGTCAGCGAGTTTTAATAGTTTTTTGCTGTTTTTATTGTCAATAATACATTTGTTACTAGACATAACGTACCTCCATATACGCTAAGTGTAGCACCTTTATTAAACGATAGAGAGTAAAAATGCAATAAAAGAAAAAAAGTTCAAATTAGGGGTTGCATCAACTGGGTGTTTTTAGTAATATAGTTATTGCTGATGCGGAAGGTAATACAAAGCAACGCATCAAAAATAAAAACTTGTTGACATTGCTTTATAAATAGAGTATGATTAATAAGTACGTTAAAAAACGACCCGTTGGTCAAGTGGTTAAGACACCGCCCTTTCACGGCGGTAACATGAGTTCAAATCTCGTACGGGTCATTACCATATTAAAGATGGTATAAATGGAGGATTACCCAAGTCCGGCTGAAGGGAACGGTCTTGAAAACCGTCAGGCGGGTTCTGCCCGCGCGTGGGTCCGAATCCCACATCCTCCTTAATCATCGCGGGATGGAGCAGTCTGGTAGCTCGTCGGGCTCATAACCCGAAGGTCATAGGTTCAAATCCTATTCCCGCAATATGGTCCCTTAGTGTAGTGGTTATCACGCCTCCCTGTCACGGAGGAGATCACCGGTCCGAATCCGGTAGGGACCGTAATGGCTCGATAGCTCAGTTGGTAGAGCAAAGGATTGAAGCTCCTTGTGTCGGCGGTTCGATTCCGTCTCGCGCCATTCTGGAGGCCTAGCGAAGTGGCTAAACGCGGCGGTCTGTAAAACCGCTCTCTCTGAGTTCGGTGGTTCGAATCCACTGGCCTCCATTTAAATAGGGATATCGTATAAAGGTAGTACATCGGTCTCCAAAACCGCTAGTGTGGGTTCAATTCCTACTATCCCTGTTTTTAATATTATGGCGGAATTGGTGAAGTGGTTAACACACCGGTTTGTGGATCCGGCATGCGTGGGTTCGATCCCCACATTCCGCCCTAACATTGGGATATAGCCAAGTGGTAAGGCAATGGACTTTGACTTCATCATGCGTTGGTTCGAATCCAACTATCCCAATTTGTTAATGATCAGAGGTTGGCGGTGTAGCCAAGTGGTAAGGCACGGGTCTGCAAAACCCTAATCATCGGTTCAAATCCGATCACCGCCTTCGCCTGAATTTCCTGATTAATTTCATTTATGGCGGTGTGGCGGAATTGGCAGACGCGTCAGACTCAAAATCTGGTGTCCCCTGGGACGTATCGGTTCGACCCCGATCACCGCTATTTATTCAGACATTCTGGCAAAAAGACGTGAGTTAGTTCTCGCGTCTTTTTTTTATCCAAAATTGCAACTCCTTTCTACTAACTTTATAATGGTCTTTAATGGAGGTATTTTACATGAATATTGGGCTATTTACCGATACTTATTTTCCTCAGCTTTCTGGGGTAGCAACTTCAATCCAAACATTGAAGAATGCTCTTGAAAAAAATGGACACTCTGTCTTTATTTTTACTACAACAGATCCTCATTTGGGTAAAGGAACTATTGAACCTAATGTTTTTAGAGTTAGTAGCGTTCCTTTTGTTTCTTTTACTGATAGGAGAATAGCGTTTCGAGGACTTTTTCAAGCTACCAAAATCGCTAAGGAAGTAAAGCTTGATATTGTTCATACACAAACAGAATTTTCAATGGGGATGATTGGAAAATATGTTGCACATTCTTTAGGCATTCCCGCTATTCATACGTACCATACTATGTACGAAGATTATTTGCACTACGTTTTAAATGGACATTTACTGAAGCCATATCATGTAAAACAATTTACCAAAGCTTATTTGCATAATATGGATGGAGTAGTTGCTCCCAGTGAACGCGTTAAAGAAACTTTAACACGATATGGAGTTACCATACCTATGCGAATAATTCCGACGGGGGTAGATTTGGCTGCCATTAATGAAAATCCACGACGAGATGTAAGGAAAGAATTAGGAATAGATTCGAATGAGAAAGTTATTCTTACTCTGAGTCGTGTAGCTGCGGAAAAGAAAATAGATCAAATTCTGGATGTTTTGCCCACAGTTTTAGAAAGTGAACCAAATGTAAAATTTGTAATTGCTGGGGATGGCCCAGATGTGCAGCCTTTAAAAGATCAAGTCGCTAGACTTTCGTTAGAGGACTATGTTATTTTCGCTGGTAGTGTTGAGCACAGTGACGTAGGAAATTATTATAGAATGGCAGATTTATTTGTATCAGCTAGCGATACTGAAACGCAGGGCTTGACATATATTGAGGCTCTAGCTGCTGGTACTAAATGCGTTGTCTATAGTACTGATTATACTGAGCATGTTTTTGATAATAAGGAGCTTGGGAGTACATTCACAACAAAAAATGAAATGACGAATGAAATCATTGATTATTTAAAAGCAAATCAATTCACTATTCCTAAAAATCTAAAAGAGAAAAAGTTAATAGACGTGTCAGCAGATACGTTTGCACATAAAATAGAAGATTTTTATCAAGAAGCAATTCAAAATAAACAAAAGACTGAGGTAAATTATGATTAGAATTAATATGTTTTCTCAAGCTGACTCTGTTCAAGGTCAAGGCGTGGGATCAGCGTATAAAGAGCTAATTCGTTTACTTAGAACAAGATTAGTAGATGAATTTTATGTAACTATCAATAAATATGGAACAAGTGATTTAACACATTATCATACAATTAATCCTACATATTTTGCTAACAGTTTTTTGCCTAGTCGAGGTAGGAAAATTGGATATGTACATTTTTTACCGGAAACCTTAGAAGGTTCTGTTAAATTACCCGAGCCTGTAAAAAGTATTTTTTATAAATATGTAATCGATTTTTATAAAAGGATGGATCAAATAGTAGTAGTTAATCCGATTTTCATTGATAAACTAGTAAAATACGGTATTAATGAAAAAAAGGTAAAATATATACCTAATTTTGTAGCTAAAAGTGAATTTTATGAGCAAAGTCAAGTTCAAAAAAATGCATTTAGAAATAAATTGAATATTCCTTTGGATAAGTTTGTAATTGTCGGAGATGGACAAGTTCAAGAAAGAAAGGGTGTAGATGATTTCGTTAAATTAGCCGAAGCAAATCCAAGTATTCAATTTATTTGGGCTGGTGGCTTTTCATTTGGAAAAATGACGGATGGATATGCACACTTTAAGAAATTAATTGATAATCCACCTAAGAATTTAAAATTTACAGGAATTGTGCCACGAGAAGAATTAGTCAGTTATTTAAATATTGCTGACTTATTCTTACTGCCATCTTTCGATGAACTGTTTCCAATGTCCGTTTTAGAGGCATTTTCATGTAATACTCCTGTATTATTGCGTGACTTGGACTTATATCAAGCTATTATTGATGGATATTATATGAAAGGTAGAAATTTTGAAGAGTTAAATTCTCAAATTAAATCTGTAGTATCCAATCCCGAAAAATTGAAAAAATATCAAAAATTGTCTGCTGAAGCAAGTCAAGAGTATTCAGAAGACCATCTCGCTAAAATCTGGTATGACTTTTATATGGAGCAGTATGAAATTGGTAGAAAGTTAGGGCAAATTAAGTAATGAACAAAAAACATTTTATTGGAATGCTAATTGTTCTTCTAATTAGTGGTTTCGTTATTTGGCAAGAACTAAGAAAAACGCCAGTTAAAGCATTATGGGGAGCTAGCAAGAAATTAAATATAAACTTTTTATTACTAGTTCTTTTGGTAATGGTTTTATCTTATGCCTGTGAAGCTGCAATTATTTGGATTTTAGAACATAAAAAAGGAGAGCCTCATCGCTCCGCATGGTCTTTTTTCAGAATTCCAATTATTCAAGCACTTTTTAATGCCATAACACCTTTATCTACTGGGGGTCAGCCTTCACAATTAGTAGCAATGATTCAAATGGGAATAGAAGGTGGCCGTGCTACTTCAATTTTATTGATGAAATTTATTATTTATCAGATTTGTGTTTTGTTTGCTTATGTTTCAACAATTATTTTTGGTTTCCATATGGTGATAACCAAGTTTTCAGGATTAGCATTGTTTATCTTAATTGGTTTTATTCTTCATGTTAGTTCAATAATATTTTTATTAGCTATTATGTTTGCTTACCGCTGGACAAAAAGCGCGACTAATTGGCTGATGAATCTATTAGAAAGATTCATGAACAAAAATACTGTTGAAAAATGGCGTAAAAATACTATGGAAAAAATTGAAACTTTTTATGCAGAAGGTCAAAATTTAAAACGCGAAAAGAAAAAATTACTTGGTGCAAGTATTTTGACTATTGGACAATTGCTGTGCTTTTATTCAATTCCATATTTAATTCTGTTAGCTTTAAATTTAACGCCTTCTTGGTTAGAAGTGACACAGATGAATATCATGATTATTATGTTTATGGCAATTGTTCCAATTCCAGGTGCGTCAGGTGGAGCTGAATTTAGCTTTCAAACTTTATTTACTACCTTTATTCATTCAAATATATTATTAACCTTAGGGATGTTTTTGTGGCGCTTTACCACTTACTTTTTTGGAATGATTCTAGGAATATTTGGTTGGTTGTTTAAGCCGAAGAAAATAAGAAGTCATTAAAATTCTTTAAATTTACTATTTTAATTTATCAAAACTATTTTTTAGTAGTAATATCATGAAAGAACAAAGTTGAGGAGGACTTAAATGGGACGCCTAAAAGCATCATATAATTGGCTAACTAAAACTAAATTAGGCTTTTTTACTGTAGTTGTTGTATTTTTCTGGGTTAAAACATATTTAACTTATATAACTAAGTTTAATCTAGGAGTAGTGGGCCCAATGCAGAAGTTTTTGCTATTGATTAATCCACTACCAACAGCCATGCTATTAATTGGAATCGGATTATTTTTTAAGGGTAGAAAGTCATATTGGATTATGGTCATAATTGATTTCCTATTGTCTTTGTGGCTATTTTCGAATATTTTGTATTATCGAGAATTTTCTGATTTCTTATCTACATCCATTATTAAAACTTCAGGATCTACGTCAGATAATTTGGGAAAGAGTATTGCTGGAATTACTAAAGGTACTGATTTTTTAGTATTTTTGGATGTAGTTATTATTGTCTTATTAATAGCTTTTAAAGTTTTTAAAATTGATGTTCGTCGTTTAAAGCTAAAGATATCTCTTCTAGTTGAAGGGTTAGCTGTAGTATTGATTGGAACAAATCTAACTATGGCGCAAAAAGACAGACCTGGTTTGCTCACAAGGACTTTTGATAATAATTATATTGTCAAATATCTAGGTTTAAATTCTTTTGCTGTTTATGATGGTGTAAAAACAGCTCAAAGTAATGCGATTATGGCAAAAGCAAATCATAGTGACTTAAAAACTGTTCAATCTTATATTAAGAAGAACTATATTGCTCCGAATCCTGAATATTATGGTGTAGCTAAAAATAAAAATGTGTTGGTTATTCATTTAGAAAGTTTCCAGCAGTTTTTAATTGATTATAAGTGGCACGGAAAAGAAGTTACTCCTAACTTAAATAAGCTATATCATGCAAATGATACAATTAGCTTCGATAATTTCTTTAATCAAGTAGGTCAAGGGAAAACATCAGATGCTGAAATTATGCTAGAAAATTCTATTTTTGGCTTACAATCAGGTTCAGCAATGTCAAGTTATGGAACGTCCAATACTTTTGAAAGTGCTCCAGCTATCTTAGGGCAACAAGCTGGTTATACGAGTGCGGTTATGCACGGTGGTGCAGGATCATTCTGGAATCGTGATAATGCTTATAAATCCTTTGGGTATGATTACTTTATGCCTTTATCTTATTATCAAAATAAGAAGGGGTATTATTTAGGGTATGGAATTAAAGATAAGCTCTTTTTTGATCAATCTATTAAGTACATAGAACATTTACCGCAACCATTTTATTTGAAGATGATTACTGTAACCAATCATTATCCGTATGATTTAGATAAGAAAAATCAGTCAATTGATAAAACAGATACTGGTGATAAAACAGTAGATGGGTATGTGCAAACGGCCCACTATCTTGATGAAGCTATTGGAGAGCTTATGAGTTATCTTAAAAAGTCAGGATTGGAGAAGAATACTCTAATCATGCTGTATGGTGATCATTATGGAATTTCAGGAAATCACCATAAGGCTTCAGCACAATTGCTGAACAAAGATAGCTTTAATAATTTTGATAACTTACAATTTCAGCGTGTGCCTTTGATGTTCCATATGCCAGGACTTAAGGGTGGCATTAATCATACATATGGCGGAGAGATTGATGTTAGACCAACTTTATTTAACTTGTTGGGTATCAATGATCAGAATATGATTCAATTTGGACATAGTCTTTTAGCAAAAAATGCTCCACAAATTGTTGCTCAAAGAAATGGTGACTTTATTACGCCAAAATATAGTAAGGTGGAAGGAAGTTATTATTATACTAACTCGGGTAAGCGTGTAACTCATCCAAGTAAGAAGGTAAAAGCACAATTAGCTTCAATTTCTAATACGGTAACAACCGAGCTATCGCTGTCTGATCGAGTAATTACCGGTAATTTACTTCGTTTCTATAAGCCGAATGGATTTAAATATGTAAAGAGAAAGAATTATTCTTATAAAAAGACAGACTCTTTGAAGAGACTGAAAAAGGCGGAAAGGAATAGTAAAAACAGCGTATGGTATCAAAATGGTAAGAAGTCCACACAAAGTGACTTTAAGACGGATGCTCCAGAATTGAAAAAATAGGAAGAAAACTGTGTTAAGTAAATATGCTTAACACAGTTTTTTTATACCCGAATTTTTAAAATAAAGATTGCTTTTAAATTGGAAAAACAAAAGACGAAAATCAGACAATCGAAATTTATTAATA
>NZ_JBCOVH010000009.1:0-4899 GCF_040919545.1 Lactobacillus sp. RTP31084st1_F9_RTP31084_210423
GCGGCACTGGAGTACGACCTCGCCAAAGAGATAAACGGGCAGGCAGTAGCCACCGAGATAGCCCGGCATGAACTTTATGGGTGTACTGGTGCGGAAATGGTGCAGGAAATGAAACCGTATCACATTGATTTTCCGAACGTAAAAAACAACTGCCTACGTTTCGAGGTCAGCCCCTCGATAGAGGAAAGCGCCACCTTTACGGATGCGGACTGGGCGGAACTTGGTAACGACTTCATGCAGCGCATGGGGTTGGCGAACCACCAGTACATCATCATCCGGCACAGCGGTACGGAGAGCAAGAAAGAGCAAGCCCACCTGCACATACTGGCAAACCGGGTTTCCCTTTCCGGGGAACTGTACCGGGACAACTGGATAGGGAAAAAGGCAACGGAAGCCGCCAATGCCATAGCCAAGGAACGGAACTTTGTACAGTCGCAGGACATTGGCAAAGTCAACAAAGCGGAAATCAAGGAAGCCATGGACGGCGTATTGAAGAAGATGCAGGGCTTTGACTTTACCAAATTCAAGGAAGAACTTGGTAAGAGAGGTTTTAAAGTCCGGGAAGCCAGGGCAAGCACCGGGAAACTTAACGGCTACTATGTCACAGCCCGAAGCGGTACGGAGTATAAGGCAAGCGAGATAGGGAAAGGCTACACTCTCGCCCATATCGAGCGGACACAAAGCAAACTGAAGTGCAACTCAATGAACATATCTCATGGAAACAAACTCACACCCGGAAGCGGCAGCTTCCAACGTTAAGCAGGGACAGTACAGCCCCCGGAAAAGAAAAGATACAACGCCAAGGGTAAACCCGCAGCTTGCGGTAGAACTGGTGTATCAAGAACTAAAGCGTGTTGAAGTCTATACGAAGCGCATAGAGGACGCAACAGCCCGAAAGGTACAAATAGACGGGAAAAGCCTTGAAAGTGCCGAAAATCGCCTAAAAAACGTGTTGGCGGACTTTGAACGGCAGGGGTACAGAATGAAAAACGGCGGTTATGTGGACAAACGAATTTCGTTCTACTCAATCCTTTGTGCTGTTATCTCCCTATTGTTCGCTTGTTTCATGTGCTATCTTTGGACGGATGCAGCCAAAGACCGGGACAACTACAAGCAGTATTATGAATACTACCAAGAGCAGGCAAGGGAACAAAAGGGGAATAAATAAACATCTAACTTTACGAATTATGGGAACAACGGAACACGAAGAACCCCGGTTCTTCTTCATACTGAACAAGGGTGCGAAGTCCGGCGGCGAAATCACCCATGCCGTCCTAAACGGTAGTATCGTTTCGAAGCCGGCAGGCTGGGACGCCTTTCATGGGCTTGCACTGGCGAGAGAGAAACTAAGCAGCGAGGAAATACAACAGCAGATGAAAGAACTTGGTGTAGAAATGGAAATCGTTCCTCTGATTTGACAAGATTACCCGGAGTGTTTCAGCCGGGTAATCTTGTTACTTATCCTTGATTTTCCCTTTAAGGGCGTTTATAATCCACCCTTTCGGATTGTTCTTTTCTCGTGATTTTCCGTTTAGGAGAGCCAGTTCTCCGATAAGGTCGGTTATCTTTTCTTGTGCCGTTATGAATGTCTCTTTGTTCCGGTTTATCTCTTCCGATGTGAAGCCGCAGGAATAACGGAGGTACTCGTACACATGGCTGTCTATCTGATATCGTGCTGTAACCTTTGCTTGCAATTCTTTCCCTTCCAGTTCTTCATCTCTGAACTGTGGTTGATAGACCGGGTAGAACCTAAACCCGGTCACCTTGCTACGTTTGTTGTTTGGGTTTTCACGCACTTTCACGTAGTTGAAAGTGTATGGGCAGCTCTCATCAAGCGCAGCCTTTGCTGGTTTCAAAACTCTTTCCTCAAAATGATCTATTCTGTCTTTTCCGTTCTTGTCCTTGTATTTGTCCGCAGGTATGCCAAGACGGTCTTTCAAGTTTTCAAGGGATATATCCAAAGGGTACACCTGCCCACTCATTAACATGTAAAACCTAAGGGAATACCCAGTAGGCAGCGCAAGAGCCTTGTTTAATTCAAACTCTCTGTACCCCTTGGCGAACTTGGTAAACACATCCCAAAGGTCGTTAGACACACGAAAGGTTATAATGCCAGTGCGTTTTTTATATTTTGGGTTAGATATAAATCCGCACTTCCACCATTCCTCGTCATCTTCGTAAGTAAAAAAACGTCCTGCCAAAGAATCGAGTGCGGCTATGATTTCATTGTAATCACGTCCGGAAAAAATAACGTCAGATACATGCATTTGTGCATCAACATCCCAAAGTCCATGCTCAAACTTGCGTTTCGTGCCTGCATAATCTTTCAGTTTTACTCCCTTTAGTTCAGCTTGGCACGCTTCCAGTATGCGAAGAACTATTCTTTGTTCGTGTATGGACATGTCTTGCTGTTTTGACCATGTATATACCCATGAAACAACAACATCTTTATTCTTGGTAATAGGTAGTTTCTTTTTCATAAACGATTGATTTGCTGCAAATATACACAATCCCCACATTAAAACAAAAAAAGAGGGGTAAAACTCCCAAAGTGTGGGGACTAATTTACTTTTAAACTCCCAAAGTGTGGGGACTAAACTCCCAAAGTGTGGGGAAACACATGTTCTAATCCCTTTATTTATGGGCGTTTGCGAAGAAGTGATAGAGCATATTACAGCCGATGCTTATAACAGACAAGGGGAATTTATAGAGCTAAGTGGTTGATTTACTGTCGGAAAAAGAAAAACGATAGGGAAAAAGAGCAAAGCAAAACCAACCAACGGGCGGTAGGATTGGAAACGGGTTTTTATGGCGTGTACACGTTTGTGTACAAAATGTTTGTATTTTATTGAAATATAGCTATCTTTGTGCTGAATTTAAAAGCAAACAGATATGGAAGCATTATCAGTAAGAGAATACCGAAACAACCTCGCAGCGTCTTTCACCAAAGCTGACAATGGCGAGCAGGTACTAATTCGCAGGAAAAACGAGATTTACGCTTTGGTAAAAGTTGGTCGTGAAGATTTGATGATAACCCCGGAGCTGCAAGCAAGGATTGACAAGGCAAGGGAAGAAATCAAATCCGGAAAGTGTGTTACCCTCAAAAGCAGTGAGGATATTGACGCTTATTTCGATAGTCTATGATGTACACAATTAGGGTTTCCGACGGGGTGGATAAGGTGATTGCCAAATGGAAGAAATCAAACCCCAATTTGTTCAAGAAGTATAAGAAAATCTACAAAGAATTGTTAGAGCACCCTAAGACTGGGCTTGGGCATCCCGAAGCGTTAAGGGGCGGTGGGGATATTACATGGTCTCGACACATTACCGCCCATGACCGGATAATCTATGACATTTACGAGGAAGTGGTAGAGGTCTACATCTTGGAGGTAGAGGGGCATTACAACGATAAATGATAAAACTGTTATGGTCGAATATTGTGTTTACTGGTTAGAGAACGGCGAGCCTATGCACGAGGTGTTCTCTTCTCTTGCCGCCGCCGAGATGTACTCATGTGCGATAAGAGGGAAAGAAAACATTGAATGGGTGGAGGTGTCCGAAGAAGAAACCATTGATTTGGACGAACTGGAAGACATGTTCCCGGATGACTTCTGCGGCGTGTAATCCCCTTGGGTAGAAATGGGGTAGAATTTGTTAGGCTGTGGGGGATTTTCTAACACGCCGGGGCTTTTTGCTGGGCGGTTGGCGTGGATGTATTCCCATGCGGCATGTGTATATATAGCAAGAAGTGTCCTTGTCGGACAATTCTTGCTTTTCTCGCTTTGCTCAAAAAGATTTTAAGATTACCTTTGTGGCATGGAACTAAGACGGAACGAAAAGATTACATTCCGGTGTACCGAACTTGAAAAGGACGCACTTGCGGAGCAGGCAGCCCGGTGCAGTCTAAGCGTATCGGAATACTGCCGGAGTTTGTCCCTTGGGGGGCGCCCAAGGGAGAGGTACACCGAGGAGGAACGGCAGCTTCTCCGGGACATAGCCCAGTTGAAAGGAACGCTCCAACGGCTGAACAACTACTTCGGTGGTCGCCAGTACCGGGAAGTGTTCGAGGAGAACCGGGCACTAATCACAGAACTCAAAAAAATACTCTCACGATGATAGGGAAAGGGAAAAGCATATCACATGGCGTGGCGGCACTGGAGTACGACCTCGCCAAAGAGATAGACGGGCAGGCAGCAGCCACCGAAATAGCTCGGCATGAGCTTTACGGGTGTACGGGTGCGGAAATGGTGCAGGAGATGAAACCTTACTTCACTGATTTTCCGAACGTAAAGAACAACTGCCTGCGTTTTGAGGTCAGCCCCTCGATAGAGGAAAGCTCCAGCTTCACCGATACGGACTGGGCAGAACTTGGCAACGACTTCATGCAGCGCATGGGACTGATGAACCACCAGTACATCATCATCAAACACAGTGGGACGGAGAGCAAGAAGAAACAGGCGCACCTGCATATACTGGCAAACCGGATATCCCTTTCCGGGGAACTCTACCGGGACAACTGGATAGGGAAACGGGCAACGGAAGCCGCCAACGCCATAGCCAAGGAACGGGACTTTGTGCAGTCGCAGGACATCGGAAAAGCCAATAAAGCGGAAATCAAGGAAGCCATGAACGAGGTACTGAAGAAGCTGCAGGGCTTTGACCTTGCCAAATTCCAAGAGGAACTTGGCAAACTGGGATTCAAAGTTCGGGAAGCCAGGGCAAGCACCGGAAAACTTAACGGCTACTATGTCACAGCCCGGAGCGGAACGGAATACAAGGCAAGCGAGATTGGGAAAGGTTACACACTCGCCCATATCGAGCAGACACAGAAAAAATTGAAGTATAACCAAATGAGCATATCACATGGAAACAAACTCACGTCCGGAAAAGGAGGTTTCC
>NZ_JBCOVH010000010.1:0-2048 GCF_040919545.1 Lactobacillus sp. RTP31084st1_F9_RTP31084_210423
CAGTACCACCAGATCACTAAGCCCGACTTTCGTCCCTGCTCGAGGTGTACCTCTCGCAGTCAAGCTCCCTTATACCTTTACACTCTGCGAATGATTTCCAACCATTCTGAGGGAACCTTTGGGCGCCTCCGTTACATTTTAGGAGGCGACCGCCCCAGTCAAACTGCCCACCTGACACTGTCCTCCAGAACGCTCAGCTCTGCGAGTTAGAGGATCCATCAAACAAGGGTAGTATCCCAACATTGCCTCCAGTAAGACTAGCGTCCTACTTTCTCTGGCTCCTACCTATCCTGTACATGTTTAACAAATACTCAATATCAAGCTACAGTAAAGCTCCATGGGGTCTTTCCGTCCTGTCGCGGGTAACCCGCATCTTCACGGGTATTATAATTTCACCGAGTCTCTCGTTGAGACAGTGCCCAAATCATTACACCTTTCGTGCAGGTCGGAACTTACCCGACAAGGAATTTCGCTACCTTAGGACCGTTATAGTTACGGCCGCCGTTTACTGGGGCTTCAATTCAAACCTTCGCTTGCGCTAAGCTCTCCTCTTAACCTTCCAGCACCGGGCAGGTGTCAGCACCTATACGTCATCTTACGATTTTGCAGATACCTGTGTTTTTGATAAACAGTTGTTTGGGCCTATTCACTGCGGCTGATCTTTTACCATCAGCACCCCTTCTCCCGAAGTTACGGGGTCATTTTGCCGAGTTCCTTAACGAGAGTTCTCTCGCTCACCTGAGTGTTCTCCACTCGACTACCTGTGTCGGTTTGCGGTACGGGTAAAATTGCTCTGGCTAGAAGCTTTTCTTGGCAGTGTGACATCATGACCTTCGCTACTTTGATTTCACTCCGCGTCACAGCTTGAAATCTAAACATAAGCATTTGACTCATGTTTTTTCTTACTGCTTGCACATGTTTTTCCAGCTACATGCGTCATTAGCCTCCTGCGTCCCTCCTTTGCTCTTATCGAACAATTTCAGTACAGGAATCTCTACCTGTTGTCCATCGGCTACGCCTCTCGGCCTTACCTTAGGTCCCGACTTACCCTGGGCGGACGAGCCTGCCCCAGGAAACCTTAGTCTTTCGGCGGATAGGATTCTCACCTATCTTTCGCTACTCATACCGGCATTCTCACTTCTAAGCGCTCCATTAGTCCTCTCGATCTAACTTCTCCGCACTTAGAACGCTCTCCTACCACGCATATCCTTTGATATGCATCCACAGTTTCGGTACTATGCTTAGCCCCGGTACATTTTCGGCGCAGCGTCACTCGACTAGTGAGCTATTACGCACTCTTTAAATGGTGGCTGCTTCTAAGCCAACATCCTAGTTGTCTACGCAACTCCACATCCTTTTCCACTTAGCATAGATTTGGGGACCTTAACTGGTGATCTGGGCTGTTTCCCTTTCGACTACGGATCTTATCACTCGCAGTCTGACTCCCGTGCATTGATATCTGGCATTCGGAGTTTATCTGGATTCAGTAACCCCTGACGGGCCCCTAGTCCAAACAGCGCTCTACCTCCATTATCATTCACACGAGGCTAGCCCTAAAGCTATTTCGGAGAGAACCAGCTATCTCCAAGTTCGTTTGGAATTTCACCGCTACCCACAACTCATCCCCGCGATTTTTAACTCACGTGGGTTCGGTCCTCCAGCGTGTTTTACCACGCCTTCAACCTGGTCATGGGTAGGTCACTTGGTTTCGGGTCTACGTCATGATACTCTCTCGCCCTCTTCAGACTCGCTTTCGCTCCGGCTCCGTCTTTTCTGACTTAACCTTGCACCATAACGTAACTCGCCGGTTCATTCTACAAAAGGCACGCCATTACACTTTAATGTGCTTTGACTACTTGTAGGCACACGGTTTCAGGTTCTCTTTCACTCCCCTTCCGGGGTTCTTTTCACCTTTCCCTCACGGTACTGGTTCACTATCGGTCACTAGTTAGTATTTAGCCTTGCGAGATAGTCCTCGCGGTTTCAATCGGGATTCCTCGTGTCCCGACCTACTCAGGATCCTGCTAAGTCTCTCTGCAATTTCGCTT
>NZ_JBCOVH010000011.1:0-1795 GCF_040919545.1 Lactobacillus sp. RTP31084st1_F9_RTP31084_210423
GGAATACAAGCAGTTCGTCGATACCTTCCGGCTTTCCGAAGATACGCAAGAATGAAAGGAGGGCTTCCATGATTTTCGCCACTGGCTCTACCTACTCCCAGGGGACGCCCGCCCCGGATTGGATGGCTTCCGTCATGGGGGTCGTGATCGGTCGGGAGATCAATTAATTTAAAGTATGTTGTTACTAGGGGTTGCCAAAAATCTGTGGTTGGGTTGAATCCGTCATAATCAATGATAATTTTGGTGAATTCAATTACATCTGTCAGGTTATGTTTCATTAAATCAAAATCACTTGTCCTATCCATATCGCCAGGGTTTACAGTTATATTGTGTACTACGGTTATAGTATGATCAAGTTTACTACTGGCGATATGACTAGTCTTGGTATTATAAGGTTAGTTATGTTCAGTAATGATTACCAAAAGAAGGAGATGATTTCTTATGATTGAGAAAGAAAAAGTTTTAAGCGATGCACCAAAGGCTCTAAATTCTGATAACAATCCTTGGGAAGTTGCTGTTGAAGGAGATTCGATTATTGGCACATGGAAATGGATGGATGCCCGGTTTTTCACTGAGGGTGGAATCTCCGATGAGGACAAAGAGTTTACTTTTACAGTTACTTTGAAAGATAACGGGAAATGGAAGGAAGTTGATAGCACTTCTAGTAAGACATCAAGTATTAGGATGCATAACGGTAAACTATCTTTCAGTAAAGACATCTCCTTTTCTAAGGGAAAGACTTATCAGAAAAGTATTTCTTTTGGCATTGGACAGGACAAGAAGAGCGGTAAAGTTGGAATTGTTGAATCTAAGTTAGATACTTCAATCATTAAAAAGTCGATTCGAGATTATTTGAAACAATGTGGCTGGAAGAAAGCTGGACTATTTGGATAGGAAATTATATGGTTCACGTGATGTAATACTGTTAGCAACAGGACTAAAGTTACTATTGCATAATATCAAAAGGCCCGTTACCTCGTGGGGAAGGTAGCGGGCTTTTTGAGAACAGGCAAAAGAAAAGCCATGCTAATCAATAAGAAAAGCATGACACTAAGACTTTTACTAACTGAACATCAGCATGAATGGAAGGAGACCAATAAGAATCTTCATATGTCATATTATAGACCATTAATTTTGCTGCTCATAAAAAACGGTTTTTAATTTACCTGACATATAAGTCTCATCTTTTTATATTAAACTTTTTGCGATATCTGATAAAGGTCGTCCGCTTAATCCCGGTATTTCGAGCCACATCAATGTCACTCATGCCCGCCTGATAAAGCTTAAAAGCATGTTGCAAGCGGGGATCGTCTTGGGTGTATTGGGGTTTGCGCCCATGATATTTACCCTGCTGCTTAGCTAAGGCAATCCCTTGTTGCTGACGTTCGATGATCCGCTTACGTTCACTTTCGGCCTGATACTTATAGAGTTCAATAATCAAGTTGGTCATCAGTTGACGCAAGTTAGGATCCGCGATCCCTGTCATGGACGGTAAATTTAACACATCTAAGGTGGCGCCTTTATTTTGAATGGTGTTCATAATCTTAGTTAAATCCTGGTTGTTTCTGCCTAAGCGATCTAATTCAGTGACCAGGACAATATCACCCTCACGAATATAGGCCAGCATTTTTTGCAGTTCTGGCCGATTAGTGTTAGCCCCACTTAATTTATCCGTAAATAATTTATCAACGTCTTTTAAAGCCGCTAACTGTCGATCTAAATGTTGCTCCTTGGAACTCACACGCGCATAACCGATTTTAGCCATTTTCAATTCTCCTTTTGGACAGTTCTAATG
>NZ_JBCOVH010000012.1:0-1083 GCF_040919545.1 Lactobacillus sp. RTP31084st1_F9_RTP31084_210423
ATCTAATCCTGTTCGCTACCCATGCTTTCGAGCCTCAGCGTCAGTTGCAGACCAGAGAGCCGCCTTCGCCACTGGTGTTCTTCCATATATCTACGCATTCCACCGCTACACATGGAGTTCCACTCTCCTCTTCTGCACTCAAGTTCAACAGTTTCTGATGCAATTCTCCGGTTGAGCCGAAGGCTTTCACATCAGACTTATTGAACCGCCTGCACTCGCTTTACGCCCAATAAATCCGGACAACGCTTGCCACCTACGTATTACCGCGGCTGCTGGCACGTAGTTAGCCGTGACTTTCTAAGTAATTACCGTCAAATAAAGGCCAGTTACTACCTCTATCTTTCTTCACTACCAACAGAGCTTTACGAGCCGAAACCCTTCTTCACTCACGCGGCGTTGCTCCATCAGACTTGCGTCCATTGTGGAAGATTCCCTACTGCTGCCTCCCGTAGGAGTTTGGGCCGTGTCTCAGTCCCAATGTGGCCGATCAGTCTCTCAACTCGGCTATGCATCATTGCCTTGGTAAGCCGTTACCTTACCAACTAGCTAATGCACCGCAGGTCCATCCAAGAGTGATAGCAGAACCATCTTTTAAACTCTAGACATGCGTCTAGTGTTGTTATCCGGTATTAGCATCTGTTTCCAGGTGTTATCCCAGTCTCTTGGGCAGGTTACCCACGTGTTACTCACCCGTCCGCCGCTCGCTTGTATCTAGTTTCATTTGGTGCAAGCACCAAATTCATCTAGGCAAGCTCGCTCGACTTGCATGTATTAGGCACGCCGCCAGCGTTCGTCCTGAGCCAGGATCAAACTCTCATTTTCCTTCTTGAAAATGAGCTGTTTATCGTTTAGCTCTAAAACTTTCTTTGAGTTATCTCAAATTTATTGCTTGCGAATTGACTTCGCTTTTGTTTGGGATTTTTATATCCCGCACACTTTCAGCGAAACTTTGTTCAGTTTTCAAGGTACTACCGTTGCCGTGTGACAACTTTTATTTTATATCATGCCTCTTGAGTTTTGACAAGCCTTTTTTCCTCTTTCTCATCTCTCTCAAATGACAGCTTTATAATATTATCATCTTTC
>NZ_JBCOVH010000013.1:0-978 GCF_040919545.1 Lactobacillus sp. RTP31084st1_F9_RTP31084_210423
GGGCTTGTATTTTGGTAACTCTCCCGTATCGGTCGGCTACCGTTTGGTCAGCAACAAAGGTAGTACTTTATTGTCGCAAATCCAAATGTTTTCCCCTTTATTTGTGCATTTACAGAACATTTGCTAACTTCGCACCTATGCAGTATGGTGATAGCACACTAGCACCCTAAAGGGTGCGTGTGTAAGGGGACAAGCCCCCTTAACCCCCTGTCAGCCGGCTGTCACCGGCTGTTATCGATTGTCACAAAAATGTTAACTTATGGGAGCAACAAGTATTCATGTACAAGCAGTGAAGCCGGGGAGTGAGATTCACAACTTTAGGGAAAAAGAGTTGGACTATGTTCGTCCCGAACTTAGTCATTTGAATGAAAGCTGGGTTGGAGATAGCATCTCCCATCGGCTGGAAAGTGCGAAACAAAGATATCTCGATACGGTTGGGCAGAAGATGCAGGCTAAAGCCGCACCCATACGAGAGGGAGTAATAGTAATCAAACAAGAAACCACCATGCAGGAACTCCAGCAGTTTGCCACGGTCTGTAAAGAACGTTTCGGTATCGAAGCATTTCAAATCCATATACACAAGGACGAAGGATACATGAACGCAAAGCAATGGACACCTAACCTTCATGCCCATGTAGTTTTCGATTGGACGCAGTCGAATGGGAAAAGTGTGCGTTTATCGCGTGATGACATGGCAGAACTCCAAACCATAGCATCTGAAACACTGGGCATGGAACGTGGCGTTTCTTCTGACCGCAAACACTTATCGGCTATGCAGTACAAGACCGAATGTGCGAAAGAACAGCTTCAGGAACTATCAAACGATATATCCAGTGCATTAGACAAACACAAGGACGTACAAAACCAGCTTCTTCAGCTTCAGAAAGAACTACGTTCCATTGAAACAAAGAAGAACGTCCAAAAACTCATTTCTAAGGCTTCAGAGAAGTTTTACGGCTTGATTGGAAAAACAGTCAA
>NZ_JBCOVH010000014.1:0-1023 GCF_040919545.1 Lactobacillus sp. RTP31084st1_F9_RTP31084_210423
TCTCGGTCGCTCTTCAATCTGTTTTTTCGATTGTCTCGGTTTTTTGCTTTAGATTATATTCAGTTTTCAATGTACTAGCTCTCTGAGGTATTACCCTCAAAACTAAACAAAGTTTCTCAGTGTGCTTCCGCTTGGCTTTCTCAATGACTTCTCTTTAGTGCTCTCGCACTCTCCATCATCTTTCGCCTTCCTTAGAAAGGAGGTGATCCAGCCGCAGGTTCTCCTACGGCTACCTTGTTACGACTTCACCCTAATCATCTGTCCTACCTTAGACGGCTGACTCCTATAAAGGTTATCCCACCGGCTTTGGGTGTTACAGACTCTCATGGTGTGACGGGCGGTGTGTACAAGGCCCGGGAACGTATTCACCGCGGCGTGCTGATCCGCGATTACTAGCGATTCCAGCTTCGTGTAGGCGAGTTGCAGCCTACAGTCCGAACTGAGAACGGCTTTCAGAGATCCGCTTGCCTTCGCAGGTTCGCTTCTCGTTGTACCGTCCATTGTAGCACGTGTGTAGCCCAGGTCATAAGGGGCATGATGACTTGACGTCATCCCCACCTTCCTCCGGTTTGTCACCGGCAGTCTCATTAGAGTGCCCAACTTAATGATGGCAACTAATGACAAGGGTTGCGCTCGTTGCGGGACTTAACCCAACATCTCACGACACGAGCTGACGACAGCCATGCACCACCTGTCTCAGCGTCCCCGAAGGGAACTCCTAATCTCTTAGGTTTGCACTGGATGTCAAGACCTGGTAAGGTTCTTCGCGTTGCTTCGAATTAAACCACATGCTCCACCGCTTGTGCGGGCCCCCGTCAATTCCTTTGAGTTTCAACCTTGCGGTCGTACTCCCCAGGCGGAGTGCTTAATGCGTTAGCTGCAGCACTGAGAGGCGGAAACCTCCCAACACTTAGCACTCATCGTTTACGGCATGGACTACCAGGGTATCTAATCCTGTTCGCTACCCATGCTTTCGAGCCTCAGCGTCAGTTGCAGACCAGAGAGCCGCCTTCGCCACTGGTG